>JANLJE010000072.1 GCA_029255645.1 Comamonadaceae bacterium | reverse complement strand
AGATGACACTGGCTGAACGGTTTGACACCTGGGCCCGGCAGCATGAGCAGAAGGGCGAGGCGCTCGTCCTGCAGAAGCTCTTGACCCAGCGTTTCGGTGTCTTGCCGGCGGATGCCGTTGGCAAGATTGCAGCGGCTTCTGCCGAGCAGATCGACACCTGGGTGGACCGCGTACTGGACGCAAGGAGCCTGGAAGAAGTCTTCCGTCCGTGAGCGAGGAGCCCCTACTTGGAGCAAAGAAAAGAAAGAAAAGGGGCTAGGTTCATTTATCTCAGTCGCTGGACGGCGCTAAAGCAAGAAGGGGTCGGTTCTCGCAATCAAGCCTCCATAAAAAGCGCACACAACCGACCGGCCGCCTCGCACCGGCGGCGAGGTCTGCCGACCCCGGAACGCCTTTCCTCTCAAGACGGGGGTCGGGACACGCTTGATTTCTGCCAGGCCCCTGACCCTCAAACTACCGAGGGCTCATCCCCTGTAGGGGGGCGTTCAGGTTTATTTGCGTGGGCGCCTCGAAAAACCTCGTTTTCAAAACCCCGCTCGTTATGAATCAGTTAGTTGAAGCGTTGAGACGAGGAAAATTGCGGGGTTTTCGAGATCCGCATTTCTGGGTCAGATGACCTTGGGCTTTTCCTTCCACCCTTCGTTCAGGCTCATTCCTCATGGGGCGAGGCTCGATCATGCCGGCCGGGAAAACTTCGATTACCATGACCTCCCTCGCCTCGATGCCGATGCCGGGATGCTTTACGATGACGGCGCGAAGATGGCGGCTTGACACCCCTTTTTTTGTGACATCGGCATTGCTTCCGCCCTGCCGGATGAAAGCGAAACCCCATGCACCGAGCCTTGATCGAAACTGTCCAGGATGAAGGCTTCCCTCTTTGGGTCGATGCCCTGCAGCGCGCCCGGGAGATCCTGCGCCCGGCTGCCACTGCGCTTCTCGTCCGCCACGTGAAGGGAGTCGGCAGTTGCGGGGGATGCGGGGGAGTCGAACTGCTGCAAACTGATCGAATTTCATCGCCCGCCACGCCCGTGCGGGAACACGCCAGGGACGACAAAACCTCATGACTTACGCCCACTTCATTGCCCGCCGCGAGCGCCTCCTTGCAACCATCGCCGATGGCATCGCCCTCCTTCCCACCGCCCCGGAACAGGTCCGCAACCGGGACAGCCACTATCCCTACCGCTTCGATTCCTATTTCTGGTATCTCACCGGCTTTCCCGAGCCCGAGGCGGTGCTGGTGCTGGCCGGCGGCAAGTCCATCCTGTTTTGCCGGGACAAGGACGAGGAGCGGGAAACCTGGGAGGGTTTTCGCTACGGCCCGGAGGCGGCAAAGCTCAGCTTCGGCTTCGATGCGGCGTATTCCATCGCCCGCCTCGAGGAGATGCTGCCCGAGCTGATGGCGAATCGCCCCGCCCTCTGGCACACCCTGGGCCTGGATCCGGATTGGGACGCCCGCATCGGCAGGGCCTTGAACGCCGTGCGCAGTGAGGCCCGGGCCGGCAAGCAGCCGCCGCAGGTGATCCACGACCTACGTCAAGCGCTCGATGCCATGCGCCTCGTCAAGGATGCGACGGAGCTGGAAATCATGGCACGCTCCGCCGCCATCGCCGCCGCCGGCCACGCCCGGGCCATGGCCGCCTGCCGGCCGGGCCTGGCCGAGTACGAACTGGAGGCGGAGCTCACCTACGAATTCCGCCGCCGCGGCGCCTCTAGCCATGCCTATGCCCCGATCGTCGCCGGCGGCGCCAATGCCTGCATCCTTCATTATGTGGAGAACGACAAGCGGCTCGCCGCGGGCAGCCTGGTGCTGATCGACGCGGGCTGCGAGCTGGAGGGCTACGCCGCCGACATCACCCGCACCTTCCCGGTCGATGGCCGCTTCAGTCCGGTGCAAAAGGATTGCTATGAAATCGTCCTCGCCGCCCAGGCCGCCGCCATCGCCGCCATCCGCCCCGGCGCCCATTGCATGGCCCCCCATGACGCCGCGCTCCGGGTGCTGGTGCAGGGCATGGTGGATCTGCGCCTCCTTACCGGCAGCGTAGACGGCCTGATCGAAGCCGGGGACTACAAACGGTTCTACATGCACCGCACCAGCCACTGGCTGGGGCTGGACGTGCATGATGCGGGGGAGTACAAGATCGGTGCGGAGTGGCGGCCGCTTGCGCCGGGCATGGTGCTGACGGTGGAGCCCGGCCTCTACCTGCGTCCCGGGGCGGATGTGCCGGAACCCCTGCAGGGCATCGGCATCCGCATCGAGGACGACGTGATGGTGACCCCGGAAGGCGGCCGGGTTTATACCCACGCCCCGAAGACGGTGGCGGAAATCGAGGAGATCATGGCGCATGACTGAGCCGCAACAGACCGAGCCGCAACAGACCGAGCCGCAGCAGACCGAGCTGCAGCAGACCGAGCTGCAGCAGACCGAGCCGCAACAGACCGAGCCGCAACAGACCGAACTGCAGCAGACGGACATCCTGATCATCGGTGCCGGCCCCGTCGGCCTGACCCTGGCGCTGGCGCTGGCAGACAGCCCCTGGCGGGTGACGCTGGTCGACAAGCGGCCCTTGGCGGATCAGGCGGCCGATCCCCGGGCGCTCGCCCTCTCTCACGGCGCGCGGCAGCTGCTCGAGCCGCTCGGGGCCTGGCCGGCCCGGGCCGTTACCGCCATCGAGACCATCCACGTCTCCCAGAAAGGCGGCTTTGGCCGCACCCTGATCGACCGGAGCGAATTGGAGCTGCCGGCCCTGGGTTATGTGCTGCGCTACAAGGACTTGGCGGCCCGCCTCCAGGCCGGCGTGCAAGAACTGCCGACCTGCACCTGCCTGGATGAAACGAGGCTCGTCAGCCTCGAGCGCGGGAGCGGTGGAGTAGCCGGGAGTGGAATAGCCAATGGCCTTGCCCCCCTGGCCACCCTGGAGCGCCGCGGCGAGACCCTATGCCTGCGCCCCCGGCTGGTGGTCCATGCCGAAGGCACCCCTGGCGACGAGGCCGGGGTCGAGGTGGCCGACTATGGCCAGGAAGCGATCATCTGCGATGCGCTTGCCGACCGGCCCCACGGCCACCGCGCCTGGGAGCGCTTCACCCCGGACGGGCCCTTGGCCCTCCTGCCGCTGGAGGCGGGCTACTCGGTGGTGTTCACCGTACCCTCGGCCAGGGCCGATGCCCTGATGGCCCTCGATGACGACGCCTTCCTCAAAGCCCTGGCGCAGCAGTTCGGCAGCCGTTTCGGCTTTACCCAGGTCGGCCGGCGCGACCGCTTTCCCCTCGCCCTGCGCCAGCGGCGCGAGTTGGTCCTGGGCCGCGAAGTCTGGATCGGTAACAGTGCCCAGACCCTGCACCCGGTCTCCGGCCAGGGCTACAACCTGGGCCTCAGGGATGCCTGGGAGCTTGCCGAGAGCCTCTTTGCCGGGGGCGACGATCCCGGCGCCGCCCCGACCCTGGCTGCCTATGCCGCCCGCCGCAGGCTGGATCGCAGCGGCGGCGCCTTCTTTACCGACCGGGTGGTGCGCCTGTTCTCCAACGATCTGCCGCCGCTACGCTGGGCCCGGGGCCTGGGGCTGCTGGCCCTGGATCTGCTCCCCCCGCCCCGGCATTTCCTCGCCCGACGCATGATCTGGGGGGCGCGGGCCTGGTGATCCCCGTCAGCGCCGCGCCTTCGCGCTGGAACTGTTTCCGGATTCATGAAAACCGTGGCAGCGTGACTATTTTTTAGGCAGCGCCTGGGGTAGAATCCGCCCCCTTTCCTGCTCTCTTTCTTGATTCCACCATGGAATTTTGCGGCTTTACCCTGCGCAACCCTCTCTTCCTCGCTCCCATGGCGGGCGTGACGGATCGCCCGTTCCGCCAGCTTTGCAAGCGGCTCGGGGCGGGTCTGGCCGTGTCCGAGATGGTCACTTCCAATTCGCTCCTCTATGGCAGCGCCAAGACCCTCCGCCGGGCCAATCACGACGGCGAGGTGGAGCCCATCGCGGTGCAGATCGCCGGGGCCGAGCCGGCCATGCTGGCCGAGGCCGCCCGTTACAACGTCGCGAACGGAGCCCAGATCATCGACATCAACATGGGTTGCCCGGCCAAGAAAGTCTGTAACGTCATGGCCGGTTCCGCCCTGATGCAGGATGAAGCCCTGGTGGCGCGCATCCTGGAGGCGGTGGTGGCGGCCGTGCCCGATACCCCGGTGACGCTGAAATTCCGCACCGGCTGGAACCGCCAGCACAAGAACGCCCCCCGCATCGCCCGCATCGCCCAGGAATCGGGCATCCGTGCCGTGGCCATCCACGGCCGCACCCGCGCCGACCAGTACACCGGCGAGGCCGAGTACGACACCATCGCCCAGGTGAAGTCGGACATCCGCCTCCCGGTAATAGCCACCGGCGACATCACCTCGCCCGAGAAGGCGAAGTTCGTGCTCGACTACACCCGGGCCGACGGGGTGATGATCGGCCGCGCTGCCCAGGGGCGGCCCTGGCTGTTCCGGGAAATCGAACATTATCTGCGGACCGGCGAGAAGCTGGCCCCGCCCCGGGTGGGTGAAATCCACGCCATCCTCATGGGCCACTTGCAGGAGCTGTATGCTTTCTACGGCGAGGACACGGGCGTAAAGGTGGCTCGTAAGCATATTTCCTGGTACACCAGAGGCCTCACCGGTTCGGCCGCCTTCAGGAAGGCCATGAACCAGTTGCCTGACCTGGACCTGCAGCAGCGGGCAGTGAACGACTTCTTCCGCCACCTGGCAGAGCGGTCCGAACATCTCGAATACGAAGCAGAGGAGGAACTGGCAGCATGAGTCAGCAACAAGACATTGCGGCCTGCGTGCTCGGCGCCCTGGAGAAATATTTCCGCGACCTGGACGGGGAGAAGCCCACGGACGTCTACGACATGGTGATGAAGAGCGTCGAGCGCCCCATGCTCGAAGTGGTACTCAGGCAGGCCGGCGGCAACCAGACCCAAGCGGCGGAGATGCTCGGCATCAACCGTAACACCCTGCGCAAGAAACTCACCGAATTCCAACTGATCTGAAGAACCCTCCATGACCATCAAACAAGCCTTGATTTCCGTCTCCGACAAGACGGGCGTTCTCGAATTCGCGCAGGGCCTGGTGGCCCAGGGCGTCAAGCTGCTGTCCACCGGCGGCACCGCGAAAATGCTGCGCGACGCCGGCCTGGCCGTGACCGAGATCGGCGATTACACCGGCTTTCCGGAAATGCTCGATGGCCGCGTCAAGACCCTGCACCCCAAGGTGCACGGCGGCATCCTGGCCCGGCGCGACCTGCCTGAGCATATGGCCACCCTCGCAGCGCACGGCATCCCCACCATCGACCTGGTCTGCGTCAACCTCTACCCCTTTGCCGCCACCATCGCCAAGCCCGGCGTGACGCTGGCCGACGCCATCGAGAACATCGACATCGGCGGCCCCGCCATGGTCCGCTCCGCGGCCAAGAACTATGCCGGCGTCGCCATCGTCACCGACCCGGCCGACTACCCGCGCCTGCTCGATGAAATGAGCGCCAATGGCGGCGCCCTGGCGCTTGCCACCCGGTTTCACCTCGCCAGGAAAGCCTTCACCCACACCGCCCGCTACGACGGCATGATCGCCAACTGGCTGACCGGCCTGGAAGACGGCGTAGAAGCACAGCCCAACATAGCCGCGCCCGCGCCATTGATCTTCCCCGCCCGGCTGCAACTGGCCTTCGACCGGGGCGAAATCCTGCGTTACGGCGAAAATGCCCACCAGAGCGCCGCCTTCTACCGCGATACCGTCGCCTTGCCGGGCAGCATCGCCAGCTATACCCAGTTACAGGGCAAGGAACTGTCCTACAACAACATCGCCGACTCGGACGCCGCTTGGGAATGCGTCAAGTCCTTCGCGGGCCCGGCCTGCGTCATCGTCAAGCACGCCAACCCCTGCGGCGTGGCCGTGGAGGGCACCTTGTTGCGCGCCTATGAAAAGGCCTTCCTGACCGATCCCACCTCGGCCTTCGGCGGCATCCTCGCCTTTAACGGCGAAGTGGGCATCGACGTGGTCCAGGCCATGAGCGAAAGAAAGCACTTCGTCGAAGTGCTGATCGCCCCTGCCTTCACCGCCGAAGCCAGGGCCGCCTTGGCGGCGAAGCAGAACCTGCGCGTGCTGGAAGTGCCGCTGGCGGCACGCGACCAGAACAAGCTCGAACTAAAGCGCGTCGGCGGCGGTCTCCTGGTGCAGACGCCGGACGACTTCACGGCAGAGATCAGCAGTCTCAAGGTCGTGACCAAGGTCCAACCCACCCTGCAGCAGCTCGAAGACCTGCTCTTTGCCGAGCGCGTCGCCAAGTTCGTCAAGTCCAACGCCATCGTCTTTTGCGGCGGCGGCATGACCCTGGGGATCGGCGCCGGCCAGATGAGCCGCGTCGATTCCACCCGCATCGCCACCTTCAAGGCGCAGAACGCCGGCCTGTCGCTCGCGGGCTCGGTCGTCGCTTCCGATGCCTTCTTTCCGTTTCGCGATGGGGTCGATGTGCTGGCCGAAGCCGGCGCCGCCGCCGTGATCCAGCCGGGCGGCTCGATGCGCGACGAGGAAGTCATCGCCGCCGCCGACGAACATGGAATCGCCATGGTATTTACCGGCACACGACATTTCCGGCACTAAAAAGGGGGCATCATGAAACTACTCGTCATCGGTTCCGGCGGCCGCGAGCACGCCCTGGCCTGGAAACTGGCCAAGACGCCCGGTCTGCAACGGGTTTGCGTGGCGCCCGGCAATGCCGGCACGGCCCGGGAACATGAGCTGGAAAATGTGAACCTCACCGATACCGCGGCCCTGGCGGATTTTGCCGAGCAGAACGGCATCCACCTGACCGTGGTCGGGCCGGAAGCGCCGCTCGCCGCCGGGGTGGTGGATCTCTTCCGGGCCCGGGGGCTGAAGATTTTCGGGCCGACCCAGGCTGCGGCCCAGCTCGAATCCTCCAAGGATTTCGCCAAGCGTTTCATGACGCGGCACAAGATTCCCACCGCCGCCTTCGAGACCTTTGCCGATCCCAGGGCGGCCCACGCTTATGTGGAGGCCAGGGGCGCGCCCATCGTCATCAAGGCCGACGGCCTGGCGGCGGGCAAGGGCGTGGTGGTGGCGATGCACCTGGACGAAGCCCATGCCGCCATCGACGACATGCTGTCCGGCAACAAGCTGGGCGATGCCGGCGCCCGCGTCGTGATCGAGGATTTCCTCGACGGCGAGGAAGCGAGCTTCATCGTCATGGTCGATGGCAAAAATGTCCTGCCCCTGGCCTCCAGCCAGGATCACAAGCGCCTGCTCGACGGCGACCGGGGCCCCAACACCGGCGGCATGGGCGCCTATTCCCCGGCCCCTTGCGTCACCCCGGAAATCCATGCCAAAGCCATGCGGGAAATCATTCTCCCCACCGTGCGCGGCATGGCGGCCGACGGCATGCCCTACACCGGTTTCCTCTACGCCGGCCTGATGATCGGCAAGGATGGCTCGGTGAAGACCCTGGAATTCAACTGCCGCATGGGCGACCCGGAAACCCAGCCGATCATGATGCGCCTCAAGTCCGACCTGCTCGATCTGCTGGAACACGCGGTAGCCGGCACCCTGGATCAGGTGGAAGCCGAATGGGACCGGCGCGTGGCCCTGGGTGTGGTCCTGGCCGCCGCCAACTACCCTGAAAAGCCCAGAACGGGCGATGGCATCCAGGGCCTGCCGCCCGGCAACAGCTTTGGCGAGGATGCCCATGTTTTCCATGCCGGCACCACCTATGTCGATGGTCAGGTGGTGACGGCGGGCGGCCGGGTGCTGTGCGTCACCGCCCTGGGCGAGAACGTCAAGCTGGCCCAGAAGCGGGCCTACGAGGCGCTCAGTGAAATTCACTTCGAAGGCATGCAATACCGCAAGGATATTGGCCATCGGGCGATCAGCCGCTGATTTTTTGACGACGGCTTTTGCTCCTGACGCGCGCGGGCGGGGCAATCCGGCTGGCGGTGTCTGAGTCACGCAGCGGCGACTCCAGCCCGCCGAGCCCCAGTCGAGGCCGCCCGCCATCGAGGTGGTGCCCGGCAGCAAAAAACCATCCCAGCCGCCCCACCCCCAAAGCCCACCCCCAAAGCCAGCAGACAATGGACACCCAGATCCTCAAAACCTACTTCACCGGCCTGCAAAACCGCATCGTCAGCGAACTCGAAGCCTTCGATGGCCAGCCCTTTCGCAGCGACTCCTGGGATAGGCCCGAGGGCGGCGGCGGGATCTCCCGGCTGATCGAAGCGGGTAACTGTTTTGAACGCGGCGGGGTGAATTTCTCCCACGTCACCGGCCAGTCGCTGCCGGCTTCAGCCACCGCCCACCGGCCGGAACTGGCCGGGCGGGCCTGGGAGGCGATGGGGGTGTCGCTGGTGCTGCATCCGGAGAACCCCTACTGCCCCACGGCGCACATGAACGTGCGCTGTTTCGTCGCGACGAAGGCAGGCCAAGCGCCGGTTTGGTGGTTCGGCGGCGGCATGGACATGACCCCCTATTACGGTGTCGAGGCGGATGTGCGCCATTTTCACGCCACCTGCCGCGATGCCCTGGCGCCCTTCGGAGCCGAGGTTTATCCAAAGTACAAAAAGTGGTGCGACGAGTATTTCTTCCTCAAGCACCGCAACGAGCCGCGGGGCGTGGGTGGCATCTTTTTCGATGATCTCGATGAAGGCGGGTTCGAGCGTTGTTTTGCCCTGACCCAGGCCGTGGGGGACGCTTTCACCCAGGCCTATCTGCCGGTGCTGGCCCGGCGCCGGGATGTGCCTTATGGCGAGCGGGAGCGGGATTTTCAGCTCTACCGCCGCGGCCGCTATGTCGAATTCAACCTGGTATTCGACCGAGGCACCCTGTTTGGCCTGCAATCGGGAGGGCGCACCGAGTCAATCCTGATGTCCCTGCCGCCGGTGGTGAAGTGGCGCTACGACTGGCACCCCGAAGCCGGAACGCCGGAAGCAGAACTTCATGAAGTCTTTCTATCGCCCCGGGATTGGTGCTGAATGTCGCGATAGACGGCGATGGGGCTCTCTTTTTCCGCCGCGAGGCGGTGTTGCTGGCGTAGATCCCGGTGCACCGCCGCCCGCATGATGAGCATGGAAACCATGGGGGTGGTCATCAGGAGGAACAGGGTGATGAGCAGTTCGTGGAGCACGGGTCGGGTTTCCAGGGTCGAGAAGAGCAGCATCGAGGCGATCAGGATGCAGCCTGTGCCCAGAGTGATGGTGATGGCCGGACCGTGAATGCGTTGATAGAAATGGGGCAGGCGCAGCAGGCCCAGGCAGCCGGTCAGGGTGAAGCCGCCGCCCAGGACGAGCAGGGCGGCGGTTGGCAGGCTGGCCCAGAGGGGCAGGTGATCCCAGTGGATCATGGTGTTTTCCTGGCGGTCGTGGTGGCAAGCGGCTTCATTCGATGATCTCGCCGCGCATCAGGAATTTGGCCATGGCAATGGTGGAGACGAAACCGAGCAGGGCAATCAGCAGGGCGACCTCAAAATAAATCATGCTGCCGTAACGGATGCCGAGCAAGAGGCACATCAGCATGCTGCATATCCATAGCGTATCGAGCGCCAGGACGCGGTCCTGGGCCGACGGCCCGATCAGGAGGCGCAGGCAGCAGAGCAGGGCGGCGATGCTGACACAACTCATCGCAAAGATCAGGGCGATGGGCAGGACGTGGTTCATGCGGGGCTCCCCTCAAAAATCTGCATCAAGGGTTGTTCGTATTCCTGCTTGATGGTGTCGATCCACCACTGGGCATCATGCAGGTCGAAAACGTGCAGCACCAGTTCGTGGCTGTCCGGCAGCAGTTCCACCCAGACCGTGCCCGGCGTCAGGTTGATGATGCCGGCCAGCACGGCCAGGCCATGCGGGCTCTGCATTTCCAGGGGAATGCGGATGAACTGGGAATTCAATCCCGTCGGGCGGGCCAACAGGATGGTGCGGCTGACGTTAATGCAGGAGTGCAGTATTTCGAGGCTGGCTTTGCCCAGCAGTCTGACAAGCAGCAGGGGGCGATGCAGGCGCGCATGACCGTGCGGCTGCAGGGGCCGTGCCAGCAGGGGGGCGATGATGGCCAGCACGCTCCCCAGGAGCAGATGCGCCGCGGCCAGGCTCTGGTTCAGTAACAGCCAGGTCAGCAGCAGTGCCAGGGAGAGCAGGGGCGAGGGAAGCAGGCGTTTCACGGGCGTGCTCCGGCCGGAGCGGCGATGACGGGAGCCGACAGGACGCCTTCCACATAATGTTCCGGTTGGGCCAGGTCCTGGCTGACCCGGCCCAGATAGTCGAACAAGGGGCCGGCATAGATCGTCATGGCGATGCACAGCAGCAGCAGCAGGCTGATGGGCAGGGCCTCAGAATGCTGCAGGCTGGGTGGCTGGATGTTGCCGGAGGCCCAGAAGGTGCGCACGCCAAAGCGCATCAGGGCAATGATGCCGGCCAGGCCGGAGCAGAAGATCAGCAGGATCAACCCGCCGTTTTGCAGGGGCACGGTGCTGCTGCCATTGAGCAAGGCATGAAAGAGGCTGAATTTGGCGATAAAGCCCGAGAGGGGCGGCAGGCCGGTGATGACCAGGGCGCTGCCGGCAAAGGCCAGGCCGAGAAAGGCCAGCGCGGCGGGAATGCCGACCCCTACGGGTTCTTCGGGTTTTTCCTCGATGGCAAACGCTTCCATGGTCAAGGCCAGTAACGCGGTGCCGGGGGTGCGGATGCGTTCAATGAGACCGATCAGCAGCAAGAAGGCGGCGATGGCCAGGGTGGAGCCGAGCAGGTAGTAGAGGCCGGCGCCGAGCAGGCCGGGCTGCTTGCTGCCGATGATGGCCATCAGGGTGCCGGACGAAATGATCGCCGCATAGCCCGCCATGCGCCCCGGTTCCTGGGCGGCGAGCGTGCCCAGTGTGCCAAACAGCAGGGTCGCCATGCCGCCCCAGAACAAGGCTTCCAGGCCAAACCCGGCCAGAGGCCCGTCCGCAAAGGCCAGGGGCCAGAGGCGGATGATGGCGTAGAGGCCCACCTTGGTCATCAGCACCAGCATCGCCGCCACGGGCGGTGAGGCGGCGGCGTAGGTGGTGGGCAGCCAGAAGCCGAGCGGCCACATGGCGCCCTTGGTGAGGAAGGCCAGGGCCAGGATCAGGGCGCCGATTTGCAGCAGGGGGAGGTCCTCCGGCGCGAGGACGGCGATGCGGGGCCCCAGATCGGCCATGTTGAGGGTGCCGGTGCAGGCATAGATCAGGGCGATGCCGATCAGGAACAGCAGGGAGGCTGCCAGATTGATGGCGATGTATTGCATGCCGGCCCGGATGCGGGCGGTGTTGTAGCCGTGCAGCACCAGACCGTAGGAGGCCGCCAGCATGACCTCGAAAAAGACAAACAGGTTGAACAGGTCGTGCGTCAGGAAGGCGCCGTTGATGCCCATCAGCAGGAACAGGAACAGGGAATGGAAGTGCGCTCCGATGCGGCTCCAGCCGTGATGCGAGAAGATCAGCGCCGCCAGGGACAGCACTGCCGTCAGCACCAGCATCAGGGTGGACAGCCGGTCGGCTACCAGGGCGATGCCGAACGGTGCCATCCAGTTGGCGGCCAGATAGACCCCCATCGAACCCGGCCACAATTCCTGATCGGTCTGCCAGAACAGCACCAGGGCAGCGGCGAGCAGGAGCAGGTGGCAGCCCAGGTCGATGGCGAATTTGAGGCCATGCCGTTTGGCGTTGACCGGGATCAGGACGGCGCCCGCCAGCAGCGGCAGCAGGATGGGCGCCAGAATCAGGTGCTGAATCCAGGGCAGGCTGCTCATGCGCCCGGTTCCTTGCCGTCGACGTGGTCGGTGCCGGTCAGGCCCCGGGCGCCGATCATGACTACCAGATACAGGGCGGTGGTGGCAAAGCCGATGACGATGGCGGTCAGTACCAGGGCCTGCGCGAGCGGGTCGGCGTATTCCCCGAGGCTGGGCGTGCCGGGATTCAGGGTCAGGGGCGCCTTGTCGATCCAGAGCCGGCCCATCATGAAGATGAACAGGTTGACCGCGTAGGACATCAGCATCAGGCCGATGATGATCTGGAAGGTGCGCGGGCGCAGGATCAGCCAGATGCCGGAACCAAACAGCACCCCGATGGCAAGGGAGATGACCGCTTCCATCAGTGCGCCTCCGGTGCGGGTCCCGTGCGTTCCGGCTGGCGGTGGCTGCGGATCGACTGATGGTGGCTGCGGATCGACTGATGGCCCAGGGCGACCAGGATCAACATGGTGCTGCCCACCACGGTGGCGGATACGCCCAGGTCAAAGAAAAAGG
>JANLJE010000071.1 GCA_029255645.1 Comamonadaceae bacterium | reverse complement strand
GGCACATTTTACGCGCGAGGCGGCAGAAGGCGAAGGTGGTGTTGCTGCAAGGTTCGTGTGTGACAGGGCGCCGGCCATGTTGCGGCCAGATTGTGCGGCCATATTGCGGCCATGGGTGGAGGTGCGGGAGCGGTAGTGGGCATGAAAATATCTCCGTTCCAGCAAGTTCCAAACGAAGAGTTGTAACCCCGCCAGCCCAGCCGGATCATGGGAATGTTGCTGGAGGGGGACTGCTTTACTCCGGCACAGCGCCTTCTTCCGGCCTGCCCTCCATGGCGGCCAGCGCACCGAGAAAATCCTCACCCCAGCGGCGCAGGTCGTTGTGCTGCACGACGCTGAACAATTCCCGCAGACGGGACTCTGCTTCCGCCCGGTTCATGGCGATCCCCTGGTAGAGTTTTTCCTTGAGGTCGTGCAGATCATGGGGATTGGTGAGGACGGCCCCGTGCAATTCCGCGGCTGCCCCTGCAAATTCGGACAGCACCAGCACCCCGGAGCCCCCTGTCAGCCTCTGGGTCGCCACATACTCCTTGGCCACCAGATTGAGTCCATCCCGCAGGGGTGTGATCCACATCAGGTCGGCAATCGCATACCAAGCCACCACCTCTTCGAAAGGCAATGCCCGGAAGAAGAACTGAACGGGCGTCCACCCCACCCGGGCAAAACGGCCATTGACCCGGCCGACCGCCTGTTCGATACGGCCCTGCAATTCGTCATAGACCGTCATTTCTCTGGCCGCCGGGACGCAGATGGCCAGCAGGGCTACCTTGCCCCACAGCTCGGGATGTTCTTCGAGCAATTGTTCGAAGGCGATGATCTTTTCCAGCGTCCCCTTGGTGTAATCCAGGCGCTCCACGGAAAGCACTACCCGGACACCTGCCAGCTCACGTCGCAAAGTCGCCATGAGGGCAGAGCAAGCGGGGGTTTCCAGAACCGTCTGCACCCGATCCACATCCAGGCCCACCGGGTGAGCCCCCAGACCGATCCGGCGCCCATTCACCTCGATCAGGGTTGTCATCTCATCCAGGCCCACCGCACAACCATAACTGAGAAAGCGGGGGGCGCAGGCCCGTGTTTCCAGCACTTTCAAGGGCGCTACCCCCCGCGCCACATCCACGAAGTTTTCAGCCTGGCGGGGAATGTGGAAGCCGATGTAGTCGCACTGCAACAAGCTGCCGACGATTTCCCGCCGCCAGGGCAGGACATTGAAGACATCGGCAGAGGGAAAGTAGGTGTGGTGAAAAAAGGCGATCTTCAGGTCCGGACGCAACTCCCGCAACACGGCCGGCACCATCCAGAGATTGTAGTCATGCAACCACACCACGGCATCCGGTGCCGCTTCCGCCGCCGTCCGTTCGGCAAACAGGCGATTGACCTTGAGAAACACCTGCCAGTCATCTTCCCGGAATACGGCGCGTTCCCAGAAAGTATGCAGGGTGGGCCAGAAGGCTTCCTTGGAAAAACGCTTGTAGAAGATATCCACATCTTCCTTGCTCAAGGCAACCCGGGCTGCCTTGAGCCCCGGGTACAAGTCCCGGTCCACCTCGGTATGGATCTCGAAGGGCGGCGCCTGACGGTGATCGTGAATCGCCCAGGCCACCCAGGACCCCGGGCGTCCATCTGCAAAGAAGGACAACAGGGTCGGAATGATGCCATTGGGAGAGGAAGGCCGACGTCGCACCAGTTGCCCTTCCTCCCGCACCTCTTCGTAGGGCAGGCGGTGGTAGACCATCACCAGATCCGCCTTGCCTGGCGCATCCATGGCCGTCATTTCCGCATCGATACCGCCAGGGCCAAGAAAGCCGAAATGCGCCAGCGCTTCAAGAATGCCGCCACAGCCGGTATGGCGGGCATGCAGCACCCTGGCCCGGTCACGGGTGGCGTCCAGCAGCGCCAACTCGGATTCGCCGACACACACCCCGATGAAACCCTCTTCGAACATCGAGAGATCATTGAGAGTATCCCCTGCCACCAGGACCTGATCCCGCTCCAGTTCCAGATAGCGCACCAGCGCCGCAAGTGTCCTGCCCTTATTGACCCCCCGGGGCAGGATGTCCAGATACATCTGTGCGGAGTAGAGCACCTCGCAACCCAGGGATTCGGCCAGCTTTGCCACGGCATCGGTCACGGCATCTGCCGCACAGAAATAGGAGCAGCGACGTTGCTGGGGAACCTCCTGGCGATCCAGCCCCGGGAACTGCCCCATGGCTTCGGCCACCACCTGTTCACCGGGCCATCGGGCGTCGATGTCCGATTGCAGGGGCTGGACCGGTTGCCGGTTCTTGCCATCAACCACCGTGCCCCCCACATCGCAAATGATGTAATCAGGGGTTGGCACGGTAGGGTCCGAGAGGATGGGCAGCACAACTTCGAGCCCCCGCCCGGTGACGAACACCAGTTTGATTTCCGGGTGGGCACTAATGAGCTGGTAAAGGCGCTGACGATTTTCGGGATGCCCGGCCAGAAAAGTTCCATCCAGGTCGGTCGCAAGCAGCATCGGGTTCTCCTTGGGGCAAACCTCGCCGGGCTCACCCAATTGTTTCATCGATAAGTACCGGGCTCCGATCCCTCGGGATCGGCCGGCAACGACGTGGCAGGAGTCATCATTTCCAGCGCGGAAAAAGAGATCCGCAGCATGGGGACACCCTGCGCGGCAGCCTCGACAATTTCATCCTGCCCCTGGCGGCTTTCCCGCCAGGCCAGCACGCCGTGGCCTCCAGACCGGAGAAGAAAATGCAGCGGCAAGGCCGTGACGCCCCACCCCTCAGCATTCCGACCCTCAGCGTTCCGGGAAAGAACCCGAAAAAATACGCCGAACCCATGGATCCGGGCGCAAGCTCGGAAACCCCTCGACACGCTCCCGCAACACCAGGAGACAGTTGAGCAATCCCGTGCCCAGCAGCAAGAGAGCAACCCCGGAGCAACCCCGGAGCAACCCCGGAGCAACCCCGGAGCAACCCCGGACAACAGCGCGACAGTGGGAAGGCGGATTGGCAGGAAAAACGGGCAGGCCTTCCATTTAGATTTGCGCAAATTATATAGTATAAAAACAGACTCGCGAGATTTGCCGATTTGCCGCAGCCGCTCCCGAACCCAATACCCCGAAGAGAACTTAGAATGCAGCTTTTCCTGCCCCTCCAATCGCTCCCATGCTGACCCATCCCCAGTTCGACCCCGTCGCCCTTGCCCTCGGCCCGCTCGCCATCCGCTGGTATGGCCTGATGTATCTGCTCGCCTTCCTCCAGTTCTGGTGGCTCGGGCGGCGCCGCATCCTGGCCCGCCCGGCCTCGGGCTGGACCCTGGAACAGCTCGACGATCTTCTGTTCTACGGCGTGCTCGGCGTGGTCATCGGCGGCCGCCTGGGCCAGGTACTGTTCTATGAGCCCGGCTATTACTTCGCCCATCCCTTCGAGATCATCGCGGTCTGGAAGGGGGGCATGAGTTTCCACGGGGGCTTTCTCGGGGTGCTGGCCGCCGCCATCCTGTGGTCGAGAAAGCACGGCAAGGCCTGGCTGCAGACCACCGATTTCATCGCCCCCCTGGTGCCGCTCGGGCTCATGGCCGGGCGCATCGGCAACTTCATCAACGGCGAGCTGTGGGGCCGGGTCACCAGTCCGGAGCTGCCCTGGGCGATGATCTTTCCCCAGGCTGGCGACGGCCTGCCGCGCCATCCCTCCCAGCTCTACCACGCCGGATTGGAAGGGCTGGCCCTGTTCCTCATCTTGTGGTTTTATTCCAGCCAGCCCCGGCCCCGGGGCGCGGTCTCCGGCGCCTTCCTGATCGGCTACGGCGTATTCCGCTCCCTGGTGGAATGCTTTCGCGAGCCGGATCACGGCATCTTCGGCCAGTCCTACACCATCAGCATGGGCCAGTGGCTTTCCCTGCCCATGGTGGCTTTTGGCATCTATCTGATCTGGCGCGCCTACCGGCCGGCCAAGGAGGAAAAATGAACAGCAACCTCATGACGCGTGGTTTGAGAAAATTCCAGGACATGCTGGGCAAGTCGCGGCAGCCCAAGCCACTCGATGAACGGGGTCTGGAGAAGCTCCGGGCCCAGTTGCAAGAATGCGCCGATGGCCTGGGCGGCGAGGTTTCGGCCCGGCAGCGCGCCCTGCGCCTGGGAGAAACCTATCAGCGCCTGGACGAGGCGGGCAAGCAGGCCTTCCTGCGCCTGATCGCCACCGGCTTCGGCCCCGATCCGGAGAAGGTGGCCCAGGCCCACGCCGAATACCAGCAGGCCATCGGCACCCCGGCCCAGTGGGAGGCCGAAGCCCGACTCTGGAGCGCCCTGCGCTCGCCGCGTACCCGCATCCTGACCCAGTTCAACGCCCTGCCCCAGGGCGTGCGTTTTTTGGTGGAGCTGCGGGTCGATCTGCTGCGCTTTCTCCAGGACGACCCGGAACTGGCCTCCCTCGACCGGGAACTGGAGTTTGCCCTGTCGTCCTGGTTTGACGTGGGCTTTCTCGAACTGCGGCGCATCACCTGGAATTCCCCCGCTGCCCTGCTGGAAAAGCTGATCGAATATGAGGCGGTGCACACCATCCACTCCTGGACCGACCTCAAGAACCGGCTGGACTCCGACCGGCGCTGCTACGGCTTTTTCCACCCGCGCATGCCGGACGAGCCGCTGATCTTCGTGGAAGTAGCCCTCACCGACCAGCTCGCCGGCGACGTGCAGCAACTGCTGGACATCGACGCCCCGGTGTTCGACACCCGCGCAGCCGACACGGCCATTTTCTATTCCATTTCCAACACCCAGGATGGCCTGCGCGGCGTCTCCTTCGGCAACTTCCTGCTGAAACGGGTGATCGACGACCTGCAGCGGGATCTGCCCCAGCTCAAGCAATTCGCCACCCTCTCACCCCTGCCCACCTTGCGGCGCTGGGCGGAAAAGCATCCCGAGGCCTGGACCCAGGCCTTCCTGCCCGGCGATCTGGAACGCCTCTCCAGACTGGCCGCGATTCCGGCCACAGTCGATGCCGTCAAAGCCTTGCTGGAGCAGCCCGACTGGGCCGAAATCCCCCGCCTGTCCCGGGCCCTGCAAGCGCCCCTGACCCGGCTTGCCGCCCAATACCTGCTCACGGCCAAGAACCAGGAACGGCTCTATGACCCGGTGGCTCGCTTCCACCTGGGCAATGGCGCCCGGATCGAACGGCTGAATTTCCTCGCCGACACCTCTGCCAAGGGCCTGAGCCAGTCCTACGGCATGATGGTCAATTACCTCTATGAGCCCGACAGCATCGAGGAAAACGTCGAAGCCCTGCTGCGCCAAGGCCGGATTGCCGCCAGCAGCAGCGTCCGCCACGCGGCCCGGGCCGGGAGCAAATAAGCCATCAGGCTCACGGCCTGGCGTTTTCAGCCGGGGCGCAGGCGGCGGCAAAGGCCGAGGTAATCGCCGCTGCATCGAGCCGGCGGCCGATGATCACCATCAGGCTTGCCCGGCTTTCTGTTGCAGCCCAGGGGCGGCCATAGTCGAAGCCGGTGATGCGATGGACACCCTGGAAGATCAGGCGCTCCGGTTTGCCTTCGATCGCCAGCACGCCCTTGTAACGCAGCATGTCGTTGCCATGGGTGGCGAGGAGTTCCTCGACGAAGGCGCCGATCCGTTCGAGGTCGACGGCGCCAGGATGGCGTAGGACCAGCGAAGCCACGTCATCATCCCAGCGGCCGGCCTCGAAGGCAGGGCCGGAACCGCCGCGTTTCTGGCCATCGGGATGATGTCCGGCAAGAAAGTCGGGATCGAGTTCGAGCACGTCGTCGAGGAAAAATGCCTTGAGATCAAGCAGCTCGCGGACCGCCGCGGCATCGGTCGGCACGGGCATGATCGGGGCACGGGCATTGATGCGGCGCAGCCGCACCCTGAGCGCTTCGAGCTCAGCGGGCCTCACCCGCTCGGTCTTGCTCAGCAGCAGGCGGTCGGCAAAACCGACCTGGGCCGCGGCGACACGGTACTGATCCAGTTGCCCGGTTGCATGCACGGCATCGACCAGGGTCAGGATGCCGTCCAGCATGAAGCGCTCGCGCACGCCCTCGTCGACGAAAAAGGCCTGGGCCACCGGCGCCGGATCGGCCAGGCCGGTGGTTTCCAGCAGCAGACGGTCGAAAGACAGGGTGCCGGCCGCGCGCTGGTCGGCAAGATCGGCCAGGGCCTCGCTCATTGCACCGCGGATGCTGCAGCAGACACAGCCGTTGGCCAGTTCGACGATCGTGACGGCGGGATGCTCGCGGTCATCGATCAGGCCGCCATCGATCGCCACCGCGCCGAACTCATTTTCGACCACGGCGATGCGCTCGCCGCCGGCATTGGCGAGCAGGCGGTTGAGCAGCGTGGTCTTGCCGGCCCCCAGAAAGCCGCTCAGGATGGTGACCGGGATAGGGGAAAGGGGTTTGCTCGACATGATGTTCCTGTAAAAAAAGGCCGGCATGAGCCTCGCTCTGCCGGCCTGGGGCGCCCCGTGCGGACGGACGAGGAAGTTCAGCAGCAACGCCCCGGCCGCCCGTCGCCACCGCCGTAGCGGGCCTCCTGGCGTTCCCGGAAGAATTCCGCGTAGGTCATGACCGGCTGTTCCGGATGGGTGAGACGCATGTGCTGGACATAGGTGTCGTAGTCCGGCACGCCCACCATCAGGCGGGCGGCCTGGCCGAGGTACTTACCAACACGGGCAAGGTCAGAAAACATATCAGACGCGAAAGCCTTCGGGCATCGGTTCGAACGGCGTTTCCTGGTCGGTGCGCTGAGGCTGGCGCAGCGCCCTGACACAGGCCGGAATCGCAAACAGCAGGATACTGATGACGAGGAACAGGAACAGGGCGGCCATGCCGGCATCGATCTGGTTGTTCAGGATGATCTGCTGCATCTGCCCGATATTCTTGGCCGGAGCCAGCAATTCCCCCTTGTCCAGCGCCGCTTGATACTTGTCGGCGGCGGCCAGGAAGCCGATCTTGGGATTGTCATGGAACACCTTCTGCCAACCCGCCGTGATCGTGCACAGCAGCAGCCAGAGGGTGGGCACGATGGTGACCCAGGCGTAACGCTGACGCTTCATCTTGAACAGCACCACCGTAGCCAGCATCAGGGCGACGCCGGCCAGCATCTGGTTGGCGATGCCAAACAGCGGCCACAGGGTGTTGATGCCGCCCAGCGGATCGACCACGCCCTGATAGAGGAAGTACCCCCAGGCCGCGACGCACAGTGCGGTAGCGATCAGGCTGGAGGAAATGGAATCCACCTTGCGCAGGGACGGCACGAAGTGGCCGAGCAGATCCTGCAGCATGAAACGCCCCGCGCGCGTCCCGGCATCGACGGCAGTCAGGATGAACAGGGCTTCGAACAGGATGGCAAAGTGGTACCAGAAGGCCATCATCGCCTTGCCGCCAAGAAAGCTCGACAGGATGTGGGCCATCCCGACCGCCAGGGTCGGGGCGCCGCCGGCGCGCGAGATGATGCTGTTTTCACCGACGTCTTTGGCGGTCTGGACGAGCATTTCCGGGGTGACGACAAAGCCCCACTGGGAGACGACCTGAGCGGCCTGCTCGGCAGTGGTGCCGATCAGGGCGGCCGGGCTGTTCATGGCGAAATAGACGCCCGGATCAATCACCGCCGCGGCCAGCAGCGCCATCATCGCAACGAAGGACTCCATCAACATGCCGCCATAGCCGATCAGGCGGGCGTTCTTTTCGTTATCCAGCATCTTGGGCGTGGTGCCGGAAGAAATCAGCGCATGAAAGCCCGATACCGCGCCGCAGGCGATGGTGATGAACAAGAAGGGGAACAGGCTGCCCGACCAGACCGGGCCCGTGCCGTCGATGAAGCGGGTCATGGCCGGCATCTGCAGATCCGGCGCGACGATGGCGATACCGACGGCCAGGCCGAGGATGGTGCCGATCTTGAGGAAGGTGGACAGGTAGTCGCGCGGCGCCAAAAGCAGCCAGACGGGCAGCACCGAGGCAATGAAGCCGTAGCCGACCAGCATCCAGGTCAGCTCGATGCCGTCGAAGGTGAAGCGCGGGCCCCAGACCGGGTCGGCGGCCACATCGCCGCCATAGACGATGGCGGCCATCAGCAGGATGAAACCGATCAGCGACATTTCGGCGATCCGGCCCGGACGCAGGTAGCGGCTGTAGATGCCCATCAGCAAGGCAATGGGAATGGTCGCAATCACGGTGAAGCTCCCCCACGGGGAACCGATCAGGGCCTTGACCACGATCAGCGAGAGCACCGCCAGGATGATGACCATGATCATGAAGGTGCCGAACAGCGCAATGACGCCGGGCACGGCGCCCATCTCCGACTTCACCAGGTCGCCGAGGGAGCGGCCATCGCGGCGGGTGGAAATGAACAGCACGATGAAGTCCTGTACCGCCCCGGCAAAGACCACGCCGGCGAGGATCCACAACATCCCCGGCAGGTAGCCCATCTGGGCGGCGAGGACCGGGCCGACCAGCGGACCGGCGCCGGCAATCGCGGCGAAATGATGACCAAACAGCACATACTTGTTGGTCGGCACATAATCCAGACCATCGTTGTGGCGCACGGCGGGCGTCATGCGCTTTGGATCCAGTTCCATCACCCGGTCGGCGATGAACAGGCTGTAGTAACGGTAAGCAATCAGATAGGTACAGATTGCGGCGATGAGTAGCCATAGCGCATTGATGGTTTCCCCACGATTGAGCGCGACGACGGCAAATGCCGAGGCGCCCAACATGGCCACCACGGCCCAGACTAGATGGCGCTGGATATTTTGCATGCCAGGATCCTTGCAAGAGGAGAGTCGAAGGGCGAGTTTAGCGCATGGGGCGCTGCTTCAGATACCCATCGGATGAAGCCTTTTTGCGCGCGCTGCCCGGCCGGATTTTCCTGACACTCATGCTATATTCGCCCGCCGGTGCAACTGACCCCACCCACTTGTCCGCACCGATCGACACGCCATTTCAATCCCGCATCAGAGGAACCCACCATGAACAACGCACGTCCCTTCAAGGTACTCGGCATCCAGCAAATCGCCATCGGCGGCCCCTCCAAGGAAAAACTCAAGACCTTGTGGGTGGACCAGCTCGGCCTGGAAATCACCGGCACCTTCCAGAGTGAGCGGGAAAACGTGGATGAGGACATCTGCGCCATGGGCAGCGGCCCCTTCAAGGTGGAAGTGGACCTGATGCAGCCCATGGACCCGGAACAGAAACCCGCCGTCCATGCCACGCCCCTGAACCATGTCGGCCTCTGGATCGACGACCTGCCCAAGGCCGTGGAATGGCTGAGCGCCAACGGCGTGCGCTTTGCGCCCGGCGGCATCCGCAAGGGCGCCGCCGGCTTCGACATCTGCTTTTTGCACCCCAAGGGCAACGAGGAATTCCCGATCGGGGGCGAGGGCGTGCTGATCGAACTGGTCCAGGCACCCAGGGAAGTGGTGGATGCCTTCGCCAAGCTGGCCGGCTGACCCCCTGGCCGGACTGGAAACCCTGCGGGCCCGTTACCAGAAGGGCCTGCTGGCCTGGCTCAAAGCCCCGGACGCCGGGGCCGGTCTGGTCACCATGTGCGAGGCCCTGGCCGAATGCGCCAGCCTCGACCCCCGCCCCCACTGGCCGGCGGCCCTGGCCCTGCTGGTCAGCCTGCAACGCGGCGAACTCCCGCCCCGGGTCGAATACCGGCGCCTGGCCGGGCGGATAGACCTGGCCCTGCGCCGGGCCAGCCGCCTGGAGGCGGACAGCGACCCGGCCCTGCTACAGGAACTGCAGGCCCCTCTGGCCCAGCTCGCCCCCCAAGCGCAGCCGCCCATGGCAGCCCTGCTGCCGCGCAGCCCCCTGGCCAGCACCCTGGCAGCCACTGCCGCCATCTTGCCGCTCATGGCGCATGACAAGGAAACTCGCTTCAAACCGGCGCAGCAAGCCGCCTGGCAACAGGCCGTCGCGCAGCTCCAGCAAGCCTGGGAACAACGCCAGGACAGCTGGCAAGCCCTGCGCCACGCCATTTTCAAACTGCTGGAGTCCGCCCTCGTCCTGGGCCACCCGGCCCCCCTGCGCCTGGCGGAAGCCCTGGCCTGTGCGACGGACCAGATCGACAGCCGCCCGCCCGGCCCGCGCCTGCTGGCCACCCTGACCACCACCCTGGAACTACTCCAGGAAACCGGTTTCCTCGAACACGAGGCCCTGGAAGAGCGGGTTGCCCAGCTCGTGCCGCGCCTCGAAGCCGGCGACACTCCCTGCTCCAGAACGCTGGAAACCCTCTTCGTCCAGGAGGCACTGGAGGTATTGGAGCAGTTGCAGCTAGACCTGGAGATCGTGCCGCCCGACCAGGAGCGGCTGGCCCTCGGCGCCCGGCAGCTACAGGAGCTGGCCGGACATGCCGAACGCCCGGAGGGCCAGCGCTGGGCAAGCCGGCTGGAAAACGCCTTCCGGCAATTACCGCCCGGCCAACTCGATCACGGCCCTGCCAGACACCAGGTCCTGGCCTGCCTGGCCGGACTGGACGCCTGGCTGCATGCCGACGCCAGCGCAGCCACGGCCCTGGCCGCAGAGCGCATCGACACCGCCTTGGCCGCCCTCAGCCTCGCCCGGCCGCAATGAACCCGGCGCCCCCGGTAAGGTCACAGACGGTTTCAATGAAAAAACATGCCCATGTTATGCTCCACCCCCCTGGAAACCCTTGCTCCATAAGGGTTTCCAGCGATTCCCGGAACTGACTCACCCATGCCATGACGCTCAGCGCCCTGATCCTCGCCCCCTTCATCGGCAGCCTGATTGCTGCCGCGATGCCGGCCAATGCCCGCAACCGGGAAGCCTGGCTGGCCGGCGCGATCGCCCTGTCCGGACTGATCGCCGCCGCAGGGCTGCATGCGCCAGGCCAAATCCTCTACGAACGCATCGCCTGGATTCCTGCCCTGGGCCTGGAATTCACCCTGCGCCTGGACGGGCTGGCCTGGATCTTCGCCATGCTGATTCTCGGCATCGGCCTCCTGGTCGTGCTCTACGCCCGCTACTACATGTCGCAGGAAGACCCGGTGCCACGCTTTTTTGCCTTCCTGCTCGCCTTCATGGGTTCCATGCTGGGCATCGTCCTGTCCGGCAACCTGATCCAGCTGGTGGTGTTCTGGGAACTGACCAGCATCACCTCCTTCCTCTTGATCGGCTACTGGCACCACCGCGCCGATGCGCGCCGGGGTGCGCGCATGGCGTTCACGGTGACCGCCACGGGCGGCCTCTGCCTGCTGGCCGGGGTGCTCCTGCTCGGCCACATCGTCGGCAGCTACGATCTGGATGCGGTGCTGGCCGCCCGCGCACAAATCCAGTCGCATGAACTGTACCTGCCCACCCTGATCCTGATTGCGCTCGGGGCGCTCACCAAGAGCGCCCAGTTCCCCTTCCATTTCTGGCTGCCGCACGCCATGGCGGCGCCCACCCCGGTGTCGGCCTATCTGCATTCCGCCACCATGGTGAAGGCCGGGGTATTCCTGCTGATGCGCCTGTGGCCGGTGCTGGCCGGCACCGAAGCCTGGACCTGGATCATCGCCGGGGCTGGCACCTGCACCCTGCTGCTGGGCGCCTTTTCCGCCATTTTCCAGCGCGACATGAAGGGGCTGCTGGCCTACTCCACCATCAGCCACCTGGGCCTGATCACCACCCTGCTCGGGATCGGCACGCCGCTGGCCATGGTGGTGGCGATCTTCCACACCCTCAATCACGCCACCTTCAAGGCCTCCTTGTTCATGGCGGTGGGCATCATCGACCACGAAACCGGCACCCGGGACATGCGGCTATTGCGCGGCCTGTACCCGAAGATGCCCTACACGGCCACCCTGGCCATCGTTGCCAGCGGCGCCATGGCCGGGGTACCGCTGCTGAATGGCTTCCTTTCCAAGGAGATGTTCTTCGCCGAAACCCTGCTGGTCGGCGGCGACAACAACTGGTGGATGTCTTATGCCGCCATGGCCGTGGGGATTTTCGGGGTGGTGTACTCGCTGCGTTTCATTGCCGTCTTTTTTGGTCACCCTGCCCAGCCCCTGCCCCGGGAACCCCACGAACCGCCCCGCTGGATGCGCTTCCCCGTGGAACTGCTGGTCCTCGCCTGCCTGGTGGTGGGCGTGGCCCCGGACATCAGCATCGGGCCCTTCCTGCACGAGGCGGTGTTTTCCGTGCTGGGGCCGGACACGCCCCGCTACAGCCTGGCCATCTGGCACGGCTTCAACCTGCCGCTGTTGATGAGCTTCCTGGCCCTGACCCTGGGCGCCTGGTGCTATCAGGTGCTGTTGCGCCGCTTCAATCCGGACCGGCGCAAGCTCTCGCCGCTGCTACATCGTTTGAGCGGCGCACAAGCCTATGAGAGCGCCATGCTCGGCCTGAGCCGGCTGGCCGGCTTCCTGTTGCGCTATCTCGACACCCAGCGACTCCAGCCCCAGTTGCAGGCCATGATCCTGGCCCTGATCCTGGTCCCCGCCCTGCTGGTGGGTCTGCCGCCCGGCGGCCTGGCCGCGCCGCCGCAGGCGCCCGATCCTTTCTTTGTCATGTTCTGGGCCATCGGTTGCGCTTGCGCCCTGGCCGCCGCCTGGCAGGCCAAGTACCACCGCCTGGCCGCCCTGGCCCTGGCCGGCGGCACCGGCATCGTCACTTCCCTCACCTTCCTCTGGCTATCCGCCCCCGACCTGGCCCTGACCCAGTTGACGGTGGAAACCGTGACCACCATCCTCATCTTGCTCGGCCTGCGCTGGCTGCCGCCGCGCCTGAGGCCCGGGGAATTGCAACTCACCTCCCCCTGGCATGCAAGGCTGCGCCACTACCGGGACATGGCACTGGCCATCAGCGGCGGGCTCGGCCTGGCCTGGCTCAGTTATGCCGTGCTGGTGCGTCCCATGCCGGACGGCATCGCCGCCTTCTTTCTGGAAAAAGCCCTACCCGAGGGCGGCGGCACCAACGCGGTGAATGTATTGCTGGTCGATTTCCGGGGTTTCGACACCCTGGGCGAAATCACGGTGCTCAGCACGGTCGCCATCACGGTCTATGCCCTGCTGCGGCGGTTTCGCCCGGCCCCGGAGAGCATGGTCATTCCCTCCCAGCAAACCAGCCCGCTCGATGCAGCCACCCGCCAGACGCCTGCCGTACAGGCCAATAGTGGCTATCTGCTGGTCGCCGGCATCTACATGCGGCTGCTGCTGCCCTTCATGGGCATCACCGCGGTCTATTTCTTCCTGCGCGGCCATCACCTCCCCGGCGGCGGTTTCGTGGCCGGGCTGATCTTCTCGATCGCCCTCATCGTCCAGTACATGCTGGCCGGTACGCACTGGGTCGAAACCCACCTGCATCTGCGCCCGCACCGCTGGCTCGGTTACGGCCTCAGCCTCGCCTGCACCACCGGCCTGGGCGCCTGGGCCTTCGGCTACCCCTTCCTCACCAGCCATACCGCCCATCTGCAGTTGCCCCTGCTGGGCGAACTGCATTTTCCCAGCGCCTTTTTCTGGGTATACGGATTTAATGGTTGATGGGGCACCTTTACCCCACCAACCTGATAC
>JANLJE010000070.1 GCA_029255645.1 Comamonadaceae bacterium | reverse complement strand
GCCTCCATCCGGGCGCCTGGCCTCGCGGACGGGCTTTGGCCGCACGGTGTTCCCGTCCGGGTGAGACCACGACATCGAGCACCCGGCGCAGGTTGCCCACCCAGTAGGTGGGTAGCGCATGGCTGGGGCGCCCCGGCTTCCTGGGGTTGTCGCTGACCTGGGCACCGTCCTGCTTGCCGTACAGGGGCTTGAAGGGGGTGTCGATGTCCAGGATCCACGGGGTGTTCAAGGCCGCCTGCACGCTGCCCAGCCATTGGGGCACGAGCCAGGCCTGGCTTTGCGCTTGGCGCAGGTGGGCCAGGGCGCGGCGTAGCGCGTCTTCGCGGATGATTTTTTTCCATGCCCAGTATCTGCGGGCTCAGGGCTCAGGGCTCAGGGCTCAGGGCTCAGGGCTCAGGGCTCAGCGCATCACCCCGCAGGCCCGTGATGTGGGCGTAGCGTTTGTGTCCGGCCAGGATCGATAACAGCCAGGTGCCCAGGACATCGCGTTTGCCGGGCGTATTCGGGCTGCGGTAACTCAAGGTGGAGCTTTAGGGGGCAGCTCTCGACCCAGGATTCGTAGAGCCCGGTGGTGGCCAGGAATTCGGCAAAAACCCGGCAAAGAAGGTCAGTTGTGCGTTCGGCGCAGCGCTAGCCGTGGATTCCTGGTCGTGGGTCCCACTGCACGTGGATTCGTCCGCCTGGCGTGTCCACCGCCATGGCCTGCAGAGCCTGCGTCAGCACCGCTTTTCCCGTCTTTTTGCTTCACCCATCAGGGGACTCCTGCTCATTCGTTGAAACTGGCTGCCAGTCTGGCGTTGCGCAGATTGACCTGAGATCAACTGCCGGAAACAGGTTAAATGACCCTGACCCCTTTGACCCCGCCGACCCCTTTGACCCTGACCCCTTTAATTGGGTAGCCATGCTTCATCTCACGCAGAGTGATGCCGGGTGGCTCTGATGAGCACCAGTGCTGCAGCTCATTTCCTGCCATAGGTAGCATCGTGATCCGGCGCGATGGTGAGCAGTCGGATGAAATCCCCGTCACGGTACGCCGTCGCCCGGCGTCCCTGGGTGATGCGCAGAGTGTAAATCGCATCGATGCCCTGCGGTGGTCTGACGCTGGTGATCTTCTCCCACTTCAGGCCCTGGTCACGGTAGAGCTGGTTCCAGGTCAGTTGGCGGATTTTGTGGAGCGTATCCAGGGCTGCGTGGCGCTCGGGTTTTTGCAGCGTGAGCAAGTTGTCCTGAAACACCGGGTTGTTCAGGTCGAGCCTGACCTTGGCTTCACTGCCCGCCATGACCCAGGCGCTTGAGCGTGTCTTCGGTATCGGCATCCGATGCGACATGGGCCACGGACCAGGCCATGGCCGTTTGCAGATCGGCCGCTGCTTGAGGCGCGTGCAGCCAGCGCTCGTTGTCGGGAACGACGGTGGCCGTGCGCACCAGCCAGACGCCGGGCTCGTACTCTTCCACCAGCACCTGGCGGCCGGCGTATTGCTTGCCCAGCGAAATCTGGCCGTTGGTGCCGACGACCTTGACGGTGGGAGAGTGTGCTGTGATGGCCATGATGAGGCTCCTTGGTAGCTATGCACGATATCATAAATTTCGTGCAGCACTAATTCAAGGTCTGAAGTGGCCCCCTGAGTCAAGACAGTAATGCAGTCAGTCTAAGCAGTGCCTTCGATTTCACGCGCAGCTGGACGGCGCTGCCCCGGTTTTGCCTTTGGCTTTGGTTGTTGCTGTTGCCTT
>JANLJE010000069.1 GCA_029255645.1 Comamonadaceae bacterium | reverse complement strand
GCCGCATTCTACAGCACCCAAATCCCTTGTCAACCCGGTGCGGAGGGTTTTTTTGCCGGGCAGTGCCAAGAAATATTGTCGGTTGCGATAAAACAATCACTTGACGCTTATCCGGGCAAACTTGCGCTTGCCGACCTGAAGCACGACGGCACATCCTCGAGGCAACATCAGGCCTTTATCGGAGATCTTCTCGCCATCCACCTTGACCCCACCCTGAGCCACCAGGCGTATCGCTTCGGAGGTGCTTGCTGTCAGCCCAGCCTGCTTCAGCGCCTGGAGCACTGCAATCCCATCGGCCGATTCCGCCTGAAATACCCATTCATTCATCACCTCGGGCAGGGCTCCTTGGCGAAAACGCATCTCGAAATCCACCAACGCTGCTTTTGCGGCGGCCTGGTCATGAAAGCGCGCCACGATTTCCTGCGCCAGCGCCACCTTGACGTCCCGGGGGTTTCGCCCGCCTTCCACCTCGGTCTTGAAGCCGGAAATTTCCGCCTCGCTGCGAAATGAAAGCAGGTCAAAGTAGCGCCACATGAGCGTATCCGGGATCGACATCAACTTGCCGAAGATTTCCTGGGGCGACTCGTAGATTCCCACATAGTTGCCCAGGGACTTGGACATCTTGTTGACGCCATCCAGCCCTTCCAGCAGCGGCACCGTCAGTATGCATTGCGGCGTCTGGCCATAATGTTTTTGTAGTTCACGCCCAACCAGGAGATTGAACTTCTGGTCCGTCCCTCCCAGTTCCACATCCGCCTTGATGGCCACCGAATCGTAACCTTGGCACAAGGGGTACAGGAATTCATGGATGGCGATCGGCTGCCCCTTGTTGTAGCGCCGGGAAAAATCGTCCCGCTCCAGCATGCGCGCCACCGTGTGCTGCGCTGCCAGCTTGATCATCCCGGACGCCCCAAGTGTCTCGAACCAGCTCGAGTTGAACACCACCTCCGTTTTTTCCGGATCGAGGATCTTGAAGACCTGCTCTTTATAAGTCCTGGCATTCTCCAGCACCTGCTCGCGGGAGAGCGGTGGGCGCGTCACATTCTTGCCGCTGGGGTCGCCGATCATGCCAGTGAAATCCCCGATCAGAAACACGATCTGATGCCCCATCTCCTGGAAATGGCGCAGCTTGTTGATCAAAACCGTATGCCCAAGATGCAGATCCGGTGCGGTTGGATCAAACCCGGCCTTCACCCGCAGAGGGCGGCCTGTCTTGAGCTTTTCCAGCAACTCCGACTCGACCAGCAACTCGTCGCAGCCGCGCTTGATGCGGCGCAGGGTGCTTTCAATATCCGACATTTACAATTTCTCCGTCATTTTCCGGGCCGGACGACGCAGCGCTTTGCTAAAATCGCAAGCTTTACCGGCCAGCCCATAGAAACAATGATCAAGCGCCGCATTCTAAACCACCCCACTCGATTCCTCGACCGCCTGTTTCATCATCGCTGGGCCATTGCCGCCCTTGGCAGCGTCTCGGCACTGAGCATGATGGCAGCCACCGCCGTCCCGGTCAGCAGTCCTCCGCCTGACGGGCAGTTGCAGGTTGTTGAACAACTTGCGCTGCAGAGCCAGGCCCCCTTGCAGCAGGGAGGGGATTTTTTCTTCCGGGAAGAAAAAATCGCACGCGGCGACACATTCGGCAGTTTGATGGCTCGCCTCGGCATCCAGGATGATGAAGCCCAGCGCTTCATCCTGAATGCTCCTGAAACGCAGCACCTGCACCGCCAGCTGGTCGCCGGACGGACGATTTCTGCACGCACCACCGAATCAGGCGAACTTGTGACCTTGTACATCCCCATGAGCGGCACTGAGACGGTCACGATCATCGAGCGCAGCGATGGAAAGCTGAAAGCGAGCGAACACCCCTTGCAATACGAAACCCATCAGGTTTTGAAATCGGGGGAAATACGGAGCACCTTATTTGGCGCAACGGATGCAGCCGGGATACCTGACAGCATTGCCATCCAGATGGCGGAAATTTTTTCCAGCGACATCGACTTCCACACCGACCTGCGCCGGGGCGACCATTTCAGCCTTGTCTATGAAATGCAGTACTACCGGGGGCAACCGGCTCGCAGCGGCCGCATCCTTTCTGCCGAGTTCGTCAACGACGGAAAAACTTACCAGGCCTTCTACTTTGACCAGGACGGCAAAGGGGCTTATTACAGCGCCGACGGAAAAAGCCGGAAAAAAGCCTTTTTGCGCTCTCCCCTGGAGTTTTCGCGGGTCACTTCCGGCTTTTCCATGCGCTTGCACCCTATCCTCAAAACCTGGCGCGCGCATAAAGGCGTCGATTATGGCGCCCCGACCGGCACCCGGGTCCGGGCAACCGGTGACGGCATCGTAGCCTTCATCGGCAAGCAGGGAGGTTATGGCAATCTTGTCATCATTTCCCATGCGGGCGGTTATCAAACCTACTACGCCCACCTGAAGGGTTTTGCCAGCAACTTGCGCAAAGGCAGCCGCATCAGCCAGGGAGACCACATTGGCTATGTTGGCCAGACCGGCTGGGCTACCGGCCCCCATTTACACTATGAATTCCACGTCAAGGGCGATGCCATCAACCCACTTTCCATCGCCGTGCCGACGACCGTTCCCCTGAGCGCGTCACAGCAGCCACACTTCCGGGCCCAGGCCCGACAACAGCTTGCCATGTTGCAATTGCTGCAGGAGGCACCCTCCGCCCGGTTCGAATGAAGGCAGCGCCGATCCAGCAAAAAAGGGGCCGGCGGCCCCTTTTTTGCTGGATCGGACTTGGTTCAAACCGAAAACGAAGAACCGCACCCGCAGGTGGAAGTGGCATTCGGATTACGAATCACGAACTGCGAGCCCTCCAGGCCTTCGGTATAGTCGATTTCAGCCCCTACCAGATACTGATAGCTCATGGGATCAATCAGCAGCGTGACGCCGGACTTTTCCAGCAGGGTATCGTCTTCGTTACTCACCTCATCGAAGGTGAACCCATACTGGAACCCGGAGCAGCCGCCGCCCGTCACAAACACCCGCAGTTTCAACTCGGGATTTCCCTCTTCTTCGATCAGCTCGCGCACCTTGCCTGCAGCACTGTCAGTAAAATTCAGGGGCATCTTCTGTTCTTCAGCCGTTTCGGTCACTTCTGTCATTTCACTCATATCAAACTCCTCAAAAATGGGTCGATTATCAAATCTGGCAAGACACAGGGTCAAGACGATTAGTCGCTTTTTTCCTGGCTTGGTTCCTTGCCCGTCAGCAGGCCAGGTTCCTTGCCCGTCAGCAGCAAACGCCCCTCCACCACCGCGCCTTGCTGAATTTCGATCATGGCATAGGTCACGTCACCGGAAATCCTGGCCTTGGGCTGCATTTCGAGAAACTCCGTTGCATGCACGGGGCCGTTGATGGTGCCATTGACGATCAGATGGCCCACCGTCACCTCGCCTTCGATACGAGCATGCTCACTCAGGACCAGGGTAGAAGACGCTCCCGGCTCGGCGGTGACGCGTCCTAGTATTTCCCCATCGACTCGCACCCCACCCGAAAAGACGATGTTTCCTTCGATGCGGGTTCCTCTACCGATCAGGGTGTCTATCTGATTGGCCGCCGGGCCATTATTTTTTTTTGCGAACAACATGAAAGACTCCTAAAAAGTCACTGCCGTCGCTGCGCGCACGGACTTTCCTTGCAGCAGCTTGAGATCCACGCGTTTCAACTGATCGCCAGGAGCCAGTGTGATCATTCCCTCCTTACGCAACCAGTGCCGGGTTGTCACGGCATAATCGCCCGCCGTAGATTGCTGCCGCTCCGGCCACTGAAGCTGCAGCTCTTTGCCGTTCCGGGTGACGGTCAGGACAAACTGCAAAGTACCAGAAAGCGCCTGAGGCTGGCGGCCTGACTGATAACCCACCAGGACGGAAAAACGGTATCGATGTGGCACGACGGGATCGGGACGGACGGTCAGCCGATCGAGCCGGACTTCGCCCTCACGCGCCCCGACTGGCACCAGGCGCAGCAGATAGGCAAGATCGTCTTTGAGCATGGCGTGATCATCGGCCAGGATGCGCAACTCCTCACTCAACGAACGATTGGCGCTACTCGTCATCTCCTGGCTGGTCAGCGCCCCCCCGCCTTGCTGCACCTGGCCCTCCAGTTGTGTCAGACGCGCCTGCAAGGTCTCCATATCCGGTTCCCCGGAAGAGCGGAAATAATGACTCGACAAGAGCAGCACGGCGACCAGGAGCAACGCCACCAAGGCCCCGCCCAATGCGTAGGCATACCAGGCAAAATGAGGACGCACCGCCAGACGTGGCGCCCTGATGCCAAAACGGTGCCGAAAACGCTTCAACTTCCGGGTGGCGGCGGCAACCGGCATAGGCTTCTGGGCTCCTTTCAGGCAATTTCCGGATTATCGGTGAAAACCGGATCCGAATGTAGCGAGGCGGATGATAACCGCCAAGGACACAAACAAAAAAGCCGCCTGATGGGGCGGCTTTTTGTTTGCAGCAACGTTTGCAGCAACTGAAAATCAGCGCTTGGAGAACTGCTTGCGGCGACGGGCCTTGTGGAAACCCACTTTTTTCCGCTCCACTTCACGGGCATCGCGCGTCACGAAACCCGCACGGGACAAAGAGCCCTTCAAGCTCGCATCGAACTCGATCAGCGCACGGGTGATCCCATGGCGAACCGCACCCGCTTGACCAGACTCACCGCCACCGCTCACATTGACCTTGATGTCGAAGCCTTCGAGCTGATTGACCAGCTCCAGCGGCTGACGCACGATCATGCGGCCCGTTTCACGAGAGAAGAAAATGTCGGCCGGCTTGCCATTGACGACAATGACGCCAGTGCCACGCTTCATGAATACACGGGCTACCGCGCTCTTGCGCCGACCCGTACCGTAGTAGTAGCTAACAGCCATTTGATACCCCTCAGATTTCCAGAGCCTTGGGCTGCTGGGCAGTGTGCGGATGTTGGGCACCGGCGTAGCACTTGAGCTTCTTCAGCATCGCGTAGCCCAGAGGACCCTTCGGCAGCATGCCCTTGACGGCCTTTTCCAGGGCGCGACCGGGGAAGCGTTGCTGCATTTTCTTGAAATTGGTTTCGTAGATACCACCAGGGTAACCAGAGTGACGGTAGTACTTTTTGTCCTCTGCCTTGTTGCCGGTAACACGGATCTTATCCACATTGGTCACCACGATGAAATCGCCGGTATCGACGTGGGGAGTGTAGATGGCTTTGTGTTTACCGCGCAGGCGGTGTGCAATTTCGGTGGCGAGGCGGCCGAGCACCTTGTCTGCGGCATCCACCACAAACCACTCGCGCGTCACCTCATGTGGTTTGGCGGAAAAAGTTTTCATCGACGGCGTTCCTTTGCCAACAAGATTTTCAAAGAGGCGTGATTCTACGAGAAACATCAACACCCTGTCAATCTTATTTATGAAACAGCGAAAAATGAGAAGATGGGCGCCTTTCTTCCTCCGGTCTTTCACATGGCACAGGAAATCGAACTCAAGCTCGCACTCCCCATCCGCTTTGCCCCCCGTCTGCGACAGCACCCTGTCCTGGCTTCCTGCCAACCCGACAAGCGCTGCATCCGCAACCTCTACCTTGACACCCCGGAGCAGCTTCTGCGCCAAAAAAACATCGCCCTGCGGCGCAGGCAGCTGGGGCAGACCTGGCTCCTGACCGTCAAGACTGCCGACGTGGCCCGCAATGGGCTATCGTGCCGACACGAGTGGGAGTATCCCATGCCCCCCGACCAGCTGGATTTTTCTCCGATTGAAGCCCAGGAAATCCGCACGCTGCTGGAACAGCAAATCGACAAACTCGAGCTTGCCTTTCGCACCGACTTCGTTCGTACCGCCTGGCACATTCCCCATGAAGGCGCGCAAATCGAGGTGGCGCTCGATCTTGGCCACATTCGCACCCGGCATCGCCGAGCCTGCATTCACGAAGTCGAGCTGGAGCTTTTGAGCGGCCCGCAAGCAAGCCTGACATCTTTGGCCCAGCACCTGCAACAAAGCCTCCCGCTCACCCCTCTGGCGCCCAGCAAGGCCGCTAGAGGTTTCGCGCTGCTCAACGCCCTGTAAGCTGATTGTCATGTTTTCTGGCTAGGATGCTGCACCCTGACAGGAGACAAAAAATGGATCTATTACTCTGGCGCCACGCCGAAGCAGAAGAAGGGCCCCTGGACATGCAACGCCGCCTCACCCAGAGGGGAGAAAAACAGGCACATCAAGTGGCTCGCTGGCTGCATCAACGCATGCCCAAACAACTGCGGATTCTGGTCAGCCCGGCCGTCCGTGCCCAGCAGACTGCCGCCGCGCTGGACCTGCCCTTTGAAACCCATCGCCAACTAGGTCCCGATGCCTGCGTGTCCCATCTCATCGCTACCGCAGGCTGGCCCGATGCGGCCGGCGCCACCCTCATTGTCGGCCACCAGCCGGCATTGGGGCAGATGGCCTCGCTGCTGCTCTCCGGCGCCGAGGCCGACTGGACCATCAAGAAAGGGGCGCTCTGGTGGTTCACCAACCGGGTGCGCCAAGGCGAAACCCAAACCGTGCTGCGTGCCGTCATCTCCGCTGACCTGGCTCACTGAAACAAGCCTTTGCAAATAGCCGCCCACCCTGGACGCGGCTTTGCTGGCCCACCTGCCTCAGCAATCCACCTGCCCGGCTTGCAGAAACCTCGCGCCATACTGTCGATGCACTTTGGCTTGTAGAAAGACGTCGAACAAGTCTGGATCGATGTGGCCCCCATCACGGAAGTCCTGCATGATGGCCAGCGCCTGGGAGAGCTTCATGGCGGATTTGTAGGGGCGGTCGCCGGCGGTCAAGGCTTCAAAGATATCGGCAATCCCCATCATGCGGGCCTGCCAGCTCATGTCTTCGCGCTTCAGTCCCTTGGGATAGCCTTTACCGTCCATGCGCTCGTGGTGCCCTCCTGCATATTCCGGCACCCGTTTCAGATGTTTGGGCCAGGGTAAGGTTTCCAGCATCTTGATGGTGGCAACGATGTGGTAATTGATGATCTCCCGCTCGGACTGAGTCAGGGTGCCGGCCCGGATGGTGAGGTTTTCCAGTTCGTCAGCGCTCAGGAAAGACACCTCCTCCCCGGCCGGGTTGCGCCAGCGGTAATGACGGGCAATTTCCCGCACCCGGACAATGTCTTCATCGCGCATGCGTTCGCCGCCAATATTGGCGCGCCGCAAAAACGCCCGGTCCTCCTCCAGTTGCTGGCAACGGGCCGCAAAGCCGGCCTGTTGCGCGGCGCTATCCGCCCCCGCCTCGATGGCGCGCAGCATGGCAATCTCGGCATCCCGTTTCAAGACTTCAAAGCGGGTGTCGATGAGGTGGATGCGGTCGAACAGGGTCTGCAGTTTGGTGGCCTTGTCCACCACATGCACCGGCGTGGTGACCTTGCCACAATCGTGTAGCAGGGCCGCGATCTTGAGTTCGTAGCGGTCCTGGTCCGTGAGGTGAAAGTCTTTGAGCGGTCCTGCCGTGGCCTGGTCGGCCGCCTCGGCCAGCATCATGGTGAGCTCTGGCACCCGCTGGCAGTGCCCCCCGGTATAGGGGGATTTTTCGTCGATCGCGATATTGATGAGTTTGATGAAGGATTCGAACAGAGTTTCCAGCTGCTGCACCAGTTGGCGATTGGTGAGCGCCACCGCCGCCTGGGAAGACAGGGATTCCGCCAGACGTTGATCGCCAGCGGTAAAAACGCCCACCGTACGGCCCGGTCCGTTCATGGCATTGATGAGCTGCAGCACGGCAATCACCTCGCCCTCATGATTTTTCATGGGGACGGTCAGGAACGATCTGGAGCGGTAGCCGGTACTTTCATCAAAGCGGCGGGTGCCGGAAAAATCAAAACCCTCCACATCATAAGCATCGGCGATATTGACGGTGCAGGCATGCAAGGCGGCATAGGCGGCGACCATGCAGTTGTTGGGCTGGCCCGCTGCGGTGTAAAGCGGCAGATCGTGAAACTTGTCGGAAAGGGGCTGGCCCGAGGCCCCACCGAAGGCAATACCCAGGCTGTCATTCCTGACAATGGCGAATTCGAGCCGCTGGCGATCTTCACCGACCCGGTACAGGGTCCCCCCTTCGGCCCGGGTGATGGCCTTGGCCGCCAGCAGGATTTTTTCCAGCAGCCGCTCCAGGTTGCGCTCGCTGGAAAGGGAGGCGCCAATATCATTCAGCTGCTCCAGACGGCGGAATAAATCGTCGGATGTATCCATGACAGCCTCCATCACTTGATGCAGACGGCCCGCACCTGGATGAGATCGGTGATGCCTTGCAGCACCTTTTCGATACCATCCATTTTCAGGGTGCGCATGCCTTCATTCAAGGCACACGCCAGGACTTCCGCAACCCGGGCCTTTTCCTGGATGAGTTTCTTGACTGGATCGGTCCCCACCAGAAGCTCGTGCAAGCCGACCCGGCCCTTGTAGCCGGTGTCGCTGCAAGCAGGGCAGCCCCGGGCTTTGTAGAGCGTCAGCTTGCCATCCTTGAACCAGTTTTTCTGCCACTCCTGACGAATGGCTTCCCGGGCGGCCTGGGGGTTCTGGCGCCAGCCATCCGTATTGCGGAGTTCGTCACAGTATTCGTCCAGGAGATGTTCGATTTCAGCCTCATCCGGGGTATAGGCGCTCCGGCATTCCTTGCACAGGCGCTTGCCCAGGCGCTGGGCGAGGATGCCCAGCATCGCATCCGCGAAGTTGAAGGGATCCATGCCCATGTCGAGCAGGCGGATGATGGACTCGGGGGCGGAGTTGGTGTGCAGGGTGGCCAACACCAGATGGCCGGTGAGGGAAGCCTCGATGCCGATACTGGTCGTCTCGGCGTCCCGCATTTCCCCCACCATGATGATGTCCGGATCGGCACGCAGGAAGGCGCGCATGATGGTGGCAAAGTCCAGGCCGGCCTTCTTGTTGATCTGCACCTGGCGCAGCCCCTTCTGGGTGATTTCCACCGGGTCTTCGGCGGTCCAGATCTTGGTGTCCGGCTTGTTCAGATACCCGAGGATCGAGTGCAGGGTGGTGGTCTTGCCGGAGCCGGTAGGGCCACAGACGAAGAACAGTCCGTAGGGCTTTTCGACGCAGCGGATGAGATTCCGGTAATTGTTGCTGGACAGTCCCAGTTGTGCCAGAGGAATAGGCTCACCCGCGGCAAGGATGCGCATCACCACATCTTCCAGGCCGCCAGCGGTGGGGATGGTGGCCACCCGCAATTCGATATCCAGGGGGCCATATTTCTTGAACTTGATCTTGCCATCCTGAGGTCGGCGCTTTTCGGAAATATCCAGGTCGCACATGATCTTGATGCGGGTGACCATGGCGGCGCGGAAGGAGGCCGGGATTTCAATGTATGGGGCAAGCGAGCCGTCCTTGCGAAAACGGATCAGGGTTTTTTCCTTGCCTGGCCGAGGTTCGACATGAATATCAGAGGCGCCTTGCTGACAGGCATCCACAATGATCTTGTTGACCAGCCGCACGAGTTCATTGTCTGCTGCTGCCGAAACATCATCGCCGCCGCCCTCGCCGGCGGTTTCGTCGTCTCCCATGTCGGAGAGCATTTCCCCGATGCTGCCCAGGTCCGACAGGGCGCCAAAAAACTGGTCCATGACCTGCTGGAATTCCTGATGGGTGGTCACCCGGTAGATGATTTTTTTCTTGGGATAAATGTTATTGACCACCTTGGCATTCTTGACCCGCTCCGGATCGGGGGACAGCACCACCACCCCCTCCGGGCTTTCCTCGACCGGCACCCAGCCACTTTCTTCCAGATAGTCCCGCTTCAGATTCCTGAGGAGGTCGACCGGCTTGATGCGCCCGGGCTTGAACGGTTCGTAGGACGTCCGGAAAAACTCCGCGAGGGATTCGCCAATGGCTTGGGGCTTGACCTTGAAATGCTGGATCAACACCGATTCCAGGTCCATCTCATGCTCCCGGGCGCGCTTGTGGGCGTCTTCCAGTTCCGAGGCGGCCAGGACCCCGGCACTGACCAGACCATCGTAGCGGGACCGGGGGGCCTGAGGACCTCGCTGACGCTGGGTCAGGGCCACCGCCAGGGTCGCGGAGAGCTCCTTGACCCCCTCTTCCGCCCAGGCAGGAAAGGGTTGATCGTCCTTGCTGTTGATCAACTGCACCACCCCCAGCAATTCTCCCGCCCCATCCAGGATGGGACTCACCAGCATCTGTCTGGAACGGTAGCCGGTGCGGCGGTCCACTTCCTTGAGAAACTGCAGGTGCGGGCTGTACTGGCTCAGTTCCTCATCGTCATAAACGTCGCGGATATTCACGGTTTTCCTGTTGGCGGCCACATAGCCGGCAATGCTCTGGTCGCCCACAGGAAGCTTCAGGTCTTTGGTGGAGTGAAGACCGGTCTTGACACGCGAGACGATGCTCTGGCCGGCGTCGGCCAGCACATAGAGGGTGAGCCGGTCCGCATTGAACAGCTTGCAGATGTCCTGGGGTAGATCCAGCATCAATTCGTCAAGGTCATGCGTGGCGTGAATCCGATTCGTCACGCTCTGCAGGTCCTTGAGAAATATCAGACGCCGGGCGACATGGCTACCAACAGGGGTTTCCGGGGAAGAAGTGGCATTCATGGCGTTACTCGGGTTTCCTGATCCACGGGTCCGGAGCTGTTTGCGGCAGCCCTCCCTCGAGCCAGCGGGCATCAAAACCCTGCTGGGCGAGCAAAAAGGCAGCCGTTGCGCTACGGCGCCCGGAGCGGCAGTAGGTGATGTAGGTCTGCTCGCGGGGAAGCAGCGTAAAGGCATTGCGGATTTCGTCGAGGGGCATGTTCAGGGCGCCCGGCAGACCATCCAGCGTGTATTCAGCAGGGTAACGTACATCCAGCCAGCGCCCCCCCCGCTTCAATCAGTTGCCTGGCTTCAGGGAAAGTCACGGACTTGAGCAAGGGCGCCTTGAGCAGGCGAATGAAATCCGGCTTGGCAAGCCGCAGCAGCCGCCCGGCAGTTTTCATGCGGACGGTGGCATTGCGCACTTCCCCGGACACCAGGGCCTCTTCGCCAAAGGCCTGGCCTGGCCCCAGTTCGGCCACCAGCAGATCGGCTCCGCCCACCCGGCGCACAACCTGAACGCGGCCCGACTCGATCAGATAATACGCATCGCCGGCCTCACCCTCCTGAACGACCCGGGTTTCTTCGGGCACTTCCAGCGGCTCGAAGCAGGCCAGCAACGCGCCGATGTGGGCCGCTGGCAGGTGGGAAAACGCCCCCCGGGTCAGCAGCGCCGCCGGCAGGTGACCGGCATGGGCTTGCCATGGCCCGGTTTGCCAGCCCGCCCCATGCAGGGCCTGCCCCCAGGTCAGCAACTGATCCAGCGCCAGCCCGTCCACCTGGATCATTAGCGTATCCGTGATCGCTTGCAGGCGCACGGGATAGGGGCCAGCCTGTCCAAGCGGCCAGCAGCCCTTGGCACAGCCGCCCACCAGCACCTCGCGTGTCCCCCCGGGATAAGTCAGGCACAACTCGCCGCTGGCCAAGTACAAGAGACCGCTCCCCCCTGGCACCGGCGCCTCGGCACGTTCGCCGCGCGGCATGCAGCGGACGTGGCAATTTTCAAGCAGAGCCGCCAGATGTTCAGCGTCGAGCCTGGCCAGAGGCTGCAACTTGCGTAGATAAGGGAGCAGTTCCTGTTGCGCCATCTCAGAACTCGATCACCAAGTTGTTTTGCAGCATGCGCGGGCGAAAATCGCCCAGGCAGGTTTCAATCTCTCCCATGGTCAGTTCGATCTGGCCAGGCTTGAGATGCGTGATGTAGATATCGCAATGATCCACATGCGCAAATTGCTGCAGCTCCGACATCAGGCTGCTCGGGCACAGATGCCGGGAAAGCTCGGACAGGCGCTTTTCCCGGTTCGAAAAAGCACATTCGATGATGAGCGCCTTGAGATCGGTACGGGCATTGAGTACCTCCCAGAAAGCAGCGCAGCCCCCGGTATCGCCACTGAAAGCCAGGCTACCCCGGCCGGAATCGAGCAGATACCCCACCGCCGGCACGGTATGATCTGCCGGCAACGGGGAGATGCGGCGCCCCTGCCCCAGGTCCCTGACCTGACCAGGCTCGAAGCTCTGGAAGCGCAAAGCCGGGTTTTCCGGACTGGGAATTTCAGAAAAATCAGGCCACACCGACCAGTTGAAAATGTGGTGCCGCAAGATGGTCAGCGCGGCTTCGCTGGCGTGCACCGTCAACGGCGTGGAGCGCATTTCCCCGACCGTGTCGACCATCAAGGGCAGCGCGGCAATATGATCCAGGTGGGTGTGCGTCAGAAATACATGGTCGATGGCGGCCAGTTCGGCAATGGAAAGATCCATGACCCCGGTGCCGGCATCGATCAGCACATCGTGATCCAGCAGCATCGAGGTCGTGCGCAAGTGCCGCCCGCCAATGCCGCCGCTACAACCCAGAATGCGTAGTCTCATGATGGTTTATTTGGCCTGATAAGTCGTTACCCCATCCCATTCCGGGCCTGGCGGATCCTGCCTCAGATGGGCAATCCGGTCGCGATACAAGCGGCACAAGGCCGCGTAGGCGGGTGCCGTGTTTTCCAGGCTGAGGAGTTGTGCCTCGGCCTGATCCCACGCCTGCTGATGATAACGGCTCAATACCTGTTGCCATGATTCCAGGGCTGACAGGGCCTCCGGACCCAGGCTTGCCCGGCTGCCCAGGGGCTCGTAGATGCTGACCCCACGATCCTTGCCCTTGACCCGCACCCGGTCCAGCTCGCGAAATGCCATGTCCGGCAGCTCTGCGCGGGTGGCCTCGCCGACGATGATGCCCACGCCATAGACCTTGGTCAGCCCCTCCAGGCGCGACGCCAGATTCACCGCATCGCCCATGACCGTGTAAGCCTTGCGCACGGGCGATCCCATGTCGCCCACCGTCATCACCCCGGTATTGATGCCCACGCCGATCGTCAGCGGCGGCCAGCCCCGGGCTTTGAAAGGTTCATCCAGAAGGCGCAGGGCGGTCTGCATTTCGAGCGCCGCCAGCACGGCATGGCGGGCATGGTCCGGATTTGCGACCGGAGCCCCCCAGAAAGCCATGATGGCATCGCCAATGTATTTATCCAGCGTACCCCGATACCGGCGGATGATCTGCGTCATCGCCCCCAGATATTCATTCATCAGGGCCACCAGTTCCCTGGGGTTCATGCCTTCGGAAAGATGGGTGAAATTGCGCACATCCGAGAACAGCACCGTCAGCGTCTCATTACGTCCTTCCATGCTGTAGGCCTCGGGATTCCTGGCCATTTCGTCCACCAGTTCAGGGGGCACGTACTGGCCGAACAGTTCGGTAAACTGGCGCTTGCTGCGCGCTTCGACAAAGTAGCCCCAGGCCATGTCCATGCCGTACAGCAAGAGGATCATGCTGACAGTCGCGGCAAGCGGCAGGACCAGACCGGCGCCATGCCAGAGGCTGAAATTGATGCCAATCACCGCCAGCAGCATCCCCATGGCGAGAAAGGAAGCCGGCCAGGGCGAGAGTCGCGGCAGGAGGAGTGCCAGCAATCCCCCCGACAGCAGCAGCAACGCCACCTCTACCCCGAGGATATAGGGAGGCCGCTCCCGGATATTCCGATCCAGAATCCCGGCAATCAGGTTGGCGTGAATTTCGACACCGGGATAAGCGCTGCCCACGGGCGTCACCCGCAAATCCATGAGCCCTGGCGCCGAGGTGCCCAGCAGGGCAATACGGCCCCGCAACTGCCCGACCGGAACCCGCCCCTTGAGAATATCGGTAGCGGAAATATAGGTAAAACTCCGCGCCGGGCCCCGGTAGGGAATCAGGACCGCCGCCCTTTCATCCACCGGAATCCGGTAAGTGCCAGCCGCAGAAACCAGATCCAGCCACTCCATGCCGGCAGCAGGATCGGGAATACCGGGCCGCAGGGTGATCTCGCCAAAATAGGCGCGTAACACGGCCAGGGCCAGCGCTTCGTAGTAAGCCCCCTGATATTCGACCAGCAAGGGGACGCGACGCGAAACCCCATCGAAATCGACCAGTGGATTGAAATGGCCGCCGCCGGCCGCCGCCGCCTGCAAGGCCGGCAGATTGGCGCCATAGCTTTGCCAGCGGGTAAACGCCGTGGCAATGCCGGCAAAACTGCCAGGCGGTAACACCGGCGGCGGCAAGGCACCTGTCGTGGGCATGCCTTCCTGGGCCGAGAAATAAAATCCCAGGACGACGGGGCGGCCTTTCAGGGTTTGCGCCAGACGCCCGTCAAAATCCAGCTGGGAACGCAAACCCCGCAAACTTTCCTGGTAGGTGCGGTTATCCCGCAATCTGCCCTGGGCGAGGGCCTCCAGCACCCGGATGCCGGAACTTTCGTCCGGCTCGGCAAAGACCACATCAAACCCCAGCACGGCGACACCGTGATCATCCACCAGACGCCGCACCAGTTCGGCCACCTTGTCCCGGCTCCAGGGCCAACGCCCCTCTGCGGCGAGACTGCGCTCATCGAGGTCGATGATGGCGACCCGGTCATCCCCCCCGCCGGGTGCCGAAAGCCGCACCCGGACATCGTAGAAATAGGCATCCAGGACCTCCAGCAGGGGTATCCGCCAGACCTGGGCGCCGTGCCCGAGAAAGAGCAATACCAGCAACCCTCCCAGCAGGTAGCGGCTCAGCCTGGCCTTGATGCCTCTCATGGAAACGGCGGGCCTCAGGACTTGAGGAAAAATTCCATTTTCACCCCGGATATTTCGATCACATCATGATCCTTGAGAGGGTGGGCCTGGGCATCCAGGGTATGTCCATTGACCACAGGAAAATGGGCCCCTTCGACGTGGGTGATGAAATACCCCTGCGGACGGCGGGCAATCACCGCCACCTGGACGCCGGGCTTGCCCAGGGAGGTCAGGGTCTTCACCAAGGGCAGCTCCTTGCCGGCATTGGCCCCATTGAGAATCTGGATGACCGCCCCCGGAAGCGCGGCCGCCGGCGTGGGCTGCGCCCCTTCCCCCCCGGGCGCCAGCGTCTGAGAACCGAGGGAGTGGTCGCCCTGGGCAGGAACAGCATCCGGCGCCACCGGCTTGAAGGTAGCGGGGCGAATGATCATGGTTTTTTCATAATCGCTGCCTTGAGCAGCCACTGGCGTGTCATTCAGATACTTGAGCTTGTACTTGCCCAGCTCGATCACGTCGTTATGCCGGAGGAAATGCTTCTTGACGGGCTGACCATTGACCAGGGTGCCATTGGTGCTGTCCAGATCCTCCAGGAAAGAATCATTGAGGATGGTCACTACCGCCGCGTGCACACCGGAAATGGCCAGATTGTCGATCTGGATATCGTTGTGGGGTTTGCGCCCGATGGTGATGCGCTCCTTCTCCAGGTTGATTTCCTTGAGCACCAGACCATCCATCGAAAGTATCAGTTTTGCCATTTTCTCATGCGCCTCACTTTAACCAGGCCAGCAATCTCTGCCACCCGCTGCGTGGCACCCTGAAGCGACCTGTTATCTTGACGAGGATAACCGAAACATTGTCCCGCCCCCCATTGTCGTTGGCCAACTGGACCAACTGCTCCCCCGCCAGCGGCAGGTTGGCCGCCAGGGTCTGCAAGGTCAGCGCGATATCATCCTGCTCGACCATGTCATTGAGCCCATCGGAACACAGCAGGTAGATATCCCCCACCTCGACATCATAACGATTGAACTCAGGCTCCACCATGGACTCGACCCCCAGCGCCCGGGTCACCAGATTCCGGTTCCGGGAATGGCGCGCCTCCTCTTCACTCAACAGCCCGCTGTCGATCTGCTCCTGAAGTAGCGAATGGTCGCGGGTCAGGCGCTCGAGATGGCCCTGCCGCAGGCGGTAACAGCGCGAATCCCCCACATGAACCAGCAGCAGCCGGTCATCGCAAAACAAGCCCAGCACCAGGGTCGTCCCCATGCCGGCATATTGAGGTTCGCACTGCGCAGCCTGATGAATGGCCTGATTGACGGACAAAATCGCTTCTTGCAGTGGATGTTCCAGGGCATCGGGGAGCATGCGCTGAAACGCCGGCCCCCCCAGCCTCCCGGACAGGAGGGTGACGGCCATGCCGGAGGCCACCTCTCCGGCGTTGTAGCCCCCCATGCCATCGGCCAGAATGACCAGGCCCTTGCCAGGGTCGGCAAATACCGCATCCTCATTATGGTTACGCACCAACCCCGGATCCGTCAGCGCAAAAACCTGGAGTGCATCATTCAAGTCCATTCCATTTCCTTATTGCTGTTTTCCAGCGGCAGCGCCCATGCCGGCGCGCAGGACAACGGCCATCGTCTGGCCGCGCGGATACAGGGCCGCCCCCAGGGAAAGTTTGAGGGCCAGAATCAGAGCCCCGGCTTCATGTTGCATGAGCCCGTTACGGGAAGTCATGCCTGGGCACCGGCCTGAGCGCCGGCCCGGGCATCGGCCCCGACACCGGTCAGACGCTGCCAGTCAAGCACCGGCAAGGGCTCCGCCCCGGCCTCGATCAGGAAGCAGCGGGTAGGCACCCGGTAGCGCTGCAGCAGTGCCACGTTATAGGACAGGGTATCGGCGGGATAAAACCGGATGTCCTGCACCCCATCCGCGCCCAGCGCATACAGCGTCCCCTGATGCCGCACGATCACCGCAATCTCCCGGCGAATCTGGGCCAGGGTTTCCACCGTCCGGTCAAACAGGGCAAGCAGGGTCGCCAGGGTGTTCCGCTCTTCCTCCGCAAAGATCGCCAAGGCCGCATCGAGACGGCCTTGGGCCTTCATTTCCAGCAACCGGTCGGCCAGAGCATGAATCCGTTGATGGGGCGTATCGAACTGCAACAACAGCAGCCGCAAGCGCCGGTTATCGGTCTTGAAGCTGTCATACCACTTGCCAAACGCGCACTCGTGCGGATTGCGGGCCTTGGTGAAGGGCACGTCGTGATTCAGGGAGTGGGACAGGGCCCCCATCCAGTCCAGATGGTCCTGCTTGCGCGCTGCCAGGGTTTCCGCCAGGCAGGTGAGCTCATGCGTGTTCGATTTTTCTCCCAGCCGGGGCCAGAGCGGCAGATAAGCCAGGGCTGCCCCTTCGTAGGCGATCACGGCATCCCCTTCCGAGGGGTCGGCATCGGCGCCTGCCTTCTCCACTTTGAGCGTTCGCGCCTGGATGGCGTCGAGGATATGGACCACCTCGACCATGGGCACCGCCACCCGCTGCTGCCCCACTTTCAGCGTCAGCACTTCCAGGCCCTCCTGCAGGGCCCGGGTCATCAAGTCATCCTGGCCTAATGGCATCGCTTGCTCCTCTCCACAATCACTCGGGGAAACAACTCTAAAGCCTGGGTCCGGGCCTGTCCATGCCATGAGCACAACAATCCGGAATAAAAAATGTCCGCTGTCAAGTCTTTGGCGCAGGGATGCATCGGCGCGAAAGG
>JANLJE010000068.1 GCA_029255645.1 Comamonadaceae bacterium | reverse complement strand
CGACAGCCTGTTCCCCCTGCACGGCCGCCGCCTCGAACTGCGGCGGCCCAAAGCGGCGCAGGCTTAGTCGCAGCGCCGCGGCTTGGCTGAAGAACGCCGCCGGCCTGGTTGAAGCGCCGCCGGCTTGGTTGAAGCGCCGCAGGCTTGGTTGAAGCGCCGCCGGCTTAGTCGAAACGGCCCGGCAGCCAGCCCCGTTCGACCGATTCCCGGAAGCACCAGCCCGGGGTGGTCTCCGTCTTGTAACTCCAGAAGAACCAGCCCTTGAGCTTCTCAAAACTGAGCAACTGCGCCGCGGCGTAGGCCCGGTTGGCAACATCCTGCTGAAAACGGTCCATATGCTCCAGGGCGTGGTTGTAGGGGCCTTCGGCCCAGAGGGAAACCACCTTCAAATCCAGGCCCAGGCTCCATTCGCCGCAGATCGCGGGCAGGCCCAGGGCCGCATTGATGGAATCCGCCTCGTCCCGCCACTCGCCAATGGTCTTGTGCAGATGCTGGTAAATGTCGCTGTCGATGTCGCGCCGGTCGAAACACTGGTAACGGTGATAGTCGAACACCACGTTCTGCCACAGCGGCGGCGGCATGAAGCCCAGGAATTCCCGGTAAGAACGGAAGCCATCGTGGAACACCACCGCCACCCGCTCCGGCGGGCAGTGGCGGCGGATGCGCTCGTAAGCGGCCAGATAAAAGGACTTCAGGTAATCGGTGGGCACATCCCAGCGGGGCTCGTTGAGCACTTCGATACCATACAGGGCCGGGTGGGCCCGGTAACGCCCGGCCAGGCGCTCCAGCACGGCAAGGGTATGTTCCAGGTATCCGGCCTGGGTGTGCCACTCGCACACATCCTTGATGCCGCCATTGTCAAAACCATTCTGGCAGCCCGGGGCGGCATGCAGATCCAGCAACACCCCAAGACCGAATTCTTCAGCCCAGCCCATGGCCCGGTCCAGCACCTCGATGCCGCCGGTCACGAAAGGATGGCGCTGCGCCCCGTACTTGGGGTGGTAGGGGTAATCAGGCCCGAAAATCCAGTGCCCCACGGGAAGGCGCACCGCATTCAGCCCGCGTTCGGCAATCCAGGCAAAATCTTCGCGGGTGATGAAACTATTCCAGTGACGCCGCAACCGCTCCGCTGCGGCGCTGCCCAGTTCGGCACACCAGGTGGTTTCGTCGGTGGCCTCCAGGCCCTCGAAGATACTGGGCACCATCCACTTTTCCAGCAGCAGCCAGCTCCCGAGATTGACGCCGCGCCACTTGCGGCCGCTGATGGGTTCATTCATGGGGTCATTCATGGCGCCTCCCTCCGGGGTGGAAGACCTCCCTGGGGAGGCCCTGCGGCGGCCAGCCCGCTCGCCCTGCCATTTTGCGCCAGAGCCGGCCGGACTGCCATGGGGCCGGACTGCCATGGGGCCGGACTGCCATGGGGCCGGACTACCCGGACTACCTGGACTACCACAAAGGGGCCGGGCCCTGCGCCCCAGGCAATCCAGCAGCCCGGCCAGAATGATCCAGAAAGCATTGGAATCAAAAAGATCGAGCCCTGCCGGCCTCATGAAAAAGACATGGCCCGGCATCTGATAAGATGCTCGGGCTATGGAATTGATACCAATAAATTTTGGCGGAGAGGGTGGGATTCGAACCCACGTGCCAGATTTCTCTGACCATCCGATTTCGAGTCGGCGCCGTTATGGCCACTTCGGTACCTCTCCGGAAGGACGGAGATGATAGCACGAATCAAACACCATTTCTGGGCACTTCTGGCCGTCGGGCTGCTCTTGCAGTTCCTGACCACCGGCGAGCGCCCCCTGCCCTTTCCCACCCCGGGTCAGGAATTGGTGGTCCTGACCCACCCCGGGCCGCTGACTTATGAAGCAGGCGGCGAAGGAGACCCTCCGGGCGGGCTGGAACATGACCTGATTCAGCTATTTGCCGAAGAACTGGGGGTGACCGTACGTTTCAAGGTCGTCCCGCGCCACGAAATCCGCAAACGCCTGGCCCACCACGAAGCGCACCTGGCGGCGGGATGGCTGACCCCGGCACCGGATACCGAATTCAAGTTCAGCAAACCCTACCTGAGCAGCCGTGATGTGCTGGTGCGCCACGAAGCCGGCCTGCCGGTGAGTTCCCTGGAAATGCTTGAAGGGCGCACGGTCACGGCGAGCCGGGGAAGCCGCCAGTACCGCGCTCTGGTGGCCCTGCAGCAGCAGATTCCCAGCCTGCAGATACGCGAATTCCCCTCCGAAACCCCCTTTGACCTCCTCGAAGCGGTCGCCAGGCAGGAAGAGGACCTGGCCCTGGTCGATGGCGCCATCCTGAACATGGGAATGAATTATTACCCGATGCTGCAGGCAGGCCTGGAAATCGGCAAGCCGCAGCCGATTGCCTGGCTTTTTCCGGCCGACGGCAATCCCGAGGTCTTCAACCGGGCGCAGCGCTTCATCGAAAAAATCGCGTCCAGTTCCACCCTGTCCCAACTCCGGGATCGTTATCTCGGTCATCTCGAACGCCTGCGGCAGATCGATGTCGCCACCTTCATCAATCGCATTGCCACCGTGCTGCCCAAGTATCGCGCCCTGTTCGAGCAGGCCCAGCTGATAACGGATATCGATTGGCGCCTGCTGGCCGCCATTGCCTATCAGGAATCAAACTGGGACCCGCTCAACACCAGCCCCACCGGGGTGCGCGGCATGATGATGCTGACCGAGGAGACGGCCGACCATCTGGGGGTGAGCAATCGCCTGGACCCGGAAGAAAGCATTCTCGGTGGCGCCCGCTACGTGGCCATGCTCCGGAACAGCCTGCCGCCCAGCACGCCCGAACCCGACCGCACCTGGCAGACCCTGGCGGCTTACAACATCGGCCCCGGTCATTTCAATGCCGCCCGCGCGATGGCCAGACAGTTGGGAGCGAACCCGGATTCCTGGTATGAAATGAAGAAGGTGCTGCCCCTGCTGGCCCGGCCCCAGTATTACCAGCGCCTCAAATCGGGCCCGGCCCGGGGCGGTGAAGCCGTGGTGATGGCGGAAAACGTGCGCATGTTCTATGACATCCTGCAGCGCTATCAGCCGCCCTATCGTCCCCTCGAAAATTTTCAGGCCGGCATCAAAGGTGACAGGGCGCACGCGGGCAGACAAAAGGCCGGTTCGGGCGGAACCGGCCTCAAGCGGCGGCAGCCCTGAATCAGGCTTTGGCGCCGATTTTGGCGCCGATGGACCCGGCGCCGCCCATGTAGGGCCGCAGCACCGCCGGGATGGTGATGCTGCCATCGGCGTTCTGGTAATTTTCGACGATGGCCACCAGGGTGCGGCCCACGGCCAGGGCGGAACCGTTCAGGGTATGCACCAGTTCCGGCTTGTTCTTTTCATTGCGGAAGCGGGCCTGCAGGCGGCGGGCCTGAAAAGCTTCGAAGTTGGAGCAGGACGAAATTTCCCGATAGGTGTTCTGGGCGGGCAGCCAGACTTCCAGGTCATAGGTCTTGGCGGCAGAAAAGCCCAGGTCGCCGGTGCACAGGGTCATGCGGCGATAAGGCAGCTCCAGCTTTTCCAGGATCGCCTCCGCATGCCGGGTCAACTCCTCGTGAGCTTCCCAGGATTTTTCCGGGTGGACGATCTGCACCAGTTCCACCTTGTCGAACTGGTGCTGGCGGATCATGCCCCGGGTGTCCCGCCCGGCGGAACCGGCCTCGGAGCGGAAACAGGGGGTGTGGCAGACCAGCTTCAGGGGCAGGGTCCCGGCGGCGAGGATTTCATCCCGGACGATGTTGGTGACCGGCACCTCGGCGGTGGGAATCAGGTACAGGGGCTGGGCATCCTCACCCCGCGGTACCTTGAACAGGTCTTCCTCGAACTTGGGCAACTGGCCCGTGCCGAACAGGCTGTCGGCATTGACCAGGTAGGGGGTGTAGACCTCGGTATAGCCGTGCTCGGCGGTATGGGTATCCAGCATGAACTGGGCCAGAGCCCGGTGGAGACGGGAGAACGGCCCCTTCATCACCGCGAAGCGGGCCCCGGCGATCTTGGTGGCGGTGGCGAAATCCAGCAGGCCCAGGGCTTCGCCCAGGTCCACATGGTCCTGCACGGGAAAATCGAAGGCCCGGGGCGTGCCCCAGCGCTTTTGCTCCAAATTGCCGCTTTCATCGGAGCCCACGGGCACGGATTCATGAGGCAGGTTGGGCAGGGCCGCCAGGATGGCATTGAACTGGCCCAGCAACTCGCCGAGCCGGGCCTCGGCGGCTTCCAGCTCCGACTTCAGTTCTGCTACCTGGGCCAGGACGGCGGAAGCGTCCTCCCCCTTGCCCTTCAGCATGCCGATCTGCCTGGAGAGGGTGTTGCGCTGGTTCTGCAGTTCCTGGGTGCGGGTCTGCAGGGTCTTGCGCTCGGCTTCGAGGGCGGTGAATCCGGAAAAATCGATGGGCTTGCCACGGCTGGCCAGGCGTTGAGCCACGCTGTCGAGCTGACTGCGGAGAAGTTGGATATCGAGCATGAGAGTCTTTTATCGGAGGCTGAAGTCGGGCCGGGAGGCGCCAGAATGGCGGATTATACGCGAGGCCGGCCCCTGCGCTTTCCCTCGCGGGCCCCTGGGATTATCCTTACGGGCTTTCCCGCACCCCCTTCCCGATTGCCGATGTCCTGCCGCCTGCCCGAACGGATCGCCGCCACCTGCTTGCTCGCCAGCCTCGCCCTGCCCGCCCTTGCCCAGCATCCGGAGGCCCTGAACTGGTGCGACGCCCTGGCCCAGCGCCTGAGAAGCGTGGAGGCGGAATCCTGCCGCAAGCTGGGAATGGAGCCCGGCAAGCTGCGTTCGGTCCAGGGCCGGCCCCTGATGATCCGCGACGTGCCCGCGGCCCCGGTCAAGCTCTCCGCCCTCAAGACCGAGAGCGGCAAGCCGGTGCCGCAGCGGCCAGCCCGCATCTTCATCATCGGCGGCATCCACGGGGATGAACTGACCTCGGTTTCCATCGTCTTCCGCTGGATGGACTGGCTGGAGGAAGCCGAGGCCCGCCACTACCACTGGCGCATCGCCCCCCTCTCCAATCCGGACGGGCTCCTGGCCCGGCCCTCGCGGCGCACCAACGGCAACGGGGTGGACCTGAACCGCAACTTTCCCACCCCGGACTGGTTCGCCAAGGCCCTGCCCTACTGGGCCCAGCGCACCGGCAAGGACCCGCGCCGCTTCCCGGGTGAAAAACCGATGTCGGAACCGGAAACCCGCTGGCTGCACGAGGAAATCGAGCGCTTCAAGCCGGACGTGATCGTATCCATCCACGCCCCCTACGGCATTCTCGACTATGATGGTCCCGCTCAGGAACCTCGCCGCTTCGGCCGCCTCAACCTGAACCGCCTGGGGGTCTACCCGGGTTCGCTGGGCAATTTCGGCGGGGTGCACAAGAACATTCCCGTCATCACCATCGAACTACCCAATGCCGCCGCCATGCCCAGCCCGCGCGACCAGCGCCTGATCTGGGACGACATGCTGGCCTGGATCAGGAAACATATCGTGCCCCATACCCTGTCATGAACCGCCTGCGCCAGCTTGGCTTTGCCACCCTGATGGGGCTTGCTCTACCGGCCAGTGCCGGGGAGGCCCGCTGGCTGATCGCCACCGCCAGCGAATCCGTCCAGGCCGGTGCGCTTCTGACGGTCGAAGCCATCCGCCCCGACAACGGCCCCTGGCCCGCCACCCTGAAACTGCGGCTGGCAGATGCACAAGGCCGGGAAGAAACCCTGGTACTGCAGGCCGGGACAACCGCAGAGGCGGATTCCTTCCGCCGCGAGTACCAGGCCACGCTGCCCCCGCGCAGCCGGGGGTTGATCCGGGCAGAACTGGCGGAACGCCCCTCCAACCGCCTGGCCCTGCTGGCAGCCGCGCCCCGGGAGGCCGCCCAAGCGGCGCAGGCCGACCCCATCGACCGGATGCGCCAGCCCGACAGCGCCAGCCTCGACCCCATCCCGGAAAACGAACCCGCCCTGTCGGCCCACGAGCCCATGTATTTCGTCCTGGGTGCCCGGGATGGCGCCGATGCCCGCTTCCAGCTCAGCTTCAAGTACCGCATCTTTGACCGGGAATCCCTGCCCGTCCGGCTGCTGCCCCTGCTGGGCGGCCTGCATATCGGCTATACCCAGACCTCGCTCTGGGACCTGCACGGCGACTCGAAGCCCTTCCGTGACACCAGCTACCGCCCCAGCCTGTTCTGGCAGGGCAGCCTCGATACCCACCACCCCTTGCTGCCCAGTTACTGGCGGGGGGGCTACGAGCACGAATCCAACGGCAAGGACGGCAACGCCTCCCGCAGCATCGACACCCTGTTTGCGCAGCCGGTCTGGCGCCAGGACTACGCCAATGGCAGCAGCCTGATCTTCTCCCCCAAGTTCTACGGCTATCTGGACAAGGACGAAAACCCGGACATCGCCCGCTACCGGGGCTATGCCGACTGGACGATCCGCTACGGCCACGAGCAAGGCTGGATACTGGGCGCCCGCCTGCGCCAGGGCACGGGCGGCTACGCCAGCGCCCAGCTCGATCTTTCCTTCCCCCTGCGCGCGCCCCTGTTCAGCCGCGCCGGCGGCTTCCTGCACTTCCAGCTGTTTGGCGGCTACGGCGAAAGCCTGCTCGACTACAACGTCCGCCAGGACCCGACCCTGCGGATCGGGTTTTCCATCGTCCGCTGAATCACTTGCCCTTGCGGGTGGCGGCATCCAGCGCCCGCAAGTGGGCGAGCTTGTCGGCGATCTTCGCTTCCAGCCCGCGCGGCACGGGCTGGTACCAGCCGGGTTCGGCCATGCCCTCGGGCAGATAGTTTTCCCCGGCCGCATAGGCTTCTGGCTCGTCGTGGGCATAGCGGTAGTGCTTGCCGTAGCCCAGCTCCTTCATGAGCTGGGTGGGCGCATTGCGCAGGTGCTCCGGCACCGGCCGGGACTTGTCCTTGCCGACGAAAGCACGGGCGGCGTTCCAGGCCTGGTAGCCGGCATTCGACTTGGGTGCCACGGCGAGGTAGAGCACCGCCTCGGCCAGGGCCAGCTCCCCTTCCGGCGAGCCCAGCCGCTCATAGGTATCCGCCGCATCGAGCGCCACCCGGGCGGCGCGCGGGTCGGCCAGGCCGATGTCCTCCCAGGCCATGCGCACCAGCCGCCGGGCCAGGTAGCGGGGATCGGCGCCCCCGTCCAGCATGCGGGCCAACCAGTACAGCGCCGCATCCGGGCTGGAGCCCCGCACCGACTTGTGCAGCGCGGAAATCTGATCGTAGAAGGCATCGCCCCCTTTATCGAAGCGGCGCAGGTTCTGCGCCAGGGCCGAGGCCACGAATTCCCCGTCGATCGCGCTGACATGGCTCGCGTGCGCGGCGATGCGTAGCTGCTCCAGGAGGTTGAGGAGCTTTCTCGCATCCCCGTCGGCAACGCCGATCAGGCGCTCCCTCGCCTCCTGGCTGAAACTCAGGTCGGCCAGGGCCTTCTCCCGGGCCCGGTCAAAGAGCAGGCCCAGCTCCGTTTCCGTCAAGGGTTTGAGCACATACACCGCGGCCCGCGACAAAAGCGCCGAATTCACCTCGAAGGAAGGGTTCTCGGTGGTCGCGCCGATGAAGGTGATGGTGCCCGCCTCCACATAGGGCAAAAAGGCATCCTGCTGCGACTTGTTGAAGCGGTGCACCTCATCGACAAAGAGGATGGTGCGCCGCCCCAGCCGCTGGCTGGCCTCGGCCTGGGCCATGGCCTCACGGATTTCCTTGACCCCGGAAAACACCGCCGACAAGGCGATGAACTGGCAATCGAAGCCATGCGCCATGAGCCGGGCCAGGGTGGTCTTGCCCACCCCGGGCGGACCCCAGAAGATCATCGAATGGGGCTGGCCCGCCTCGAAGGCCATGCGCAGGGGCTTGCCTGGCCCGAGCAGGTGCTGCTGCCCCACCACCTCATCGAGACTCCCCGGGCGCAGCTGCTCCGCCAGGGGCTGAAAAGCCAGGGCAGCCGGCTGGGCGCTGGAAAAGAGGTCGGTCGTCATGAAGCAAGGCACCGGAAAAAACAGGAAGGGCATCTTCAGAGAAATGCGTGCTTTTGGCAACCCGCCCTTAAAATGCCGGCTTTCCGCTTTGCTCCGCGCCCATGCCTACCGCCACCGCACCTGCCGCCCTCCCCGAGATCCGTCCGGGCCAGTCCATCGAACTACTGAAGGAACTGCACATCCTCACCCGGGACGGCAAGCTGAATCAGGACAGCCGCCGTAAGCTCAAGCAGGTCTACCATCTCTACCACTTCATCGAACCCCTGCTCGATGCACTGGCGGCAGACGGCCGCGACTACCACGTGGCCGACCACGGCGCGGGCAAATCCTACCTCGGCTTCATCCTCTACGACCTGTTCCTCAAGGAGCGGCCACAGGGCCACATCCACGGCATCGAAAGCCGCCCGGAACTGGTGGAAAAATCCCGGCAACTGGCCGCAAAGCTCGGCTTTGCCCGCATGGACTTTCTCGATCTCACGGTGGAAGAAGCGATCACCTCGCCCGAACTGCCGGCCACGGTCGAGCTGGTCACGGCGCTGCACGCCTGCGATACCGCCACTGACGACGCCATCCGCTTTGCGCTGGCCAAAAACGCCCAGGCCATCGTGCTGGTGCCCTGCTGCCAGGCCGAAGTCGCCGCCATCCTGCGGCAACACAAGAACGAGTCCTTAGGCCAGACCCCCCTCTCCGAACTCTGGCGCCACCCCCTGCACACCCGGGAATTCGGCAGCCACGTCACCAACGTGCTGCGCTGCCTGCTGCTCCAGTCCAAGGGCTACCAGATCACCGTCACCGAGCTGGTGGGCTGGGAACATTCGCTGAAGAACGAACTCATCATCGCCCGGAAAACCGGCGGCCCCAAACGCGACGCCCGCGACCGGGCCGAGGCGATCCTGAAGGAACTGAACCTGGAAGACCTGCGGGGGCGGTTTACTGACTGACGGAGGCGACGCAGCCCAGCGCGGAGAGGCGGTGCCGAAGAAAAACCGACCTGCCCGTGACTGCCCGATCCAATTCCAGGTACAGCCAGAGCGCCCCTGTGCGGTAGCCGAAACGGCGAGATGGATCATGGCCGACGGGAAAGCCGCGCGCGTTGTCGCTCACCCCATCGCCACCCCATCGCCACCCCATCGCCACCCCTTCCGGCCTCTCCTGCGCTCGGCCTCGCGATCCGTCTGACATTCATGCGCTGGGCCTGCCTGGCCGGGCATTGCTGCCGGGCGAGAGAAAACCGGGAGAAAATATGTCGTCACGGACTCCTTTAGGGAAACAGCCCAGAAGATATAATCGGGCCTTTCCCCTTCACCTCCGGAGCACCATAACAATGAACATCGAAGCACTGTCCATCGGCAAGGATATCCCCAACGATTTCAACGTCGTCATCGAAATCCCCGCCAACACTCCCGGCATCAAGTACGAGCTGGACAAGGATTCCGGTTGCGTTCTGGTGGACCGTTTCATGGTCACCCCCATGCACTACCCCTGCGATTACGGTTTCATTCCCCACACCCTGTCCGAAGATGGCGACCCGGTGGACGTGCTGGTGGTGGCTCCTTATCCCCTGCAGCCCGGCGTGGTGGTGCGTTGCCGCCCCCTGGGCATGCTGGAAATGGAAGATGAATCCGGTATCGACGCCAAGCTGATGGCGGTGCCCGTCTCCAAGCTGACTCCCTTGTACAACAAGGTGCAGGGTCTTGACGATCTGCAGCCCCTGCTGCTGCAACAGATCGCGCATTTCTTCGAGCACTACAAGGATCTGGAAAAGGGCAAGTGGGTCAAGGTCAAGGGCTGGAAGGATCTGGCCGCTGCCAAGCAGGAAATCCTGAATTCCGTGAAACGTTTCGAAGCCAGCAAGCAGAAGCCCAAGTTCTGATCGGTTCCGGCGGCTGGAAAAACCCGCGATGCCCGCCCCCAGGCGGGCATTGTTTTTGTATAGTGGCACCCCATGTCCTCACTCAAAATCGCCATGGCCCAGATCAATCCGATCCTGGGCGACCTGGAGGCCAATGTCGGCCTGATTGCAGCCGCGGCCAACGCAGCCTGGCTGGCCGGGGCCGGGCTGGTCCTGACGCCGGAGCTGGCCCTGTGCGGCTATCCCCCGGAAGACCTGCTGCTCCGCCCCGACTTTCTGCGTGCCTGCGACCGGGCCGTGGAGCAGCTTGCCGTCCGCCTCGAACCCGGCGTCACCCTGATCCTGGGGCACCCGGAGGTGGTGGAGGGCCGTTGCCACAACAGCGCCACGGTGCTGTACGCGGGCCAGCGGCGCGGCACCTACCGCAAGCTGCGCCTGCCCAACACCGAGGTTTTTGACGAGGCCCGCTACTTTGTGCCCGGTGTCGATCCCCTGGTGGTGGAGGTGCAAGGGGTGCGTTGCGGCCTCACGATTTGTGAGGATGTCTGGCACCCGGAACCGGCGCGCCGGGCCCGGGAAGCCGGGGCCGAAGTGCTGCTGGTCCTGAACGCCTCCCCCTGCCACCTGGGCAAGCAGTCCGAACGGGCGGAAATTCTCGGCCAGCGGGTGGTGGAAAACGGAATTCCCGCCGTCTACACCAATCTGGTGGGGGGCCAGGACGAGCTGGTGTTCGATGGCGGCTCCTTCGCGCTCGACAAGACCGGCCAGGTCATGGCCCGCCTGCCCCAGTTCGAGGTTGGCAGCATGCTGGTCGATTTTCGGGAGGGCGACATCCAGCCTGGCCTGGTAGCCCCGATCCTGCCCGAGGAAGCCGAGGCCTATCAGGCCCTGGTGCTGGGGGTGCGCGACTATGTCGGCAAGAACCGCTTTCCCGGCGTCCTGATCGGCCTTTCCGGCGGCATCGATTCGGCGCTCACCGTCTGTATCGCCGTCGATGCCCTGGGGGCGGACAAGGTGCGGGCGGTGATGATGCCCTCCCCTTACACCGCCCGGATGAGCCTGGACGATTCCCGCGCCATCGTCAAAGCCCTGGGCATCCACTACGACGAGATCGGCATCCAGCCCGCCATGCAGGCATTCGAGGCGATGCTGGCGCCGCATTTTTCCGGCTTGCCGGCTGATACCACCGAGGAGAACATCCAGGCCCGGGCCCGGGGCGTGATCCTGATGGCGCTTTCCAACAAGACCGGCGCTCTGGTGCTGACCACCGGCAACAAGTCGGAGATGGCCGTGGGTTACTGCACCCTGTATGGCGACATGGCGGGCGGCTTTGCCGTCATCAAGGATGTCTACAAGACGCTGGTGTATCGTCTCTCCCGCTACCGCAACCGCCTCAGCCCGGATGATCCACCCATTCCCGAAAACGTCATCGTGCGGCCTCCCTCGGCCGAGCTGCGGCCCGATCAGAAGGACCAGGATTCCCTGCCGGAATATGACATCCTCGATGCCATCGTCCAGGGCTACATGGAAGAGGATCGCAGCCCCCGGGAGCTGATCGCGGCCGGTCTGCCCGAAGCCGCGGTCAAAAAGGTGGTGCGCCTGCTGCGCATGGCCGAATACAAACGCCGCCAGGCTCCGGTCGGGGTGCGCATCACGGCCCGTGGCTTCGGCAAGGACTGGCGCTATCCAATTACCAACCGCTATGCGGACGAATTTTGATTTCCAGGAGAGACGAGCATGAAAAAAATCGAAGCCATCATCAAGCCCTTCAAGTTGGACGAAGTCCGGGAAACCCTGTCCGAAATCGGCGTTACCGGCTTGACGGTGACCGAAGTCAAGGGTTTTGGCCGCCAGAAGGGCCACACGGAGCTCTACCGGGGCGCCGAATATGTGGTGGATTTCCTGCCCAAGATCAAACTGGAGATCGTGGTGGCCGAGGCGATCGTGGAACCCGCCATCGAGGCCATCATCAAGGCCGCCGGTACCGGCAAGATCGGCGACGGCAAGATTTTCGTGCTGCCCGTGGAACAGGTGGTGCGCATTCGTACCGGGGAAACGGGCGAAGCCGCGATCTGATTGCCGCCGCCGCGTCAGCCCGGGCGGGCGGGCTTGGGAATCCGGTCAGCCCTTGTGTTTCGGGGCCTTCAGCAGCGCCAGCAGCGCACCTTCGCCCCCGTCGTGGGGTTTGGCCTGGCAAAAGGCCAGAATTTCATCGCGGCGGGCCAGCCAGTGGCGCGACAGGGCTTTCAGCACCGATTCGCCGCCGGGGGAGGATAGTCCCTTGCCGTGGATGATGCGCACGCAGCGAACTTCCCGGATCAGGCAAGCGGCCAGGAAGTGGGCCAGTTCCTCCCGGGCTTCTTCCCGGTACAGACCGTGCAGGTCCAGTTCCGCCTGGATCACCCAGCGCCCCTTGCGCAGATCGGAAAGCAGGCGGCGCGGCAGGCCGGGACGCAGGTAGGCGTCCTCGATGCCCATGTCGAGCCGGTCTTCAAAACTGAGCGGCCCCAGCAGGGCTTCGGCCAAGGCGGCGGCCTCGTCCAGATGGCGTTGGCGGGGCAGGGGTCTGGGGCGGAGGGGCTCGATCTCGGCGCGGCCGGTAGGGGGCAAGGGGCGCACCCCTGCCATGGCAGCCCGGAACAGGGCCCGGTCGCCGGGAGCCAGCGGAGCCTCCCTGGGCGGTTTGGGAGGCTGCGGCACCCGGGCCTTTGCCAGACCGGCCAGGGCGTCGAAGGCAGGATGCAGGGCGCGTCGCCGCGCCATGGCGTCAGTCCGTTGCCAGGCCAACACCACCCAGGTTGTCCAGGTAGCGCTCGGCGTCAAGGGCCGCCTGGCAACCGGAGGCGGCGCTGGTGATGGCCTGCTTGTAGATCGGGTCCTGCACGTCGCCGGCGGCGAAGACGCCTGCGATGCTGGTCTGGGTGGCATTGCCGTGGCGCCCGCCCCGGGTCACGAGGTAGCCGTTTTCCATTTCCAGCTGGCCTTCAAAGATGCCGGTATTGGGTTTGTGGCCGATGGCGATGAACACCCCGGGGACGGCCACGTCCTGCACCGCGCCGGTCTTCATGTTTTTCACCTTGAGGCCGGTGACCCCGGTATCGTCGCCCACCACCTCTTCCAGGACGGAATCGAGCAGCAGGGTGATCTTGCCCTCTTCCACCTTCCGGGAGAGCTTGTCCACCATGATCTTTTCGGCCTTGAATTTTTCCCGGCGGTGGATCAGGGTCACATGGCTGGCGATGTTGGCCAGGTACAGGGCCTCTTCCACGGCGGTGTTGCCGCCGCCCACCACCGCCACGGGCTTGTTGCGGTAAAAGAAGCCGTCGCAGGTGGCACAGGCGGAGACGCCCTTGCCGGCAAACTTCTCTTCGGAGGGCAGCCCCAGGTACATGGCCGAGGCGCCGGTGGCGATGATCAGGGCATCGCAGGTGTAGGTCGCGGCGTCGCCGCTCAGGGTGAAGGGCTTTTGCTGCAGTTTGACCGTGTGGATGTGGTCGAAGATGATTTCGGTGTCGAAACGACGGGCATGCCGCTCAAAGCGGGCCATCAGTTCGGGACCTTGAACGCCATCCGCATCCGCCGGCCAGTTGTCCACTTCGGTGGTGGTCATCAACTGCCCGCCCTGAGCCAGGCCGGTGACCAGCACCGGTTTCAGGTTGGCGCGCGCGGCATAGACGGCGGCGGTGTAGCCGGCAGGGCCGGAACCGAGAATGAGCAGGGGGCAGTGGCGGGTGGCTTGGGTCATGTTGTCTCTCTCTGGTCTGGGAGGGTGGAAATTATAGTCCCTGAGCCGGCAGTCCTCGAACCGGGCTTCGGGGTTTTTTCATCTGCCACCTCTGATGCGCCGGAGGAGGGACGAGTGCTGTGCCGGCTTGCGCTTTGACACACCCCGGCGCGAAGTTGTTACCATGAGGATGCAAACATGAGGAAGCAAACATGAACATCAAACGTTGGGCGCTTGGGTCGGGCATCGTTGTCGCAGGAGTCGCGGTGGCGGCGTATTTCTGGCTGCAGCACAACGGCAATGGGGCGATGGAGCACATCGTCAGCGGCAATGGCCGTATCGAGGCGGTGGAGATCGACATCGCGGCCCGCCAGCCGGCGCGGATCAAGTCCATCGAGGTAGAGGAAGGCGAGCTGGTCCACACCGGCCAGGAACTGGTGCACATGGACACCGACTCGCTGGAGGCGCAGCTGCGGCAGGCCGAGGCCCGCATCCGGCAGGCCGAAGATGCGGTGAGCACGGCACGCAGCCAGCTTGCCCAGCGCGAGAGCGAAAAGGCCGCCGCACAGGCCCTGGTGGTGCAGCGCCAGACCGAGCTGGCGGCCGCCCAGCGGCGCGCCCAGCGTTTCACCGATCTGCGCAAACGGGGATTCATCTCGCAGCAACAACTCGACGACTACCTCGAAGCGGTCGATCGCGCCGCAGCCGTACTCGCCGCCGCCCGGGCGCAGGTGGCGGCCAGCGACGCCGCGATTGCGGCGGCCCGCAACCAGATCCAGGGCAGCGAGTCGGCGGTGGAAGCGGCGCAGGCGGAGGCAGACCGCATCCGCACCGACATCGAGGACAGCCTGCTGAAGGCGCCGCGCGATGGCCGCGTGCAGCTGATCGTGGCCCGTGCCGGCGAAGTGGTGGGGGCGGGTGGACGGGTGCTCAACCTGGTGGACCTGAAGGACGTCTACATGACCTTCTTTCTTCCCACCCGGGCCGTCGGCCGCGTCGCCCTGGGCAGCGAGGCCCGGCTGGTGCTCGATGCCCTGCCGCAGTATGTGATTCCGGCGCACATCTCCTTCGTCGCCGACGTGGCGCAGTTCACCCCGAAAACGGTGGAAACCGAGGTCGAGCGCGAGAAGCTGATGTTCCGCGTGCGGGCGCAGATTCCCGAGGAACTGCTGGTGAAGCACCTGACCCAGGTCAAGACCGGCCTGCCCGGGGTGGCCTATGTCACGCTCGACCCCAGCGCGCCCTGGCCGCCGCACTTGCAAGTCAAGCTGCCCAAATGAACGACGTCGCCGCTCCGGCCGCTCCGGTCGCTCCGGTCGCTCCGGTTGCGTGCCTCCATGGCGTCGGGCTCAGCTACGGCAAGGCGCAGGCACTGCGGGACATCAACCTCGACATCCCCGCCGGGCTGATGGCCGGCTTGATCGGCCCGGACGGGGTCGGCAAGTCCAGCCTGCTCGCCCTGGTTTCGGGTGTGCAGGCTCTGCAGCAGGGGCAGATCGAGGTGCTGGGTGGCGACATGGCGAGCGCCCGTTTCCGCGCCGAAGCCTCGCCGCGCATCGCCTACATGCCGCAAGGGCTGGGCAAGAATCTCTACCCCACCCTCTCGGTGATGGAGAACGTGGACTTCTTTGGCCGCCTGTTTGGCCATGACCGAGCCGAGCGCAAGCGGCGCATTGACACGCTACTGGCCGCCACCGGGCTCGCGCCGTTTGCAGACCGTCCGGCCGGCAAGCTCTCGGGCGGCATGAAGCAAAAGCTCGGATTGTGCTGCGCCCTGATCCACGACCCCGAACTACTGATCCTCGACGAGCCCACCACCGGCGTCGACCCGCTCTCGCGCCGCCAGTTCTGGGCCCTGATCGACGACATCCGCGCCGATCGACCGGGCATGAGCGTCCTGGTGGCCACCGGCTACATGGAGGAAGCCGGGCGTTTCGACTGGCTGGTGGCGATGGATGCCGGGCGCGTGCTCGCCACCGGTGCCCCCGCCGAATTGCTGGCGAGCACCGGCAGCACCACGCTCGAACAGGCTTTCATCGCCCTGCTGCCGGAAGAAAAACGCGCCGGCTACCGGCCGGTGGAGATCATTCCCCCATCCACCGATGCCGATGCCGAAATCGCCATCGAGGCGTGCGATCTCACCATGCGCTTTGGCGACTTCACCGCGGTGGATGGGGTCAATTTCCGCATCCGGCGCGGCGAGATATTCGGCTTCCTGGGTTCCAACGGCTGCGGCAAGACCACCACCATGAAGATGCTCACCGGCCTGCTCCCCCCGACCGAGGGCAAAGCGCTGCTGTTCGGCAAACCGCTCGATGCCAACGACCTCGCCACCCGCCATCGCGTCGGCTTCATGACCCAGAGCTTTTCCCTTTATAACGAGCTCAGCGTGCGCCAGAACCTGGTCATGCACGCCCGCCTGTTCGGCATGCCGGAAGCCGACATCGAGCCGCGCGTGCAGGCCATGGCCGAACGCTTTGATCTAACCGACATCCTCGATGCGCTGCCCGATGCGCTGCCGCTCGGGGACCGTCAGCGCCTGTCGCTGGCGGTGGCGATGATCCACGGGCCGGAAATGCTGATTCTCGACGAGCCCACCTCGGGGGTGGACCCGGTGGCGCGCGACGCCTTCTGGCGCGCGCTGATCGAGCTCTCGCGCCGCGATGGCGTCACCATCTTCATTTCCACCCATTTCATGAACGAGGCCGAGCGCTGCGACCGCATCTCGCTGATGCACGCCGGCCGTGTGCTGGCAAGCGATACGCCCCAGGCCATCATCGCGACGCGCGGCGCCGCCACGCTCGAAGACGCCTTCATTGCCTACCTGCAAGAAGCCACCCGCGAAACCTTGCTGGAGCCGGCCCGGCCAGCCCCCCCGGCGAGCGCGGACGATGCCGCTCCGCCGGCATTCGCCCACGCGGCCAGCCGCAGCTTCAGCCTGCGGCGGCTGTTCAGCTACACGCTGCGCGAGTCGCTGGAGCTCAAGCGCGACCCGATCCGGCTGACGCTCGCGGTCTTGGGCAGCCTCCTGTTGATGCTCGCACTCGGCTACGGCATCACGCTGGATGTGGAGGACCTGGCCTACGCGGTGCTCGACCACGACCAGACCAGCATCAGCCGCGATTACAGCCTGAGCCTGTCCGGGTCCCGCTATTTCTCGGAGCGGGCGCCGCTAGCCAACTACGATGAGCTGGACCGGCGCATGCGCGCCGGCGAGATCAGCCTGGCCATCGAGATTCCGCCGGGCTTTGGGCGCGATCTGCTGCACGGCCGGCCGGTTCAGATCAGCGCCTGGATCGACGGGGCCATGCCCACCCGTGCCGAGACGGTGCGGGGCTATGTGCAGGGCATCCACCAGCACTGGCTGAGTCAGCGCCTGCGCGAGGCCCTGGGGGATGCCGGCGGGGCGCCGCTGGCGACCGTGGAGACGCGCTTTCGCTACAACCCCGACGTGCGCAGCCTGCCGGCGATGGTGCCGGCGGTGATTCCGCTCTTGCTGATGCTCATCCCGGCCATTCTCGCCACCTTGTCGGTGGTGCGCGAGAAGGAAATGGGCTCGATCATCAACTTCTACGTGACGCCGAGCACCCGGCTCGAATTCCTGCTGGGCAAGCAGATTCCCTATATCGTGCTGTCCATGGTGAGTTTTCTATTGCTGGTGCTGATGGCCGTGGTGCTGTTCCGCGTACCGGTCACCGGCAGCTTCGCGGCCCTCACGCTGGGCGCGCTGCTCTATGTGATCAGCTCCACCGCCTTCGGTCTGCTCATTTCCACCTTCGTGCGCAGCCAGGTGGCGGCCCTGTTCGGCACCTCGATACTCACCATCCTGCCGGCGGTGCAGTTCTCCGGCCTCATCGATCCGGTCGGCTCGCTCGAAGGCGCGGGGCGCTTGATCGGTAATATCTTTCCGACCACCTACTTCGTGATCATCTCTCGCGGCACCTTCTCCAAGGCGCTGGAATTTGCCGATCTGCAGTCCTCTTTCGTGCCGCTCCTGATCAGCATTCCCACCCTGATCGGCCTGACTGCCATGCTGCTCAAGAAGCAACAACGATGAAACAGCAACACATCCGCAACATCACCCAGCTTGGCATCAAGGAGCTCTATAGCCTGCTGCGCGACCCCATCATGCTGGTGCTGATCGTCTATGCCTTCAGTTTCTCGATCTACACCGCCGCCACGGCCATCCCGGAAACGCTGCACAAGGCCCCGATCGCGGTCATCGACGAGGACCGCTCGCCGCTCTCCGAGCGCATTGTCGATGCCCTCTATCCTCCTTATTTCGGGTATACGGATTTAATGGTTGATGGGGCACCTTTACCCCACCAACCTGA
>JANLJE010000067.1 GCA_029255645.1 Comamonadaceae bacterium | reverse complement strand
CTTCTTGCGCCGCCTTCTCGGGCCAGGCCGGCTGAATCCCCTGCAGAACATGCGCTTGCTCCTTGACCCTGCGCAGATCCAGCCTCTATAGTGCGCGCCATGGAAATGGAACTCGAAGCCCTGGCGGGCAAGGTTGAAAAAGTGGCAGCCCTCGTGGGCCGGCTGCAGTCCGACAACGCCGATCTGAAACGGCGTCTGGTCGCCCTGGAGGCCGAGCGGGACAGCCTGTTGCAGAGCATGGAGCAGGCGCGCAGCCGGGTGGAGGCACTGATCGGGCAACTGCCGGAGGAAGAGTGAGCATGGGCACTGAAGCCGATTTCCTGGATGTGAAGATTCTGGGGCGGGAGTACCGCGTGGCCTGCCCCGCCGGCGAGCGGGAAGCCCTGCTGGCAGCGGTGCAGCTGGTGGACGGGAAAATGCAGGACATCGCCCGGAAGACCCGCAACACGATGCCCGAGCGGGTAGCGGTCATGGCCGCCCTGAACATTGCCCACGAGCATCTGAGTGCGCAAAAAGGCGAATCTGCCGATTCCGGAAAGTCCTTTGACACGGCTGACGTGAAGCGTAGAATCGAAGCCATGGACACACGGCTGGATGCCTTGCTGGCCCAGCAGGAACTGGATATCTGAGTTTCTGCCAGGCCTTCCAGGCAGGTCGTTTCCACCAGTGTCCCCTGCGGTGTTCGTCAAGGCCATATATTCCTTGAACCAATGCTTGCGTGGCATCGGCTGCGGACCTCGAGGTTGATGTTGTGAGCGGCTCTTCTAGCAGCCGCACCTGATTCAACTGGAAAGCGGCCATTCTGGACCCTCGGTTCAGGATACCGGTCTGACGGCACTCGCGGGGGCCAGAAACACAAAGGGCGACTGAGGTCGCCCTTTGTACGTCCTGCTGTACGTCCTGCTGTACGTCCTGCGCTTTGTACGTTCTGCCCTTTGTACATCCTGCATCCTGCGTCTGGAACGCGTCTGGAACTCGAAGCCGCATGGGATTTCAGGCGGCTGGGTCCCAATCATGTCCATGCAGGTGGCTATGCAGATGGCAGTGGGCCGGGCCACCGTGGCGGTGCCGGTGGCGGTGGGCGAGGCCGGCTCGTTCCAGCAGTTCCAGGTCGGCCAGGGCCTGGGGCAGGGGGCCATCGAACAGGAGCCGGCCGCCCTCGCCCAGCACCAGCGCACGGCTGCCCAGTTCGGCGGCCAGGCTCAGGTTGTGGGTGGTGATCAGGGCGGTCTGGGGTGAATCGAGCAGGGTGTCGACCAGCCAGCCACTGGTCCGCGGGTCGAGGCTGGCGGTGGGCTCGTCCAGCAGCAGCAGGCCAGGTTCCAGCACGAGCAGGCTGGCCAGGGCCACCTTCTGCTTCTCGCCGCCAGAAAGCTGGAAAGGGGGGAGCGTGAGCAGCGCTTCCAGGCCCAGGGCGGCCGCCCAGCGGGCCACCCGGGCGGGTACTTTGTCGAGGCCCAGGAGCCGGGGGCCGTAGGCGATTTCATCACTGACGCTGGGGTTGAACAGCATGGCTTCCGGGTGCTGGAACAGCAGTACGCAGTCACGCCGGAAACGTCGGGCCAGCTCCCGGGTTTGCAGGGCCTCCGGGGTGATGGCCTCGGTGCGCCAGCGGATGCTGCCCTGGCTGGCGGGCAGCAGGCCATTCAGCAATTTCAGCAGGGTGGATTTGCCGCAGCCATTGGCTCCCAGCAGCACCGCCTTTTCGCCCGGCGGCAGCTGGAAGGAAAGGCCGTCGAACAGGGTTCGGGTCGCGCCTTCCGGGGTTTTCCAGAGGTAGTGCAGATTGCGGACTTCAAGTACGGCAGCGCTCCGTTCAGGCATCGAAGGCCCCCCGGGAGCGCAGGGCCTGGCTGGCTTCGGTGCTGGCGGCCAGGGATTTGTCCAGCACGGTGATGACCTGGCTGGCGCCATGCCGGACCCGGGCCCGGAGCCCGGCGGGTTCCGGGTGGCGGCTCATGAAGGCGAGGCGGAAGTCGGCCAGCAGGCGCCGGCAGGTTTCGATCTGGCCCAGGGTCAGGGCCAGGATCAGGGTGGCCGTGGGCCAGGGGGCCAGGGCCTGGAGCAGATTCACCCGGCGCACCAGCCAAAAGCCGAGGAACACCATGAGCAGTACGCGCAGGTTCATGATCAGCAGATAGGTCCCGCTGCTGCGGCCCTGCCAGGCCTGGAGCAGCAGGTAGCCCAGGCTGACCGAGAGGTTGAAGATCAGGATGGCCGCGAGGCTCTTCTTGAGCAGCGCCCAGCGCTCGCGGCCGGTTAGCAGCAGCGCCAGGCCGAGCAGGCCGGCCAGCAGCCCCGGATGGTGCACGAAACCGAGGGCCACCAGGGCCAGCGCATAGGCAGCGAGGAGGAGGCGCGGGGAGCGGCGCTTCATGGCGAAGGGAGGCGCCAGCCCCGCTGTCTGGCATGGCGCCAGACCAGGAGCGTCAGCGCGGCTTCCCCCAGGCCGATGAACAGATGGGGAATGAGCAGGGCGGGCAGGGTGATGGACCAGCCGAAGGGAAAGAACAGCGGGCTGCCGTCCGCTTGGCTGGCCAGCAGGGGTTGAGCCCCCAGTACCAGGGCCAGGAGCAGGGCGCCCGTCATGACGGAGCCCCAGGCGGCCAGGGCCACGGCGGTGCCTTCGTGGATGGGGCGCAGCAGGCGGAACAGCAGCAGGGCCACGACGCCACCGGCCAGCCCCAGCGCCAGGGCGTTGATGCCGAGTGTGGTGATGCCCCCGGCGCCGAACAGCAGGGCCTGCAGCAGCAACACCCCGCTATAGGCGAGAAAGGCCGGCTTCAGGCCAAACAGCAGGGTGAGCAGGGCCACTCCCAGGACATGGCCGGAGCTGCCGCCGGGTAGCGGGACCATGACCAGCCCCAGGCCATAGGCCAGGGCCGTGAGCATGGCCAGGCGCGGTACGGTGGCTTCATCCAGGTGCCGGCGCAGGTCCCGCGCTGCCCAGGCCCAGGCGCCGATGGCCAGCCCCCAGGCCGGGATCCAGGTCTGAGGCGAGAGGAAGCCGTCGGGAACGTGCATGGAGTCAGCAGGACGGCGGGGGGCGGTGGCTCATGGACGGGTTTTCTTCTTGCGGCAGGCGAAGAACTGGTAGAGGCCAAAGCCCCCCAGGATCAGGGAGAAGCCCAGAATCAGGCGGGAGAAGTGGTCCAGGCCCGGAGCAGGCCCGGTGGTTGCCGTGCTGTCGGCCGGCGCCACCTGAAAGCGCTGGTCCACTCCGTGGCCGTCGGCGGTATGGGCCTTGAGGCGCCACTCCCGGGTGTCGCCGGGCAGGAATGCCACCCGGCCCTGGGCGTCGGTGCGCCCGACCTGGGCGGGGCTGTCGGCGTTGCCCGGATAGAGTTCGTAGGCCTCGAAGGCGAAGGGCTGGCCGTCGGCATACTGGAGCTGGATCAGGCTGGCCGGGGCCGGACTGACCTGGAGATGGATTTCATGGGCCGCGACGCGGCTGGCCAGCGTGAGACTCAGCAGCAGGGACAGCAGGACGAGGGTGGCAATGCGCATGAGGGTCGGCAGCATGGGGAATCCTTTAGAGGGATCCTTAGGGGGGATCTTTGCAAAGCATCATACCTCAGCCAGGCTCGGAACGGAGCCGGGGACATCGGACATGGCGCAGCGTTGCAAGGAAGGTTGAAAAAATTCATTGCCGGCAAAAAGGCCGCTTCCGGGCCGCTTCCGGCGTGGTTGCCTTGTGCTGTTCCTGACTTTTGGCGTAGTGATCCGGAATTCCGATCTGCCTTGCATAAAACACGACTTAAGGCTTATTTTTCATGGGCTTCGCTTTCGTTACCATGCCGGCGTCAGGAGTTATCAAGGAGTTCCGTCATGCCGCATCAAGCGACCGCCCGCAGCTCTCACGCTGGACGTAAAGGGGGTAAAGGGGGGGTAGGACTTGAATCACAGCCCGAAGTCAGGCCGGAGTTCATGGCCGCCATCCGCTTCCAGAATGGCCGGCGGGAGCTGTACCGCATCCGCAATGCCCAGGATGCGCAGGATGCCCGCCAGGTCGTGCTCGATCAACTGAACGCGGTCGCCAGCGTGCTGGTCATGCCCTGTTCTGCCGTCAGCAGATCCGCGGCAGCTGTTCCCCGCTAAGCCAGTCCACCATGCGCCGCCCGCCCAGGGCGGTGGTCATCTGCACGAAAGGGTGGGCATCGGCCAGCACCGTGCCGATCCGGGCGGCCTGGCGGCCCAGCGGGTGGGCCTGCAGGGCCGCCAGCACCGGCGCGGCATCGGTTTCGGCGCAGATCACGAGCAGTTTGCCCTCGTTGGCCACATAGAGCGGGTCCAGCCCCAGGAACTCGCAGGCCGCGGCCACCGCTGGCTGCACCGGTAGCCTCTTTTCCTCGATCATCATGCCCACCCCCGACTGGGTGGCGATTTCATTCAGGGTCGTCCCCAGCCCGCCCCGGGTCGGGTCACGCAGCACGCGGATTGCGGCGCCAGTTTCCAGCACGGCGGCAATCAGGCCATGCAGGGCCGCCGTGTCGGAAACGATGGGGGAGGCAAAGCCCAGGCCTTCGCGCTCGCTCATGATCGCCATGCCGTGGTCGCCCAGGGTGCCGGAAATCAGGATGGCGTCCCCGGGCCGGGCTTGCGCTCCCCCCAGGTTCCTGCCCGGCGGCAGGGCGCCGACGCCGGTGGTGGTGATGAACACCCCGTCGCCCTTGCCGCGCTCCACCACCTTGGTATCGCCAGTGACGATCGGCACCCCGGCCTCCCGGGCCGCCGAGCCCATGCTGGCCACGATGCGGACCAGGTCGGCCAGGGGAAAACCCGCTTCCAGAATGAACGCGGCCGAGAGCCACAGCGGCCGGGCCCCCATCACCGCCACGTCATTGAGGGTGCCATGCACCGACAGGCAGCCGATGTCGCCACCGGGAAAGAACAGCGGCGTCACCACATGACTGTCGGTCGCCATCACCAGCCGCTCGCCGGGGGACGGGGCGGGCAGCACGGCTCCGTCGTTGCCCTGGGCCAGCCATTCATTGTCCAGGTGCCGGGCGAACAGTTCGCCGATCAGCTGGGCCATGGCCCGGCCACCGGCACCGTGGGCCAGTTCGACGCAGCCTTGTCGCAAATCGAGGGAGTGGGAATGGCGTCGGGTCATCGCAGAGGTTAGGCGTGTTCAGGTCGGCGTGTTCAGGTTCGGCGGGAATTTTTCGTGATTCCCGGGGAAGGGGGAAGTGTAGCAGGCCAAGCCACCTTTTACGGCCAGCGTCTGGCCTCGGGTTGGTGAGTAAAAGTGAGTGGCCGCTGGCTGCCAGGGGCTGATAATCCGGTCCCGCCCGCCCTGAGAGGATCTGCGGCAGGCGCGGACCGGATTGTCAAGACAACAGGATCTGGCCGGTATCGGATATGAGGCAATTAACCATGCAGAATCCAGATTTTTCCACTGAGCGCCTGCTCCTGACCGATAGGCCGGCGGATGTACATAACTTGTTCCGGGCGCATGGTCTGCTTTCTTTTGCCTATTTTGATCGGCAACTGGAGCAGGAGGCGCGCCGGGCCTACGGGGCCTGGCCCCTGCTGGCGCGGGACATGAGCCGCCGGTTGATGGCGGCCTCGTCAGCAGCGCAGGTTCAGGAAGCGGCTTGATGCGCCGCTTGCTGTCCTGCTTTCCCGGGTTCGGTGGGCGCCGGCCCGAGCCCGTGGCGGCCAGTCTGGGCCTGGGGGTGGAAGGTCTGCCAGCCGCTTTGCTGCAGTTTCCTCCCAGCCAGATTCAGGTGCTGCTGGTGCCGGAAGCGGAATGGCGTATCTGGCTCCTGGGCCGGGTGGCCGAAACCGCCCTGGAGCGGGGCTTGCCCTTGCATGGGGTGCTGGGGCCCGGGGCAGGAGGCGAACTGGATGCCTGTCTCGAGCGGTCGCCGGCGCTGGGTCAGGCCGTGCGCGAGGGGAAGATGAAGCTGCTCCAGTGGCAAGTCCGGCCTGGCGAGGCCCCGGTGCTGGCCCCCCTGCTCGAGGAACTGCCCCTGTTCCAGGTGGCGCCGGAGGATGGCCTGATCTTCCTCGGCATGGAGGCCCTGTTGCATTGGGAAAATCCGGCCCGGTTGCAGCAAGAATTACCCGTCCTGCAGCAGTGGGTGCGTCAGCGCCCGTCGGGCACCTTGTTCATCTTTTCCGGCAGCGGCCCCGAGGCCCTGGCTGTCGCCAGCGCGGATTGGGCTTTTCCCGACGTGGGCAAGCTGGCCAGGGTGCAAGGTTGTTTGAGCCTGGAAATCCTGCGCTGGCAGGGCGGTTTGCTGAACAACTGTTATGACCTCCAGCTTGCCGGGCAGGGCCTGGAACTGGAAGGCGGCATGCTGGATGGAGAACGCCGGCGGCTGCAGGCGGCGTCCCGGCAAGGCCATGTGCTGGCCATGGCCAATGCCCTGGCGGGCCAGGTGGGAGTGCCGGCCCACTGGCAGGTGCTGGCGGATGCGGCTGCCCTGGAGCAGGAACTGCCGACCCTGGGGGCTGCCACACTGCTGCTGGCCTATGCGGGGCGGGCTGATTTTGTCAGCCTCGTGCATCAGGTGCATCGCCTGCGTCAGGCGCATCCCCGCCATCTCAAGATTCTGGTCCGGGAAATGAGGAGCAAGCTGCGTTATGGGGAGGAATCCCTGCTGCTCAAGGCCGGCGTCAATGGCGTCATCTATCGCGAGCTGGGTTTTTCCCGGGCTATTCAGCAAATACAGGGTTACAGCGATCAGATCTACGACGGCGAACCCTGCCGCAGCCTCGATGAGCTGCTGGCGGCGGCTGAGCCTGATGCCTGGGCGGGCTATCTGCCGCCTGCCGGGTTCTGCCATCATGTGCGCCGCATGGTGGAGCAATCCAGTCTGTTGAGTATCGAGCACTGCCTGCTGCGGTTTTCCCTGCTGCGGCGCATCACCCATCTCGATGCGCTGGAACATTGCCATATCGGTCGCCATGGCGATCTGCTCACCGCGGATCGGGAAAATATCTACCTGTTCCTGTTCGCCTGCCGTGAGCCGGATGTGGAAGCCAGTGTGAATCACATCTTCCAGGTGCCGGTGGATACCCTGTTCGAGGCCACCTGGATTTATCCGGGGGCTGAGCTCATTGAGCATACCCTGGAGCATCTGGAGCGCCAGGCGGAACACGAGGCGCTGCCCGACCATTCTGCCCTGCTCGCGGCACGGCTTGCCGCCAAAGCGCGGCCCGAAGACCGGGATGAGCCGGGGCCGGATACCCCGGTTGCCCTGGATGCCTTGAACCTTCGCGACAACTCCCCCGTACACACCCTGCTCGCCCAGGCTTCCGGCGCGGCGCGCCGGGAGCAGCCGGCCTGGCCGCAGCCCCGGCAGGTGCGCAACTTTTCCCTGACTTCCCTGGCGCGGGTGAGCGCCTCCCGCCGTGGCTGACATGCTCATCTTCTTCTATCTTGTCCTGGGCATGCTCCTGGCCTGGCCGGCCGGCCGCCTGCTGCAGCGCCTGCGCCACCGGGCGGCCTGGATGCGCCGCCTGCCCGGCTTCCAGCCGCGCCATCTGCGGGTCTATACGCCGCACCCGCCGCGCCAGGACCCGGGGGATTCCCGTGCCTAGACTGGCCCTGATTTCCAACCTGGGCGGCTGCGGGCGTACCAGTCTGGTCGCCCATCTGGCGAGCGCCTTCGTCGAGCGGGGGCGCCAGGTGCTGGCGGTGGAATTCGATCCCGCCAATGTGCTGGGCCTGCACCTGGGGCTGGAGCGTTCACCCGAGGCGGGCTGGGTGAGCCCGCTGCTGGCAGGAGAGGCGTGGACCGAGGCGGGTCTGCAGAATTCGGAACAGATTGCCTTCCTGCCCTTCGGCCGGCTCGGCGGGGCGGATCTGGCCGCGCTGGAAACCGCCCTGGCCCAGGATGAGGGCTGGCTGGCGCGCCACCTGTCCGATGTCCCCGAGTTGGACAATGCCCTGGTGTTGCTGGATGCTCCTCCCCTGCCATCGGCCTTTGCCCGCCAGACGCTGGCGGCGGCGGATTTCATCCTGGTGGTGCTGGAGGCCGATGGCCGTTCCCTGGCCCAGTTGCCCGCCCTGGAAACATGGCTGGCGACCCTGGCGCCGGATCAGCCTTATGCCGTTCTGGTGAACCGGCTCGATAGCAGCCTGCCGCTGGAGCGGGATTTCCTTGCCGTGCTGCAATACCGGCTGGGGCACCGCTGCCTGCCCTATCCGGTGCATCGGGACGAAGCCGTGCGCTTGTCCTTTGCCTGTTTCGTCAGCCTGTTCGAGGCGCATCCCCAGTCCCAGGCGCTGCACGATCTGGTGGGGGTGGCAGGCTGGCTGGAAGGACAAGCTGCCCTGGCCGGGGCCTCCAGGGTGACGCCATGAAGCGCCGCGGCATGGCCTGGGTGGGGCGCCATCTTGGCGTACCGGCCGATGCCTCCTTGTGGCTCTGGCTATATCGCCTGTTCGTCCTGCCCCGGCCCGCGGCGCCGGACCAGCCCCAGGATGCCGCCAGCCGCCTGCAACGCAGTCTGGCACCCTTGATCCACCTGCGCACCCGGCTGGGGCGCGGGCTGATCTGGCTGCTGGGGCCCGTCTGCCGCCCCATCGCACGGCTGGAGCCGCGCCTGCTGCCTGATCCGGTCGCCTTGAATGCCCGTCTGGAGCGTCTGGCCCGGGCGCCCTGGCTCGAGTGGCCGCTGCTGCGTGGGGGCGTCTTCGCCGTTGCTGCCGTGGTGCTGTGGCTGGCCATTACCACCCCCTTCACCGGGTTCGAGCAAGTGCTGTTCTTCCTGTTTACCCTGTCGCTCGCCCTGTATGTGCGGCGCATGCCCGGCAACCTGCCCGCCCTGCTCCTGATCGGCCTTTCGGTGCTGGTGTCCCTGCGCTATGGCTGGTGGCGGGCGACGCAGACCCTGACGCTGGAATCGCCCATCGAGAAGGCCCTGGGGTGGGGGCTGTTGCTGGCGGAAATCTACACCTGGGGCATCCTGATCCTGGGCTTCATCCAGACCGCCTGGCCCCTGAAGCGCAAGCCCGTGCCCCTGCCGGCGGACGTGAATCAGTGGCCGACGGTGGATATCTTCGTGCCCACCTATAACGAACCGCTCGCGGTGGTGCGGCCTACGGTGCTGGCGGCCAAGGGGCTGGACTGGCCGGCGGAGAAGCTGCGCATCTACATTCTCGATGATGGACGCCGGGAGGAATTCCGCGAATTTGCCGCCGCGGCCGGGGTGGAATACATGACCCGGCCCGACAACTTTCACGCCAAGGCGGGCAACCTCAACCATGCCCTGCCGCTCACCCACGGCGAGTTCGTCGCCATTTTCGACTGCGACCACATCCCCAACCGCTCCTTCCTGCAGATGACGATGGGCTGGTTTCTCCAGGATCAACGCTGCGCCATGGTGCAGACGCCGCATCATTTTTTCTCGGCCGACCCGTTTGAACGCAATCTGGGCACTTTCCGCCGCATTCCCAACGAAGGCGCCCTGTTCTACGGTCTGGTCCAGGACGGCAATGATTTCTGGGACGCCACCTTCTTCTGCGGTTCCTGCGCCATCCTGCGGCGCGGCCCCCTGATGGAAGTCGGCGGCATCGCCGTGGAGACGGTGACCGAAGACGCTCATACCGCCTTGAAACTGCACCGGCGCGGCTACTCGACCGCCTACATCAACATCACCCAGGCGGCTGGCCTGGCCACCGAGAGCCTGTCGGGTCATGTGGGCCAGCGCATCCGCTGGGCCCGGGGCATGGCGCAGATTTTCCGTATCGACAACCCCTTCCTGGGCAAGGGGCTTACCTTCTTCCAGCGCCTTTGCTACAGCAATGCCATGCTGCACTTCTTTTATGGCATTCCGCGCCTGGTCTTTCTCACCGCGCCGCTCTCCTTCCTGTTTTTCGAGCTGCACATCATCAATGCCATGGCCTCGATGATCGCGCTCTATGTGCTGCCCCACATCGTCCATTCCAACATCGCCAACGCCCGCATTCAGGGGCCTTTTCGCCACACCTTCTGGGCCGAGGTCTATGAATCGGTGCTGGCCTGGTACATCGCCCTGCCCACCACCATTGCCTTCATCAATCCCCGTCTGGGAAAATTCAACGTCACCGCCAAGGGCGGGCTGGTGGAAGAAAGCTATTTCGACTGGGTCATCTCCAAGCCCTACCTCATCCTGGTGAGCATCAACCTGCTCGGCTTTGGCATCGGTATCGGGCGGATGTTCTTCTGGAACACGCACGAGCAGGGCACGGTGCTGCTCAACCTGCTCTGGACCTTCTACAACCTGCTCATGCTCGGGGCCGCCGTGAGCGTGGCCACGGAGCAGCGCCAGGTACGGCTCTCGCACCGGGTGCCGGCGCGCCTGCCGGCCATGCTGCGCCTCAAGGATGGGCGCGCCCTGCATTGCTACACGGAAGACTTTTCCCTGCATGGCCTGGGCCTGTTGCTGGCCAATGACGGCATCCGTCCTGGAGATGTGCTCAAGGTCTCCCTCTGGCGCGGTCCGGTCGAGCATGTGTTCCCCGCCCGGGTGGTGGTGGCCCGGGGAGGGAATGTGGGAGTCCATTTCGAGGGACTGACCCTGGAGCAGGAGGCTGCCCTGATACAGTGCACCTTCGCCCGGGCCGACATCTGGGCGGCATGGAACAATGAACAGGATGCCGATCATCCCCTCCTGGGCATGAAGGAAATCTTCATGCTGGGCCTGGAGGGCTACTGGAAGCTGGCGGAACACATGGGAAAGGGCGGCCGCGAGCGTTGGCAGCGCCTGAGCGGTAGACCGGCCACCCGACAATCTCGGGCCTGAAGCTGCCCGACAGGCACTGAAGCCGTACTGGAAAATCTGCATGGGTTTGTGGAGTCTTTATTTTCTGGCCAAGTTGGCCCTGTTTCACGGTGGCTACAGTGGGTTTCATGTCTGGGAGAACCTGCTTTTCGCGGTGGCCATGGCCTGGCCCCAGGAGCGTGTGCTCTGGCGCCGGCTGCGCCACCTGGCGGCCGTGCCCGTGGCCCTGGCTTTGCTCTACCACGATTCCTGGCTGCCGCCCCTCAATCGCCTGCTGAGCCAGGCCGGCGCCCTGAGGGATTTCAGCCTCGACTACCTGCTCGAACTGCTCGGCCGTTTCATCAACCCCAGCCTGATCACCAACTTGCTGGTGGCGCTCGTCCTGGTCTGGTTTCTGGGCCGCATCCTGCGCCTGGCCACCTTCGTCTTCCTTGGCATCCTGAGCGTCGTTCCCATGACCTACCTGCCGTCGGGCGGCCTGGCCCCCGCCCTGGCCGCCCAGGGAAAAGGCGGCCAGGACAGTACCCGCCTGGACCCCGACGCCCGCCTGGCCGCCTTCTACCAGACCCAGAAACGCCGGCAGTTGCCCTTCCATGCGCCCGAATCGGGGCCGCCGGCCTTTGACGTGATCTATTTGCACATCTGCTCCTTGTCCTGGGACGACATGGCCTTCCTGCGGCTGCATGAGCATCCCTTCTTCCAGAACTTCGACTTCCTCTTTCGCCAGTTCAACAGCGCCGCCAGCTACAGTGGCCCGGCGGCGGTACGGCTGCTCAAGAGTTCCTGTGGCCAGCATGACCACAAGGAAACCTACCGCGAGCGCAACCCCCAGTGCCAGTTGTTCCGTCACTTCGAAGAAGCCGGTTTCGAGGCTCAGGCGCTGCTCAACCACGATGGCCGCTTCGACAACTTCGGCAAGCTGCTGGAAAGCGAAGGAGGCTTCTCCCGCAAGCCCATGATTCCCCAGGATGCCCCGGTCGCCATGCGCAGCTTCGACAACACCCCGATCTACAGCGACCTGGCGGTTTTGTCGCGCTGGTGGCAAGCGCGCCAGCAGACCGGGGGCAAACCCGTGGCCCTCTACTACAACTCCATCTCCCTGCACGACGGCAACCGCCTGCCAGGCGAAAAATCCACGGCCAGCCTGCAGACCTACAAGCCCCGGCTGACCCAGTTGCTGGAGGATTTCGACCGCTTCATCAAGGCACTGGAAGCATCAAACCGGCCGGTGGTCGTGGTGCTGCTAGGCGAGCACGGGGCTGCCCTGCGCGGCGACCGGCTGCAGATTGCCGGCCTGCGCGAAATCCCCAGCCCGCGCATCACCCGGGTGCCGGCCGCGGTCAAGCTGATCGGCATGCCCGGCATGAGCGGCGCGCCGCAGGTCATTGACCGGCCCACCAGCTACCTGGCCCTGACCGCAGTGCTGGCCCAGCTCCTGAACGGTGAGACCGACCGGGAACAACTGGCGGCCCGCCTGCCGGAAACTGAGCACGTCTCCGAAACCGACGCCCTGGTGCTGATGCGCCTGGGCGAAGGCTACAAGATGCGCAGCGCCGACGGGGTGTGGGTGGATTACCGGGAGTGAGGTTCAGTCTCCAGGTGCAGGGCGCTGGCGCAGACTCGTGGCCAGCTTCAGGAACCGCAGGTAGGTGGCGGTGTTCGAGGTAATCGCCATAGCCCGCGCCGTCGTCACGCAGGGTGTGGGAGACGCTTCAGGCTTTCTGGACGGGGGTGAAGGTGTTCATGCGTCAGTCTGGTCGAGGCTTTTGCATCAGAACTGCGAATATGGTTTCACCGGTGTGGGCGGGAAGTTTACGGCTTCGGTGCGAGGTTCGAGGCAGTAGCGCAAGTATAAGAGCAGGGCATTGGGGTTGTAGTAGTCGGAGCGGTCCACACTGAAGCGGCCGCCCAGGGCCAGGTGGGGCGTGACCCGGTATTCGGCGGCGGCGAGCAGGGCGTGGCCGAAGCCGCCACCGTGACCGCCTTCGTAGCGGGGGGCGCCATAGCCGGCGGGCAGGGGAGCGGTCCCGGCCATGGCCTGCAGGTCAGGCCGGGTCGGGTAGAAGTCCATGTCCTTCTCCTGACTGCTGGAGCGGGAGACGCTGGCGCGCAGTTGCCAGGACAAGCGGCCATGGCGACCGGCCCAGTCCACCGGGATGGACAGGGCGACATAGTTCTGCGGGCTGTAGTAGCCGCCGTGGCCGAAGGTGTAATAGGCCTGATTCTCCGAGTATTTCCACCAGGACAGCACCAGCCCCAGGTTGACCCGCATGTCCGGGGTGCGCAGCACGTCCCGGTCGAGGCCGGTGCGCAGGATCATGCGATTGTTGTCGAGTACGTTCTTGCCCGTGAGCCGGGCCAGGGAGAGGCTGGCAAAGCCGTAGTAGGGCCCCAGGTCTGCGGCGATGCGGCCACCCACGCCGGTGGCCACGACCCCGCCCCAGATTTCGCCGGTGACCGGGTCGCGGCTGCCGGCGTAGGCGGTGAGGCTGCTGGTGACCGGGCGGCGGGAGAATTCCAGGGTGGCGCGGGTGTTGTAGCGCTCGCCCAGTTCCCAGCGGTAGGAGATGCCGCCGACTATATTTTTGACCGGGAAGTTCTGCCCGGTCATTCCCAGGTCGAGTTTCAGGGCCTCGGACTGGTAGCCGACGGCCAGGTGCTGGCCGCTTGCCTGCTGAGGCAGGGCGCGGCCGGGCCGGTAGCCGTGGGCCTGGACCTGGCCGAACAGGGCGGCTTCGTCGTAATGGGCGGGCAGGGCATCGGCGTCCACCTCCACCTGGTCGGCCTGGACGAACAGGTGCGCGTCGTAGTCGAGGGCGAGCCAGCCCACCAGAGGGATTTCCTCGCCCTTGAAGGTGGAGGTGCCCGAGGAGGAATGCTTGCGGTACTGGTCGTAGCCGAGTTCCACCCGGGTCTGGCGGCGGGCTTCGATGCCCCGGATTTCCGCGGCGGCGATCGAGGGCAGGCGCGGGGCGGCGGCGTCGCTGTCATCGTGCCGGGCCAGCAGCAGCGGCGGGCTGGCGGGGCCGGCCAGGGGCGGGCGCTGCAGTTCCAGGGCGAGGCGGGCGGCGGCAACGCTGCCGGGAGGATCGTTTGCCGCGGTGGTCGCGGGATTGAACAGCCCGGGGGCAAGGTCGGTACGGGAGACGCGCTCGGCCTTCAGGTCGTAGGCCAGGCGCAGGGGCGGTGGCCCGGGCTGGCCCCGCAGCCGTTCTTCGAGCAAGGCGATCTGGCCCTGGGGAGGGGGGCTGACGGGATTGCTTTCGGCCTGGCGGGCCTTCTGGAAGTAGGCCAGGGCGGCTTCGTAGCGGCGCGCGGCCCGTTCCACCCGACCCGAGGCGAGCAGCACCTCGGCATGGTCGGGATGCTGGTCGCGCAGTTCTGCGCAACGGGCCCGGGCCTCATCCAGGCGGTTCATGCGGATCAGCTGGCGCACCAGCGCCAGTTGTAAATCGAGTGAGTCGGGGCCGAGCTGGCTTTGCAGGGTCTCCAGGGTGGCGTGGGCGGCCGGGGCGTCGCCGCTTTCGGCCTGGGCCCGGGCCAGGTCGAGGCCCAGGGCCGTGTCGCCGGGAAACTCGCGGTGCAGGGCTTGCAGCAGGGGCAGGGCGGCCGGGTAGTCCCGGGCTTCCAGCAGTAGCCGGGCCCGGGCCTTCTGTAATTGCAGGGGATTGCCCCGGGTCGTGAGCGGTGCTTCGGCATGGGCCTGGGCCCGCGCCGGGCGGCCGGCTTGCAGGGCCTGGTCGATCTGGCGGGCGAGCAGATCGGTTTCCAGGTCGAGCAGGCGCTCGACCTGGGCGGCGTTCCAGTCGCCCCGTTCCTGCAGCCGGGGCAGCAGGGCGGCCAGTTCCGTGTCTGCCGCGCAGCGGTTGAGGATGGTGGCCTGGTCCAGCAGGTGCGCCGGGTTGCCGGGCTGCTGGCGCAGCAGTTCCTGCATCAGGGCCTGGGCCTGCGCGGTCTGGCCCAGGTTGACCCAGGCGTGGGCGACCCGGTGCACATTGGCCGGGTTCTGCCAGGACTGGCGCTCGGCGATCTGCATCAGGCGCAGGGCTTCCCCGGTTTCGCCCCGGGCGTCGAGGCGGCTGACCTGGGCCAGGTAGTGGTCGAGGCGGGCCCTTTGCTCCAGGTCCTGCATGGCCGGGGTGCGGGCCTCAAGGGGGATGCGGGCGAGGGCGGCCAGGGCGGCTTCCGGGTCGTCTTCGCCGTGCAGGTAAAGGGCCTGGGCATAGGCCAGGGGATAGGTCGAGGGCAGGCCGTCCGGTGCCTGCTCCGCGGCGGCTTGCATCAGGCGCCGGCCGAGCTGGGGCAGGTGCAGGCGGCTGTAGAGCCGGGCCAGGTCGTAGCGTACCCAGGGGTCGCTGGGCGCGAGCAGCAGGGCGTGTTCCAGGCTTTCCAGGGCGCGGCTGGGGCGGCGGGCGGCGAGGTGGGCGTCGGCTTCGTCGCGCAGCAGGCCGGCTTCGAGGTCGGCGTAGCGTTTCTGTGCGCCGGCTGGGAGCAGGGTCCGTTGCCGTGCCAGCAGGGCCAGGGCTTCGGGCTGGCGGTGGGCGCGCACCAGCAGGCGGGTGAGGCCGCGCACGGCGCTGGACTGGGTCGGGTGGTCTGCCAGGATCTGGCGATAACCCTGTTCTGCGGCCTCGGTCTGGCCGGCTTCGAACTGCACGGCGGCCAGGGTGGCGCGGGCTTCCGGGTTCCGGGGGTCGAGGGCCAGGGCGGCCCGCACCGAGGCTTCCGCTGCGGGCAGCTGGCGGGCTTCGAGCTGATCTTCGGCCTGGCGCAGCAGGCCCCAGAAGCGCGCCGTGGCGGCCAGTTGCACCCAGCGTTGACTTTCCGGGTCCTGGCGGGCTGCTTTCTGGAACCATTCCCGGGCGGCTGCGTGCTGGCCCCGGCGCAGCTGTACCAGCCCCAGGCCGCCCAGCACTTCCGGGTCCTGGGGGCGCCGGGCCAGGGCCAGGCGCAGGTCGGCTTCGGCCTGCTCCAGGTCGGCCTCGTCCCGGTCCAGTTCCTTCAGGGCCCGCAGCCGGGCCTGGTAGGCCGGGTCGGCGAGCTGGCGCAGGTGGGCGGCATGGGCGAGCTGGGCGTTGCGCAGCCGCCCGGCCATGGCGCTTTCTTCGGGGGCGAAGGCCAGGTAGGCCTGCAGGTGAGGAATGGCGCTGCCATCTTCGGGCAGGCGGTAGAGCAGGCTGCGCCAGGCATCGAGCAGTTGCTGGCGCGGTGCGTCGCCCTGGCGGGCCAGGCGGGCGTAGGTCTGCAGGGCCCGGAGGCGGTCCACCGCGGTGTTGCCCATGACTTGGGTCAGGGCCAGTTCGTAGCGGATGTCCCCGGGGTAGCGCTGGCGCAGGCCTTCGAGCCCCTGGCGGGCTTCGGCCTCGCCTTTCGGGGTCTGGGCCAGAATCCGGTAGTACTCCAGGGCCAGGTCGCCGGGGGGCGGGCCGTCCGGGAGGAGGCGGCGCAGTTCGGCCAGGGCGGCTTCGTACTGGCCGGCCCGGGCCAGCAGGCGCATCTGGGCCAGGGCTTCCCCGTCCCGGGTCTGGAGGCGCAGCAGCAGGGCCAGGTCGCGGGTTTCCCGGGCCTGGGGATGGTGTTGCCGCAGCCGCTGCAGCAGGGCTTCGGCCCGGGCCGGCTGGCCGGAGCGCAGTTCCAGCTCGCCCAGCATGAGCAGGGCCTCTGCCGAGTCGGGCCGGGCCAGCAGGTATTTTTCGAGCATCTGCCGGGCCAGGTCGCCGCGCTGCTTGCCGTCCCACATGCGGGCGGCCTGGAGCAGGGTGTCGGCTCCTTGGGCGGTGGGGGCGCCCCAGGCCAGGCTGGCGGGCAGGCCCAGGGCGAGTCCGATGACCAGCGTCAGCGCGGGGTCGCGCAGCTTCAGTCGCATCTGCCCTTGCCTCTGGAGGCGCTTGGCAGGAGCAGGCTGCCATCGCGATCGTTGCGGTAGCGTCCCTGCATCCAGCCCAGGGCGAACAGGGTCAGGGCTTGTTCGTAGTAGGCGTCGGGGCGCGGGGGCTGGGCTTCCAGGCGCTGTTGTTGCTCTTGCAGGGGCTGCCGGGCGTTGCTTGCCTGGAGGAAGGGCAGCAGGGCGGCGGAAAAGCCCGGGGGGCCGGCCTTGTTGCCCTGGCCGGTGCGGCTGTCGATGCGTTCGGGCGGGTAGCCGTGGCGGGCTACATAGTCGGCCATCGGGGCCAGCTGGTCGAGCAGTTGCTGGCGGCCGGGGGCGTCGGGGGCCAGGGTGCCGGCCCAGAGGTAGACGCGGATGGCGTTGTAGCCGCCATCGGCCTTGTCCGGGCCGTCTTTGTCGGGCAGGAAGCCTTTGCCGGCTTCAAAGATGATCCAGTCGGGGGTGAAACCTTTCGGGCTGGATTCGAGAATCATGCGAAGCGAACTTTTCTGCAGGGCCTGCCAGGCCGGGGCCTCGCTGCGGGAGGCAAACCAGGCCAGGAGTTGCAGGGGCAGGTAGCTCGGGTTGAGGCGCCAGCGCTGGGGCGACGGGTGAAAGCCTTGCGGGCCGGGCAGCAGCGTGAGGCCCAGGCCCGGGATGTCCGCCGTTTCTTCGCGCAGCACCCGGGCGGCGATCAAGGAGGAGAGGGCGAGGTAGCGCCGTTGCTGCCACAGGCGGCCCGCCTCGCCCAAGGCATAGGCGATCCACAGGTCGGCATCCGAGGCGGGGTTGTTGTCGATCACGCCCCAGCTGCCATCGTCCCGTTTGCCCCACAGCCAGGCCGGCAGGCGGGTGGTGAGGTCGCCGTCCGCCAGGTTGTTCTCGGTCCATTTGAGGATCAGGTCGAAGGCGGGGCGGTCGCCGGCTACCAGGGCGAAGAACAGGGCGTAGGCCTGGCCTTCGGAGTAGGTTGGCTGGCGTGCTGAGCTCGGGTCCACCACCCGGCCGCCCGCGCTGATGAACTGCTGCTTGAAGGCCTGCCATCCGGGCCAGGCGCAGGGAGCGGCCTGCGGTGTGGCCCTGCCCTTGCCGGCCGGGGTGGCAAGGGCAGGGTTCAGCGCGGTGAGGCAGGCCAGGGCGCCCAACTGCTGCAGGAACCGGCGACGGCCAGCGGGCCGCGGCAGTGGAAATTGCAGCGGAAATCCGGGAAAGCGCCAGCTTATTTCGTCCGCCTTGCGTGGGTCGAAGGGTTTGCCTTGCAAAACCAAGCGCTTCGAGAGGCTCGGCCCGAACGGTTTGGATTGATTCAGCGTTTTCTTAACCATGGTGTCCAAGGCGGCGCTGGGTGATGCGTTTCAGGGTGGCGAAGGCCATCAGGGTCAGGAGCAGGCCCAGGCTGATGCCGGCCAGGGCGAGCAGCAGCGGGTGCCGGTGCAGGTGGAACCAGAGCCAGCTCCACCAGGGGAGCTGGCCGACGTAGTAGGGTTCCTGCACCCGGAAGCTTTCTACCTGCTCGCCGCGCATGAAGGCCAGGTCGCCGCGAATGCGGTCCACCCGGGCGCTGTCATTGAGGGCGACGCCGATCAGGCTCAGGGCCTCGGGCTGGGTGGCGTTGAGCATGACGATGCTGCGGCCGGCCTCGAGGGGGGATTCCAGCCCGGTGATGCTGGCCAGGGCGCCATCGCCGGAGAGGATGGCGTGGCCGGTCACGGGCAGGGGCCGGTTTTCCTGCCAGCCGAACCAGTCATACAGGGCGTTCTGGACCTGGGTCAGGGGGGCGAAGCTGCGCTTGCCCTGCTGCAGCAGGGCGGGCATGTCCAGGCCCCAGGTCTGCAGCAGGGCGTTCTGCTCGCCGCCATGGATGATCAGCAGGTCGCTGTTTGCTGCTTCTTTTAGCCGGCTGGCGGGCAGCAGGCTCAGGCGCAGGCCCGGGCTGCCGGTGTGGGCTGCGAGCTTGCCCAGGGTGGTGAGCATCAGCTGGATTTCCTCGGCCCGGGGGGCGTCGGGCAGCACCACGGTGGTTTCTGCCAGGTCGGCGTACTTGGTGAAGGGAAAGCCGCTGTTGGCGAACAGGGCCAGGTTGGGCAGGGCGGCGTAATGGTGGAAGTGGCTCAGGTCCAGAGTCGAGTCGGGGTCGATGGCCGCCTGCAGGTCGGTGAGCAGGCTGGTCTGGCACTTGCCCGTGTCGCTCGGGGGCAGCTGGAAGCGGAACTGCAGCTGGTTGTTGCTGCCCACCTGGAAGGCGGGAATGCGCAGAGTGCTCTGGGCCTGGGTGTCTTCATCTTCCAGCAGGGGCAGCACGAGCCGGTCGGCGCTGCCTGATTTGCCGCTGCCGGGCAGGGCAATCGCCTGGATGAACTGCTCGTTGATGCTGACGCTCAGGTGGGCGTCCGGGCTGTTGCGCAGCGGGGTGTAGCGGTAGCGGAGGTCGATGGGGATGCCCTTGCTCTGCCAGGTGAACAGGTCGGGAGGCAGGCGGGCGTTGATGCGCAGGGTGCCCAGTTGCTGTCCCTTGGTCTCCAGTTCGCTGGGAAAACGCACCAGTTCGCCAAAGCGTACCGGGCGGCCGACGGGTAGCCACAGGGGGGCATCGTAGGCGATGCGGCGGCTCGGGTAGTCCAGCTTCTGGACCTGGACCCGGCTGCCGGACAGGGCGGCTTGACCCAGGGCCAGGGCATCGGCGGCCAGCTTCAGTTCGGCTCCGTCGCGGCCCAGGATCAGCAGCAGCTTGGCGCCCTGGGTCCGGGGGTGGTCGATGATGGCAATGCCCGGGCCCGTGATCTCGCCCAGCTGGAGGCCAGCCGGAACCTTGCCCGGCGTGGCCAGCACCACCGCGTGGCCCTCGGGCAGGCGGTCCAGATGGACCGGGAAGTGGTTGCCCCGGTAAGCGGCCAGGGTGCCGAACCAGGAGGCCAGGCTGGCGGCGGCGCGCAGGGTTTCCATGTCAGGGCCGGGGGCAAAGACAAAGGGCAGTTGCAGCGGGCGGTCGTCCCGCTCATCGAAGAAGGGCGCCGGCAGGATGGCAAGATCGTTCTGCAGTTCCAGGGGCTGCAGGCTCAGGTCCAGGCTGGAATCGCTGCCGATGTTGGCCCACAGGCTGCTGTGAAAGGGAAATTCGCAGTCTTCCGTGTAGTGGCCGATGAGTTGCAGGCGCAGGCGGTTGTAGTCGGTGAAAAAGCGCGGGTCCAGGGGCAGCTCCACGGTTTGCTTGCTGCCCAGTTTTTCCTTGGGCACCGCGATCACGGCCTGGGCCTCGTCGTTGAGGTAGACCTTGAGATGGGAGAGGTGGGGCAGCAGGGCCGGGGAGAGGGTGTAATGCAGCTTCAGCCGGGCCCCGGTCACCACTTCATCGAGCCGGATGTTGACCGGCAGACTGGCATTGCCGTCGATGCCGCGCAGTTCCACGGCCTGATGGGGCCCCAGATCCTTGAAGCTGAGGTGCTGCTGTCGGGCCAGCGCGGGGCGGCTGTCCTGAGTGAGGGGAGGAACGTCAGCCTCATCAGGTTCGGGGGCTGCATTCAGGTTCGCCGTGTGCAAGGCGAGGAGCTGAAGGCAAAGCAGGCTGCGGAAAAGGTAAGGGCTCACGGGGGGCTCTGGCGGAATATGGCTGGCAATGGGAGGCGATTCTCATGGCGCCCCTTGTCGCGGGTCACGCACAAACACTCTCAATTTCAGGTGAGGGCAAAGGTTCGAGCGCCCTTGTGGCTTTGGGGCGTCCCAGACCCGGCCCGGCAGGCTCATGGCAGGCTCATGGCCGGTGGGCCTCCGGGTGACTCATGCCGCCCAGATCCTGGTAACGGCCATAGGTGTAATGGGCGGCGCAGGCGCCTTCGGAGGACACCATGCAGGAGCCGAGGGGGTTGTCCGGGGTGCACACGCTGCCAAACACCTTGCAGTCCCGCGGTTCCTTGACGCCGCGCAGGATGGCGCCGCACTCGCAGGCCTTGTGGTCGGGAACCGGGGTGTAGGGCAGGGGAAAGCGCAGTTCCGCATCGAAGCCGGCGTAGGCGGGGGAAAGCATCAAGGCGCTCGCGGGCAGGGTGCCCAGGCCGCGCCATTCGAATTCGGGCCGGAGCGTGAAGATCCGCGCCACCAAAGCCTGGGCCTTCGGGTTGCCCTGGCGGGTCACGGCCCGGGTGAATTCGTTTTCCACCTCGGCCCGGCCGTCATTGACCTGGCGCACCAGCATCAGGATGGCCTGCAGCATGTCGAGGGGCTCGAAGCCGGCGATCACCACCGGCTTGCCGTAGCGCTCTGGCACGAACTCGTAGGGGGCGCTGCCGATCACGGTCGATACATGGGCGGGGCCGACCATGCCGTCCAGGGCGATGCCGCCTTGGGGATCGGCTTTCGCTCCCGCTTGCGCGCTAGCGGTTTCCGGGATTTGCGCGGCGCCGAGAATGCCGATGATCGCCGCCGGGGTGAGCACATGGCAGCAGAGTACCGAGAAATTGCCGAGCCCCAGGGCTTGCGCCTGGGCGATGGCCACCGCCGTGGGCGGCGTGGTGGTCTCGAAGCCGATGGCAAAGAACACCACCTGCCGCTCCGGATGCCGTTGCGCCAGGGCGAGGGCATCCTGGGTGGAATAGACCATGCGCACGTCGGCGCCCCGGGCCCTGGCCTTCAAAAGCGAGAGGCCATTCGATGCCGGCACCCGCAGGCAGTCGCCGTAGGTGCACAGGGTCACCTCGTATTCCAGCGCCATGCGGATGGCCTGGTCCACCCGGCCGATGGGCAGCACGCAGACCGGGCAGCCGGGGCCGTGGATCAGGCGCACATTGGGCGGCAGCAGATCCTTCAGCCCGTAGCGGGCAATGGCGTGGGTATGGCCGCCGCAGAATTCCATGAAGCGGTATGGCCGCGCCGGGTCGGCCGCGGCGGCGATGTGTCGGGCGAGGTTGCGGGCCAGTTCCCCGTCGCGGAATTCGTCGATGTATTTCATGAAAGCGTTTCAGCGTGAAGGTGCAAAGGGGCAAAGGTGCAAAGATGCAAAGGTGCCAAGGTGCCAAGGTGCCAAGGTGCCAAGAAAAGCACAACGGGGCGGGTCTTGGCGCCGCATCCCGGCATGCCCTCGCGCCTTTGCGAGGGGTATGGGTTTTTTACTGCCCGGCGGTTTTTCACCCGGTGCTGGCGGCCAGTTCGGCGAACAGGGCCAGGGTCTTCTCCGCCTCGTCCGGGTCCAGTTTGTTGAGGGCGTAGCCGACGTGCACGATCACATAGTCGCCGACGACCACGTCCTGCACCAGGGCGAGGGAAATTTCCTTTCGGACGCCGGAGAGGTCGACGACGGCCGTATCGGCATCCTTGAGTTCGACCACGCGGGCTGGTATGGCTAGGCACATGGGGGTGTCTCCGTGTTGGGTGGGGTTGGGCGCCGTTGTCTGGCGATCCAGGCCTGGCCCAGGGCCAGCCCGCCGTCGCCGGGGGGCGCCCGGCGGGGTAGCAGGACCTGCAGGCCGGACCGGGTCAGCTGTTCGCCGAGTTGTTGGGCGAGCAGGGCATTTTGCAGGCAGCCGCCGCCCAGGGCGACGGTGTCGAGATGCTCCCGGCGGGCCGCGGCCCGGGTCCAGGCGGCCAAGCCGGCGGCCAGGGTGGCGTGGAAGCGGGCGGCACCACGACCGGGCTGATCTTCTGTGCTCAGGTTCAGCAGCAGGGGGCGAAAGTCCAGGATGCCGCCGTTCAGCTCATAGCCTCCAGCCAGGGCGGTTGCGGGCCCGTGGCGCCAGGCCAGGGCCTCCAGTTCCATGGCGGCCTGGGCTTCGTATTGATTGACCTGGCGCAGGCCCAGCAGGGCGGCGGCGGCATCGAACAGGCGGCCCAGGCTGGAGGTGAGGGGACAGTTGAGGCCCTTGGCCAGCATGGTGAGCAGGGGGCCCGGCTCGCGGCCGGGGTAGCGCCCTGCCAGCCAGGCCGGCACCCGGTTGGCGGCGCCGGCACTGTGCAGGGCGGCCACGGCCATGCGCCAGGGTTCCCGGGCGGCCTTGTCGCCGCCGGGCAGGGGCAGGGGCTTGAGGTGGCCGAGGCGGCGACAATGGGCGCCCTCCAGGCACAGCAGCTCACCGCCCCAGAGGCCGCCGTCCGGCCCCAGGCCGACCCCGTCCAGGGCCAGGCCGAGCAGCGGGGTTTGCACGCCGTGTTCCGCACAGACGGCGGCGATGTGGGCGTGGTGGTGGGCGATGCCGTGGGCGGGCACCTGGAAGCGCTCGGCCAGTTCCAGCGCCAGGCGGGTGGAGGGCAGGTCCGGGTGCAGGTCGTGGGCAATGGCGGCGGGTTGCACCGTCAGGGTGGCGAGCAGGTGGGCCACGGTTTCTTCGAGAAAGCCCAGGGTGGCGGCGTTGTCCAGGCTGCCGATGTGCTGGGAGAGAAAAGCGGCCCGGCCCCGGGTCAGGCAGATGGCGTTTTTCAGGTAAGCACCCAAGGCCAGCACGTCCGGGCCGTCGTGGCTCAGGGCAATGGCTTCCGGCGTGAAACCCCGGGCCCGGCGGATGAAGGGGCCGTGCGCGGCGATCAGGCTGTCGTCGCAACGCACGACGATGTCCCGGTCGTGCAGCCAGCAGGCATCGGCGATGCCGGCCAGCCGTTCCCGGGCTTCCTGATTGTCGCTGACCAGGGGTTCGCCGCCCGGGTTGGCGCTGGTCATCACCAGGAGCAGCGCCTGGGCGGTCCCGGTCCAGGCCGTGCCGCCCGGCCGGCCGGCGGCTTCGTGGAACAGCAGCCAGTGCAGGGGCGTGGCGGGGAACATCACGCCCAGGTGGGCGAGGCCGGGCGCCAGGCCGGGGAACAGGGTCTCCGGTTCGGCCAGGGTGGGCAGCAGGACGATGGGACGGGCCGGGGATTGCAGCTGCCGGGCGGCGGCCTCGCTGCAGTCCACCCAGCCGGCCAGGGAGGCCCGGTTGGCGGCCAGCAGGGCGAAGGGCTTGGCCTCCCGGTTTTTACGTGCGCGCAGGCGGGCGATGGCATCGGGATTCCTGGCGTCGCAGGCCAGATGAAAGCCGCCCAGCCCCTTGATCGCCAGGATGCCGCCCTGGCGCAGCAGGGCCAGGGCCCCGGCTACCGGGTCGCCGGGCAAGGGCTGGCCGTCGGCAGCGAGCAGGCGGTGGCCGGGGCCGCATGCGGGGCAGGCGGTGGCTTCGGCGTGGAAGCGCCGGTCGTCCGGCCGGGTGTATTCGCTGGCGCAGGCCGGGCAGAGGGGAAAGGGGGCGAGGCTGGTGCCGGCCCGCTCATAGGGCAGGCGCCGGGTCACCGTGTAGCGCGGGCCGCAGCGGGTGCAGGCCAGCAGCGGGTAGCGGTAGCGGCGGCTGGCCGGGTCGAACAGTTCGGCGAGGCAGTCGGGGCAGACTGCCAGGTCCGGGCCGATGGCGGTAGCGACCGGGCCGCCGGCGCGGCTTTCCTGGATGCTGAAGCCGTCACAGCTTTCCGGCGCGCTGTCCCGGGGCTCCAGGCTGTCGATGCGAGCCAGGGTCGGGGCTTCGAGCGGCAGGCGCCGGACGAATTCGTCCAGTGGCCCGGCCTGGCCCTGGAGCTGGATTTCCACTCCGGCCGGACCATTCCTGACCCAGCCGCTCAGTTCGAGCTGCCGGGCCAGGCGCCAGACGGCGGGGCGAAACCCTACCCCCTGGACCAGGCCGGTGATGAGCAGACGCCTTGCCTCTGGCATGCCGAAAGGCTCAACGCCAAGGGGCATGGCAAAGCAACGGACCGGGCCGGGCGTGCCCTTGCCGCTTCGCGCCCTGGCGCTGCAGGCTCGTTTCCGGCCTCACGCTCAGGCGCCCTTGAGCTTGGCGAGCTGGGCTTCCAGGCTGCGGATGCGGCCGCCCTTCACGTCTTCGAGCCGGGTCTTGAGCCAGCCCAGCCAGGCATCGAAACCTTCCCCGGATGTGGCGGACAGGGGCAGCACCTCCAGACCGGGATTGACCCGGCGGGCATGGGCGATGGCCTCATCCAGGTCGAAATCGACATAGGGCAGCAGGTCGATCTTGTTGATCAGCAAGAGCCGGGCGGCGTGGAACATATCCGGGTACTTGAGGGGCTTGTCGGCGCCCTCGGTGACCGAGAGGATCACCACCTTCGCCGCTTCGCCCAGGTCGAAGGCGGCCGGGCAGACCAGATTGCCGACGTTTTCGATGAACAGCATGCCGCCTTCCGGCAGTTCCAGTTGGTCCAGGGCCTGGCCCACCATGTGGGCGTCCAGGTGGCAGCCCTTGCCGGTATTGATCTGCAGGGCGGGCACGCCGGTGGCGCGGATGCGTTCGGCGTCGAAGGCGGTTTCCTGATCCCCCTCGATCACGGCCAGGGGCATCTCTGCCTTGAGGTGGGTGAGCGTGCGGGTGAGCAAGGTGGTCTTGCCCGAGCCGGGGCTGGAGACCAGATTGAGGGCCAGGACCGCCGCATCGAACAGGCGCTGGCGATTGGCGGCGGCGTACTGGTCGTTCTTGGCCAGGATGTCCTGTTCGATCTGCACCATGCGCGCCTGGCTCAGCCCCGGGGCGTGGGCCCGGGCCGGGCCGCTGCCGTAATCGAGGGCGGCGGCGTGGTCCCGTGCTTCATGGGCATGGCGGTGCCAGGTCCCGTCCTCGTGCTGGTGCCAGTGTTCGTCATGATCGGAGTGTTGCGGCGCGCCGCCGTGACCGTGACCGTGACCGTGGCCGTGTTCATGTTCATGTTCATGGTGGTGGTGGGGATGGTCGTGATCCACCGCCTGTCCTTCGATCCGGGTTTCGCCGCTGGCGCAGCCGCAGGTTGTGCACATTGTGGTTCCTCTTGAAAGTTCAGCGCTAAGGCGCAGCGCTCTATTCTATTTCGATTTCCTTGATCCGCATTTGCGTGCCGGCCGTGGCTTGTACCTGGTAGCTGCCGCAACGGGGACAGGGGTCATAAAGCTCGGTGATCGGCACCGTGGCGCCGCAGGGCAGGCACCAGCCCGCTCCGGGCAGCGTCTGGATTTCCAGGGTGGCGCCTGCGGCCAGGCTGTTCCGGGTCACCGCGTCAAAGCAAAAGCGCAGGGCTTCCACCTCGATGCTGGCCAGGGCGCCGATTTCCAGCACCACGGTCCTGACCTGGCGGGCGCCTTCGCGCCGGGCCGTGTCTTCCACCTGTTGCAGGATACCTTCAGCCAGGGACATTTCGTGCATTCGGTTCTCCGTCCATTCGATGCGCCTGGGGTCCAGGGGCGAGATGCTCAGGACCCGGATTTTCGGCGCAGCGGGGTGGCAATCAGTTTCGTGGAAAGAAAAAGCAGCTTTACCGCCGGGGTCCGGCTAGCGGGAAGCCGCCTGGCCTCCGGGCTGGGCGGGCAGGTAGCGTCCGACCCCCAGGGCGGTGAAGATGGCCAAGCCCTGGAGCAGGGCGACGCCCACCAGCACCTGGCGCTCCTGCCCTCCGTCCATGAAGGCGCCGAAGATCAGCGGCGCCAGGGCCAGGCCCGCATCCAGGCCGGAATAGACAAAGCCGTAGATGCGGCCGTAGGCCGCCTCGCCGAAACGGCCCACGGCGGCGCGGCGCACCAGCAGGTCGCGGGAGGGGCCGGCCACCCCGGTGAAAAAACCGATGCCCGCCATCACGGCCAGGATGCTCCAGGCCGGCGGCCAGCCCGTGGCCAGCAGCAGGGCAAGCAGGGCGGCGCAGCCGAGCATCAGGGCGATGATCCGGTCGTGCTCCCCTGATTTTGCGAGGAAGCCTCCCAGGGCAATGCCGCCGGCGCCCCCGAGCAGGCAGGCAGACAAGCCACCCGCCGCCAGGGGCCGGGCCAGGCCATAGAGATGTTCGAGGATGGAGGGGGCGTAGTTCTGGATGGCCCCGAAGGAGGTGGTGGTCAGGAAAAAGAAGGCAAAGCACATCCATACGGGCAGCACGGTGAGGAAGGCCAGGGGATGCTCGCCCTGGGGTGCGGCTTTGGGGCGGTGGCCGGGCGGGTCGTCCAGCAGGCGGCGAAAGGCAAGCAGCAGGGCCAGGGCCAGACCGGCCAGCAAGGCGGCGGCCAGGGCGGCCACGCGCCAGCCTGCCAGGGTGGCGATGCCGGTCATGAACACCGGGGCCAGGGCCCAGCCCAGGTTGCCCGACAGGCCATGGACGGAAAAGGCGTGGCCTAAGCGGGCAGTGGAGACATGCCGGTTGAGCACGGTGAAGTCGGATGGGTGGAACACTGCGTTACCCAGGCCTGCCAGCCCTCCCACCAGCAGCAGGACCGGGAAACCGGTCGCCGTGGCCAGCAGCAGGGCGGCGAGGATGAAGCAGGTGATGCCACCGGCCAGCACCCGGGCCGCGCCCCAGCGATCCACCAGGAAGCCCGCCGCCGCCTGGCCGAAGCCGGAGACCACAAAGAAGAGGGTCATGGTCAGGCCGATGCGGGTGAAGCTGAGGTCAAACTCCGCCATCAGCCAGGGAAAGAGGGGCGGCAAGAGCAGGTGGAAGAAATGGGAGACGCCATGCACGGCGCCGATCAGGGTGATCACGGCGGCATCGTGGCGGGGCGGAGAGGCCAGGGCAGAGGAAGTCATGGGCTTGCGTGAACGGAACCGGGCCATCAATTTACGCGTTTTCCGGCTGGGGGGCGAGTCTGTCTGCCGGCGGAGGCAGGACTGGTCCCCGGCGCCCTGCAAGGCCCTGCAACGCCCAGTCAGACTCGGACAGACTCGGACAGAGCGGCAGCGACAGGCGCAGGGGGATGCCCAGGGTAAGGCCGGGCTTGCCGCGCACCGAATCGCGCAGTGAATGTTTTTTCTCATGGCGGCTATGGCCAAGGCAGAGGCCAGGGCTGGCCGGGAGACACCCACCAGAGAACGGGTCGCAAATGATCAACCTGAATCCGGCAGTTCCCCGGTCAGTGCGAGCGGCTCAGGGGGAGGCAGGGCGGGGGCGGTCGGGTGCCCAGGACATCGCGTTTGCCGGGCGCGTTCGGGCTGCTGTATGGTTTGCGCCTTGATGGTCCGTGCTGCCGCAGGAGCGGGGTCATGCGCGCGTGCGCTGAGCTTCAAGGGCAGCGTTCAGCTTTATCTGGCTTTCGCACAACAACTTTGCTTCGCCTCTGGCGCTTGTGCCAAGCGGATGACCGCACATCCGCTTGGCGGAATCAGCGAACTTCTTCTCCCAATTCGCCCTGGTCGCGTTGAACCCCACGCATTCAAACGAAGACCGAAAAACCATCAACGGCTCACCGTCCCAAGAGAAGTCGCGCTGGAGAAGTCGCGTAAGAGAAGTCGCGCGGGCAACGATTCTCCGTGCCCGGGGAAAATCAGGCTCAAGGTAGCGCCATGGGACCCTGACCCCTTTAATTTTACTTTAATTTTATTTTGCTACGCTATATCACCACGCTGGTGTGGATTTCCACTTTCAGCGCGCGCTTGATGGCAGCAAAAATCGCTGAGATGTTGCTCATGGTCGGATTGCCCGAGGCCGACAGCATCCGGTGCAGGCTCTTGGCCGGCTTGTGGATTTCTTCGGCCAGCGACTCAAAACCAACCGTTGCATTCACCAGATCCCGCAGGATCAACTTGGCGGTATCGGGCTCGCCATTGATGAACAGGGTGATCGCTTCGTCAAGCAACGCTTGAGCAAAAGCCGGATCGCTCTGTACTCGGGCAGCCACGGTTTCTTTGAAATCACGGGTCAGTGCCATGGTCACGCTCCTTTTTTCGTTTGGGCCTTGCGATGTTTGTAGTCTTCCCACAAAGCCACCGCTTCATCGATGTCCTTTTGCTGGCCCTTCTTTGTGCCACCACCGAGCAGGATGATGATCTTCAGGCCGTCCTTGGCCAGGTAGATGCGGTAACCCGGCCCCCAGTCGATCTTGTACTCGCCAATGCCCCGGAACCACTCCACGTTGGAGAGATTGCCCTGTTCCATTCGCGCAGCGGCCACACTGACCTTGGCGGCTGCCATCGGGTCGAGTGTGGCAAACCACGCGGCGTAAGGGCTGCTGCCATCGGGCAGGAGCAGTTCTTTGACTTGGTGATTCATTGGAGATAATGGTAACGCATACGTTCCCATTGGCGCCAATTAATCGTGGGAAAGGCTGCCCAATTGCCAGCAAGCAGGCAGGCAACCCCGGGTCATGCATTATTGGTCTGACCTCTATTGTCATGCCGGTTAAATATCCCTGACCCCCATGGCACTACTTTAAGCCGTTGTCGTAGCCGTTATCGTAGCCGTTTCGTAGCCGTTATCGTACCGGTCCCGGTAAATGAAAAGAGGCTGAGGGCCTCGCTTGCCCGCCGACGGTGGCAGGTCGAAGTGGATTTGCGCTCGATCAAGGCCGAAATGGGCAGGGATATCCTGCGTACCCTGACCCCAGCGATGATGGATAAGAAAATCGCCGTCCATCTGCTCGCCTACCATCTGGTTTGCGCCTTGATGGTCCGTGCTGCCGCAGGAGCGGGGTCATACGCGCGTGCGCTGAGCTTCAAGGGCAGCGTTCAGCTTTATCTGGCTTTCGCACAACAACTTTGCTTCGCCTCTGGCGCTTGTGCCAAGCGGATGACCGCACATCCGCTTGGCGGAATCAGCGAACTTCTTCTCCCAATTCGCCCTGGTCGCGTTGAACCCCACGCAATCAAACGAAGACCGAAAACCATCAACGGCTCACCGTACCAAGAGAAGTCGCGCAAGAGAAGTCGCGTAAGAGAAGTCGCGTAAGAGAAGTCGCGTAAGAGAAGTCGCGCGGGCAACGATTCTCCGTGCCCGGGGAAAATCAGGCTCAAGGTAGCGCCATGGGACCCTGACCCCATTGATCTGGGACCCCATTGATCTGCAGCCTTCCCTGATACGATGCAACCGCTCTACCAGAAGCTGGATGAAGGAAAGCAGTAATGCAAGTCTGTGTCACCTATCACCCCCAGAGCGACACCATCACCCTCCAGTGGCGCAGCCCACCGCCAGCCGAAGCCGATTTCAAAGCCCGGCCGCACCCCCGCGAATCGGCCTTTGGCCTCGACTTCGACGAACTCAAAACCCTGGGCGCTCTTAACGTTGAACCAGAAACCGGGCTGACGCTGAGCAGTACCCCGGCATCGCCTCGCCAAGCCCTTGCTGGGCCGGACGACCCCTTGCCCGCCTGGCTGCGTTTTGATCCAAGGCAACAGCCATGAGCGTCACCCTCTCCGTCAATAGCGATTTCGTCATTGACCGCCTCAACCAGATCGCCCGGCGGGTCGATGACATGGGCCCGGCCTTCAGCGAAATCGGGATGGAACTGGAAAACAGAGTACGGGGCTGCTTTGAAACCCAGAGTGACCCCAGTGGAAACCCCTGGGCGGCCTAAAAGCCCAGCACCGTTCTGAACTACCCGGAAAACGGTAACCACCGGGTGCTGGATCGTTTAGGGGATATGCTGGACAGCCTCACCCACACTTCCGATGACACCTCAGCCACCATCGGCTTCGGTGACCCCAGGGCCACCTATCACGAATTCGGCACCCGTCAGATGTCCCGCCGTGGCCAGCTATTTGATGACCCAGACGCTGGCACCTTGGGCAAGGAGGACGAACAGGCGGTGCTCGACATCCTCAGCCGCTTTCTTGAAGACGCGGACGGCAGTTAAACCCGGCGCTACGTAAAAGCCGCTTCTGGCGCATTCGGAGCGGCAACCCAGGCAACCCCGTACCATTTGACTCAAGAAGCCAGCCAAGAAGCCAGTAACGCACCGGTAACGCTATTGGATATAATGACTCCATGAGCACTTTGACCTTCGACACCCTAAAATTCGCCAACCGGCTCAAAGCCGCCGGGATGGACCCGCGCTTGGCCGAAGAACAGGCCGAGGCCCTGGCGGAGGTGCTGGAGGATCACCACAAGGCCCTTGCCACGCGGGAATACCTGGACATGCAGCTCAAGGCCACGGCATCCGACATCAAGACCGACCTCATCAAATGGGTGGCCGGCATGCTGGTGGCCCAGGCCGCCGTGGTCGCCACCCTCGTCAAGCTGCTCTGAGCCCCCCGTTCCCCAAAGACAAACCCCGGCGCCAAGCCGGGGTTTGTCTTTGGGGCGGGCGGTAAATAAAAGGGGGTCAGGGTCATTAATAAAAGGGGGTCAGGGTCATTTAATTTAAGTACGGCGGTTCAGGCGGCCTGGAAGAAGGAGTCTGCTGCTCTGGCGGCCTATCGGAGCAAGGTGGATTCAGACCTGGAGGGTGACATCATGTACTTTACTCAGGCATGGCCCCGTGGCCTGGTGGATATACCGTATTGCCGTTAAATCCCGCCTCTTCCCGGATTTATCTCGCCGCTGCCGCGGCCTTCTTCGATCTCGATCATTTCTGAACTCCTGGACTGACCTCAATGGCCTTCAAGCGTGACTTGATCAACTCCACATCCGGCTTGGGTGTGGCAATGCCCTGCGCGGATTTTTTCTGGAAGCAATGTACGACCTACACGGCCTCGACATAGCGCACGGCATCGACGGCACGGTAGGCATCGCCCTGGAAATCCTCAGCCACCTCCAGAACACCCGCACCACCAAAGCCTTTGGGAGGTTTGGCATCAGGATGTTTCTGCCCAACCTGCGCCAAATGCAGCGCATAACCGAAGGTATCCTGCACTGCTTCAGGCATGATGGCCATCAGGTCTTTTTTGCTGGGTGCGACCCAGCGCGGGGGTTTGGTTGGGCTTGGTATCCGGGCATTATTCCCATATAGGAATAAGAATTCCAGTATTAAACCTGAATCCGGCCGTTACCCGGTCAATGCGAGCGGCTCTGGGGGGAGGCAGGGCGGGGGCGGTCGGGTGCCCAGGACATCGCGTTTGCCGGGCGCGTTCGGGCTGCTGTAACTCAAGGTGGAGATTAAGGGGCCGCTGTCGAGCCAGGATTCGTAGAGCCCGGTGGTGGCCACGGTGGCGGCCGTAAACCCGGCAAAGAAGGTCAGTTGTGCGTTCGGCGCAGCGCTGGCCGTGGAGTCCTGGCCGTGGGATCCTGGCCGTGGGATCCTGGCCGTGGGATCCCACTGTACGTGGATTCGACCGCCCGACGTGTCCACCACCATGGCCTGCAGGGCCTGCGTCAGTACCGCTTTTTCCCGTCTTTTGGCTGCACCCATCAGGTGACTCCTGCAAATTCGTTGAAATCGGCTGCCAGTCCAGCATCGCGCAGATTGACCTGAGCTCAGCTGCCGGAAACAGGATGATTCTTTGGGGCTTATGTCGTGCCGCCTGGATGAAGAAGGCTAGCTCTCGGGAAAGCAGCTTGCCGCTTGCCGACGGGACTGGAAAGCTGCTTTCCGCCTCCGGGCGGGGGCTTTACTTCCCGGCGGTGAATTCCTCGTAGGCGCGGATCGCCTCGGCGGCGTACATCAGGGCCGGGCCGCCGCCCATGTAGGTGCAGATCGCCAGGGTTTCCATCAATTGTTCGCGGCTCACCCCGAGGCGCACCAGGGCCTTCACATGAAAGCCGATGCAGCCGTCGCAGCGGCTGGTGACGCCGATCGCCAGGGCGATCAGTTCCTTGTCCCGTTCGGACAGGGCGCCCCCCTTCATGGCAGCCTTGGAGAGGCTGTAGAAACTCTGCAGGGTTTCCGGGGCTTCCTTGCGGAAGGTTTCCAGAGCCCTGGCAATGTCGGTGGTGAGGGTGGTGAAGGATTTGCTGCTCATGGCGGCTCCTGGTTCATTAGAAAACCCTGATGATAAGGATTTTGCCGGCCGCTGACCAGTCCGCTGACCATTCCGCCGGCCAGGCTGCCGGATTTGCCCGGCCCTGGCTTAGAATGAGGGCTTCATCTGGGAGAACGACCTTGATTCTCGTAACCGGCGGCGCCGGCTTCATCGGCGCCAATTTCATTCTCGACTGGCTGCAAGTGACGGACGAGCCCGTGCTGAATCTGGACAAGCTCACCTACGCCGGCAATCTGGAAAATCTCGCGAGCCTTGCGGGCGATGCCCGATATGTGTTCGTCCAGGGCGACATCTGCGACCGGCCCCTGGTGGAGCGCCTATTGCAGCGTTACCGGCCGCGCGCCATCGTCCACTTTGCCGCCGAGAGCCACGTAGACCGCTCCCTACATGGGCCGGAGGCGTTCCTACGTACCAATGTCGATGGCACCTTCACCCTGCTCGAAGCGGCCCGGGCCTATTGGTCCGAATTGCCGGCCGCCGAAAAGGCCGCGTTCCGCTTTCATCAGGTGAGTACCGACGAGGTCTATGGCAGCCTCTCCCCTGAGGCGGCGCCGTTTACGGAAGCGCATCCCTACCGGCCCAACAGCCCCTACTCGGCGAGCAAGGCGGCGGCCGATCATCTGGTGCGGGCCTGGCACCGCAGCTATGGCCTGCCGGTGCTGACCAGCCACTGTTCCAACAACTACGGCCCCTACCACTTTCCGGAAAAGCTGATCCCCCTCGTCATCGTCAATGCCCTGGCCGGCAAGCCCCTGCCCATTTACGGCGATGGCCAGCAGGTGCGGGACTGGCTCTATGTCGGCGATCATTGCGCCGCCATCCGGCACATCCTGGCAGCCGGCAGGCCGGGGGAAAGCTATAACGTGGGCGGCGGAAACGAGCTGGCCAATCTGGACATCGTGCAAAAGGTCTGCGCCTTGCTCGATGCCTTCCGGCCCCGGCCCGGTGGCGAGTCTGATGGCAAGTCTTATGCCCGCCAGATCCGCTTCGTGGCCGACCGCCCTGGCCACGACCGGCGCTATGCCATCGATGCCAGCAAGCTCGAGCGCGAGCTCGGTTGGCGGCCGGCGGAAAGCTTTGCGAGCGGCCTTGCAAAGACCGTGCGCTGGTACCTCGATCATCCCGACTGGGTGGCCCGGGTCCAGAGCGGCGCCTACCGGGACTGGCTGCAGACCCACTACGGCGAGCCATGAACGCCGCCATCCTCCTGACCGGCATGACCGGCCAAGTCGGTTTCGAGCTGCAGCGCGCCCTCGCCCCGCTCGGGCCGCTGCTCGCCCTCGACCGCAAAGCCTGCGACCTTGCCGATGGCAAAGCCCTGCGGCAGAAGGTGGAGGCGCTGCGGCCGGCGATCATCGTCAATGCCGCCGCGTACACCGCAGTCGATAAGGCCGAAGCCGAGCCGGACCTCGCCATGGCCATCAACGGCGTGGCACCGGGCCTGCTTGGCGAGGCCGCCGCCGAAATCGGGGCCCTCGTCGTGCATTATTCGAGCGACTACGTCTTTGATGGCAGCAGCCCCCGGCCCTACCTGGAGAGCGATGTCCCGCATCCCCTCAATGTCTATGGTCGCAGCAAGCTGGCGGGCGAGCTGGCCCTGCAGGCGAGCGGCGCTCGGCATCTGATCCTGCGCACTTCCTGGGTCTATGGCGCTTTTGGCAGCAATTTTGCCAAGACCATGCTGCGCCTTGCGGCCGAGCGGGAGCAACTGCGGGTGGTGGCCGACCAGTTCGGCGCGCCCACCTCGGCGGCCCTGATCGCCGATGTGACGGCCCAGATCCTCGGCCAGTATCTCCGCCAGTATCTCCGCCAATACCTTGCCCTGGGGGCGGCCGGGGATTTTCCCGGCGGGCTCTACCATCTTACGGCAGGCGGCGAGACGAGCTGGTATGAATACGCCGCCACGGTGATTGCCGCGGCCCAGGCGGCGGGCCGGCCCTTGAAGCTTGCGGCAGACGGTCTCTTGCCCATTGCCAGCCAGGACTACCCGACCCCGGCCCGCCGGCCTGCCAATTCCCGCCTCGATACCCGCCGCCTGAAGGCAGACTTCGGCCTCGAACTCCCCGACTGGCGGCAGGGCCTGGCCCATGTATTGCAACAGATGTTCTGTGAGAAAGCCCATGCGTAAAGGCCTCATCCTCGCCGGCGGTTCCGGCACCCGGCTCTACCCGGCCACCCTGGCCGTATCGAAGCAGCTTTTGCCGATCTTCGACAAACCGATGATCTACTACCCGCTCTGCACCCTGATGCTGGCCGGGATCCGCGACATCCTCGTCATCTCCACCCCGCAGGACACCCCCCGTTTCGAGCAATTGCTCGGGGACGGCAGCCAGTGGGGCATCCGCCTGGCCTACGCGGTGCAGCCCCGCCCCGAGGGTCTGGCGCAAGCCTTCATCATCGGCGCCGACTTCATCGCCGGCGACCCTTCCGCCCTGGTGTTGGGGGACAATCTTTTTTATGGCCACGAATTCCACAAGCTGCTGGCAAGCGCCAACCAAAAGACCTCGGGCAGCACCGTGTTTGCCTATCATGTCCAGGACCCCGAGCGCTACGGGGTGGTGGCCTTCGATGGCGCCGGCCGGGCCACCAGCATCGAGGAAAAGCCGCGGCAACCGAAGTCCCATTACGCCGTGACCGGGCTCTATTTCTATGACCCGAAGGTGGTCGAGATCGCCCGCAGCATCCGGCCTTCGGCGCGGGGCGAGCTGGAAATCACTGATGTCAACCGCCATTACCTCGAGCGGGGCGAACTCTCGGTCGAGATCATGGGGCGGGGCTATGCCTGGCTCGACACCGGCACCCACGAATCCATGCTCGAAGCGAGCCAGTTCATCGCCACCCTGGAGCGGCGCCAGGGCCTCAAAGTGGCGGCGCCCGAGGAGCTTGCCTGGCGCCAGGGCTGGATCGACTCCGCCGCGCTGGAAGCCCTGGCCCGGCCCCTGGCAAAGCATGCCTACGGCCGCTATCTCCTACGTCTCCTCGAGGATGGGGGGCTTGACGATGCAGGTTGAAAAACTGGACCTTCCCGGCTTGATCCTGCTCGAACCCCGGGTGTTGGGCGATGAGCGCGGCTTTTTCTTTGAAAGCTACAACCGCCGCCGCTTTTTCGAGGCCACCGGCCTCGACCCCGATTTCGTGCAGGATAACCACTCCAGGAGCGCCCGGGGCGTGTTGCGCGGCCTCCATTACCAGATCCGCCAGCCCCAGGGCAAACTGGTGCGGGTGGTGCAAGGCGAGGTGTTTGACGTGGCGGTGGACCTGCGCCGCGCCTCCCCCGGCTTTGGCCGCTGGCAGGGCCTGGTGTTGTCCGCCGCCAACAAGCGCCAGCTCTGGATTCCCCCCGGCTTTGCCCACGGTTTCCTGACCTTGAGCGAGACGGCGGAATTCCTCTACAAGACTACCGATTATTACGCGCCCGAGCATGAGCGCTGCCTGGCCTGGAACGATCCCGAGCTGGGCATCGAGTGGCCCCTGCAGGCGCCGCCGCTCCTTTCGCTCAAGGACCAGCAGGGCCGCGCCCTCAACGATGCCGAGGTTTTCCCATGAGTACTTACGCCATCGGCGACATCCAGGGCTGCTATGACTCCTTCTGCCGCCTGCTCGACCTCTGCCAGTTCGATCCGGAGCGGGACCGCCTGTGGCTGGTGGGGGATCTGGTCAATCGCGGCCCCCATTCCCTGGAAACCCTGCGTTACGTGCGGGGCCTGGGGCCGGCGGCGGTGACCGTGCTGGGCAACCACGATCTGTACCTGTTGATGGTGGCCGAAGGCAAGGTCGCCAAGCGGGGCAAGGACGATACCCTGCAGCCCATCCTGGATGCGCCGGACCGGGATGAACTGCTGGCCTGGCTGCGCACCCTGCCGCTCTGTCATGTCGAGCACGGCCATTGCCTCGTCCATGCAGGGCTGCTGCCGCAGTGGTCGGTGGCCCAGGCCCGGGCCCTGGCGGCCGAGGTCGAGGCAAAGCTGCAGGGTCCGGACTATCCCAACTTGCTCGGCAGCCTCTGGGGCAGCCGGCCGACCGCCTGGTCGAACAAGCTGAAAGGGGCCGACCGGCTGCGGGTGATCGTCAACGCCATGACCCGGATGCGCTTTTGCACCTTGAAGGGGGAAATGAATTTCGAGGCCAAGGGCAAGGTGGAAAACGCGCCCAAGGGCTGTGTGCCCTGGTTCGATCTGCCCGGGCGCAAGAGCGCCAATCAGGTGCTCGTCACCGGGCACTGGTCGGCCCTGGGGCTGAGGGTGCTGCCGAATCTGCTCACCCTCGATTCCGGCTGCCTCTGGGGTGGCCATCTTTCCGCCGTGCGCCTGGAGGACCGGCAGGTGTTCCAGGTCGATTGCTGTTCCGGCGAGGGGCGGCAGCTCAAGCCGGACTGAGGTTTTCGCCGGAGAGTCCCAGCCGGGCCACGATCGCGGCCCGGGCGGCCTGGGCCAGGGCCTTGCGCTGGGCCGGCTCTGGCGCCAGGGGCGGGCAGGCCTCCAGGCGGGCCACCAGTTGCCGGCAGGCGAGAATGCTCTTCAGGCTGCTGCCGATGCTGATGTCGCCATCGTAGCGGGGCGCCAGGCTGCGCGCCCCGTCCGGGGTGTAATAGGCGATGGCGAGGGGAGCCACCGGCCGGCCGGCTTCGAGGGCGGGTTGCAGCAGGGCGCTGTGAAAGTGCAGCACCCGGGTGCCATCGCTGGTCGTGCCTTCGGGAAAGATCACCACTTCCTTGCCGGCCGCCAGTTTTTCGGCGATTTCTCCATGGATGAGGCGGGCGTGGCCACGGCTGCCCCGGCGCAGGAAGACCGTGTCATTGACGGCGGCGAACCAGCCGATCAGCGGCCAGCGGCGCACTTCGGCCTTGGCGACGAAGGCGGCCGGAAAGGCGGCATTGATGACGAAGATGTCAAGCCAGGAAATGTGGTTGGCCACCACCAGGCTGGCGGGGGGCAGGGCCACCAGATCCGTTTCCAGGCGGATGTTGAGGATCTGCAGGATGTCCGCCGACCAGCGCTGCTTCAAGGCCATGCGGCGCGCATCCTTGCTCCAGGGATAAATCAACAAGATGGTGAGGGAACCGCGCAGGAACAGGGCTAGCACCAAGAGCAGCCGCAGCCCGCGCAGGAGGTGTGGCGTTCGAGTGTCGATGGGTTTCAGTTTTGCGGTACCTGGAAATGTTTGGCATAGCGGCTATCTACCCGGGCGATGGAGATGAGGATGGGTAGGTCGGCGGTGTTGAAGTCCGGGTCCCAGGCCGGTTCGCCGCAGATCCAGGCGCCGGCGCGCAGATAGCCCTTGATGAGCGGCGGCAGGTCGGCGGGAGCATCCTGACGCAGGGCGGCCAGGGGCAGCGGGCAGCGGGGGAAGACCCGGTATTCGAGGGGGCTCAGGTAGCTCTTTTCGCCGTGCGCCAGACGCTGGTAGAGGCTGGCGGCAGCATGGCCTCCGTCGGCCATGCTGATCGAGGCGCAACCCATCAGGTAGTCGTAGCCATTGGACTGCATGTAGTGCGACAGGCCTTGCCAGAGGAGCGCAATGGTGGCGCCGCTGCGGTAGTCGGGATGAACGCAGGAGCGGCCGATTTCCACCAGGCGTGGGCGCAGGTGTTGCAGGCGGGTCAGGTCGAACTCCCCTTCCGAGTAGTAGCCGACCCGGCGGGCATTGACCGGGGAAAGGATGCGGTAGGTGCCCACCACTTCGCCGCTGTCGTCGTCGCGTACCACCAGATGCTCGCACCAGCGGTCGAAGATGTCCTCATCGACGCCAGGAATGCGGTTGGACAGCTTGGCGCCCAGCTCGCCGGCAAAGACCCGGTAACGCAGGCGCTGGGCTTCGAGAATCTCGTCCTTGTCCGTGGCGAGGCCGACGGAGAGCTTCGGGCGGGCGGGCTTGATGGCTTTTTGCAGGCGGCGATCGAGGGCGTCCATGTTCATTCCTTTTGTCTCGGTTTGTGGGATGAACTGTAGGGAGCCCATGTTACAGCGCTGTTGCGGATTCATGACGAAAAAATGAAAACCGCCCCGCAGGGCGCTCGGGATGGCGTGCTGTGGCTGGGTTTCAACGGCTGACCCGGGTCTCGCCCTGGCCACTCAGGACCCGCACCCGTTCGCCGGGCTGGAAGCGTTCGGCACCGCCCTGGACGATGCTGATGGTGCGGTTGTTGTCGAGCCGGACGGTGATTTCCTGGCCGGTCTCCCGGGTGGTGATTTCTTCCAGGGAATGGCCGGCCACGCCGCCTGCCACCGCCCCGACGATGGCGCCCGCCGTGGAGCCATGCCCCTGGCCGATGTTGCTGCCGGCCAGGCCGCCCAGGGCGCCGCCGGTCACGGCGCCGATGCCGCTGCGGTTACCCTCCAGGGTCACGTTTCGCACGCTCACCACGACCCCGTTCTGGACGGTCATCTGCCGCATGGCCTGGTCGCGTCGATAGACATCGCCGGAGGTGTTGGTGCAGCCGCCCAGGATCAGGGCGGCGCTCAAGAAAAGGATGCTGGAAGTCTTCTGCATGGGAGGTACTCCTTGGATTACCAGATTCGTTCGTTGAATTCCCGGAAATAGCGCTCGCCGATTTCCGCACGGCTGGGCGCATGGTTCTGGGGGCCCCGGGAGGCGATCTTGTAACTGCCCATCAGGGCGGCGATCCGGCCGGTGCGAGTCCAGTCCCAATCATTCATGATGCCATAGAGGAGGCCAGCCCGGTAGGCATCGCCGCAGCCGGTGGGGTCCACGATGGCGGTGGCGGCGATCGAGGGAATGTGGGTGCAGCCGCCCTGATGGTGGATCTCCGAGCCTTGCGCGCCCTTCGTGACGATCAGGGCGTCGAGCCGCTGCGCCAGTTGTTCGATGCGCATGCCGGTGCGGTCGCAGGCCAGCTTGGCTTCGTAGTCGTTGAAGCAGGCGTAGTCGGCCAGGTCGAGGAAATCGAGGAGCTCCGCGGCGCTGAACATGGGCAGGCCCTGGCCCGGGTCGAAGATGAAGGGGATGCCGGCGGCGGCGAAGTCCCGGGCATGCTGGAGCATGCCTTCGCGGCCGTCCGGGGCGACGATGCCGAGGCTGACGCCGCTGGCCTCTGCCACCTTGTTGAGGTGGGAGAAGCTCATGGCGCCGGGATGAAAGGCGGTGATCTGATTATCGTCCAGGTCGGTGGTGATGAAAGCCTGGGCGGTGAGGCTGCCGGGAATCTCGCGCACATGGGCACGGCAGAGCCCCAGCCGGTCGAGGCGCTCCAGATAAGGGCCGGCGTCGTCACCGACGGTGGCCATGATCAGGGGGCTGCCGCCCAGGAGTTTCAGGTTGTAGGCGATGTTGCCGGCGCAGCCGCCGAATTCCCGCCGCATCTCGGGCACCAGGAAGGCGACGTTGAGGATGTGGATCTGCTCGGGCAGGATGTGGTGCTTGAAGCGGTCCGGGAAGACCATGATGTTGTCGTAGGCAAGAGAGCCGCAAATCAGAGCGTGCATAAGAGGTTTCCGCAGAAATCAGGGGTAGAAGAGGTAGAGCCGGTAGCCGGCCGGGTGCATGCCTTGTGCGTCGAGATCGAGGCGGATCGGGGTGTCGCCCGGCTTGAAGGCGCTTGCTGCGTCCTGGGGCAGGTATTCCCGGGGCGGGAATACCTTGCGGACCAGCACGGCATCGTAGGTATCCGTCAGGGTCAGTTCCAGGGCCGGCCATTGCTGGGGGTAAGGGGCCCGGTTGCGCAGGGTGGCCAGCAGGATCAGGTGCCCGGAACCGTTTTCGACCTGCAGGTCCGAGGCTTCGATGCTGATCCATTCCGCCTGGCAGGGCAGGGGGATTTCCAGTCCGAGTTGGGAGAACAACTGGCCCAGGGCGGGAGCCTGGCGGCTCAGTTCGCCCCGGAAGTGGAATACCGCCTGAAGGGCCAGGGCCAGTATCAGGAGCAGGCTGACCAGCACGAAGGGCCAGAGGGCGCGAGGGGTGGGTGCGGAGGCCAGGCCTTCCAGCGGTGCGGCGGACCAGCGCGAAAAACCCGGGATTTCGGTCAGGTCGCGAGCTGCCAGCAGGCCGGTTTCAAGCCCCTGTTGCTTGATGTCTTCAGGGGAGGCCGGCTTCTGGCGCTCCAGGATGGCATCCAGCGGGTCCATGGGGGGAAACGGGGGGCGCAGGGGGGGCGGGGCTACGGCTTCTGTGTGGGGGGGCGCCTCCGTTGCGGCAGGGGGTCGCTCGCCGGCCTCGCTTCCGGGCTCAGGCTCAGCGGCCGGGCGCTCCAGCGCTTCGGGCGAGGGGGAAGGGGGCGGCGCTTGCGGTGGGACATCCGGCTCCGGTATCGGGAGGGGGGCGGCCGCTTGTTCCAGAGGCGGGATCTTTGCCGGAGCGGGAGAAGGGGATTCGTCCAGCAGGTGTTCACTGGCATTGAAGACCTGGCGGCAGCTGCCGCAGCGCACCTTGCCGTTTCGGGCCAGCAACTGCTCCCGGGTGAGGCGAAAGGTGGTGGCGCAGGCGGGGCAGCGGGTCAGGAGCATGGGCGGCTGCCGGCAAGGCAGACCCAGCCCTCGCGGGTGTCTGCCACGGTGAGGGGGATCCAGGTGGCGTAGATCTGGATGATTTCCTCGGCCTGCTCGGCCAGGATGCCGGACAGGGCGAGCTTGCCTCCGGGGCGCACATGGGCGCAGATGGCCGGGGCCAGCAGCCGCAGGGGATTGGAGAGGATGTTGGCGACGACGAGGTCATATTCGCCGGCGAGGGGGGCGGCCGTATCCTCGAAGCGGGCCTCGACCTGGTTCTGTTTTGCGTTGTCCCGCGCGGCGCTGACGGCCTGGGGGTCGATGTCCACGCCGGAAACTTTGCCGGCGCCCAGTCTGGCGGCGGCAATGGCGAGGATGCCGGAGCCGCAGCCGTAATCGAGCAGGCTGCAGCCGGGGCTGACTTCCCGTTCCAGCCACTCCAGGCAGAGCCGGGTGGTGGGGTGGGAGCCGGTGCCAAAGGCCATGCCGGGGTCGAGGATCAGGTTGATCGCGCGCGGGTCCGGGCTCGTGTGCCAGGAGGGCACGATCCAGAGGCGATCCGAGATGCGGATGGGGTCGAACTGGGATTGGGTGAGCTGCACCCAGTTCTGCTCTTCCACCCGCGCCAGGGCGAAGTCCGGCACCTGGGCCAGGCCGAGGGCGGCGGCGGCTTTGGCCATCATCTGGCCCACGGGCGCGTCCTCGGCGAACAGGGCGACGATGCGGGAGTGGTCCCAGGCCGTGGCCGGGGTTTCCATGCCGGGTTCGCCGAACTGGGGCTTTTCCTCGGGCGTGCCAGCGTCCGCGTCCTCGATGCTGGCCGAGAGCGCGCCGGCTTCCAGCAGGGCGTCACACAGGGGCTCGGCCGTGGCGGCATCGGTGAGGAAGGCAGCGCTGATCCAGGCCATGGCTTACTTCTTGACCTCGCCCTTGTCCGCCAGCTTCTGCTCCAGGTAATGGATGCTGGTGCCGCCTTCGATGAAGCGGGCATCCTGCAGCAGTTCCTGGTGCAGGGGGATGTTGGTCTTGATGCCTTCGATACCCATTTCGGAGAGGGCGATGCGCATGCGGCGGATGGCCTGTTCCCGGGTGTCGCCATAGGCGATCACCTTGGACACCATGGAATCATAGTGGGAGGGCACCGTATAGCCTTGATAAATATGGGAGTCGACCCGGATGCCGGGGCCGCCGGGTGGGTGATACAAGCTGATTTTGCCGGGACAGGGCACGAAGGTGAAGGGGTCTTCGGCGTTGATGCGGCATTCGATGGCATGGCCACGGAAATTGATGTCGCGCTGCTTGAAGCGCAGCTTTTCGCCGGCGGCGACGCGGATCTGTTCCTGGACGATGTCGATGCCGGTGATGGCTTCGGTGACCGGGTGTTCGACCTGGATCCGGGTGTTCATCTCGATGAAGTAGAACTCATTGTTTTCATAGAGGAACTCGAAGGTGCCGGCACCGCGATAATTGATCTTGCGACAGGCTTCGGCACAGCGTTCGCCAATCCGGGCAATGAGGCGGGGCGGAATCAGGGGGGCCGGCGCCTCTTCGATCACCTTCTGATGGCGGCGCTGCATGGAGCAGTCGCGCGCACCCAGGTAGACGGCCGTGCCGTGCTGGTCGGCCAGCACCTGGATTTCCACATGACGCGGGTTTTCCAGATACTTTTCCAGATACACGACGGGGTTGCCGAAGGCGTTCTGGGCTTCGGCCTTGGTCATCTGAACCGCGTTCAGCAGGGCGGCTTCGGTATGTACGACGCGCATGCCGCGTCCGCCGCCGCCGCCGGCCGCCTTGATGATCACCGGGTAGCCGACGGCGCGGGCGATCCGGGTCACTTCCTTGGGGTCGTCCGGCAAGGCGCCATCGGAACCGGGGACGCAGGGCACTTCTGCGGCCTTCATGCAATCCTTGGCGGAAACCTTGTCGCCCATCAGGCGGATGGTTTCAGCCCGGGGGCCGATGAAGACGAAGCCGGAGCTTTCCACCCGCTCGGCGAAATCCGCGTTCTCGGAGAGGAAACCGTAGCCGGGGTGGATGGCCTGGGCGTCGGTCACTTCCGCGGCGGAAATGATGGCGGGTACATTCAGGTAGCTCAGGGCCGAGGGGGCGGGGCCGATGCAGACGGATTCATCGGCGAGTTTGACGTACTTCGCCTCCCGGTCCGCTTCGGAGTGCACCACCACGGTCTTGATGCCCAGTTCCCGGCAGGCCCTTTGTACCCGGAGGGCGATTTCGCCGCGGTTGGCGATCAGTATTTTTTCAAACATTTCTATCTCCCGCGGTGAAATCGCCCTTGCAGCCTGCGGCTGCCGGGCAATCTGGCTTCGCCGCTGCGGCGCCTTGCGGCGCCTGGTCGCCGCGGCTGGCGATCCGTATTTTTTCAAACATGTTCGCCACCACTTAGCCGATGATGAACAGAGGTTCGCCGAATTCCACCGGCTGGCCGTTTTCCAGCAGGATGGCCTTGATGACGCCGGAGGCGTCGGCCTCGATCTCGTTCAGGAGCTTCATGGCCTCGATGATGCACAGGGTATCGCCTTCCTTCACGGTCTGGCCGACTTCCACGAAGGCATTGGCGCCAGGGGAGGGGGAGCGGTAGAAGGTGCCCACCATGGGAGACTTCACTTCGTGCCCTTCGGGCAGGTCGTCCTCGTCATCCAGGTTGACGCTGCTGGGGGCGGCCGGGATGCCGACGGGGGCGGCCATGGGGAGTTGATATTGCGGATAGGGCGCAGCGGCGCCGGCTGGGGCAAATTTGGCGATCCGCACCTTTTCTTCGCCTTCGGTGACTTCCAGCTCGGAAATGCCGGATTCTTGCACCAGATCAATCAGTTTCTTGAGTTTACGCAGGTCCATGAGGATCTCCCGGAGTCCGTGAACAGGAAAGGCAGGGGAAAACCCGGCTCAATCCGTATTGAATTTATTGAGAAGGAATTCGAGGGCGAGGTAATAGCTTTCGTGCCCCAGTCCGGAAATGACGCCGATGGCCAGATCCGAAAAAAAGGAATGCTGCCGGAAGGGTTCCCGGGCATGCACATTCGAAAGATGGACCTCGATGAAGGGAATGGCCACGCCCGCCAGGGCATCGCGGATGGCGACGCTGGTATGGGTCCAGGCGGCGGGGTTGATGATGATGTAGCGCACATCCTGCGAGCGGGCCGCGTGGATGCGCTCGATCAGCGCCCCTTCGTGGTTGGTCTGGAAACTTTCCAGATCCACGTCGGCGGCGGCGGCCCGGCGTGCCAGAGCCAGGTTGATGTCTTCCAGGGTAAGCGAGCCGTAATGCTGGGGTTCGCGGGTGCCCAGAAGATTGAGATTGGGGCCGTGCAGCACCAGCAGGCGGGGCTTTCCGGTGGTCCTGGAAGCGGATTTTGGCTTCGTCATGGCGGCGAGTTTGCCGTAATTGGCAGCAAATTGTCTAGTGATTCTGCTTCGGGACCGGGCTTGCCGTGGCCCCCTGGAGGAGGGTATCCATCTCATTTTCCTCGATGCCGCCCAGCTTGCGGGCGTGGATCTGGCCGTCGGCCTTGATGATCAGGGTGAAGGGCAGGCCCAGGGATGGGTTGCCCAGGTCCTTGGACAGGCGCATCACTTCGGTGCCGCCCACCAGAAGCGGATAGGCAACCGGCGTCTTGTCGGCAAAGCGCTCGACATTCCCGGCTGAATCGACCGCAATGCCGATGAATTGTACGCCCCGCTCCCTCCAGGCCTGCTGCAGGCGGGAGAAGACGGGCATTTCTTTCTGGCAGGGAGGGCACCAGGTAGCCCAGAAATTCACCACCAGGGTCTTGCCCTGCCACTGCTCCAGCTTGACTTCCTGGCCCCGGGGGTCGGGCAGTTTCAGGTGTAGCAGTTGTTGCCGGGCCGCGGCTTCACCGGCCCCCGGGGGGGTCGGGTGGGCCGGCGGCGGGTGGACCGGAAACTGCATCCCGGCAAACAGGGCCAGCGCTGCCAGGATCAGGATGGCCAGAATCTTGATGCGCTTCATGCGTCGCTCTCCAGCAGGCGATTCAGGGCGTCCAGCCGGATCCGTTCCCTCGGACGGCCGTCGCGGTGGCGGAAGGTATGGCGTTCGAGTTGCTGGGGAAAGATGATCAGGTTGAATTCGGCCTGGGGGGTGGAAAGCTGCAGTACGGCTTCCGCCTTGTCGTTGCGGGGTTCGGCATGGTCAAAATCGATGCCTTGATTGAGCAGGAAGATTTCCACTTCCTTGGCGCTGTCGGCGAACAGCATCAGGTCGATGGTGGAAAAGGCGCTCGCCGTGCCGTCCAGCACCGAGCCGGTGAGATAGGGGCGGAATTCAGCAAGAAAATCCATGATCCGGCTGGCTTCTGCGCGCAACCGGCGTACCTGGGCGGGGTGGGTGCCGCTCTGGTAGAGAGCCTGATAGAGCCGTAGTTCGGCTTCTACTTCGCTGTTGTCGGGTAGGGGGATGGATTCAGGCAGGCCGAGTTGCCGGGCCGCTTTCTTCTTGGCCTGGCCGACATCGGTAATGCCGTCCTGGGCCATGAGCCGGGCGGCGGTGCTGGCGATCTGGGTGCGGGAAATGCTGGAGTGGTGCGCTCGGGGGCGTTCGTGGCGGGCCATGGAAGCCTCGAAGAGGGTGAGATCAAGTAAGATTGCGCCCCGATTCTAACCGTTCTCTGCGGAAAACCTGTCATGCACATTCACATCCTCGGCATCTGTGGCACTTTCATGGGGGGCGTCGCCCAGCTGGCCCGGGCTGCCGGGCACCGGGTCACGGGCTGCGATGCCAATGTGTACCCGCCCATGAGTGAGCAGCTGCAGGCCACCGGCATCGAGCTGGCCCAGGGTTACGACCCCGCGCAGCTGGCCCTGAAGCCGGACCTGTTCGTGGTGGGCAATGCCATTTCCCGGGGCAATCCCCTGCTGGAGGCGATTCTCGACCAGGGCCTGCCCTATGTTTCCGGCCCCCAGTGGCTGGCCGACCATGTGTTGCAGGGGCGTTGGGTGCTGGGGGTGGCGGGCACCCATGGCAAGACCACCACGGCCTCCATGCTGGCCTGGATTCTCGAGGATGCCGGGATGGCTCCGGGTTTCCTGATTGGCGGGGTGCCCTTGAACTTCGAGGTCTCCGCCCGCCTGGGAGGCACCCCCTTTTTCGTCATCGAGGCCGATGAATATGACACGGCCTTCTGCGACAAGCGCTCGAAGTTCATCCACTACCGCCCCCGGACCCTGATCTTGAACAATCTGGAGTTTGATCATGCCGATATTTTCGCCGATCTGGCGGCGATCGAGACCCAGTTCCATCATCTGGTGCGCACCCTGCCGGCCGCCGGCCTGATCGTGGCCAATGGCGCCGAGGCCAGCCTGGAGCGGGTGCTGGCCCGGGGGTGCTGGACGCCAGTGCAGCGCTTCAACGCCCCGGATGGATACCGGATCGAGGGGGATGACGCGGACGGTTCCCTGGTCCTGCATGGCCCCGGAGGCGAAATCGCCCGCACGGTCTGGGCCCTGGCCGGCGGGCACAACCGGGCCAATGCCTGCGCCGCCCTGCTGGCGGCGCGGCATGTGGGGGTACCGCTGACGCAGGGGCTGGATTCCCTGTCCCGGTTCCAGAGCGTCAAGCGGCGCCTGGAGGTGCGTGGCCAGGTGGCGGGGGTGACGGTGTACGACGACTTTGCCCACCATCCGACCGCGATCGAGACCACCCTGGCCGGGTTGCGCCGCAAGGTGGGGGCGGCGCGCATCCTGGCCGTGCTGGAACCCCGTTCCAACACCATGAAGCTGGGGGTGATGAAGGACCGGCTGGCCGCCAGTCTGAAACAGGCCGACCGGGTCTATTGCTATGGCGCCCAGCTGGGCTGGGATGCGGCTGGGGCCCTGGCGCCCTTGGGGGCGCTGGCCGGGGTGGAGGATGACCTGGCGAATCTGGTCAGCCAGGTGGTGGCCGAGGCCCGTCCCGGCGACCATGTGCTCGTCATGAGTAATGGCGGTTTCGGCGGAATTCATGAGCGCCTGCTGCAGGCGCTGGCCGGAAAGCCGCCGGCCTGAGCGCTGCGATCGGTCGTTGCGATTTGCTTTTTATTTGATTTTTATCGGATTTTTGTGGAGAATGTCGCCCTTCGAGTCGCCGGAGAAGCCTTCGGTGCGTGGGTTCATTCCTGGGTTAAGGGCTTTTTTCCGGTTTTTGCGGCAATGTGTTTGGCCGCCATGTGAGAGGACCGCCGCAAAGGGGGTCGTTGGGAGTAGTCATGTCTGAAGCAATGTCTGAAACTGTTGAATCCTTTGCCCAGTTGGGCTTGTCCGAAGCCGTACTGAAAGCCTTGCTGGATGTGGGTTATGAAACCCCTTCCCCGATCCAGGCCCAGTGTATCCCCGTATTGCAAGAAGGAAAGGATCTGATCGGCATGGCCCAGACCGGCACCGGCAAGACGGCTGCCTTTGCGATTCCCATCCTGAATCGCCTGGATCTGGGCAATGCCACGCCGCAAGCCCTGGTCCTGACCCCCACCCGGGAACTGGCCATCCAGGTCGCCGAAGCCTTTGTGCGCTATGCCAAGCACATTCCCGGTTTCCATGTGCTGCCCATTTACGGCGGCCAGAGCTACGGCATCCAGCTCAAGCAGCTGGCCCGGGGCGCCCATGTGATCGTCGGTACGCCCGGCCGCATCATGGACCATCTGGAACGCAACAGCCTGTCCCTTTCCGGCCTCAAGACCCTGGTGCTGGATGAAGCCGACGAAATGCTGCGCATGGGCTTCATCGACGACGTGGAATGGATTCTCAAGCACACCCCCGCCGAGCGTCAGACCGCCCTGTTCTCCGCGACCATGCCGGACGCCATCCGCCGGGTCGCCCAGAACTACCTGCGCGACCCCCGGGAAGTGAAGATCAAGTCGGCGACCCAGACCGTGGCGGCCATCCGCCAGTGCTACTGGCAGGTATCCGGCATGCACAAGCTGGATGCCCTGACCCGCATCCTGGAAGTGGAAGAGGGGCTGGACGCCGCCATCATCTTCGTGCGCACCAAGCTGGCCACCGAAGAACTGGCCCAGAAGCTGGAAGCCCGGGGCTATTCCGCCGCCGCCCTGAATGGCGACATGAACCAGCAGGCCCGGGAGCGTGCCATCGAGCAGCTCAAGTCCGGCAGCCTGGACATCATCATCGCCACCGATGTGGCGGCCCGCGGGATCGACGTGCCCCGCGTCAGCCATGTGATCAACTACGACATCCCCTACGATGCCGAAGCTTATGTGCACCGCATCGGCCGCACCGGCCGGGCCGGCCGTACCGGCACCGCCATCCTGTTTGTGGCGCCCCGGGAAATGCGCATGCTGCGCACCATCGAACGGGTGACCCGCCAGCCGATCGAGCATCTGGTGTTGCCGACGCACCAGGCGGTGACCGACAAGCGGGTTTCCCTGTTCAAGGAACGGGTGGCCGAGACGCTCACCGCCGAAGATCTGGATTTCTTCGAGAATCTGGTTGCCGATCTGGCGGCCGAGCAGGAAGCCTCGCCGGAACGGGTGGCCGCCGCCCTGGCCTTCATGGCCCAGAAGGATAGGCCCTTGCGCATGGAAGAGAAGCCCCTGCGCCAGGTCCGCGAATTCACTGAACGTCCGCCCCGCGCGGATCGTGCTGAACGCCCTGAACGCGGTGAGCGTTCCGAGCGTCCGCCGCGCCGCGAGCGGGAATCCGGTAACGAAGAGCGCCCGCCCCGGCGCGAGCGCCCCGTGTTCGCCGGTGAGGTGGGCGAAGATGATCGCGGCAATGCCGTGGTGATGGTGCGTTATCGCATTGAAGTGGGCAAGAACCAGGGCGCCTCGCCCAAGGACATCGTCGGCGCCATCGCCAACGAAGCCAATCTGCCCAGCCGTCTGATCGGCCGCATCGACTTGTTCGATGACTACAGCATCGTCGATCTGCCCGACGATCTGGATCGGGAAACCCTCAACATCCTGCGCAGCGCCTGGGTGCGTCGCCGTCAGTTGAACATCGCCCGGGAAGATGGCAGTGCGCCGCCGGCCGGTGACGGCCGTCCGCCCCGCAAGGGTCCGGGCAAGCCCCATACCGGCAAGCCCTACGGCGAGCGCTTCTCCGACCGTTCCTCGGGGGACCGCCCCTATGGCAACAAGCCGGCCTGGAAGAGCGATCGTCCTGCTGGCGCTCCCGGTGCCGGCAAGCCCTTCAAGAAGCGCGAACCGCGGGGTGAGTGATTGATCGCCGCTTGATGCGGTCAGAACAAAGTCAGAACAAAGGGACCCGCGGGTCCCTTTGTCGATTCATGCGGCGGCACTAGCCGCCAGTCTTGCCCCAGGAGTCCTTCAGGGTCACGGCCCGGTTGAAGACCGGCGCGCCAGCCGTGCTGTCGACCCGGTCAGCCACGAAATAGCCGTGCCGTTCGAACTGGAAGCGCTGTCCGGGCCGGGCCTCTTTCAGGCAGGCTTCCAGCTGGGCGGTGATGCGGCGGCAGGAATCCGGATTCAGTTCGGTCAGGAAGTCCGTATCGCCAGCGCCCGGCGAGGGGGTCTTGAACAGCCGGTCGTAGAGCCGGACCTCGGCGGTGCAGGCGTGGGCGGCGCAAACCCAGTGCAGGTTGCCCTTGACCTTGACGCTGTCGGCCCCCGGGGTGCCGGATCTGGTCTCCGGCAGGTATTCGCAGAGAACCGCGGTGATCTTGCCGCTATCGTCTTTCTCGCAGCCGGTGCACTTCACCACATAACCGTAGCGCAGGCGGGCCATGTTGCCCGGGTAGAGGCGGTGGTAGCCCTTGCTGGGCGCTTCCATGAAGTCTTCCCGCTCGATCCACAGTTCCCGGCTGAAAGGCATGTCCCGCTTGCCCAGTTCCGGCTTGAGGGGGTGGTTGGGCGCCTGGCAGAGTTCGCTCTGGCCTTCCGGGTAATTGGTGATGACCAGCTTCAGCGGGTCCAGCACGGCGATGCGGCGTTCGTCCTGCTCGTTCATGGTCTCCCGCATGCAGTCTTCCAGCAGGCTGTAATCGATCAGGGCGTCGTTCTTGGAAACACCGACCCGGTCCATCAGCAACTGGAAACCCTGGGGCGTGTAACCCCGGCGCCGGGCGCCGACCAGGGTGGGCATGCGCGGGTCGTCCCAGCCGGCGACATGCCGTTCTTCCACCAGTTGAATCAGCTTGCGTTTGGAGAGCACGACGTAGGTCAGGTTGAGGCGGGAGAACTCGTATTGTTGCGGCAGCGGCCGCTGCAGCAGGCCACCCTCGGCCAGGCGCTCCAGCAGCCAGTCATAGAAGGGGCGCTGGTCCTCGAATTCCAGGGTGCAGATGGAGTGGGTGATGTTCTCCAGGGCATCTTCGATGGGATGGGCGAAGGTGTACATGGGGTACACGCAGTACTGGTCGCCGGTGTTGTGGTGGGTGGCGTGGCGGATGCGGTAGATGGCCGGGTCGCGCAGGTTGATGTTGGGCGAGGCCATGTCGATTTTGGCCCGCAGGACGTGGGTGCCGTCGGCGAATTCACCGGCCTGCATGCGCTTGAACAAGTCCTGATTCTCGGCGATGCTCCGGTTGCGGAACGGGCTGTCCTTGCCCTTTTCGGTCAGGGTGCCCCGGTTGGCGCGCATTTCCTCGGCGCTCTGGCTATCGACGTAGGCATGGTCGGCGGCGATCAGATACTCGGCGCACTGGAGCATCCAGGGGAAATAGTTGGAGGCGTAGTAGAGGTTGTTCTCCTGCTCGTCCTGCCAGTCGAAACCCAGCCACTTGACGGCGTCCACGATGGAATCCACGTACTCCTGCTCTTCCTTTTCCGGGTTGGTGTCGTCGAAGCGCAGATGGCAGCGGCCGCCGAAGTCCCGCGCCAGGCCGAAGTTGAGGCAGATCGACTTGGCGTGGCCAAAGTGCAGGTAGCCGTTGGGCTCGGGCGGGAAGCGGGTGCGGATCCTGGCCGGGTCCAGGGGGGCCTGGGCATGGGCTTCAGCCAGGCCGGGCCGGCCGGCCCAGCGGCGCAGGGCGTACTTGCCGGCGGCCAGGTCGGCTTCGACGATGTTGCGGATGAAATTGGCGGCGGTCGCCACGGGGGTGGGGTTGGATTTACTCACGATTTGCCTGGGAGATTGATGCTATCGGCCGCCATTTTAGCGGCTGGAAGCCGGTTGCGGGTCCTGGGCTCGGGAAATCGCCGCTAAAATGCCAGGATACTTCGGGAGTTTCTAGATGAATGGAGTCAATTTCGCTGCCATTGGCCTGGGCGCCGCCCTGGGGGCCTGGTGCCGCTGGCTGCTGGGCATGGCGCTGAACCCCTGGTTGCCGAGTATTCCGCTGGGCACGCTGGCGACCAATCTGATCGGCGGCTACCTGGTGGGAGTGGCGGTGGGGCTGTTCCACCTGCACACGGATATTTCTCCGGCGCTCAAGCTGTTTGCCATCACCGGCTTTCTGGGCGGGCTCACCACCTTTTCCAGCTTTTCCGCCGAAACCGTGGAACGCCTGCTGGCCGGACAAGCCGGCTGGGCCTTTGCCCTGATGTTGCTGCACCTTGGGGGTTCCCTCACCCTGACCTGGCTCGGCCTCATGACGGTGGGTGCCCAGCGCGTCTGGGGTTGATTTGGGTTGATTTGGGTTGAGTTTGGGTTGAGTTTGAGCCGGGTTTGGGCCGGGTTTGGGCAGAGTTGGTGGCCGGGTTTCCTGTCAGCTTGTCGACAAGCCGACAGGTTTCAGTAGCGGGGCACCTTCTGCATCTCCTGGGTGTTCAGGGCCGTGGTGGTGGTGATGGAGCCTTCCGAAGTGGCCCACCAGAGGGTGACCCAGGCGTAGCCAGCCTCATCCACCCGTTCCACTTCGCAGATGGAGCCCACCATTTCCAGGAATAACTCCAGGTCTTCCTCGTCCATGTCCGGGTCGGGACTGATACCGAGGATGCGGACCTGATCGCCAGGGCCGACGGGCTGGCCGAATTTGTCCGGAACGGTGGCGGGGATGGGGGTCATGGGCTTTGCTCCTGGCGAGGGTAAGGGGAGGGTAAGGCGAGGCAATACGCAAATACGCAAATACGCAAATTGCGGGCCAGGCCGGGTTTCAGGGGCTCCGGTCCGGGTAGGGCGGGCCGGTTTCGATGCGGCTGTCCGGCACAAGATGGCCCACGGTGAAGTGGTAGAGGCTTTGCCAGCCGCTTTCTTCTATGCCCAGCACCCGGGTCACCGCCGTATCGAAAAAGCAGCCGATGCCGGTGCCCCGCACCCCGGCGGCTTCTGCCTCCAGATAAAGAATTTGCCCCAGCAGCCCGGCTTCGCGCAGCAGGTGGCGGTAATGGTCGGCGCCCAGGGCCAGGGCCTCCTCCATCCGGGCCAGGAAACCCAGGGTGAAGGCCCCGGTGGCGGCGATGTCCTGATGGCAGGAGAGAGCCCGGGCCAGCCGCTGCAACTCGGACAGTTCGAGGGGGGCGAGGCAGATCAGGCCCAGGTGGGGCGGGCAATCCGGGTCATGCCTGGCCACGGCGGCCTGGCCGGTGAAACGGCCATCGTCCGGGGCGATGTCGCGCCGCAGGGCTTCGGCCCCAGCCGGGCTGCGGGGCAGCAGATAGAGGCCGGGGGGCAGGCCCTCCACCCGTTCCACGAACAAGAGCAGGTGCACCCGGGCGGCGCTCGGCAGGACCGGCCAGGGTGCCGTTTCCGGCCGGGGCAGCAGGGCATCGAGCATCCGGTAAAAAGCGTCCTTGGCCAAAGGGAGGCGCGGGTTGTAACGCTGGCCGCTGCGCCGCTGGCGAATCAGGGCCGCGTGGCCCGGGGTGTTGGCAGCGTCGGGGTCCGGGGCCGGCAAGGGGGGCAGGGGGTCTGGATGCGAGGCCGGCAGACTGGCCAGCCAGTCATCGGGCAGGCGGCTGGCCTGGGCGGCCTGGTCGATCAGGGGCCAGCGATAGCCGGGATCGGGGTCGATGAGGCTGGCCTGGCCCTGCCACGAGGCAGCTTGCAGTTCTGCCTCCAGTGCCTGCAACTGTCCGGGGCTGGGGGGCGGTAATCCCGGGGCCTGGAGGGCCAGCAGGATTTCCGGCTCCTCGGCTTCCGTGAACGGATAGGGGGTGGAGGGAAAGTCTTCGCTCCGGTTGAGGCCCAGCAACTTTGCCAGACGCTCGCTGCCCAGGGCCAGAGGCCGGGCCTGCCAGCCCAGCAGCTGGGCGGCATAGGCGATGGCGCCCAGGGCGTGGCCCAGATCGAGCTGGCAGTAGCGGAAGGCCCGCTCCCCGTATTTCCAGGCCTCCCGCCACATGATGGAACTCAGACCCAGCAGCAGGCAGGGGCTGCCGCCGGGGTTCAGCAGAGCCCGGCTTTCCAGCTGATGCTGGAGCGGGTCGTAGTGGTGCACCCCATCGGCCAGGCCAGGAATGCCCCGGCAGAGCAGATAACTTTCCGTGGGGTGCAGATTGCCCGAAGAGGGATTGCAGCGCAGGGCCCAGCGGCTGGGGCCCCAGCTTTTCCAGGCCGAGAGGCCGAAGGAAAGCTCCAGCACGGCGCCGATGCTGTCCAGGCCGGCGGGCACGGCAGCCGTGGGGGCTGGATCATGCCAGGGACGTTCGAACTGATCGGCGCTCAGCGGCAGGGACAGGCAGGGGGCGCCATGAAAGTGGCGGAAAGGGGCCGGCTGGGCATCCCAATCCAGTTGCCCGGGGCCCGCGGCATAAGCTTCAAAGTGGTGGCGGGTGCGAGCGTGGTAGTTCTGGATGAACGGAATGTTTTCCGGCACGGCAGGCTTTCTCGATGGGGGTTGCGCAGGGTACCGCGATACCGCATGAGACAGCAAAGCCCGTTCCCGGGTTGCAACTTGCCGCAGAGGCCCTGCTCCAGCGGCCAGGCCAGGCCCGGCCCAACCCGCCTGATGGCGGGCCTGATCGTGGGCCTGATCGTGGGCCTGATCGTGGGCCTGATGGCGGTCAAGGCAATTCAGACTGCCCTGTAGCCGGCTGCCACCGGACAAGGCAGACCGGTGGCGCAGGGCCGCCGCCAGGGCGGAAAAGCGCGTCCGCCGCGGGATCAGGGCATGCGCCGGCTTTTATGTCGGGCAGGCGGATCAGGCGATTTTAGGCTGACCGTCCGAGGCGGTCACGCCACCATCGACGGGAATATTGACACCATTGACAAAACTGGCATCTTCGCTGGCAAGAAAAGCCATGACCGCAGCGACCTCTTCAGGCTCTGCAGCTCTACCGAGCGGGATGCGTTCATTGAATTTCTGGTTCACCGCTTCCGGGAAGTTGGCGGTCATGTTGGTCTTTACCAGGCTCGGACAAACGGCATTGACCCGCACCCCGGCTCCGCCGTGGTCGAGTGCCATCGCGCGTGTCAGGTTGGATACGGCACCTTTCGCAGCGCAGTAATATGCAGCTCCCCAGTCGCCGCCGAGACCCGATACAGAAGCGGTATTGACGATGCAGCCTTTGCTCTTGAGCAGGTGCGGAAGAGCGAATTTCGAGCAATACACTACCCCATTGATATCAATGGCGGAGATCCGCTCCCAGTCTTCCAGGCTGGAGTCGAGGACGCTGCCGGTCGCATGCACGCCGGCATTGTTGATGAGCACGTCGACTTTGCCGAACTGTTCCACAACGCGGTCGAACATCGCCCTGACCGACGTCACGTCAGAGACATCGACGCCGATGACCAGTGTCCGCTTCTCCGGCAGGGAGGAAGCCACTTTTTCGGCGGCCGTCTTGTCCCAGTCGGCCAGGACGACGATCGCCCCTTCCGATGCAAAGCGACGTGCTGCGGCAGCGCCAATCCCGCTACCGGCACCAGTAATGACGACAACCTTGTTTTCGAACCTCATAAAGCTTTGCATCCCAACTTCCCCTTGCAGACCCTGCTCTGATGTCATGGTCTGATAGCCAATGTTCATTAAAAAGGGAGGCAAGTCCCGGGTCTCATGGCAAAGGACCCGGGGCTTGCCTCCATGGTGACTCCCTGAATTACCTTCCTGGAGTTTTCATGCTCGTTGAGCATATCAAGGCCTCCCCCCCAACTGTCAAGCTGGAGCGGCAGCGTATTTGCGGGCGCTCGGCAAAGTGCGCGGCAGTGTCTGCTGTCGAGGTCGACGGCGCACTCCCGCCCCCGCTCCAGGGCCTTTGCATTTGAACGGAATATATCCCTCGAGCATTCTGCCGCGCAAAAATCGTTACCCCTCGGTGACTTACAGCAAGCACTTGTAAACACTGAGGAAATGCCGCCTACTCTCATCCTTTGGGCGATAAAAAGCGATCTGGGCAAGTGCTTTGAAGGCGATGCTGATGGAGGTGGAGGATCCGCGTAAGCCGAGCAACGGGACGCAGTTCGGGCAGCGGCGGGGAGACGGCCATCCACAGGGTGAGCGCGTTTGAGCCTCGCCTCGGTCTGGCGCTGAGTCACCTCACACCGGCCGAAGTGGCTGAAGCCGTGCATTCGCACTGGGGCATCGAAAATCAGCTGAAATCAGCTGCATTGAGTGCTCGATGCCACCCTGAAGGAAGATGCCAGTACCGTCCGCAAGGACAACGCCCCGGAAAATCGTTCCCGGCCTCTTCGGCATGGATAGACTGGATACCACGGATACCGCCAAATCCAGCCTGCGACTCAAGCGCAAACGCGCCGACTGGGATGATGAATTACGAGCCCGTTTCCTGAGACTTACCCCAATAAGATGTTCGAGTGCGGAGGCCCTGGTGCTCACGGCCAAGCGCTTTCCACATAAAAGGATTATGTCTATGCAACTTCTGCCGTAAGCTGGAATCGGGTCGCAGTGGCTCGCACCTCTTTCATGCGCCCATGCCCTGGGAGGGTCTTTTCCACAATCGTAACCAACCCAACTTGTGCCAATTCGTCGAGGTCGCGCTTAACCGCGCTGCGGTCTCGGTGCAGCCGCGTGGCGATGTCCGTAATCGACCCCGGCGCTTCCTTGACCGCACGAAACAACGCCAAGCGAGTAACCGTAATGAGCTTCATCACGTCGGCGGGGTCTTCAAAGCTGATGATGCGTTCTTCGGGAATGGGCTCGCCACGGTCTGCCGCCTTGGCCAATCGACGGCCTCGCGCAAAGAAGTCCTTTTCCGTACCTGTCTTGATGGTGAGCTTGGTCATTTGCGGCCTTTCAGTGCTGTCCAATCCTGTTCAAATCTCTCTTCAACGTCCTCGAAACCAACGAAGTCGATGGGTTCAACAACGCCAAAGTAGTGCCGATGGTGGTAGCCATGGGCGTTGTCATAGCCAACCACCCGCCCGTTGTCTCCTGCATGGAGGTCATGATTGATGTAGGCAAGGTTGTAGCGCGCAACCCTGCCGTGATGATCAACCCACACTTCCCGCCGTAGGCTCCCGTTTCCACGTTTGTCAGAAATCTTGTGGGATTCGTCGTAGAGCTTCGTCTCAGGCATGATTCATGTTATCGCGCCTGCTGCGTTTCTGCACTGTCTTTCTTCCCACGCAACTGCCGATACACCGCTTCCACCAGCAGATTCGCCAGTCCCTCGAACACCTTCTCATGTCGTAACGCCGGGTCGGCCATGGCGCTGTGGTTGTCCAAGGCATCCACCACGGCGTGGTTGAGCTTGGTCTCGTAGGCACCGTTGGCGAACGCATCCACCGTGTCGTTGGCCTGCGCCTGCTCTTGGCTTGGCCGCCTCCCGGTCTCATGGGCTTTGTGCCACCCCCGCTCAGTTCCGGGTGGGGGTGGCTTGCGCCAGCCAGCGGGCGATGCCGAGGCCGGCTTGGTGGCCGGTCGCCAGGCAGGCGGTGAGCAGGTAGCCGCCTGTGGGGGCTTCCCAATCCAGCATCTCTCCGGCGCAAAAGAGGCCGGGCTGGCGGCGCAGCATGAAATCCTCATCCAATTCCGAAAAGGCGACGCCGCCGGCGGTGCTGATTGCTTTTTCCAGGGGCGCGGGGGCGACGACCGGCAGGGGCAGGGCCTTGATCGCGGCTGCGAGCCGGGCCGGGTCGGCAAGGCTCTGGGGGGGCAGGCATTCGCGCAGCAGGGCGGCCTTGACGCCGGTGAGGCCGCCTTGGCGGCGCAGGTGGTTGGCGAGCGAATCGCGGCCGCGGGGGCGGCTGAGCGCGGCTTGCAGGGCTTGCGGGCTTTTGTCCGGGGCCAGGTCGAGGCTGATGGCGGCTTCGCCATCCTGTTCCAGGGCATCCCGGAGCGGAGCCGCAAGGGCGTAGATCAGGCTGCCTTCGACCCCCTCGCGGCTGATGACGAATTCTCCCCGGCGCGGGGCAAAGCCCGGGGCGCCGGCGCAGACGTTCTTCACCGGCGCGCCGGCAAAACGCTCCCGGAAATGTTCGCGCCAGGGCACGATGAAACCGCAGTTGGCCGGGCGCAAGGGCGCAAGGGCGATGCCCCGCTCGGCCAGCAGGGGCGCCCAGCGGCCGTCGGAGCCCAGGCGCGGCCAGCTGGCGCCGCCCAGGGCGAGCAGGGTGGCGGCAGGGGTGAAGCTGAGGGGGCCGGCCGGGGTGTCGAAGCAAAGCGCCTGCCCCTGCCAGCCGTTCCAGCGGTGCCGCATGTGAAAACGCACTCCCTGCTGGCGCAGCCGGTGCAGCCAGGCGCGCAGCAGGGGGGCGGCCTTCATGCCTTCGGGGAAGATCCGGCCGGAGCTACCGATGAAGGTGGGAATGCCCAGTGTTGCGGCCCAGGCGCGCAGGGCCTCGGGCGGCAGGGCGGCCAGGGCGGCTTCGAGGCGCGAGGAGGCGCTGCCATAGCGGCGGATGAAATCGGGAAAGGGCTCGCTGTGAGTGAGGTTGAGTCCGCTCTTGCCGGCCATCAGGAACTTGCGCCCGGCGCTGGGCATGGCGTCGAAGCAATGCACCGGGTAGCCCCGGCCAGCGAGCACTTCGGCGGCCATCAGCCCGGCGGGGCCGCAGCCGATGATGGCGATGGGAGGCATGGGTGGGAGGCCGGGTAGGGGTAAAGGCAGGGTAAAAGGCGTGGGCAAAAAGCGTGGCAAAAGCGTGGCAAAAAACCGTTCAGGCCAGCAGGATCAGGTTGTCGCGATGGATCATCTCCGGCTCATCTACATAGCCGAGCAGGGATTCGATCTCCTGGGAGGGGTGGCGGGCGATGCGGCGGGCATCGGAACTGCCGTAATTGGCAAGGCCGCGCGCCACTTCCCGGCCATCCGGGGCGATGCAGGCCACCGCCGCGCCCCGCTCGAATTCGCCGATCACCGAGAGGACGCCGATCGGCAGCAGGCTCTTGCCGGTCTGCAGGGCCTTGACCGCGCCTGCATCGAGATAGAGCTGGCCGGCGGTCTGCAGGTGGTCGGCGAGCCATTGCTTCTTGGCGGCCAGGGGTTCGGTGCGGGAGAGGAGCAGGGTGCCGATGGCTTCCCCCGCGGCCAGGCGCTCGATCACGTCTGCCTCCCGGCCGCTGGCGATCACCGTGTGGGCACCGCTGCGGGCGGCCCGCTTGGCGGCCAGCACCTTGGTGATCATGCCGCCGGTGCCAAGGCGGGTGCCGGCGCCGCCGGCCATGGCTTCCAGGGCAACGTCGCCGGCCACGGCCTGGCGGATCAGGGTGGCGGCCGGGTCCTGGCGCGGGTCGGCGGTGTAGAGGCCGGGCTGGTCGGTGAGGATGATCAGGGCATCGGCTTCCACCAGATTGGCGACCAGGGCGCCCAGGGTGTCGTTGTCGCCGAACTTGATCTCGTCGGTGACCACGGTGTCGTTTTCGTTGATGATCGGCACCACCCCCAGTGCCAGCAGGGTGTGGAGGGTGGAGCGGGCGTTCAGGTAGCGTTTCCTGTCTGCCAGGTCATCGTGGGTGAGCAGGATCTGGGCGGTATGGATCTGATGCTGGCCGAAGGCTTCCTGGTAGATCTGGGCCAGGCCCATCTGGCCCACGGCGGCGCAGGCCTGCAGTTCATGCACCTCATGCGGCCGGCTTTCCCAGCCCAGGCGCTGCATGCCGCAGGCGATGGCACCGGAGGATACCAGCAGCACCTGCTGGCCGGTGGCGCGCAGGCCGGCGATCTGCCGGGCCCAGGTCTGGATGGCGGCATGGTCGATGCCGGTGCCGTTGTTCGTGATCAGGGCGGAGCCCACCTTGACGACGAGGCGGCGGGCTTGGGCGAGGGGCGTGGCGGGGGTCATTCCTGCTCGGGGCCGGGGGCGGCGCCATCTTCGTCCTCGTCTTCGTCTTCCAGGGGCAGGGCCGGGGCCATCTGCTCCAGGGTTTCCATGAGGGCGTAGGTGATTTCCCGGCAGCCTTCGCCGGAGATCGCGGCGATGGCGTAATGGGGGCCATTGAAACCGGACGCCTCGCGGTAGGCATCGAGGAAGGCGTCCACCCGTTCCTCGCGCTCCGCCTCGGGGATCAGGTCGATCTTGTTGAGCAGCAGCCAGCGGGGTTTGACGAGCAGGTCCGGGTCATACTTGCCCAGTTCTTCGACGATGGCGATGGCGTCATGGACCGGATCGGCTTCCGGGTCGAAGGGGGCCAGATCCACGAGGTGCAGCAGGATGCGGGTGCGTTGCAGGTGCTTCAGGAAGCGGATGCCGAGGCCGGCGCCATCGGCCGCGCCTTCGATCAGGCCGGGAACGTCGGCGATCACGAAGGAGCGGTTGTCATCGACGCGCACCACGCCCAGGTTGGGGTGCATGGTGGTGAAGGGGTAGTCGGCCACCTTGGGGCGGGCGGCGGAGACGGCGCGGATGAAGGTGCTCTTGCCCGCATTGGGAAGGCCGAGCAGGCCCACGTCGGCCAGCACCCGCAGTTCCATGCGCAGCTCGAATTCCTGGCCTGCCTCGCCCTTGGTGCACTTGCGCGGCGCCCGGTTGGTGCTGGACTTGAAATGGAGGTTGCCCAGGCCGCCCTTGCCGCCCTGGGCCAGCAACACCTTCATGCCGTCCTGGGGCAGGTCGGCCAGCATCTCTTCGGTGTTCAGGTCGTAGATCACCGTGCCCACCGGGACGCGCATGACCACGTCTTCCCCGGCGGCGCCGTAGCAGTCGGAGCCGCGGCCATTCTCGCCGCGCCGGGCCAGAATCTTGCGGGTGTAGCGGTAATCCACCAGGGTGTTCAGGTTGCGGTCGGCCAGCACATAGATGCTGCCGCCCTTGCCGCCGTCGCCGCCATCGGGGCCGCCCATGGGGATGTATTTTTCGCGGCGGAACGAAGCGACTCCGTTGCCACCGTCGCCGGCCTTGACATAGATCTTCGCTTCGTCGATGAATTTCATGAGACTTTCCTACAAACTAAAAAAGCCCTATCCGGGGATAGGGCTTTGCAATCCCGGGCGCCGATTATTCGGCGGCTGGGACGATGCTGACCGTGCGACGGTTTCTGGCGCCCTTGATGGCGAACTGAACCGTGCCGGTGGTCTTGGCGAACAGGGTGTGATCCTTGCCGATGCCGACGCCTTCGCCGGCATGGAACTCGGTGCCGCGCTGACGCACGATGATGTTGCCCGCCAGAACGAACTGACCGCCGTAGCGCTTGACGCCCAGGCGTTTTGATTCTGAGTCGCGGCCGTTACGGGAACTGCCGCCAGCTTTTTTGTGTGCCATTTATTTGCTCCTTGATCCCGATCAGGCCGCGATCGCGTCGATGCGCAGCTCGGTATAGTTCTGGCGATGCCCCTGGTGCTTCTGGTAGTGCTTGCGACGGCGCATCTTGAAAATCTTGATCTTGTCGTGCCGGCCGTGGGAAACCACGGTGCACTTCACGGCTGCCCCGGGAACCAGGGGGGCGCCGACTTTCACGCTCTCGCCTTCGCCTACCATCAGGACCTGGTCAAGGGTGATTTCTGCGCCAACGTCTGCCGGTATCTGTTCTACTTTAAGTTTTTGACCTGCGCAAACACGATACTGTTTGCCACCGGTTTTTATGACCGCGTACATGTTGGAACTCCAAAGAACTGCATAAAAGGACCCGCGATTATACAGATTTGATGCGTCGGGTCAATGGCTTGGTTGCACCGCATGGATCGGGGCTTCTCCGGGGAGCCCTTGGTGTTGCCATGTGGTGTTGCCATGTGGTGTTGCCATGGTTTGACAGGGCAACTGGATACTCCTGACAATCCCGCTCTTTGAACGGCGAGGTCAGGCGAGGATATGGTCAAGGGAAGTTCGTCCCGCCGTTTCGGCCACCTGTTGATCAGCGGCCTGATTTTTCTGGCGGCATGCCTGGGCTTTGCGCACCTCTGGTCGGTGCGGGTGGAGACGGCTTTGGGGCAGGCGCGCCAAAGCATGCAGGCCGTTGCGGCGGATGTGGAGGCCATGGCCCATGCCGCAGTGACGGGGGTCCAGATCCTGCGCACGGCGGCCGAAGAGGGCCTGGCCGCCCATGGTGCCGGGGGACATGCGGCAGCCTGGGCGGCAGTGGTGCCGCGCGACACTGCTTCCGGCCCCGGTTTCAGTACCTGGTACGGCCCGGAACTGGCGGCCAGGCGCCGGGCCTGTTATCTGTTTGGCACGGGGCTGCTGCCGGAGGCCGGGAGCGAACGGGCAAACGAAATTGAAGTGGCATTCGCCTTGAATGGGCTGATGGCCGACCTGCACGAACGAATTCCCCCGGCCGCCTGGATTTACTACACCTCGGCCCAGAAATTCACCTGTCTGCATCCTTATGCCCGTGTTGCCGGCAGTCTCGCCTGGAGCGAGGACTTTTTGCGCCATCCGGTGTTTGCGGACTCCGGGCCGGAGCGCAATCCCGGGCGCGCCATCCGCTGGCTGGAGGCCTACCTGGATCAGGCGGGCCAGGGGCTGATGACGTCGGTGGTGGCGCCCATCTATGACCCGCATGGGCAATTCCGGGCCATCGTGGCCCTGGATTTCACCTTGAGTTCCCTGAGCGGCTATCTGGAATCGGCGGCGCGTGATTCCGGGCGCCTCCTGGTCGTCAATCAGGAGGATCAGGTGCTGGTGTCGTTCCCGGCGCTGGATGGACCGCGGCTCTGGAGCTTGTCCGAGGTGTTGCCAGAAAAACTTGCCGCCGAGGCGCTACAGGCCGTGCCTTCCGGTGAGTGCCGGGCCCATGGCCGCTGGCGCGCTTGCCGTGTGAATCTGCAGGAGGCGCCCTGGCGCCTGGTGCGCCTGGTGGATGCCCGGCAACTGGGCTGGCAGCAGCTGGCGGACATGAAGGTGGAAATTGCCGGCATGGTCCTGTTGCTGTTGTTGCTGATTACCGTGGAGCGGCGCCGCCAACTGGCCGAGATCATGAAAGAAGGGGGCGAGCGTTACCGGCGCATCGTCGAGGGGTCGGAGCAGGGTTTCTGGGACTGGAACATCATGGCCCGCAAGTTTTCCGCCAGTGCCCGTTTTGATGCCATCCTTGCCTATGCGCCCGGGGCTTCGCCGCTGCGCAGCGGCGAGTGGTTGCGCCAGGTCCATCCCGATGACCAGGAAGCAGTGCGCCGGGCCATCCGCCACCATCTGCTGGGGCGGGAGTTGTCCCTGCAGATCGAATTCCGGGCCCGGGCCCGGGGCGGGCAATGGAAATGGCTGCTGGCCCAGGGCCGCATCGTCGAGCGGGACGGTGGGAAGGACCGGGGGCGGCCACTGATGATGTCCGGCACCCTGACCGATGTGTCCAGGCGCAAGCAGGCCGAAGCCGATCTGATTGCCGCCAAGCAGGTGGCCGAGGCGGCCAACGTGGCCAAATCCCGCTTCCTGGCCTCCGCCAGTCACGACCTGCGCCAACCGCTGCAGGCCAGCAATCTGTTCATCTCGGCCCTGGCGCGCACGCCGTTGAATGAGGAGCAGCAGAAGATTGCCCATAATCTGGGCCTGGCCACCAAGGCCCTGGGGGAACTGCTCGATGCCCTCCTTGACATTTCCAAGCTGGATGCCGGGGTGGTGACGCCGCAGCTGGCGCCGGTGGAAATCTACGAGATCTTCCAGCGCATCGAGAGCGAGTTTGCCTCCCTGGCCATGGAAAAGGAGCTGCGCTTCAAGCTCTTTTTTCCCTCTCATCCCCTGGTATTCGAGACGGACCTGGGCTTGCTCATGGGCCTGCTGCGCAATCTGATCGGCAATGCCATCCGCTACACCGAATGGGGCGGGGTGCTGGTGGGGACGCGTCTGCGCCGGGGCCGCCTGGTGATCCAGGTGTGGGATACCGGCATCGGCATCAAGGAGGATGACCTGCCGCGCATCTACGAGGAGTTTTATCAGGTGGACAATCCCCAGCGCGAGCGGATCAGGGGGCTCGGCCTGGGGCTTTCCATCGTGCGGCGCATGGCGAGCCTGCTGGGCTATCGTCTGGATTGCCTGTCGCGTTACGGGCGGGGCACGGTTTTCGAGATCAGCATCCCGCTGCAGGAAGGGGCGAGCCCTGGCGCAGCGCGGGGCGGCAAGTCACGGGCTCAGGTCAATTTCCAGGTGCTGCGCGGCGCCCGCTGCGTGCTGGTCGAGGACGATAGCCTGGTGGCCCGTGCGCTCGAATCCTGGCTGGAGAGCCATGGCATGCGCCTGCAGCATTTTCCTGACGGAGACAGTGCCCTGAAGGACCCGCACATCACCGAGGCCGATTTTTATGTGACCGACTTTCGTCTGCCGGGAGGGTTGAGCGGCATCGAACTGCTCGACGCCATCCGCCAGCGCCGGGGCGGGCCGATCCGGGCCCTGATCGTTACCGGCGATACTTCCATCGAGCAGATCGACGCGTTTGCAGTGGCGGGCTGGCCCGTGCTGCACAAGCCTGTTGAACCTCTGCTGCTGCTGGAGCGCATGGCCATGATGTGGCGGGATGACGGGCCGGAGGAGGGCGTGGCTCCAGGATTCACAGGGTCAGACCCGGCGTCCGACCCGTGATTTCAGCTCCGTGCTTCCAGGGGCGTGAGTTCCAGACCGTTGGCACCCATCTGGATCTGTCCGGCGCCGTGGTCGCCCACCACCCGGTAACGCTGGGTGCCAAAGAGGACTTCCACCCCTTCGTGCAGGGTTTCCTCGGCGGTGACCCGGGCTTCCTGCGCCAGGGCAATCTTGTCGGCCAGATCCTTTTCTGCTTCCCGCAGCCGGGCGATTTCCCCGGAGAGGGAGAGGGCGGTATGGCGGGCTTTGTCGATGACCTCCGGGCCCAGCCGCCCTGGGTTATGACCGGCAAAGTCGAGCAGCTTGCTGATTTCCAGCAACTGCGTTTCCTGAGCGTCGCGCTGCTCGGCCAGCGCTTTGGCTTCCTTCTGCAGGGAAGGATTGACGCCGATGTGGCAGGCGGTGGTGATGCGGTTGGGGGCGCCCAGCACCCGGGCGGTGATGGAAAGCATGGCCTGGATCCGGCCACCGACGATGTGGCCGCGCCTGGCCTTGCCCACCTTGATGTGCTGGCCGGCCGTCAGTTCGCACTGCATGGCCATGTCGTTGATGAAGATATTGTTCCCGGCTTCAATGCGGGCCTTCTGGGCGTAGGCGGCATGGAAATCATGGCCGCAGCGCAAGGTGTAGTCGCTGCCGCCCTTCTGGTCGATGCTGCCCAGGACACCGCCCCTGATGACGATGCTGCCGCCGGCTTCGAGGTGGGCGTTTTCCACCACCCCGCCCACCTCGATGTCGCCGCTCACCTTGACCGTCATGCCGGCACAAACATCGCCCTTGATCACGACGCTGCCATCGAAGTCGATGTTGCCGCTGGCCATGTTCACGGCCGGCACGGTAAAGACGGGCTCGACGATGACCCCGTTTTTGACGACGACCGGCTGGCCGGTCTGGGTGGCCAGCAGCAAATCCGGGTTGTCGGGGCTGGGGGCTGCGCCGGTGAGCTGGGGCGCATACATCACCTCCTTGCCGGGTCTGGGCGCAACCGGCACCCCCTGCACGGTTATGCCGGGGGTGCCGGTCGTGGCCCGGTGGCGCAACATCAGGGGGTCTTTGGCGCGGACGACCATGATCTCGCCCAGGTCGCGGTAGTCGATCTGCCCCGCTTTGTTCTCCTGCGGCACCCGGGCCCGCATGTCGGGAATCAGGCTCTCGAAATAGCCGTCTTTGCCATGGACCGGGGGCGTGCCACGGGCAATGGTCAGGGCGGTGGCATGGCCTGCAGCAATCGCCTGATTGACCTCGTCGAGCAAAATGCCATCGGTCACGCCCTTTTCCGCCAGGGCGGCGAGGATCTGGTTCTTGGTGATGGGCGCCCCCCCTTGGGCCGGGGTGATGTCCAGGGTGGCCGCCATGTCGTCCTGGGAAATCCGGATCTCCAGACGGGCATCGACGCACTCGGCCAGACGCAGGGCCGTCACGCTCCGGCCCGAGTTGTACTGGCTGATCAGCTGGGTGACTGCCGTGGGCAGATAGCACAGGCCACCATAGCCTGATCCGGCCAGGTGCCGGGTCAGCCAGGTTGCGTCGATGGGCCGGCTTCCGGCCTGGGGGATGACGCTGGCGAGCAGGGCCTTGCCCTCCTCATCCATCTCGAGGATCAGCCCTGCGCCTTGCGGTATTGCCTTATCCATGTTTCCTCCTCGCGGCGTCCTCGCCGGCGCCTTTACCCCGCTAGGTTAGCAAGGATTCGCCAGCGCTGTCGTTCCCCCTTTTGCATTTGTCCTGCCTGGGGAATGGCCTGGCGAGTTCAAATTTGGAGGGCAACACCGAGCGAAGGTAAAGTGTGGCGATGGAAAAGAACGATGGCCACATGAGTTGTGACGCGCGGACGAGGATGCCGTGGGGTTTCGAGCGCGCCGAGCTCGATGCCGTGGCCACTTGATGCCGTGGCCACTTGATACGTGGCTCTTCCGGACGGTCCATGTCAGAATCCTGCGACGGCCTTGAACCCTCACCCTCACCCTGAACCTGTCTTACCTGGAACTTGAAACCGCCCCATGCTGATCCGCCTCGTCTCCGTCCTGCTGCCCATCTTTGCCATCGTCAGCGTCGGCTATCTCTATGCCCGCCGCTGCCAGCCCGACATGAACGCCACCAACAACGTGAACATGGATGTGTTCGTGCCCGCCCTGGTGTTCTACGCCCTGGCCGGCAAACCCTTCGACCTGGGCAGCTACGCGCCCCTGGCCCTGGGAGGGCTCGTGGTGCTGCTCGGTAGCGGCCTGCTAGCCTGGCCCGTGGCCCGGCTGCTGGGTTATCCGAGCAAAACCTTCATCCCGCCCATGATATTCAACAACTCGGGCAACATCGGCCTGCCCCTGGCGGTGCTGGCCTGGGGCGAGGCCGCCCTGCCGGCGGCCATCGTCTTGTTCATGGTGGGAAACATCCTGCATTTTTCCCTGGGCGCCCGCTGGCTCAACCCCCGCGCCCGGCTGCTGCAGCTCTGGCGCGTGCCGGTGGTGGCGGCCACCCTGCTGGGCCTGGCCAGCAACCTGGGCGGCATCCAGCTCTGGGATCCGCTACTGACCGCGATCAAGATGTTGGGCGATATCTCCGTACCCCTGATGCTGTTTTCCCTCGGGGTGCGCCTGGCCACTACCCCCCTGGGAGAATGGAAGATCGGCCTCATTGGCGCCCTGTTCCGCCCCATCAGCGGCCTGTTGCTGGCCTTTGCCGGGGCCTGGGCCCTGGGCATCAGCGGGCGGGAGCGGGAGATCCTGATCGTCTTTGGCGCCTTGCCCCCGGCCGTGCTCAACTTCCTGTTCGCCGAACGCTACCAGCAGGAGCCGGACCGGGTCGCTTCCATCGTCCTGATCGGTCACCTGGTCACCTTGTTCTTCCTGCCGTTGGCCTTGTACCTTGCCATTAACTGATTCCAGACCCGCGAGACATCCATGAATACCCCCGAATTCGACAAGGACGAACCCCTGCGCCAGGACATCCGCCTCCTGGGCCGCCTCCTGGGCGATACCGTGCGGGAACAAGAAGGGCAGGCCATCTTCGACCTGGTGGAAAGCATCCGCCAGGCCGCCGTGCTGTTTGCCCGGGAAGGGGAAGACCGGGTCCGGGCCGGGCTGAACGAACTGCTGGTCGGCCTCTCCCGGGATGAAACCATGTCGGTGGTCCGGGCCTTCAGCTACTTCCTGCAACTGGCCAACATTGCCGAGGATCAGCACCATATCCGCCGCCGCCGGGCCCATGAAATCGCCGGCTCCCCGGCCCGGGAAGGCAGCTTGCAGAAGGCTTTTGAATCCATCCGGGAGGCCGGGGTTGCCCTGGACGCCCTGGCCGCCTGCCTGCGCCAGGCCCGGGTGGTTCCGGTGCTCACCGCCCACCCCACCGAGGTGCAGCGCCAGAGCACCCTGCAGTGCCAGCACGCCATCGCCCGCCTGCTCGACCAGCGGGACCGGCTGCAACTCACCCCCGAGGAACAGGCGGAGAACGATGGCGAACTGGCCCGCCTGGTACTCACCCTGTGGCAGACCCGGCTGATGCGCCCGAACCGCCTCAAGGTGATCGACGAGGTCAAGAACGGCATCAACTTCTTTCACGAAACCTTCTTTACCGAACTCCCTCGGTTGTATGGTCAGCTGGAAGACCTGCTCGCCGAAAACGGCGACCTGGAGGAGCTACCGCCCTTCTTTTGCATTGGCTCCTGGATCGGCGGCGACCGGGACGGCAATCCCTTCGTCACGGCGGACATCCTCTGCGAAACCCTGCGCCTGCAATCTGCCGCCGCCTTCAACTTTTACCTGGAAGAAATCCATGCCCTGGGCCGGGAGCTGCCTCTCTCTCAACTGCTGATCCAGGTTTCGCCGCAGCTCACCGCGCTTTCGGAGGCCTCCCCCGATACCTCGCCGCAGCGGGCCGACGAGCCCTACCGGCGCGCCCTGGCCGGCATCTACGCGCGGCTGGCCGCCACCATCCGGGCCCTGGACCACCAGCATGCCCTGCGCCACCCGGTGGCCGAGGCCGCCCCCTACCCGACCGCCGACGCCCTGGCGGCCGACCTCTCCATCCTCGCTACGTCCCTGCGCCAGAACGGTGCTGCCCGCCTGGCCCGGGGACGCCTGCGCCGGCTGATCCGGGCCGTGCAGGTATTCGGCTTTCATCTGGCCCCGGTGGACCTGCGCCAGAATTCCGACGTGCACGCCAGAAGCGTGGCCGAACTGCTCGCCAGGGCCGGCTGCTGCGCCGATTACGAAGCCCTGGATGAGGCCGCCCGCATCGCCCTGCTTGGCGCAGAACTGGCCACCCCCCGGCCCCTCTACTCTCCCTGGCTCGACTACAGCGAAGAAACCCGGGGCGAACTGGCGATCTTTTTTGCTGCGCAAAAACTGCGCCAACGCTACGGCGCAGCGGCGCTGCCCAACTGCATCATTTCCAAGACTGATGGGGTCTCCGACCTGCTCGAAGTGGCCCTGCTGCTGAAGGAATCCGGCCTGCTCCTGCCCGGCGCCGAGCCCAGGCTGGCCATGAACATCATTCCCCTGTTCGAGACCATCGACGATCTGCGCCAGGCCGGGCCGGTGATGGACGCCATTTTCACCCTGCCCTGCTACCGGCAACTGCTCAAGAGCCGCAACGAGGAACAGGAAGTCATGCTCGGCTACTCGGACAGCAACAAGGACGGGGGCTTTCTTACTTCCGGCTGGGAGCTCTACCAGGCCGAAGTGCAACTGACCCGGGTGTTCGCCCGCCACGGCGTGCGCCTGCGCCTCTTTCACGGCCGGGGCGGCTCCGTCGGCCGGGGCGGCGGCCCCAGCTACCAGGCCATCCTGGCCCAGCCCGCCGGCGCCGTCTCGGGCCAGATCCGCATTACCGAACAAGGCGAAGTCATCGCCTCCAAGTATGCCAACCCGGAAGTGGGGCGGCGCAACCTGGAAATCCTCGTGGCCGCCACCCTGGAAGCCACCCTCACCGACCACGAAAACCAGGTGGAACGGGCCGAAGCCTTCCACCCGGTGATGGAGGAACTCTCCCGCCGGGCCTTCGCCGCCTACCGGGGGCTGGTCTATGAGACCCCGGGCTTCACCACCTACTTCCGGGAATCCACGCCGCTCTCCGAAATCGCCAACCTCAATATCGGCAGCCGCCCCGCCTCCCGGAAAAAATCCGAGGCCATCGAAGACTTGCGCGCCATTCCCTGGGTGTTTTCCTGGGCCCAGTGCCGCCTGATGCTGCCCGGCTGGTACGGCTTTGGCACCGCAGTAAACGGCTGGCTGGAGGCCAACCCGGACGGCTTGCCGGTGCTGCAACGCATGTACCGGCACTGGCCCTTCTTTCGCACCCTGCTCTCCAACATGGACATGGTGCTGGCCAAGACCGACCTCGCCATTGCCTCCCGCTACGCCGAACTGGTCACCGATCCGGCCCTGCGCCAGCAGGTCTTTGGCCGCATCCAGGCCGAATGGGAGCTGACCTGCCAGCACCTGCTCGCGATCGAGGCACAGCAGGACTTCCTGGCCGACAACCTGCTTCTCAAACGCTCCATCCGCAACCGCTTCCCCTACATGGACCCCTTGAACCACCTGCAGGTCGAACTCCTGCGCCGGCACCGGAGCGGCGCCCGGGACGAACGCATCGCCCGGGGCATCCATATCACCATCAACGGCATTGCCGCGGGGCTGCGCAACAGTGGTTGAGCCAGCGTATTGACGTGGGCGCGGCCGGGCTGAAAGGTCTTGAGGCGGCGGGCGGACCTTTTGCCTTTGAAGCCGCCGATCATGGCACCAGCGGGTCGCCAGCCTCGACGGTGAGCCCCTCATTGAAGCGCGTGGACGGCAGGGCGTCGCGTCGGGCCGCTTTACCTGATCCCGACTGTGCCGGATTCAGGATGAACGGAAGTGCTCCATGAGCGGCGTTCGCCGGGAGGCCGTCTGGATTCTGGAGCCGTTAAACTCCGGTTCATGAATAAAGCTGCCGCTTCCCCCCTTTACCGGGGCCGCTTCGCCCCCAGCCCTACCGGTTCCCTGCATTTTGGCTCCCTGGTGGCGGCGCTGGCTTCCTGTCTGGAGGCTCGGGCCCGGGGCGGGGAGTGGCGGGTGCGCATGGAGGATGTGGATGCTCCCCGCAATGTGCCGGGGGCGGCGGAATCCATCCTGGTCTGCCTGGAGGCCCATGGTTTTGCCTGGGATGGGCCTGTGCGGTGGCAGAGTACCCGGCGGGACGCCTACCAGGCCGTGCTGGAGCAATTGCTGGCCGCCGGCCTGGCCTACCCCTGCTGTTGTTCGCGCAAGGAGATTGCCGAGCGGGCCGGCCATGCTGCCCTGGATGGGGGGCTACTGTATCCCGGCACCTGTCGTGAGGGGCTGCCGCCGGGACGAACGCCCCGGGCCTGGCGCCTCCGGGTGGAAAATCCGGCCGGGGGGGCGCTGGAATTCCAGGACCGTCTCCAGGGACCGCAGGCCCAGCAACTGGAACGGGATGTGGGGGATTTTGTCCTGCTGCGGGCAGACGGGCAGTTTGCCTATCAGTTGGCGGTGGTGGTGGATGATGCCGAGCAGGGTGTCACCGATGTGGTGCGGGGGGCGGACCTGCTCGATTCGACGCCCCGGCAGATTTTCCTGCAGCGCTGTCTGGGTTACGCGGAGCCGGTCTATGCGCATCTGCCGGTGGCGACCCATGCCAGCGGGGAGAAGCTGTCGAAGCAGACCCGGGCCCCCGCCCTGGTGGCGGAGCGGGCGGCGCAGAACCTGGTGGCGGCCCTGGATTTTCTCGGTCAGTCGCCTCCCGCTGAACTGGCCGGCGCCAGGGTGGGTGAGGTCTGGGCCTGGGCCCGGGAATACTGGGATTTTGCCCGCATTCCCCGTTGCCGGGGCCGGGTGTGGAAGGCAGGATCAGGCGGTCCCGATCCGGTTGCGGCCGGCTGATTTGGCCTCGAGCAGGGCATTGTCGGCCCGCTTCAGGGTTTCCGGATAGGCTTCACCCGGATGGTGGAGGGCCATGCCCAGGCTGGCGGTGATGCGCAATCCTTCTTGTTCCATGAAGGCGAAGTTCAAGGCCTGGATGCTCAGGCGCACCCGTTCGGCGACTTGCAGGGCGTACTCCAGCGGGGTTTCCGGCAGCATGATCAGGAATTCTTCCCCGCCCCAGCGGCCGCACAGGTCGTATTCCCGCAGGGCGGCCTGGATCGCCTGGGCGATCTGGCAGAGGGCCGTGTCGCCGGCTTCGTGGCCGAAACGGTCATTGATGTGCTTGAAGTGGTCGACATCCAGGATGGCCAGGGAGTAAGGGGTCGCCTTGCGGTTGGCACGCCCGGTCTCATCCCTGATGTGTTCCATGAGGAAACGGCGGTTGCCCAGCCCCGTGAGGGGGTCGCGCAGGGCGGCATCCTTCAATGCCTCGCTCAGTTCCCGGAGGCTGTTCTGGTAGCGGTCGGAAATGCGGGCCAGCTTGTCCAGCCGGCGCAGATGGCGGTCGTACTGCTCGGCCAGGGTCTGGCTTTGGTCGCGGGAGATCAGGTGGTAGCCATCGGAGATGTGCACCAGCCGTCCCAGCCGTTCCCGCTGGGCTTCACTGGCGGCGAACAGGGCGGCCATGGGCTCGCGCAGGGGGTTCGCGGCATGGGCCGGGTCGGCCAGCAAGGCTTCGATCCGTTCGATCAGGGCCTGTTCTGCCGGGGAAAGCGGGGGTTTTTCAGCCATCGGCGGCGATCTGGAAGGGAAAGGAGCAATCCTCCCGGAATTCATCGGCCAGATCCAGAACGCGCTCATTGCGCGGGTCGTAGAACCAGTCCACGCCGACCTGGCGACCGTGCTGGTGAGCTTCTTCCAGCATGTCGAAAATATCCATCATCGCCTTCACCGAACTGGTGTTCATGTACACCAGGCGCAGTTCGAGGCGCAGGGGGGCGCGGCTTTCCTTCAGGTAACGCTCGATCCAGGTGATGATGTCGCCAAAGAATTCGAAGGAGTTTTCCGGGTAGGAGTCTCCCTGCATGGTCAGCAGGCCCTGCTCCCAGTCGGAGGTGACGCTGGGGGTGGATTGAGTGGCGAGGATGTGCAGTGCGTTCATGTTTTTGTCTTGGAATTGAATTCAGATGGTGGCCCGCAGGCTGAAAAAGGCGTGTTGTTCGCCGACCTGGGAGAGACTGGCATCCAGGGCGCGAGCGGATTTTCTTGCCACGTCGATCAGCCCCAGGCCGGCACCGCTCACGGCGCTTTCATCCCGGGGTTGGCGTAGTTGGGCCTTGTAGGCGGACTTGAGTTTTGTCTTGTCCATGTTTGCCAGTGCCTGGACACGGGCGAGCAGAGCTTCGCCGTCGGCTTTTTCCACCATGTTGCCGGCCTGGACCAGGTAACGGCTCTCCTCGTCCCGGGCTACCACCACGGTGGCGGAGCTCTGCAGTTCGTCATAGCCGTGGGCCATGGCGTAGTGACGGATGTTCTGGGTCATTTCCACATACACGCTGAACACGTCCATGGCAGCCGACGGCTGGGCATGGTCTGCCTGCAGGTAGTTCTTCAGGGCGTTGCCGATTTCTTCGATCAGGCTCCTGGAAATGGGACCGTTGAAGCAGAGCAGGATGCGGCTCTTGTTGAAGTGCGCACGCAGTTCGAAAAGGTCGATGGTGTCCATGGCAGTCCTGTTCAGTCAAAGCGGAAGGATAGTACCGTGATGTCGTCACGTTGGGGATACTCGCCCTGATAGGCCGCCAGGGCCTGGTCCAGGGCACTGGCTTGTTGTGCCATGGGCAGGCGTGCATGGCTACGCAGCAACTGGGCAAAGCGGGTATTGCCGAAGCCGTAGCCCAGATCGCCGCCGGCCTGGTCGAGGAAGCCATCGGTGGCCAGGTAGTAGGTGATGCCGGGCCGCAGTTCGATTTCCGTATCCGTATAGCTGCCCACGCGCCGGTCACCAATGGCGCGGCGGCCCCCCTTGTATTCACCCACCTGTTCCCCGTCGCTCCAGTACAGGCCGATCTTGGCACCGGCAAAGCGCAGCAGGCGGCGGGTCCGGTCGACATGGGCCAAGCCTGCGTCCATATTGGTGGCGATGGCCCGTGGCAGGTCGCAGTGCTGCAGCATGGCGCGCATGGTGGCATCGGTCTGGGTCAGGATGGCTGCCGGGGCGGCGATGCCCTCCTGAGTCATGGCGTGGTCGAGGGCGGCCCGGGCCAGCATGGTCATCAGGGCGCCGGGCACGCCGTGGCCGGCACAGTCCACCACCCCGACCAGGTAGCGGTCATCTTCAGCCCGGAACACGTAGAAATCGCCCCCCACCACATCCCGGGGGCGCCACAGGACGAAATGGTGCGCTCCCAGTTGCTGCAGCAACTGCTGGTTGGGCAGGATGGCCTTCTGGATCAGGCTGGCGTAGTCGATGGAGTCGTTGATCTGTTGATGGGCCCGCTGCATGTTCCGGTTGGCGGCTTCCAGGTCCTGGGTGCGGGCCTGGACCTTGGATTCCAGCTCTGCGGTGTTGTCGCGGACCTGCCGGGCCATGATGCCGAAGGCCTGGCTCAGGTCTCCCAGTTCGTCCCGGCTGGGAGGGGGCAGGGAAACATCGAAGTCGCCCTGGGCCATGGCCGAGGCGGAAATTTGCAGTTTGCGCAGCGGCTTCAACACCAGTTGTTCCACCGCGTAGGCAAAGGTCAGCAGCAAGATCGCGATCAGCGCCACCAGGGCGGCAATGGCCGTGTTGAGCCAGCGCTGGTCGAGCACCTGGGCGGCCTGCAGGTCGATGGCGGTGACGACATGCCATTTCAGATCAGGGATGTAGGCCAGGGCCAGCAGTTGCTCCCGGCCATCGAGGGTGGCCTTGAAGCTGCTGACCTGGCCCGGACTGGCCTGGGCTGCCGCCATGGCGACGGCAGCCGCTTCCCGCTCGGGGCCTGGCTGCAGTTGTCCGGCCAGCGTCTGTTCCAGGCGGGCGCTGCTGGCGGCCAGGTTGGTCGCAATCAGGGCCGGGTTGCGGTGCGCCTGGATGGCCCCATCGCGGTTGATGATGAGGGGGGTGATGCCGGGCTCATCGGTGCTGATGAAGTCCTTGAGGAAGGTGCTTAGGTTCAGGCCCGTGCCGGCCAGTCCCTGCACCTGTTCGCCGTTGCGGATGATGATGTTGAGCCAGACCTGGGTGATTTTGAGGTGATCGTCGTAATTGACGTTGATGTTGTAGGGCTCGACCTGCCGAATCGAACTGAAGAACCAGGTATCGCTCTTCTTGGTCTGATCGAGGGTATAGCGGGGCTGGTCGCTGCTTTCTTCATGGTCGTCGTTGAAGTAGTACTGCCGGCTGTTGCTGCTGCTGATGAAGTAGGAATTGCTGCGAAAATCCCGGCGGTAGCCTTCGGCTTCCTTGAAGAACAGGGTTTTCTTTTCCAGGTTCTGCTCATCCAGCAGCCATTGACGGGTGACTTCCGAATCGGCCAGGCGCAAGGCGAGGGCCAGGTCCCGGGAGACCGGGGCGAGGATGCTTTGCCGCTTGAGCAGGGTGAAGTTGCGGGCATAGGCTTCACCGAAGTGATGGCGCACTCCTTCTAGCACCTGCCAGCCGATCAGTCCGGCGGGCGCCAGGGCGAGCAGGCCGGCGAGCACGAGCGCCAGCAATGATTTGGCGCGCAGGCCGAATCCCCAGGTTGCCATGTATGTCTCAGGTCATATGACTTGGGTAAGGCGGGGATTGTAGCGCCAGCGCTGATTGCCGTGGGCTAATGCTGGTCGCCCCGCCAGTGCCGGGGGCCATAGCCTGTCGCGCCGATAAACAGGCGTACCAGGCCATAGCTGCACCAGCGCAACAGGCGGGAGTAAAGCGGCAGCCGACCCAGGTGCGCCAGGGTGAGTTCTTCGCTGCCTGTGCGCAACGCATCGTTCAGGCTTTGTTGCAGCTCCTGGGCAAACTTCGGGTCATCCACCACCACGTTGCCTTCTTTGGCCAGCAGCAGGCTGAACGGGTCGATGTTGGAAGAGCCCACGGTGGCCCAGTGTCCATCGACCACGGCGACCTTGGCATGGAGGAAACTCTTGCGGTATTCGAAAATGCGGATGCCTTCTTCCAGCAAGGCGCCGTAGAGGGCCTGGGTGGCATAGTGCAGCAAGGGATGGTCGGTTCGTCCCTGGAGCATCACGGTAACCTGGACGCCACGTTGCACGGCAGCGCGCAAGGCATGGCGGAAACGGAGGCCAGGCAGGAAGTAGGCATTGGCAATCAAAATGAAATCCCGGGCCTGCTGGATGGCTTCGAGGTAAGCATTGGCGATGGCGTTGCGGTGGCGGATGTTGTCGCGCAGCAGGAAGGCGGCCCGTTGCCGCCCCTGCACGGCGGGGCAGTCCGGACAGGGGTCCTGCTGCGGCAGGCGGTGGCGGCGCTTGAAACTCGCCCAGGCGACGTTTTCCCACATGCGCTGCATTGCCTGGCGAATGGTGGGCACGAGCGGGCCTTCCACCTTGACGGCATAGTCGTAGCGGGGGCGCAGGGCGGGCGGGGCGTTGTCGTCGTCGATGATGTTGATGCCGCCGACGAAGGCCACCCGCCCGTCGATGACCACCAGCTTGCGATGCAGGCGGCGCAGGCGGTGGCGGTGCAGGTGAAAGCGGGCGACCTCCTGGCGGTAGATCAGGTACTGGACCCCGGCAGCCTGGAGGCGGGGGCCGAAGCTTTCGGGAAAATCCCGGGCGCCAAAGCCATCCACCAGCACCCGCACCGCCACCTGGCGGCCGGCGGCCCGGATCAAGGCAGAGACGACCTGGTTGCCGATGCGGTCGTTGGCGAAGATGTAGCTTTCCAGAAAAATTTCCCGGCGGGCCTGGTCGATCTGCTCTAGCAGGCTGGGAAAATATTCATGGCCCGAATTGAGCAGGGTGATGCGATTGCCGTCGATGAATTCAGGCATCGTAGAAGAGCCGGGCCGACAGGGCGGCGTGGTCGGAAATATGGGACCAGGGCGGGCCGAAGTGCACCTGGGCTTCCTGCACTTTCAGGCCGCGCACATAGATGCGGTCGAGCCGGAATAGCGGCAGGGCGGCGGGAAAGCTGCGTACCGGGTGCGGGCCAAATACTTCTTCCAGGCCCAGGCGCCGGGCCAGTTGATCGGCGGCCTGGTTGCGCCAGTCGTTGAAATCGCCGGCGATGACGAGCGGTGTGCCAGCCGGGGCGAGCCGCTCCAGGTAGGTGCTCAGGTCTTCCATCTGCAGCCGCCGGGAGCGGCCAAACAAGGAGAGATGGACGCAGACGCAATGCAGCGGGCGACCGTCGGGGAGTTCGATGCGGCAGTGCAGCAGCCCCCGGCGCTCGAACTTGAGATGGGTCACGTCCTGGTTGTGGCTGTCCAGAATCGGAAAACGGGACAGGATGGCGTTACCGTGGTGGCCATGGTCGTAGATCATGTTTTGCCCGTAGGCCGTTTCGGGCCAGACCTCTTCGGCAAGGAAGTGGTGCTGGGCGGGTTCGGGCCAGTCGGGGTGATGGAGGGCATGGCCCAGGTGCAGACCCTGGACCTCCTGCAAGAAGACGATGTCCGGGGAGAGGCTGCGCAGGCGCTCGCGCAGCTCGTGGATCATCATGCGCCGGTTGAACTGGGAAAAACCCTTGTGGATGTTGTAGGTGGCGATGTGCAGGGAACGCGGCAAAAACATGGCCTTCAACGTTGGGTCTGGGCGAACTGGCGCAGCAGTTCCAGGGCGATTCCGGGGCGGATGGCCTTGCCTTCCAGGCCGTGCCCCGGCGCACGCAGGGAAAAAGCATCGGCAAACCGCTTGCCTTCCTCGGTTTTCAGAGCGTGAAAGCCCATGCTCCAATCGGCAAAACTGCGTCCGGCAATGGCTTCTTGCTCCAGCAGGAACAGGGAATGGTGGCGCGGGTCCCGTTCGATCTTTTGATAAAGCCCGGTTACGGCGGCGGGCGAGCCTTCCAGCACTTGCATGAATACGCCGCCGCCATACAGCAGCATCCCCGTCAGTTCCAGTTCGGCATTGCGCTTGCGGCTCTCTTGCAACAACTCCAGAAGCTCCACCTCGCTCATCTCGTGGGTGGCGGTGCTGCAGTAGATCAGGTGGATCAGGTCCGTTTCGCCCATGAATTTCAGGAAATGGCCAGCATCCGGTCCAGGGCCCGCTTCGCGAGTTCCGCTTCGTGGGGCGGCACCACGATGGGATTGACCACCTGCCCGGCCACCAGGTTTTCCAGGGTCCAGGCCAGGTGCTGGGGATCGATGCGCTGCATGGTGGAGCACATGCAGATGGTGGTGGCCATGAACTGGACGATCTTGTTCTGGGGCAGCATTTCCCGCGCGAGCCGGTCGACCAGGTTGAGTTCGGTGCCCACCAGCCAGCGGGTGCCGGGCGGGGCTGCCTTGATGGTCTTGACGATGAATTCCGTGGAGCCGACATGATCGGAGGCGGCGCAGACCTCGAAATTGCATTCCGGGTGGGCAATCACGATGCCGTCCGGGTAGCGGGCGCGGAAGGCGTCGATATGGCGCTTCTGGAACATTTGGTGCACCGAACAGTGGCCCTTCCAGAGCAGGATCTTCGCCTTTTCGATCTGCGCCGGGGTAAGCCCGCCGCATTCCAGGTCCGGGTCCCAGACCTGCATGTCTTCCAGGGGAATGCCCAGGTTGTGGCCGGTCCAGCGGCCCAGGTGCTGGTCGGGAAAGAACAGGATCTTCGGGCGCTGCGCAAAGGCCCAGCGGGCGATGCTGCCGGCGTTGCTGGAGGTGCAGACGATGCCGCCGTGCGCGCCGCAGAAGGCCTTCAGGTCGGCGGCGGAATTGATGTAGGTGACCGGGGTGAATTCCCGTTCCACGTCCAGCACCTCGCCCAGCTCCCGCCAGCAGCGTTCCACCTTGGCGAGGTTGGCCATGTCGGCCATCGAGCAGCCGGCGGCGAGGTCGGGCAGGATCGCGGTCTGCTCGGGCCGGGACAGGATGTCCGCCACTTCCGCCATGAAATGCACGCCGCAAAAGACGATGTAGGGAGAGTCGGCCTGGGCCGCCAGGCGCGAGAGTTTGAGGGAATCGCCGGTCAGGTCGGCGTGCTGGTACACGTCGGCGCGCTGGTAGTGGTGGCAAAGCAGCACCACCTCCTTACCCAGCTGGTGGCGGGCGGCGCGGATGCGCGCCTCGCACTCGGCATCGGAAAGGCTGTTGTAGGCATCGAAGGGCAGGGGAGTCGTCATGGTCGCGATCAAAAGGAAAGGGCGGGGCGCGCCAGGCCGGCCGGGAATCGGCGCGCCTTGCGGCGTCAGCTCTGGTACCAGGGCAGACCGGCCTGGCGCCAGCCGCCCACCTTGTTGCGCTGCTCGTTGGCATCCTTGTCGCCCTCGAACCCTTCGAGGACGTTGTAACAGGCGTTGTAACCGGCGGCGGTGGCGGCCCGGGCGGCCTGATCGGAGCGGGCGCCGCTGCGGCAGAGGAACAGCACCACGGCTTCCCGATCTACCTGGCGCTTCAACTGGGGCAGGAAATTGAGATTGGGCGTGCCGCCGGGATACTGATTCCACTCGATCTCCACCGCATCGGGAATGCGTCCCACCCAATCTAGTTCGGCACGGGTACGCACATCCACCAGCTTGGCGCCCGGGGCCAGTTGCCAGACCTGGCTGGCCTCGGTGGGTGTCAGGGCGCCCGCATAGGGGAGTCCCAAAGCCTGGCCTCGTTCCTGGGCCAGTTGCAGTAGATCGGTCAGTTTTCCCATGGCGGTATGCGGTCATGAATGGCAAGGGGCTCAAGTATAGCGCAGGCAAATTGTCTGGACGGCACCGCCGTTGGGTGTGGATTTGCCGGAGCCGGCCCTGGATGGCTTGAGCGTGTTGAGCGTGTTGAGCGTGTTGGGCGTGTTGAGCGTGGATGGGGAGGCAAATCAGAATGCGCACCCAATCGGTGCGATCCTGGTTCGAGGGTTGCACTTGTTTGGTGCATTGCCGGGCGAGTGATTTTTCCGAATCTCCTTGTGGCACAATGGCCAAGCAGCCCCAAATCCTTGGCATGCTTCCTGCTGAAGCCTGTCCGTTGTAATTTTTTTGTGTTGCCGGCGCGGCCGGTATCCGTTTAGGAGACTTTGCAAGATGGCTACAGTTCAGGATGTTCTGAAGATGATGAAGGAAAACGACGTCAAGTTCGTCGATTTCCGTTTCACCGATACCCGTGGCAAGGAGCAGCATGTGGGCGTGCCGGCGCATGCGGTCGATGCCGAAAAGTTTGAAGATGGCCACGCGTTTGACGGTTCTTCCATCGCGGGCTGGAAGGGCATTCAGGCCTCCGACATGCTGCTGATGCCAGACCCCGGCACCGCTTTCATCGACCCCTTCTTTGATGAAACCACCCTGGTGATCTCCTGCGACGTGGTGGATCCCGCCGACGGCCGGGGTTATGACCGCGACCCCCGCTCCATCGCCAAGCGCGCCGAAGCCTACCTGAAGTCCTCCGGTATCGGCGACGCCGCCTTCTTTGGCCCCGAACCCGAATTCTTCATCTTCGACTCCGTGGAGTGGAGTACCGACATGTCCGGCACCTTCGTGAAGATCTTTTCCGAAGAAGCGGCCTGGACCTCCGGCGAAAAGGTCGAAGGCGGCAACATCGGTCACCGTCCCTCCGTCAAGGGCGGCTACTTCCCCGTGCCCCCCGTCGATTCCTTCAACGACATCCGGGCCGCCATGTGTCTCATCCTGGAACAGTGCGGTGTTGAAGTGGAAGTGCATCACCACGAAGTGGCCACCGCCGGCCAGAACGAAATCGGCACCAAGTTTGGCACCCTGGTGCGCCGCGCCGACATGACCCAGGTCCTGAAGTACGTGGTCCACAACGTCGCCCACCAGTACGGCAAGACCGCCACCTTCATGCCCAAGCCGATCGTGGGCGACAACGGTTCCGGCATGCATGTGCACCAGTCGATCTGGAAGGACGGCAAGAACCTGTTCGCCGGCAATGGCTATGCCGGCCTGTCCGAAACCGCCCTGTACTACATCGGCGGCATCATCAAGCATGCCAAGGCGCTGAACGCCATCACCAATCCGGGCACCAACTCCTACAAACGGCTGGTGCCCCACTATGAAGCGCCGGTGAAGCTGGCCTACTCGGCCAAGAACCGTTCCGCTTCCATCCGCGTGCCTTTTGTATCTTCCGACAAGGCGCGTCGCATCGAGACCCGCTTCCCCGACCCCATCGCCAACCCCTACCTGTGCTTTGCCGCACTTTTGATGGCCGGCCTGGACGGCATCCAGAACAAGATTCACCCCGGCGACCCCGCCGACAAGAATCTGTACGACCTGCCTCCCGAGGAAGACGCCAAGATCCCGACCGTCTGTGCCAGCCTGGAAGAAGCGCTGGCTGCGCTGGACAAGGATCGTGAGTTCCTGACCCGCGGCGGCGTGTTCTCCAACGACTGGATCGATGCCTTCATCGCCCTGAAGATGGAAGAAGTGAACAAGGTGCGCATGACCACCCACCCGGTGGAATTCGACCTCTATTACTCCTGCTGAAAATTGAGTGGCGGGCCATTGCTGGCAATGGTGATCACCATCCCCCTGAAAAGCCCGGATTTCCGGGCTTTTTGGCGAGGCGTCGGGCGGCGCGGCAATGAATGATGGTGCCGCCCGGCAAAGCATCAATGAGACAGGCTTCCGCTGCTCCCGGGAACGCGCCAGGGACGGAAGCCTTTCGGTGAGCGCTGGGCAGCTCTCACCGCGCAGTCCAACAGAGCCGCAGAGCCGCCTACGGGTGTGCGTGAATCGGCTGGGCCACCAGGCGGACACCGAGCGCCGCGCAAACCTTGCTGATGGTCTCGAAGCGCGGGCTGGCATTCGGGCGCAGCGCCTTGTAGAGCGCTTCGCGGGTAATCCCTGAAGCTTTGGCAATGTCGCTCATGCCGCGTGCTCGGGCAATCGTACCCAGCGCATCGGCCAGCGCCGCCGGGTCGTCTTCTTCAAGCACCACGGTCAGGTATTCGGCAATCGCCTGTGCGTCGGGCAGATGCTCCGCCATGTCGAATTCGGGCAGGTCGGCAATCTTGATTTTCTTGGTCATGGCTTAATCCTCCAGCGTAGCGGCCAACCTGATGGCCTTGGCAATATCGGCGGTCTGCGTGGCCTTGTCACCACCACCCAGCATCACAGTCAGCACTGCGTCAGCACTGCGCCATGTTGCACGTAGTACATGCGCCAGCCTGGCCCGAAGTGCTCTCTCATTTCGAACACGCCATCACCAACCGGCTTCACATCACCCAGATTGCCCTTCTGCGCTTTTTCCAGCCGGCGAGCCAGACGGCGATGCGTCATGCCGTCCTTGAGGCTGTTCAGCCATGCAGTGAATTCGGGAAGCGGCTTGATTGAGTACATGGGCAGAGTGTATCCGTTCGATTACTCGCGGTCAATCTGGTTCCTGATCCTTCAGCGCATCCGGGTTGATCTGGAACCCCTCCCTGACCACCTGGCCGCAGCATGGGTATAGCGTCTTGTCCTGCATGAAAAAGCCCCGGTTTCGGGGCTTTTTTGCGGGCGGGGGGTGGCGGTCCTGCCGGGGTCAGCCGGCGTTCTTGCCCTTTTGCCAGAGTACGTCGCCCCGGCCGGCCGTCTTGTTCAGGTAGCGTCCCAAGATGAACAGCAGGTCGGAGAGGCGGTTGATGTAGCGGCGGGCGTCTTCGGAGACGCTTTCGTGGTTGCCCAGATGCACGATGGCACGCTCGGCCCGGCGGCAGATGGTGCGGCAGAGGTGGGCCAGGGCGGCGGCGCGGGTGCCGCCCGGAAGAATGAATTCCTTGAGCCGGGAGAGGTCGGCGTTGAAGGTATTCGCCAGGGCTTCCAGGCGGTCGACCTGGGCGGGGCTGAAGACCGTCATCCCGGGCATGCAGAGTTCGCCGCCCAGATCAAAGAGATCATGCTGGATGCTCTCCAGGGCGGTACGCACGGCTTCGGGCAGATCGGGTTCGGCCAGGAGCAGGCCCAGGGAGGAATTCAGCTCGTCGACTTCGCCGATGGCGTCGATGCGCAGGCTGTCCTTGTTGACCCGGGAGCCATCCCCCAGGCCGGTAGTGCCGGCATCGCCGGTGCGGGTAACGATCTTGGAAAGGCGATTGCCCATGGTGTGTCCTTCGGAGGGTTGGCGGGTGCGGGCGGATTATAATGTCCGGCTCAACAACTGATTCCCAGGCGCGGCCGAAGTTCCGCCCCCTGTTTCATCCCATGCCCCGTTTTTGCGCCAATCTTTCCTTTTTGTTCACCGAGCTACCCTTTCCCCAGCGCTTTGCGGCGGCGGCCCGGGCCGGGTTTCGGGGGGTGGAATACCTGTTTCCCTATGACCATCCGGCGGAATACCTCCGCGCCTGGCTGGAAGAAGCCGGGCTGACCCAGGTCTTGTTCAACCTGCCGCCGGGGGACTGGGCGGCCGGGGAGCGTGGCCTGGCCTGCCACCCGGGCCGTGAGGCGGAATTCCAGCAGGGCCTGGCGCTGGCGCTGGACTATGCCCGCATCCTGAACTGTACCCGGCTGCATGCCCTGGCCGGCCTGGCGCTCCCGGGCGTGGCGCCGGAACGGCTGGAGGCCACCTATCGGGCCAACATGCAGGCCGCCGCCCGGCGTTGTGCCGCAGCAGGAGTGACGCTGCTGATGGAGCCCATCAACAGTAAAGTGGACATGCCGGGCTACTGGCTGGATCAACCGGCCCGGGCCTTTGCCTTGCAACAGGCCATCGGGGAGCCCAATCTATTGGTGCAACTGGACCTTTATCATGCCCAGGTCATGGCGGGCGATCTGGCCCGTACGGTGGAAGCCCATCTGCCCGCCATCGGCCATATTCAGGTGGCAGACAATCCGGGCCGCCATGAGCCGGGCAGCGGGGAAATCCATTACCCCTATCTGTTCCGGCGTCTCGATGCGCTGAAGTACCCGGGCTGGGTGGGCTGTGAATACAAGCCCCAGGGCGATACCGAGGCCGGGCTGGGCTGGCTTCTTCCCTGGCTCCAGGACTGAGGTCATGGCCCTCTTGGCAGGGGCTGGGGTAGAATGCCCGCTTGTCCGTCGGGGAGGGCGCCATGCTGGAATTGAGCGATGACCAGAAATTGCAGATTCTGCTGGTCGGTGCCCCGATCCTGTCCCTGATCGGTACCTGGATGTCCCTGCGCACCTATGGCCGTCTCAAGCAGCGCGCGGCGGACCGCCAGCCCCGGGCGCCGGCACAAGAGGAGAGAGGAGAGGAGTCCTTGTCATCATGAGTACCCATGCAGCCCTCCCGGAAATTCTGGCTTCCATGGATGGGGAAGCCGCCGCCCGTCTCAGGTTCGTGCTGGAGCGGGGCGTGAAGATCCCGCCTCAGCCCCGGGTGCTGGAGGAGTTGCGCCGCATGTTGCAGCGGCGGCAGTTTGATGTGCGCGCCCTGGCCCGGGTCATCAGCCAGGACCCGGGGGTGACCGCGTTGTTGTTCAAGGCCGTGAAAAGCCCGGCTTATCGCCAGCATCATCCCTTCGAGACCGTCGAGCAGATCATCCACACCCTGGGGGTGAAGGAAACCTTCAACCTGGTCCAGGCCGTGGTGCTCACCAGCGCCACCGTGATCAAGAACGATCGCCGGGCCTACGAAAGTTTCTGGGCCCGGTCCCAGTCGGTGGCCCAGCTGGCGATGCTGATTGCCGATGATCGGGTGAATATCTGCAACATCTTTCCCGATCAGGCCTACCTGGCCGGCATGTTTCACGATTGCGGTGTTCCCGTGCTGATGCAGCGCTTTTCCACTTATGGCAAGGAAATGCACCTGGGCGACATGGGGCGCTGGGTGGATCTGCAGGAGGAGGACCGGAAGTTCAATCTGGATCATTGTGCCGTCGGCTATTTACTGGCCCGGCACTGGTCCCTGCCGGCCTTCATCTGCGAAGCGGTGCGTTGCCACCATGAAATTTCCAGCATGACGCCCCATGCTTCCCGCACCATGGTGGCGATCCTGCAACTGGCCCTGGACATCTATTGCCGCGATGCGCGGCTGGAGAATCCGGAGTGGGCGCGGGTCAAGGACGATGTAATATCGGAGCTGGGCATCCATGCGGACGCACTCCCCGAATTTGTCGATGTGATACTGGAGCGTTTCCAGGAACAATCCGATGCCATGGTCTGAAATGGCTCCCCTGTTTATCTAGGAAACCCACGGTGAATCCATCCAGCACGAATTCCGGCACGAATTCCGGCACGAATTCCGGCACCAATTCCGGCACCAATTCCGGCACCAATTCCGGCACCAATTCCGGCACGAATCAGCCGGACCGGCGTCAGAACACGCGTCTGCGCGAAATTTTCGACCAGGCCTATGTGATGATCGAGCCTTTCTTCGATCCCGATACCGGTTGGGGGGGGCATTCTCTGGAGCACCTGGCGTTCCGGGTCCTGCGGGAAAACTTTCCCCAGCTCTCGAGTGAGGATGTGCATGCCATCGTGGTGGCGGCGCACCGGGTCTATATCGAGCGGAATCCTCAGACGAGCGCACATCTGAAACGGCCTGACGAGGTCCGGACTTCTTTCACGCGCTAGGGCCGTGCCGTTCGTGATCGTCAGCCGCGCTGCGAGGGAACCATGGGATTGAGGCTGGATGCCTGCATTGCCCAGCATCAGGGCGATCGCAAGGAGCAGCAGGACCGGGTGGCGCTGGTCGCACATCCCCGGCAGACCGGGGTTGCCCTGGCCGTGGTGGCGGATGGCATGGGGGGGCATACCGGAGGAGCCTTGGCGGCTGAACAGGTCATTCATACCCTGAGTACCAATTTCCAGCATTGGGGGAGCAGCGATGATCCTCGGCATCTGCTGCATTCCGGTCTGCAGGAAGCGCATACCATGATCAGGGCCTCCCGCTTCATCAATGAAAAAGACCCCCACAGCACGGCGGTGGCCATGCTGCTCCTGCCCGGCGGGCGGGCGATCTGGGCTCATTGCGGCGACAGTCGGCTGTACCAGTTTCGCGGCATTCATCTACAGGCCCGCACGGTGGATCATTCCTATGTGGAACATCTGGTCCGGATCGGCAAGATTTCAGCCGAAGAGGCCAGATCACACCCCAACAAGAACATTCTGCTCACCTCCCTGGGCGGGCGCGAGGAGCCGACGGTGGAGTTTGGCGGGGTGGAGGGCCTCAAGGCGGGGGACAGTCTGCTGCTTTGTTCCGATGGCTTGTGGGCCTATGTTCCGGATGAGGAAATGGGGGCGCTGATCGGTACCGGTTCGGCACGGGAAGTGGTGACCCAATTGATCGCCCTGGCCCGGGCCCGGGGGGCAGGCGAGGGGGACAACATCTCCGTCGCCCTGCTCAAGTTCATGGAAGCGCCCAAGGCGCCCGCTGCCGGTCTCCATGGAAAACGCCCCTGAACGGGGCGTCGGGGGGTGAAACTCATCAGGACTTGCGACCCAGGCCCCCCAGCAGGGCGGCCACCACCTTGATCGGTTGTTGCGGGTCCTGCTTGCCGGGGGCGATGGGGGAATCCGGAATTTCGCCGCGTGCTTCGTAAGGCTGGGAGAAATCAAAGCCATCGGCGGCGATCATGCGGTTGCGGCGAGGCGCGCGCTCCCGTTCCGGGCGGCCGGGACGAGCCGGGCGCTCGAAGCGGCCGGCGGGCTTCTCTGCCAGGGGAGCCTTGATGACCGGGGTGGTGCTGCGTTTCTTCTTGTTGCCTGGGGGATATTCGAAATCCGCATCGGGCTCGAAGCCGGGCACCACCACCTGCTCGATTTCCTTCTTGATCAGCTTCTCGATGTCCATCAGGTACACCACCTCGGTGGCGGTCACCAGGGAGATGGCGTTGCCCTGCTTGCCGGCCCGGCCGGTGCGGCCGATGCGGTGCACATAGTCTTCCGGGGTATGGGGGAGTTCGTAGTTGATGACGTGGGGCAGTTCCTCGATGTCCAGACCCCGGGCGGCCACGTCGGTGGCAACCAGGACGGTGGTGGTGCCGGACTTGAAATCATCCAGGGCCTTGATCCGCTCCAGCTGGCTCTTGTCGCCATGAATGGCGTCCGCGTGGATGCCGGCCCGTTGCAGTTCCCGGGCCAGGCGGGAGCAGCCTTGCTTGGTACGGGTGAACACGATGCACTGATTGATCTGGCTGGATTTGAGCAGCTTGATCAGCAAGGGCCGCTTGCCGTATTCGGAAACCGGATAGACCCGGTGGGTGATGGTCTCCGAGACCTGGTTGCGGCGGGCCACCTCGATCAGGGTCGGAGCCTTGAGCATGGAGTCGGCCAGGCGTTTGATCTCTTCCGAGAAGGTGGCGGAGAACAGCAGGCTCTGGCGCTGGGCCGGCAGCAGGTTGAGGATGCGCTTGATGTCCGGGATGAAACCCATGTCCAGCATCCGGTCCGCCTCATCGAGGACCAGGGCCTGGACCGAGTTGAAATTGACCGTCTTCTGCTCCACATGGTCGAGCAGCCGGCCCGGCGTGGCGACCAGGATTTCGACGCCTTTCTTCAACTCGGCAATCTGCGGCTTGATGTCCACGCCCCCGTAGGCGCACAGGGCCCGCAGGGGGGTGTGTTTGCTGTATTCCTTGACGGACTCGAACACCTGCAAGGCCAGTTCCCGGGTCGGAGCCAGGATCAGGGCGCGCACCGGATGCCTGGCGGGGGACGGGCTGGAGGTGGCAAAGGGCAGCATGCGCTGCAGGATCGGCAGGGTGAAGGCGGCCGTCTTGCCGGTGCCGGTCTGGGCGCCGCCCATGATGTCCTTGCCGGACAGGACCAGAGGAATGGCCTGGGCCTGGATCGGAGTGGGGCGGGTGTAGCCGGATTCGGCGATGGCCTTGAGCAGTTCGGGGGCCAGGCCCAGGTCTGCAAAGGTGAGTTCTTTCGTCTCGGTGACGTGATCGGCTGCGTTGCCGGCGGGAAGGAGGGTCTCGTTCATAGGCGGGGAATTATACGTGGCTCCCTGAACTCATACCGGGTTTTCCCGGGCCAGGGCGCGGCGGTGCGGTTTCAGTGTTTGCGGGTGTCGGGGCGAATGGGTTCGGCGGCGGGCTGTTCCGGAGGGGCTGGGGTGGCGGTTTCCGGCGGTTTTCCGGTGCTGGGCGCCTCTGCCGCAGCCGCCTCTGCCGCTGCTGCCTTTTTCTTGCGTTTGCCGGTTTCGGGGGGCGAGGGGGGCGGTAGCTGCGGCGCGACCGTCTCCAGATTGTTTTCGCGCATGTATTCGTCCATCTCGCGCCAGCCGGCAAACACGGATTCCTTCGGCAGCCAGGTGTAGATGGCGTAACAATCCTCGATGGCCCGGCCCGAGTGGCGGCAGCCGCTACCGACGGCCCGCCCTTCGGCATCCAGCCGGGCTTCCTTCCTGGCCGGGTCTTCCAGGCCCATCTTGCTGCTCAGCTGGTCGCAGCCGGCCAGCGCCAGGGAAAGCGCCAGAAGGCCCAGTAGCAGGAGTGTTTTTTTGTTCATGACTGGCGATTCTCCCACATCCGGTCACGACGAAGGGAGGGGTGGACAGAATTTTGCATTTGTGCCGAAGCAGTGGCGATTGCCGTGAAAGTGTTATTTTATGGACTATAATCAAAAAATCGTTTTACTCTGGAGTCGATATGCGTTGCAAGTTATTCCCTCTCGTGATGGCCCTGGCTTTTTCTGTCTCCGGGGGAGCGCTCGCCGCCTCTGCCAGGAAGGCGGTCGCCCCGGCCAAGGCGCCAGCGCTGACCGAAATCGATTTTGCGCATCAGTTGAACCATGGCAATGCCGAGCGACTGGGGGCGCTGGTGGAGCGCTTCAACAGCCAGAACAAGGACGTGCACATCAACCTCGTCCAGGCCGAAGCCCATGGCAAACCGGCGCCGTTGAATCTGGCCACCACCGATACCGTCGCCAATTTCACGTCCAGCCCATCCAGTTTCAAGCCCCTGTATCAGCTGATGCGGGAAACCAAGCAACCGCTGGCGGCCGGCGACCTTTCTTCCGACCTGCTGGTCGGCGAAACCAGGAACAAGCTGATGGCGCTGCCGGTGGCGTTTTCCACCCCGGTCCTGTTCTACAACAAGCGCATTTTCCGCAAGGCCGGCCTGGACCCTGAGCGGCCGCCGCGTACCTGGCGCGAACTGCAGGACATGGCGGGTATTCTGGCCGACAAGGGCATCAGCTGCCCCTACACCTCATCCTGGCCGGTCTGGGTGCATATCGACAACGTCAGCTCGGTTTCTGGCGTGCCGGTGGCCGACAAAAAAGGAGAACTGGGTTTCAATGGTCTGGTGCAGGTCAAGCATGTCGCCATGCTGGCCACCTGGTACAAGGCCGGCTACTTCCACTATGCCGGTCGTGGCAATGAAGCGGATACCTACTTCCACAAGAACGAATGCGCCATGCTGACCTCCGACTCCTGGGCTAGCAGCTATCTGCGCGAGGCGCCCGGTGTCGAGCTTGGCGTGGCTCCCCTGCCGCACCATGACGATATCTACGGGGGCCCCCAGCACACCCTGGCAGCGGGTGCCTCGATCTGGATTGGTAACGGCTTCAAGCCGAATGAGTACAAGGCGGCGGCCCGCTTCATCCGTTTCATTCTTGCCCCTGAGACCCAGATGGACCTGGCCCGGGTCGGTGGCTTCCTGCCCCTGACCGATGGCGCCCGCAAATCCATCAAGACCAGGCTCCTGAAGGATGAAGAGCAGGTGCTGGATGTGGCCTATGCCTCCCTGCAAGGCAAGGGGGCGGCCCAGCCGCTGCGCATTTCCACCCTGGAGCCGGTGCGCATGATCGTGGATGAAGAGCTCGAACAAGTGTGGGCCGACAAGAAGCCGGCCAAGGCGGCGCTGGATACCGCCGTGAGCCGAGGCAATGCGGTGCTGGCGTCCAAGCCGGCCCTGAAGAAGAGCGTCGTGTTCTGACCACCGCGGATCCCCGCCAAAACCCGCCGCCCCGCCGGCGGGTTTTTCTTTGTAAAATCCCGTCTTTACCGAATTCGACAGGCATTCGCCATGAAAAGCGCAGAAATCCGCGAAAGATTCCTCCAGTTCTTTGCGTCCAAGGGCCACCAAATCGTGGAATCCAGTTCCCTGGTGCCCCACGACGACCCGACCCTGCTGTTTACCAACGCAGGCATGAACCAGTTCAAGGATGTTTTCCTGGGTTTCGACAAGCGCCCCTACACCCGGGCCACCACGGCGCAAAAGTGTGTGCGCGCTGGCGGCAAGCACAATGACCTGGAAAACGTGGGCTACACCGCCCGGCATCACACCTTCTTCGAAATGTTGGGCAATTTCAGCTTTGGCGACTACTTCAAGCAGGATGCCATCAAATATGCCTGGGAACTGCTCACCGAAGTCTTCAAGCTGCCCAGGGACCGCCTCTATGTCACCGTTTATGCCGAAGACGACGAAGCCTTCGAGATCTGGACCCGGCAAGTCGGCGTGCCCGCCGAGCGGGTGATCCGCATCGGTGACAACAAGGGCGCGCGCCATGCCTCCGACAATTTCTGGATGATGGGCGACACCGGTCCCTGCGGCCCGTGCACCGAAATTTTCTACGATCACGGCGAGCACATCTGGGGCGGCCTGCCCGGCACCCCGGAAGAAGACGGCGATCGCTACATCGAAATCTGGAACCTCGTCTTCATGCAGTTCAACCGCGACGAAGAAGGCGTCATGCACCCCCTGCCCAAGCCCAGCGTCGACACCGGCATGGGCCTGGAGCGCATCTCCGCCGTGCTGCAGCAGGTGCACTCCAACTACGAAATCGACCTGTTCCAGAACCTGATCCAGGCCGCCGCCCGTGAAACCCGCTGCACCGACCTGGACAGCCCATCCCTCAAGGTGCTGGCCGACCACATCCGCGCCTGTTCCTTCCTCATCGCCGACGGCGTGATTCCCGGCAATGAGGGGCGCGGCTATGTGCTGCGCCGCATCATCCGCCGTGCCCTCCGCCACGGCTACCAGCTGGGCGCCCGGGCTGCCTTCTTCCACAAGATGGTCCCCGACCTGGTGGCCGAGATGGGCGGGGCTTATCCCGAACTCAAGGAAAATCAAGCCAGGGTCATCGCCACCCTGAAGCAGGAAGAAGACCGTTTTTTTGCCACCATCGAGCACGGCATGGTCATCCTGGAGGGGGAGCTGGCCGAGATGGAGGCCAGGGGCGTCAAGGTCTTCAACGGCGCAACCGCCTTCAAGCTGCACGACACCTATGGCTTCCCGCTGGATCTGACGGCGGACATCTGCCGCGAACGCGGAGTGACAGTGGATGCTGCCGCCTTTGATGCCGCCATGGCCCACCAGAAAGAACAGGCGCGCGCGGCCGGCAAATTCAAGATGGCCGCCAATCTCGAATATGACGGCGAGGAAACCCGCTTTGTCGGTTATGAACAACTCGAAGCCCCGGCCCACATTCTGGCGCTGTACCGCGATGGTGTGCAGGTACCGGAACTGGTGGAAGGCGATCTGGGCGTGATCGTGCTCGACTGCACCCCTTTCTACGCCGAATCCGGCGGCCAGGTGGGCGACCGGGGCGAGTTGCGCGGTGGGGCGGGGATCTTTGCCGTCGAAGACACCCTCAAGATCCAGGCCAGCGTCTTTGGCCACCACGGGGTGTTGAAGACCGGACGGCTGCAGCCCGGCCAGAGCGTCGTCGCCCGGGTCGATATGGCCGCCCGGTCCGCCACCGCCCGCAACCACTCCGTCACCCACCTGATGCACCGGGCCCTGCGTGAAGTGCTCGGCCACCATGTGCAGCAGAAGGGGTCTCAGGTTGGCCCCGACAAGACCCGCTTCGACTTTGCCCACAACAGCCCCGTGAGCGCCGAAGAAATCCGCGAGGTGGAAGAACGGGTCAATGCCGAGATCCTCGCCAATGCCGCCACCGACTCCCGGGTGATGGACATCGAATCGGCCCAGAAGAGCGGCGCCATGATGCTGTTCGGCGAGAAATACGGCGATGAGGTGCGGGTGGTTACCATCGGCTCCTCCAGGGAGTTGTGCGGCGGCACCCACGTCGGTCGTACCGGCGACATCGGCCTGTTCAAGATTCTCTCCGAAAGTGGCGTGGCGGCCGGGGTGCGGCGCATCGAAGCCGTTACGGGCGGCAACGCCCTGCGCCATGTGCAGGAACAGGAACGCCGGGTGCAGGGCATCGCCGCCCTCCTCAAGGCTCAGCCCGATGAAGTGGCCGAGCGGGTGGCGGGCATCCTCGATAACGTCAGATCCCTGGAGAAGGAACTGGCCCGCCTCAAATCCAGGCTGGCCGCCAGCCAGGGGGACGACCTGGCCGCTCAGGCGGTGACCGTGGGCAGCGCCAGGGTACTGGCTGCGACCCTGGAAGGTGCCGATGTCGCCACCCTGCGCGAGACCCTGGACAAGCTGAAGGACAAGCTCAAATCCGCCGCCATCGTGCTGGCCAGCGTCAGTGACGGCAAGGTCAGCCTGATCGCCGGCGTCACCGCCGACCTGACCGGCCGGGTCAAGGCCGGCGAACTGGTGAATTTCGTCGCCCGGCAAGTGGGAGGCAAGGGCGGCGGCCGGCCCGACATGGCCCAGGCCGGCGGCACCGAACCCGCCCACCTGCCTGCGGCCCTGGCCGGCGTGCAGGCCTGGGTGGCGGGCAGGTTGTAATCCACGGGATGTGCCCGGCGTCATCCCGGTCTGCGCGATCCCCGGCGGGAACCTCTCGACCTGGTGCGCCAGACCCTCGACCGCCTGAAAGGCAAGGGCAGGCGCCTACCTCTTTGAATTCAAAAGGATCATGAAATCTTTTCTCGTTGCCAACCCCAAGGGCGGGTCGGGTAAATCCACCCTGGCCACCAATCTGGCCGGCTACCTGGCGCGCCAGGGCCACGGCGTGATGCTGGGGGATATCGACCGGCAGCAATCGGCCCGCGAGTGGCTGTCCCTGCGCCACCCGGAACTGCCTCGCATCGGCACCTGGGAAATCGGCCCCGATCACATTGCCCGGCCCCCCAAAGGCACTAGCCATGTGGTGCTGGATACGCCGGCGGGTTTGCATGGCAAGGCCCTGGAAAAGATGCTGAAACTTTCCACCCGGGTCATCGTGCCGGTGCAGCCGGCGCTGTTCGACATGCTGGCGACCCGTCATTTTCTGGAGCGTCTGCGGGAAGCCAAGGCCATCCGCAAAGGGCGCGCCGATGTCGCCGTGATTGGCATGCGGGTGGACCCGCGCACACGGGCGGCGGCGGAGCTGGAGCGGTTTCTGGCAAGTTTCGAGTTGCCGGTGCTGGCCTTTTTGCGCGATACCCAGAACTATGTTCAGGCCACGGCCCAGGGACTGACCCTGTTCGATCTGCCGCCGGCGCGGGTGGAACGGGACCGGGAGCAGTGGCGTCCGATCCTGGAGTGGGTGGACGCCGAGCCGATGGATTGAGGCCGGCTGCGAGCGGGCCTGACTTGTCCTGATTGGGCGCTGCGGCCGGGTCCGGAGCCGGCTTGCCCGCCTGGCTGGGCTAGAATGGCGTGCTTCCCAGCCTTTTTCAGTCCTTTTCGCCCATTTTCGGCCCTTTTTTGCCCCTTTTCGCCCCGGTTCCCCATGCATACAGGCCTGACCACGATCGTCATCGTTCTATCCCTGGGTGTTCTCGCCCTGATGCTGGTGCGCACCCTCAAGCTGCCGCCCTTGATCGGCTATCTGGCAGCGGGGATTGCCGTCGGCCCCTCGGGCCTGGCCGCCCTGCCCGACAATGCCTCCACCGCCTCCCTGGCCGAATACGGGGTGGTGTTCCTGATGTTTTCCATCGGTCTCGAATTCAGCCTGAAACGCCTGCACACCATGCAGGGGCTGGTGTTTGGTCTGGGCGGGGCGCAGATGCTGGTGACCGTGCTGGGCACCACCCTGATCACGGTCGGGTATTTTGGCAACCCCTGGCAGATTGGTGTGGCAACTGGCGCGGCCGTGGCCATGTCTTCCACCGCCATCGTTGCCCGCCTGCTTTCCGAGCGGCTGGAGCTCAATTCCCATGCGGGCCGCCAGACCATGGGGGTGCTGCTGTTCCAGGACCTGGCCGTCGTGCCGCTGCTGCTCATCATTCCCGCCCTGGCTTCTTCTGGCGAGGATCTGCTGCCCTCCCTGGCCAATGCCCTGGCTCAGGCGGCCGTGGTGCTGGTGTTGCTGGTGGTGGTGGGCCAAAAGCTGATGGGCCGCTGGCTGGGCGCCGTGGTGCGGCAGAAGTCGGAAGAGCTGTTCATGCTCAATGTGCTCCTGATCGTCATGGGGCTCTCCTGGGTGACGGCGGAAGCCGGTCTGTCCCTGGCGCTGGGCGCCTTCGTGGCCGGGGTGCTGATTGCGGAAACCGTGTATCGGCATCAGGTAGCGGCCGACATCCGCCCCTTCCGGGATGTGTTGCTCGGCTTCTTTTTCGTCACCATCGGCATGCAGCTGGATGTGGCTTATGTGGTCAACAATGCCGCCCGGGTGGCGCTGGTGCTGGTGTTGCTGGTGGGCGCCAAACTGGCGGTGATGGGGAGCATCTGTCTGCTGGCCGGCAATAGCCGGGATGTGGCCTTGCGTACCGCGGTGCAGCTGGCTCAGGCGGGTGAATTCGGCTTCGTGCTGATCGGAGTGGGGGTCGCCAACCAGTTGATTCCTCATGATGTGCAGCAGGTGACCACGGCGGCGATGCTGCTGTCCATGTTCCTGGCCCCACTGGCCATCAACCGGGTGGGGCGGATGCAGCGGGGCTTGACTGAAAAAGAGTTTTCCCTGCGGGCCCGGATGGTTCAGGACGTGGCCTGTCACAGCATGGATTGCGACCAGCATGTGGTGCTGTGCGGTTATGGCCGGGTGGGGCAGAATCTGGCCCGGCTTCTGGCCGCCGAGGGCATCAGCTTCGTGGCCCTGGATACGGATACTCACCGGCTTGAAGAAGCCCGGCATTTCGGGCATAACGTCGTCTTCGGCGAGGCGAGCCGCAGGGAAGTCCTGCAGGCGGCGGGCCTGGCCCGGGCCCGGGCGGTGGTGGTGACCTTCGACAGTCTGCGAGCTGCCGAGCGGGTCCTGGCCCTGGTGCGGCACCTGCATCCGGAGATGCCGGTCCTGCTGCGGGCCCGGGATCAGAGCGATGCGGACCGCCTGGTGGCAGCCGGGGCGTCCCTGGTGGTGCCCGAAGTGGTGGAGGGCAGCTTTGTGCTGGCCCTGGAAACCCTGACCTGGCTGGGGGTTCCCGGGGAGCAGGCTCTGGAGCGGGTGCAGCGTTTTCGTAAACCCGGACGACAAATTGAATGAAACCGGCAACTGGCTGGGCAAGAGGGCGCAATGCTGAAAATGACACCGGAACTGAGCCGCCGCCGCCTGATCATGATGGCAGTGGTCGTGGTGGCCTACATGCTGTCCTTCTTCCAGCGCTTCGCGCCGGCGGGGGTGGCCCAGGATCTCGCCGCTTCCTTCCATACTTCGGCGGCTTCCCTGGGGGTGCTGGCGGCGACCTATTTCTATGTCTATACCCTGATGCAGATTCCCACCGGCATCCTGGCCGATACCCTGGGGCCGCGGCGCATCTTGTTGCTAGGCGGGCTGGTGGGCGGTGGCGGCAGTTTGCTGTTCGGCTTTGCTCCCAACCTGGATGTGGCGCTGGTGGGACGCACCCTGATCGGTCTCGGGGTTTCCGTCACCTTCATCGCCATGTTGAAGCTGATCGCCGTCTGGTACGAGGAACACCGCTTCGCCACCATGACCGGCCTGGCCCTGCTGCTCGGCAACCTGGGCTCGGTACTGGCCGGGGCACCGTTGGCCATGACGGCCCAGGCGTTCGGCTGGCGCGGCGTGTTCATGGGGGTCGGGGGCATTTCCCTGGTGCTGGCGGTGCTGTGCTGGCTGGTGGTGCGGGATCGTCCCCTCGTCCAGGGTGAGGCGGCCCCGGTGCACCGTTTTGACCGCACCGTGGTGCTGAACGGCATGCTCAGCATCCTGAAGAACCGGGCCACCTGGCCGGTGGTGCTGGTCAATACCGGGATATCCGGCAGCTTTTTCACCTTTGGCGGCCTCTGGGCCATGCCCTTCCTGATGCAGGCCCACGGCCTGTCCCGCGCCGATGCCTCCTCCCGTCTATCCCTGCTGTTCCTGGGTTTTGCCCTGGGCAGCATCCTCATCGGCAATTTCTCGGACCGGCTGCGGCTGAGAAAGCCGGTGCTGATCGTCGTGTCGCATCTGTATGCCCTGATCTGGTTGATCTGGCTGTCCGGGGTCAGTCTGGCGCCGGGCCTCTCCTACGTGCTGTTTGCCCTGATGGGCCTGGCCACCGCGAGCTTCACCCTGACCTGGGCCTGTGCCAAGGAGGTGAATCCGCCGCTGCTCTCAGGCATGTCCACCTCGGTGGCCAACATGGGCGGCTTTGCGGCTGCCGCCTTGTTGCAGCCCTTGGTGGGCGCGGTGATGGACCTGAGCTGGGATGGCCGGCTGGAAAACGGTGCCCGCTTTTACAGCATGACCGACTTCCAGTGCGGCTTTGCCTTGCTGGCCGGCATTGCCCTGCTGGGCGCCGCGGCCTCCTGGTGGGTGCGGGAAACGGGGTGCCGCAATATCTGGCGGGAACCGCGCCCGTAGTCCGGCCCGGGCTCAGGCCGGCTTGCGGCAGCGGCTGTCCTGGAAGGGGCCGCCCATGCGCTGCCAGCCTTCACCCAGGTAGGCTTGCGAGCAGACCCGGCTGCCATCGATCTTGCTCATCCACAGGTAGTAGGGGGCTGGGGCCGCCAGGGCCTGGGTGCTGCCCAGGATCAGGAGGAAAAGGGTGGAAAAAAGGGTGGAAAAAAGGGTGGGGATCAGATGGCGCATGGAAGGCTCCCTGCGTTGGAATGGCGGTAGTGTAGCTCGCATGAGCCCGGGCTGGAGTGACGGGCAGCAATGGAGTGACGGGCAGCAATGGAGTGACGGGCAGCAAGAAAATAGAAGCAAGCGGCTTTGTAGATGTATGGCGATGTTGTTACACTTCAAGCCCCTGCCCAGAGTCATGACGATGCCAAACAACCTGCTTGCCAGCCTGTTTCTGCTCGGAGCCCTGATGACGGCGACGCCGGCCTGGAGCCAGATTTACCGTTGCGTCGATGCCGATGGGCATGTGACCTATTCCAACGTGGCCGCCAGCAAGAACTGCAAACGCATGCAGCTAGAGCCCATGTCCACCACCCCGGCCCCGGCCCGAAGCACCGGGCGCACGCCGGGGGCCGCCGCCAATCCCACTCCGGTCGATTTTCCCAAGGTGAGCGGCGATGCCCAGAAAGCCAGGGACAATGACCGCCGCACAATTCTGGAGCAGGAACTGGCGGCAGAGCAGAAGTCGCTGGAACAGGCAAAGCAGGAACTGGCCGAACAAGAGGCCGTTCGCTTCGGGAACGAGAAGAATTATCAGCGGGTCCTGGATCGTCTCCAGCCCTACAAGGACAAGGTGGCCCAGCACGAGCGCAATATCGAGGCCATCAACAAGGAACTGTCCAAGCTCAAGTAGTTCCGGATTGGGCATGGAATCTGCTTGAGGCTGGCCCATGCTCAATGCCTATACCCCCTTTGGCGGTCTCGATTATCTGGCATCTGCCGTGCTGCTGCTGGATGCCGAGCGTCAGGTGCGCTACGCCAACAGCGCCGCTGAAAATCTTCTCGCGGTGACCGGTCGCTCTCTGGAAGGGCGGCCCCTCGAACAGGTGATGCGTTACAGCGCCACCCTCCAGTCCGCGCTCGTCAATGCCATTAGCAACAACTGGAGTTACACCGGCCAGAATGTCGAGATTCGCCGCGGCAACGACGAAGTCCTGCACCTCAACTGCACGGTGACCCCCGTGCAATGCGCCGATGCGCCGGAAATCCGCATGTTGATGGAGTTGCAGCCCATCGACCAGCAATTGAAGGCGAGCCGCGAAGAGCGGCTGATCGAACAGCAACAGGCCAGCCGGGAGCTGATCCGCAATCTGGCCCATGAGATCAAGAATCCCCTGGGCGGCATCCGGGGCGCGGCGCAGTTGCTCGAACATGAGCTCAACAATCCCTCCCTCAAGGAATATACCCAGGTCATCATCAAGGAGGCGGACCGGCTGCAGGACCTGATGCAGCGTCTACTGTCGCCGCACCGGGCCTCCATACAGCTCTCTCCTGTCAACATCCACGAGGTGCTAGAACGGGTGCGCAGCCTCTTGCTGCTCGAGTATCCGGACGATCTTTCGATCCGCCGGGACTACGACACCAGCCTGCCTGACCTGACGGGGGACCGGGAGCAGTTGATCCAGGTCTGTCTCAACATCGCCCGCAATGCGGCGCAGGCCATGGAGGGCAAGGGGGAAATCATCTTTGAGACCCGCTCGGCGCGCCAGGTCACCCTGGTCAAGCGCCGTTTTCGCCTCGCCATCGACATCGCCATCATCGACAACGGCCCGGGTATCTCGGATGACATCAAGGAGCGCATGTTCTACCCCCTGGTTTCCGGTCGTCCCAATGGCACCGGTCTGGGGCTGACCCTGGCCCAGAGCTTCGTGCAGCAGCATCAGGGCACGGTGGAATGCGACACCCGCCCCGGCCGGACCCGCTTTTTGATCCGGCTGCCCATCGAACGGGCCTGATATTTGCTCAGAGACTTCCCATGAAACCAATCTGGATCATCGACGACGACCGTTCCATCCGCTGGGTGCTGGAAAAGACCCTGACGCGGGAGGGCATCCCCTTCAAGAGCTTCCCCTCGGCCAGCGCCGCCCTGGAGGCCCTGGACGGCGAAGAACCGCCCCAGGCCCTGATCTCGGACATCCGCATGCCGGGGGCTTCCGGGCTGGACTTGCTCAAACGCGTCAAGGAACACCACCCCCAGGTGCCGGTCATCATCATGACCGCCTATTCGGACCTGGAAAGCGCCGTGGCGGCCTTTCAGGGGGGCGCCTTCGAATACCTGCCCAAGCCCTTTGACGTGGATCAAGCCGTCGAACTGATCCGCCGCGCCATCGATGAAAGCATGCACCAGAGTGGTGCGGTGGAGGAGGTGGGGCTGACCCCGGAAATCCTCGGTCAGGCGCCCGCCATGCAGGAAGTATTCCGGGCCATCGGCCGGCTCTCCCAGTCGCACGCCACGGTGCTGATCACCGGCGAATCCGGCTCCGGCAAGGAGCTGGTGGCGCGCGCCCTGCACCGGCACAGTCCGAGGAAGGATGCGGCTTTCGTCGCCATCAACACCGCCGCGATTCCGAAGGACCTGCTCGAATCCGAACTTTTCGGCCACGAGCGGGGCGCCTTCACCGGCGCCCAGACCCAGCGCCGTGGCCGTTTCGAGCAGGCGGATGGGGGCACCTTGTTCCTCGATGAAATCGGCGACATGCCCGCCGAACTGCAGACCCGCCTGCTGCGGGTGCTCTCCGACGGCCACTTCTACCGGGTAGGCGGTCATGCGCCGATCAAGGCCAATGTGCGGGTCATTGCCGCCACCCACCAGAATCTGGAGGGCCGCGTCAAGGAGGGGCTGTTCCGGGAAGACCTGTTCCACCGCCTCAACGTGATCCGCATCCGTCTGCCCTCCCTGCGCGAGCGGCGCGAGGACATCCCCTTGCTGGTCAAGCACTTTTTGCAAAAGAGCGCCCAGGAACTCGGGGTGGAACCGAAGCGGATTTCGGAGGCTGCCTTGAAATACCTCTCCAGTCTCGAGTTCAGCGGCAATGTGCGGCAACTCGAAAACCTCTGCCACTGGATCACGGTGATGGCGCCGGGGCAGTCGGTGGAGGTGGCCGACCTGCCGCCGGAACTGCGTGAAGCCCCGGTCCAGGTGCTGGCCGCCAACTGGGAGGCCGCGCTGGCCCAGGAGGTGGACCGGCTGCTGGCGGCGGGGACCCCCGAACTGCACGAAAGACTCATCCAGTCTTTCGAACGCACCCTGATCAACCGGGCCTTGATCCACACCGGCGGGCGCCGTATCGAAGCGGCGCAGGCCCTGGCCATCGGGCGCAACACCATTACCCGCAAGATTCAGGAACTGGGCCTGGAAAATAGCCCGGACACTTGAGGCGCAGTGGCTGGATCAAGGCGGGCCAAGGGGCGATAATGGCGGCTTTGCCAACCGCCAGTTTTTCATGCCCCTGATCGACCTTTCCCTGCTGCGCCAGGCCCTGGGTCCCATGGCCAGCCGTTTCGACGTGGACGCGCTAGATAGCTGCACCTCCACCAATGCCCTGTTGCTGGAGCGGGCAAACCAGGCGGCGCCCGCGGGCACGGTGCTGGTGTCCGACCGGCAGACGGCCGGCCGGGGGCGGCGGGGGCGGTCCTGGAATTCCTCGCCGGAGGATAGCCTCACTTTTTCCCTGCTCTGGCGCTGGCCGGCCAGCCCGGCCCGGCTGGCCGGCCTGAGTCTGGCGGTGGGCCTGGCGCTGGCCCGGGGGCTGGAGGCCCTGGGGTTCGCAGAGGTGGGCTTGAAGTGGCCCAATGACCTTTATCTTTCGGGGCATCGAGGCGAGGCCAAGCTGGGCGGGATTCTCGTCGAGCTGGCGGCGGACCGGCGCGGCATCCAGGTGGTGATCGGCATCGGCCTCAACCTGCGCGCCCCGGCCCCGGAGCAGCTGGAACAGCCGGCTGCCGGGCTGGCCCAGCTGGGTCCGCTGCCCGAGCGGCACCTGCTGCTGGCGACCCTGCTCACCCATCTGATGGCGACCCTGGACGCCTTCGAGCCACAGGGCTTCGCCCCGCTCCAGCCCGAATGGCAGCGCCGGCACATCTGGCAGGGGCGCCCGGTGCGCCTGCTGGAGGAGGGGCAGGTGCTGGCCGAGGGGCGCTGTCTGGGTGCCGATGCCGAAGGCAGTCTGCTGCTGGAAACCCGCGCGGGCATCCAGCGTTTTCTTGCCGGCGACGTGAGCCTGAGAGCGCAATGATCCTCTGTCTCGATGCCGGCAATTCCCGCCTCAAATGGGGGCTGGCCGAGCCCGCTGGCTGGTTGGCCCAGGGCGCCCTCGATTGGGACGATGCCCAGATGCTGAGCGCACTGGTGGCAGGCTGGCCGCCCCTGACCCGGGTCGTGTTGTCCAGTGTGGCCTGCGAGGCCCGGGAGGCTCTGCTGGCCCAGGCTTTCCCCGGACAGGTGCTGGAACACATGGTCAGCACATGCGCTGCTGCTGGCGTCGTGAATGGCTATCTGCAGCCCCGGCAACTCGGGGTGGACCGCTGGTGCGCCCTGATCGGCGCCCGTTCCCTGAGCCAGCAGCCCTGCCTCGTGGTGACGGCGGGCACGGCCACCACCATCGACAGTCTGGACGGGGAGGGCCGCTTCCTGGGAGGGCTGATCCTGCCGGGGCTGGAGATGATGCACACCGCCCTGGCCCAGGGCACGGCCCGCCTGCCCAGGGCGCCTGGGGCCTATCAGGACTTTCCGCGCCAGACGCAGGACGCCATCCGCACCGGCTGCCTGGAAGCCCAGCTAGGCGCCATCGAGCGGGCTTATGCCCGGCTGCCGGGGGCCGCGTTGTGCTTCTTGTCCGGCGGCGCGGCGCCCGCCCTTGAACGCCAGCTCGAACTGCCGCTGCTCCGGGTGGATAATCTGGTGCTGGAGGGCCTCCGGCTGCTGGCCCTGAATGGCTCGGCACCGTAATGGTGCGGGCACGGCGAGCCTGCCTGGTTTTGGTGCGGCAGGCTTTTTCGGTTAACTTGGCGTCCTTGCCCCTATTTTTTTGAAAACATCATGATTCCTCTGCGTACCTATCTCGATCCTGCCGAAATGCCCACCCACTGGTACAACGTGGTGGCCGACATGAACAATCCGCCGGCGCCGCCGCTGGGGCCGGATGGCAAACCCGTCAGCCCCGAGCAGATGGCCGCCATCTTCCCGATGAACCTCATCGAACAGGAGATGAGCCGCCAGCGCTGGATCGAGATTCCCGAGGAAGTGCGCCAGATCTACGCCCTCTGGCGTCCCGCTCCCCTTTGCCGCGCCTTGCGTCTGGAACAGGCCCTGGGCACCCCGGCGAAGATCTTCTATAAGTACGAGGGAGTGTCCCCGGCCGGTTCGCACAAGCCCAACTCCGCCGTGCCGCAGGCCTTCTACAACAAACAGGCCGGCACCCGGAAGCTGACCACCGAGACCGGCGCCGGGCAGTGGGGCTCCTCCATCGCCTTTGCCGGGCAGATGTTCGGCCTGCCGGTGCGGGTGTTCATGGTCAAGGTCAGCTACGAGCAAAAACCCCTGCGCCGCTCGATGATGCAGACCTGGGGCGCCGAAGTGTTCGCCAGTCCCACCGCCTTGACCGAGGCCGGCCGCAAGGCCCTGGCCGCCGATCCCGACTGCCAGGGTTCCCTCGGCCTGGCCATTTCCGAGGCCGTCGAAGAAGCCGCCGCCGACAAGGGCACCTGCTACACCCTGGGCTCGGTGCTCAACCATGTGCTCTTGCACCAGACCATCATCGGCCTCGAAGCCAGAAAGCAGTTTGACAAGCTCGGCCTCTACCCGGACGTGGTGCTGGGGCCCTGCGGCGGCGGCTCGTCCTTTGGCGGCATCGCCTTTCCCTTCCTGGCCGACAAGGCGGCCGGGGACAAGCGCGCCGACAAGCTGCGCTGCATCGCGGTCGAGCCCGCCTCCTGCCCGACCCTGACCCGAGGCAGCTATGCCTACGATTTCGGCGATGTCTCCGGCTACACGCCGATGATGAAGATGTTTACCCTCGGCCACGACTTCATGCCGCCCGGCATCCACGCCGGCGGGCTGCGCTACCACGGCGCCAGTCCTCTGGTCTCCCAGCTCGTCCATGAGGGCCTGGTGGAAGCCCGGGCCGTGCCGCAGCTCGCCACCTTCGAAGCCGGGGTCCAGTTTGCCCGGGCCGAAGGCATCATCCCCGCCCCCGAGGCCTGCCACGCCATCCGCGCCGCCATCGACGAGGCCCTGGCGGCCAAGGCGAGTGGCGAGGAAAAGGTGATTCTGATCAACCTCACCGGCCATGGCCACTTCGACATGACCTCCTACGACAAATTCTTTGCTGGCGCACTGGAGGATTTCGCCTACCCGGCCGAGGCCATCCAGGCTTCCCTCAAACACCTGCCCCAGGTGGGCTGAAAGCGCCAAGCCATGCGGGCCCTGGTTTTTTTCCTGATCCTTGCCAACCTGCTGTTCTTTGCCTACACCCAGGGCTATCTGGGCACGGCCGAAGCGCCGGATGCCTTGCGCATCGAGCAGCAGGTCCATCCCGAGCGTCTGCGGCTGCTTGCCCGGGACGGGGAAGGGGGCAAGGCCCTCGCGGCGCCGATCGCGCCAGCCCCGTCCGCCGCGCCCGACGAGGCCCCGCCTGCCGCCGTCGCGGCGCCCGCCGAGGCCAGACCGGCCGAGCCGCCTCCTGAAAAAAAGCCTGACCCCGTTCCCGAACCCGTGCCTGCCAAGCCGGCAAGCGCCGAGGCTGCCCAGGCCTGCTTGCTGCTGACCGGCCTGAAGGAAGACGAGGCGGCTCGCCTGGCCGCCCAGGCCAGCGCGGCCAATCTGGCGGTCAGCCAACGCAGCGAGGGAGGCTGGTGGGTGTTCCTGCCACCGCAGGCCGACAAGAAGGGCGCCGAGAAGAAAGCGGGCGAACTGCAGCGGCTCGGGGTGGCGGAATTCTTTGTCGTCAATGAAGGCCCCCAGAAATATGCCATCTCCCTGGGCATTTTTTCCCGTGAAGAGGCTGCCCAGCGGCGTCTGGAGCAGTTGCGGGGGCAGGGGGTGCGCAGTGCCCGGGTGGGGCAGCGCAGTATCGAAGGTGCCCGGCAGTTGCTGGAGGTGAAGGGCAGCGGCAGCGATCTGGCCGCTTTGCGCAAGGCGCTGCCGGCCGGTAGTGTGGTCAGGGATTGTCCGTGAGTTTCGTAGTTGGCCTGACCGGCGGCATCGGCAGCGGCAAGAGCACGGTGGCGGATGCCTTCGTGCGCCTGGGAGCGGGGCTGGTCGATACGGATCGGCTCGCCCGCCAGCTCACGGGGCCCGGAGGGGAAGCCATGCCGGCCATCGTGGCCCGCTTTGGCACGGGCATCCTGGCCGCCGATGGCAGCCTCGACCGGGCCGCCATGCGCCGGCGGGTGTTTGCCGATCCCGAGGCGCGCCGCCGCCTGGAGGCGATCTTGCACCCCAAGATCCAAAAATTGGCCGAGGCAGGCATCGCGGCCCTCGCCACGCCTTACGTCCTGCTCGCCATTCCCTTGCTGGTGGAAACCGGCGGAAAATCCCATCGCCTCGACCGCATCCTCGTCGTCGATTGCCCTGAAGCCCTGCAACGGGAGCGGGTCATGGCGCGCAACGGGCTATCGGGTGAGGAAGTGGACGCGATCATGGCGGCCCAGGCCAGCCGTGCGGCACGCCTGGCGCTGGCGGACGACGTGCTCGACAACAGCGGCCGGCCTGAGGATCTCCTGGGGCCCGTGGCGGAACTGCACCGGCGCTATCAGCTCATGGCCCGTTGCAAGGCCGGCGCCTGAATATTTTATTTTCCTTAAAGGATTAGGTTGAGATTTGCACCTAACTGATTCAGAATATTAAAAATTCCATTTCATGGCGGCGGCGTGATCACCTACGAATATCCCTTCAATGAGCGCATACGCACCCTGTTGCGCCTGGAGGACCTCTTCGAAAAGGTCGCTTATTTCACCCGGATGGACGGTCCGGCGGAGAACCATGTCGCCCTCGTGACCCTGTTTGAAATCCTGGAAGTGGCGGGGCGCGCCGACCTGAAGATGGACATGATCCAGGAACTTGAACGGCAGCGGCAAACGCTGCTCGGCTTTCGCAACAATCCCGACATTTCCGAGGCGGCCCTGTCCGGCGCCCTCTATGAGATCGAGCAGGCCTCCGCCGCCCTCCTGGCCCTGAGCGGCAAGTTCGGCCAGACCCTGCGCGACAACGACTGGCTGATGGGCATCAAGAGCCGGGTGGCCATCCCCGGCGGGGTGTGCGAATTCGATCTACCCTCCTACCATTACTGGCTGCACCAGTCGGCCCAGTTCCGCAGCCATGCCCTGGCTTCCTGGACCCGCTCCATGTTGCCCGTGCGCGATGCGCTGATCATCATCCTGCGCCTGTTGCGCTCCAGTGGCCGGCGTGAAAGCCTGACCGCGGCGCATGGACAGTTCCAGCGCATGCTGGGAGGAACCGCAGCCCAGATGGTGCGCATTTCCTTGGCGGAAGGGGAACATGCCGTGCCCGAAGTCAGCGCCAACCGTTACGTCCTCAACATCCGCTTCACCCTTCCCCCGGAAATGGAAATCAAGGCCAAGGCCTGCGACCGGGATGTTCCCTTTGATCTGACCTTCTGCAACCTGTGAGCCAGACTCCCTATCGTCAGGTGCCCTGCCCTCAGTGCGGCACCCTGTCTGAATGGCGCCCCGAGAACAAATGGCGCCCCTTTTGTTCCGAACGCTGCAAGCTGATCGACCTGGGCAGCTGGGCGAATGAATCCTACAAGGTACCCGTTCAGGAACCGGATCAGGGCAGCATTGATTCCCCCGACCAGAACGGCTGAGGCCATGGCGCGGTTGCCGTGCCGCGGTTACCTTGCTTTCACCAGCCGCGCAACATGGCGATGCCGTGGGCGCCGTGCGCCTGGGCTGTTGCGAGCCGATCTTGTGTCTGCCCGCCGAGGGCGAATACCGGCAAGGCGCTCTCTTGTACCCGCTGGGCGAATCCCGCCCAGCCCAGTATGGCGCCGCCGGGGTGGCTGGCCGTGGGCAGCACCGGCCCGAGCAGGGCGTAATCGAGTCCCAGGGCTTCGGCCTGCGCGAGTTCTGCCGCGTCATGGCAGGAGGCGCCGACCCACTCGAAATCCGGCCGGGTCGTGCGGGCCTTGAGCCCGGCACTGCTGAGGTGCAATCCAGCAGCACCGATACGGCGGGCCAGGGTTTCATCTTCGCTGACCAGCACCAGGGCCTGGCGGGGGCGGGCCAGATGCATCAGGGCTTCGGCGAACCACAGGCGTTCGGCCGGGGGAAGCTCCCGGTCGCGTAGCTGGATCAGCCGCAAGCCTTGGTTCAGGGCTTGCTCCAGACGCTGCAATTCCTGCTCCACCCCCCGGGTCGCGGCCTGGCTGATGATCATCTGGCAGGGCAGGGAGAGCGCCTTCAGGATGGGGGCGTTGGCAGGCAGCAGGGGCGCCACCCGGTTCGGGCCGCCCAGAGGCTGCCAGGCCACGGCGCTGTGTTCGAGCGGGGCGCTGATGCCGATTTCACCCTCCCAGTCGGTGACCCGCCAGAAGTGGATCTGCACATGGGCATGGGGATAGACGAAGTGCCGCTGCAGCCAGGGGCTGGCCTTTGTCACGGTGATGCCCAGTTCTTCCTCGAGTTCCCGCACCAGGGCCTGGCGCACGGTCTCGCCCGCTTCCACCTTGCCGCCGGGGAATTCCCAGTAGCCTGCATAGACCTTGCCTTCCGGGCGGCAGGCCAGCATGAATTCCTGGCCGTCCCGGCTCAGCATCACGGCGGCCGCCACCTGAGTGATGGGAACCTCGGGCGTACTCATTTTTTTTCGGCCGCCCGGCCGGCGTAGTCGCGGGCAAACTGCCAGGCCACCCGGCCACTGCGGGAGCCCCGGCCCAGTGCCCAGTTCAGGGCTTCGCCGCGTGCGGCGGCGATCTCCTGCCGGGAAAAGCCGAAGGACTTCAGCCAGTGGGCGACGATGTCCAGGTAGCCATCCTGGTCGAAGGGGTAGAAGGAAATCCAGAGGCCAAAGCGCTCGGAGAGGGAGATTTTCTCCTCGATCGCCTCGCCCGGGTGGATTTCCCCGTCCTCCCGGGTGGTTTCCAGGTTTTCCGAGAAAAATTCGGGCATCAGGTGGCGCCGGTTGGAGGTGGCGTAGATCAGCACGTTCTCCGGCGGCGCGGCGACGGAACCGTCGAGCACGGATTTGAGGGCCTTGTAGGCATGCTCGCCGGCCTCGAAGGAGAGATCGTCGCAAAAGAGGATGAATTTTTCCGGCCGGCCGGCGATGCGGTCCACGATTTCGGCCAGATCCGTGAGCTCGTCCTTGTCCACCTCGATCAGGCGCAGCCCCTGGCCGCAGAATTCATTGAGCAGAGCCTTGACCAGGGAAGACTTGCCCGAGCCGCGGCTGCCCGTGAGCAGCACGTTGTTGGCGGGTTTTCCTGCCACGAACTGGCGGGTGTTGGCGGTAATGCGTTGTTTCTGGTCGTCGATGCCGGTCAGGTCGGCCAGGCGGATCGGATGGACCTGCCGCACCGGCAGCAACTGCCCCCGTCCCGCCGGGCCTTTGAGGCGGCGCCAGCGGCAGGCAAACACCAGGGACCAGTCCGGTTCCTGCTGCGGGGCCGGCAGCAGGGCTTCAAAACGGGTCAGGACCGATTCGGCCCGGGCTAGCAGATTTTCCAGTGGGGAGGGGGTGGGCATGGCAGAGGGTATACTTGTCGGAAAGTTCTGAATCTAGCCAAAACCATGCAAAAAAGCCAATCCCTCTTCTGGTTCCCCATCCGTCACCTGTCCCGGCTTGCCCCGCTGCTGCTGGTTCTGCTCACTGCCTGTAACGCGCATCTCTCCTGGGAAAAGGCGGCGGAGGCCGGGCCTGCAGCGCTCAGCCAGGAAAAACCGCCTGGCCAGGAAAAACCGGTGGCGCCCCAGGCCTGCCCGGTTTGCCCCGTCTGTCCTCCCGCCCCGGTCTGCCCGGCGGTGACCGCCCCGGTGGTGGAATTGCCGCCCCGGCTGGAAGCGGCGACCTGGGCCGATCTGCCGGATTGGCAAAAAGACAATGTGGCGGCCAGCTGGGGCGCCTTCCAGGAATCCTGCCGGGGGCTCTCCCGCCGGGCCGGTGGGGCGGCCTGGGCCCGGGTCTGTGAGCTGGCGCGCACGGTGGATGGCCAGGAGGGTGAGGCCGTCCGCCGTTTCTATGAAACCTATTTCACCCCTTACGCGGTGGTGGAGGGCGATGGCCGCAGCGAAGGCATGATCACCGGCTATTACGAACCCCTGATCCTGGGCAGCAGGACCAAGGATGCCCGCAATGCCACTCCGGTGCTGGGCGTTCCCGCGGACATGCTCACCATCGAGCTGGGCGATGTCTATCCCGAGCTCAAGCATCGCCGCCTGCGCGGCCGGCTGGAGGGCAACAAGGTGCTGCCCTACTGGAGCCGGACCGAGATCGAGGCGCGCCGCACCGGCCAGTGGCCGGGCAAGATCCTCCTTTGGGTGCAAGACCCGGTGGAATTCTTTTTCCTCCAGATCCAGGGCTCGGGCCGGGTGCAACTGCCCGATGGCAGCCGGGTGCGCCTGGGCTATGCCGACCAGAACGGCCACCCCTATCAGTCCATCGGCCGGCTGCTGGTGGAGCGGGGCGAGCTAAAGCTGGAGGAGGCTTCGATGCAGGGCATCCAGGCCTGGGCCCGGGCCCATCCGGACCAGTTGCAGGCTCTGCTCAACCAGAATCCGAGCTATGTCTTCTTCCGGGAGCTGCCCAATACCGAGGGCGGCCCGATCGGCGCCCTGGGGGTGCCGCTCACCCCGGAACGCAGCATAGCCGTCGACCCGCGCTACATTCCCCTGGGGGCGCCCGTCTGGCTCGCCACCACCCGGCCCAACAGCAGCGAGCCCCTGAACCGGCTGATGCTCGCCCAGGATACCGGCGGAGCCATCAAGGGCGGGGTGCGGGCCGATGTTTTCTGGGGCTTTGGCAAGGAAGCCGGCGAACTGGCTGGACGGATGAAGCAAAAGGGGCGGATGTGGGTGCTGCTGCCCCCCGAGGCGGCCCCCAGGTGAGACAGGTGAGACAGGTGAGACAGATGGGACAGGAGCCCCACAATCGAGACAGGAGCCCAATCGGTGCGCGCCGCACCGCATTGGCCATGATTTACCGTCGCCACCCTTGCCTATTTCGTGCAGCTGGTTTTTCCTGCTCCCGGACCTACCTCCGGATCACCTTTTCGTCTCGTCCTGTCGTCGAAACAGAATCCCCGCGCGCCATGGGGATCGCAGCCGCAGCGCCGCCTAGTTGCGAGTCGAATGTGCAGATCCAGCTGAACATTTTCGGTCTTGACTCCGGGGGCGCTTGGGTCGCCGTTGGGCCATGAGGATTTGTTAGTGCGGAATTTCGGCGCAGGGTTAAGCTGATCGAGCCTTGTCCAGGGTGTGAACATCGATTGAAACGACCACAATGAGTTGCAGCCCATGCGTGCCCCCTTCAATGACCGGCTTTGGAAATTCCAGCAAACGGTGCTGTTCGCCCGTCTGATTGCCCTTCTCGCGCTCTTCGCCGTGGGCACCATCACCGAGCTGGGGCTCGGCCTGCAACGCCAGGAACTGGACGCCAGTACCCGGCTTGACGCCATCGCCTATGGCAGCGGCCTGCGCGCCCGGGTGGATCGGGAGCTCAATACCATCATTTACCTCTCCAGCGGGCTTTCCGCCTATCTGGAGGTCCGCCACGACAGCCTGGACCGGGCTGAAATCCAGTCCATCCTCGGCGAATTGCACAAGAATTCCGGCCTGATCCGCAACCTCGGCATCGCCGTTGGCGAAATCCTGACTTACGTCTACCCCCTGAAGGGCAACGAAAAAGCCATTGGCATCAACTACCGGCAGCATCCCGGACAATGGCCGGTGGTGGAAAAAGTCATCAACTCGCGCAAGGGCGCCCTGGCCGGCCCCATCGATCTAGTGCAGGGCGGCAGCGGTTTCATCTATCGCGCGCCGGTTCTCGTCAAGGGCGAATACTGGGGCTTGCTGTCTACGGTCATCGACACCGACCTGCTGTTTCGGGCCGCGTTTCGCGACATGACCGACAAGCGCTTCGAGTTTGCGATCCGCGACGGCTCGGCCGGGGGACCCGGCGGCCGGGTACTTCATGGCCGTGCCGGGCTGTTCGACGACCCGGCCTGCCTCCAGCTCGCCGCCGAAGTTCCCAATGGCACCTGGATCTACGGTGTACTTCCGGTCCGTTCCGGCAGCAGCAACCTGCTGTGGATACTCCGGTTCCTGGGCTGGACGGTGGCCGTCCTGGTCAGCATCGCCACCTTCATGTTCCTTCGTCACCGTGTCGAGATGGCGCAACTCGCCCTGGCCGACAGCCTCACCGGCTTGCCCAACCGCCGCCTGTTCGACGACCGCATCCACCTCGCCCTGGAGCGCGTCAAGCGGACACCCGGAGGCCGCCTGGGCGTGCTGTTCATCGACCTGGATGGTTTCAAGGACATCAACGACACCTATGGCCACCGCATGGGCGACCATCTGCTCCAGGTGCTTGCCGGCCGCCTGCTGCGTGCCATCCGGGCCAGCGACACCCTGGCCCGCTGGGGCGGCGATGAATTTGTATTGCTGGTGGAAGAGGGCAGCGACGAACCGCTCGCGCAATTGGTGACTCGCTTGCGCCAGGCGGTGGAAGAGCCCGTCTACGTCGGCGACCTGACGCTGGCCGTCGGCGCTTCCATCGGCCTGTCGCACTTTCCGGAAGACGGCGAAACCGTCCATCAGCTGATAACCGCCGCCGACCAGAACATGTACGCCGACAAGTCGGTGCGCAAGGCCGGGCAGCCCCCCGTGGCAGCACGGTAGACCGCGCGGCGGGGGGAGTGTCACCGTATCGGGGTGGCGGCGAGTAACGGTAGCCCGAGGCTGGCGCGGCGGGGCGAGCGTCACCGTATCGAGATCGGAAAATGGCTTCAGAACGGCTTCGATCAGTCCCGTGCCGCGGCGCCGGAGTGGGCCTGCGGGAGTTTTGCAGGGGCGGTCTGAGGGGTGGGCTGAGGGGCGAGGGGTGATGGCAGGGATTCAGTCGCGGGCCAGTTCGCCACCCACCACTCCTCCCAGAACGGCGCCGATTGCCGTGGTGGCAAGGCGGCCGTTGCCCTGGCCGAAGCGGCTGCCGATGACGCCGCCCGCCACGGCTCCCAGGATCTGGCCGGTGCCGGTGCTCATGCCGTCCTGGTGACGGGAGTAGCCGGGATGATGCTGTCGGCGCCGGGTTTGGTAGACATCAGCGTAGCCATCAGCGTAACCATCAGGGCGGTCGAGATAGACCGTCACGGGTTCCCGGTAGACGACCATCGGTTCTCGATAGACGACCCGGGGGGCGCGGTAGACCGGGCGCTCCACGACGATGTATTCGACCTGCCGGCCATGATGATGGCGCCGGGGCTGGACGCGATGGCTATCGTAGTGGCTATCGTAGCGCTCCTCTTGCCAGTAGCCACCGGCAAGGGCGGCGCTGCTGATGCAAGCAGTGAGGATGAGGGGAAGGGTGTGCAGCAGTTTCATGGTCGGTCCATCCTGTTTCATGAGGTGATGAGTCCTGATGAGCTTTTAACGCACCACTCGTCGTTCGAGCTTACCGCAGCCAAAAAAATCCCCGCCATGTCGGTAGCGGGGATTGAATCTCGAAAGGGGGGGATCGAGAGAAGGGGGTAACACAACGGTTTGCACTTTACGCCCGGCGCCCCCTTCTGTCTGTCGGCCTTCCTTGCCGGTTTGTAACGAAGTGTTGTCGGGGGGATTCAGGCAATGGGCAGGGCGGTCTCGTCCACCACCCGGCGCAGCACGAAGCTGGAATGGACGCCGGTGACGCCGGGAATGCGGGTGATGCGGTTGAGCAAGAGTTCCTGGTAGCCATCCATGTCGCGCACCACGGCCTTCAACTGGTAGTCCGCGTCCTGGCCGGTGATGAGCAGGCATTCGATGATTTCCGGGATGCCCTGGATTTCTTTCTCGAAATTCTCGAAGCGTTCGGGGGTGTGGCGATCCATGGAAATGTGGATCAGGGCCATCAGGCTGAGTCCCAGCTTGCGGGCATCGAGAAGAGCCCGGTAGCCGCGGATCAGCCCGGCTTCTTCCAGGGCCTTGACGCGGCGCAGGCAGGGCGAGGGGGAAAGGCCGATGCGCTCGGCGAGGTCCTGGTTGCTGATGCGGCCATCTTCCTGCAGGAGCTGGAGGATCTGGCGGTCGTAGCGGTCGAGTTTCATGGCGTGCTGGGGTGTGATGGGGCGCGGCTTGCGGAGATTCCAGGTTTTGTGGGTTTTTCGCAATTTTATTGCGCAAACGACGCTACTGTCGATGCAATACGCAAGAAAATGCCCCTCTTTTTTCCTTACCATGCTCTTCATCGCAACGTTTTCCGGGAGACCGCCATGAAGTCCATGCCTGCCGCCAGCAAATACGCCCCCTTTCCGCCGGTACCCCTTGAGGATCGCCGGTGGCCCAGCCGCAGCATCACCCAGGCGCCGATCTGGATGAGCACCGATCTGCGCGATGGCAACCAGTCCCTCTTCGAGCCGATGGACAAGGAAAAGAAGATGCGCATGTTCGAGATGCTCTGCGCCATCGGCTTCAAGGAAATCGAGGTGGCCTTTCCTGCCGCCTCCCAGACCGACTTCGACTTCGTGCGGGCACTCATCGAAGGCGAGCATATTCCCGAGGATGTGACCATCGAGGTGCTCACCCAGGCCCGGGAGCATTTGATCCGGCGCAGCTTCGAGGCCATCCGCGGCGCCCGCCGGGCCATCGTGCATGTGTATAACGCCACCTCCGAACCCTTTCGCAAGCAGGTGTTCGGCATGAGTAAGGCAGAGGTGGTGGACATGGCGGTAGAAGCGGTGCGCCTCATCCGCGACCTGGCCGAGGCCATGCCGGAGACCGAGGTGGTGCTCCAGTACAGCCCCGAGACCTTCAGCGCCACCGAGCTCGATTTCGCCCTGGAAGTGTGCGATGCCGTCACGGCGGCCTGGGGCGCCACGCCGGAGCGCCGGGTGATCCTCAATCTCCCCGCCACGGTGGAGATGGCGACGCCCAATGTGTATGCAGACCAGATCGAATGGATGCACCGGCACCTCGCCCGGCGCGAGAGCATCCTCCTCAGCCTGCATCCCCACAACGACCGGGGCACCGCCGTCGCGGCCGCCGAACTCGGCCTCATGGCCGGGGCCGACCGGGTGGAGGGCTGCCTGTTCGGTCACGGCGAGCGCACCGGCAATGTTGATCTCGTCACCCTCGCCCTCAATCTCTACACCCAGGGGATCGAGCCCGGCCTTGATTTTTCCGACATCAACGCCGTGGCCCGCACGGTCGAGGATTGCACCCAGTTGCCCATCCACCCGCGCCACCCTTACGTCGGGGATCTCGTGTTTACGGCCTTCTCCGGCTCCCACCAGGATGCCATCAAGAAGGGGTTTGCGGCGCAAAAGGCCGCCGGCGATCAAGGGGAAATGCCCTGGAAAGTGCCCTACCTTCCCATCGATCCGGCCGATGTCGGGCGCAACTACGACTCGTTGATCCGGGTAAACAGTCAGTCGGGCAAGGGGGGCATCGCCTACCTGCTCGAATCCGGCTACGGGGTGGTGATGCCGCGCCGCCTGCAGGTCGAGTTTTCCGCGGTCGTGCAGCGCCATACCGATAGCCACGGCGGGGAAATGAGCGCCGCCGACCTCTGGGCCCTCTTTTCCCGCACCTATCTCGAAACGGTGGCGCCGCTGCGCTACCGCGAGCATCAGCTCTTTACCGAGGGGCAAAGGCAGGGCATCCGTCTGGCGGTCGACATCGAGGGCCGGCCGCATCTGCTCCGCGGCGAGGGCAACGGCCCCATCGACGCGGCGGTACATGCCCTGCAGGGGGCGGGCTTCCAGGTCCAGGTGCGCAGCTTCGAGGAGCGGGCCATGGGGCCCAGCGGCGCCGCGGGCGAGGCCCGGGCCTGCGCCTTCATGGAGGTGGCCGGGGCCGGCGGCGAGTGTTACGGCGTGGGCATGGACGGCAACATCGTCACTGCCTCGCTCAAGGCCCTGATCAGCGGCATCAACCACGGCATCGATCGGAGCATCGATCGCGGCATGGCGGGCCCGGCCGGGGCTGAACCCCGGCCGGCGGCGGCATGAGGCCTGGTCGCAGGAATCCTGGCCGTAGGATGCCTGGCCGCAGGAATCCTGGTCGCAGGAATCCTGGCCCGTAGCTGAGCGGCTGACCGTGCCCATCACCCGGAGGGGTCATGGGCACGGTTTTCTGGATCTGCTTTGGCCATTTTCATGCGCCGATCGCCGGGGCATCATCGAGCGGTTTGGCAGGTCCGGCATCCAGGCCTTATCCTTGGCAGCTTCCCGAATCTGGTTGGCATCATGCGCATTCTCGAATACGACGCCCTCAACACCCAGCGCGTCAGCAAAACCTATCGCAAAGTGGTCGACGCCCTTGCCAAGGGCGACTTTGCTGCTGCCCAGGTCAAGAAACTCGCCAATCTCAGTCATGGCAAGTTCTACCGCGCCCGCCTGGACGATGCCAACCGCCTGCTATTTACGTTGGTGCGCCATCAGGACGAAGTCTGCGCCCTGATGCTGGAAGTGATCGAAAACCACGATTACGACAAATCCCGCTTCCTGCGCGGCGCCCATGTCGACGAAAAGCTGATCGTCGATGTCAGCCTCGGTGCTGCGCAGGCCGAGGCCCAGCCGATGCGCTATCTGCACCCCGAGCATGGCACGGTGCATCTGCTCGACAAGCCGATTTCCTTTGATGACGCGCAAGAGGCCATCTACCGCACCCCGCCGCCCTTGATCATCATTGGCAGCGCCGGCAGCGGCAAGACGGCTCTGACTCTGGAAAAACTCAAGCACGCCGAGGGCGAGGTGCTTTATGTCACCCATTCCGCCTTCCTGGCCCAGAGCGCGCGTGATCTGTATTACGCCCATGGCTTTGACCATCCGGGGCAGGAGGCCGTCTTTCTCTCCTACCGCGAATTTGTCGAATCCATCCAGGTGCCGGCCGGGCGCGAAATCAACTGGCGCGAATTTTCCGGCTGGTTCGAGCGTCTGCGCCAGCGTTTCAAAGGCATCGATGCGCACCAGGCGTTCGAGGAAATTCGCGGCGTCATCACGGCAGCGGCCAGCGGCGTGCATACGCGCGAATCCTATCGTCAGCTGGGCGTGCGCCAGAGCATCTTTGCCGAAGCCCAGCGCGATGCCCTGTATGATCTGTTCGAAAAATACCGCGCCTGGCTGCAGGAAAACGGCCGCTACGACCTCAATCTCGTCGCCCAGTCATATCTGGCGCGGGCCGCGCCGCGCTATGACTTCGTCGTCATCGATGAGGTGCAGGACATCACCCCGGTGCAACTGGCGCTGGTGCTGAAAACCCTGAAAAAGCCCGGCCATTTCCTGCTTTGCGGCGATTCCAACCAGATCGTGCACCCCAATTTCTTCTCCTGGGCCCAGGTGAAATCGCTGTTCTGGCAGGATGCGCAGCTTGCCGAGCAACAGTCCTTGCGCGTGCTCTCGGCCAACTTTCGCAATGGTCAGGAAGCCACGCGCATCGCCAACCGGCTGTTGAAGATCAAGCATCAGCGCTTTGGCTCCATCGACCGTGAAAGCAATTATCTGGTCGAAGCCGTCGGCGGCGAGGCCGGCCAGGTCAGCCTGCTGGCCGACAAGGAAGCCATCAAAAAGTCGCTCGACCAGCAGATCCGCCAATCGACCCAGTTTGCCGTGCTGGTCATGCGCGACGAAGACAAGGCCGAGGCGCGCCAGCACTTCGCCACGCCGCTGCTCTTTTCCATCCACGAAGCCAAGGGCCTGGAATACGAAAACATCGTCCTCTATCGTTTCGTTTCCGACCATCGCAGCGAATTCAGCGACATTGCCGACGGTGTCGAGGCCGCGGCGCTGGAACAAAATGATCTGGAATACCGCCGGGCGCGTGACAAGCAGGACAAATCGCTGGAAATCTACAAGTTCTACGTCAATGCCCTGTATGTGGCGCTGACCCGGGCGATCAAGAATATCTATCTGATCGAAAGCGACACCCGCCACCCGATCTTTGACCTTTTGACGCTGTCGACCGCAGAGCAGATCAAGGTGGAAGCCAGGCAGTCGTCGATTGAAGACTGGCAGAAGGAAGCGCGCAAACTCGAACTGCAAGGCAAGCAGGAGCAGGCCGACGCCATTCGTCAGAACATCCTCAAGGAAACGCCGGTGCCCTGGCCGGTCTTTGACGAAGCGAAGACGCGTGAATTGCTGGTGCAGGTGTTCCGCGAGCGCAAACCGGGTAGCAAGCAACAGCAGCAACTGCTCGAAATCGCCTGCTGTCACGATCTACCCAGCCTTGCCCAGAGCCTGCATCGCTACGAGGCCTTTGCCCCGGCGCAAAACTTCAGCAAGCAGCGGGCAACGCTGGGGCGCCGCTCTTACCAGAATTATCACAACCGCCACTTCAACGACATCCTGCGCCAATGCGACAAGCACGGCATCGAGCATCGCCTGCCGATGAACATGACCCCGCTCATGGCCGCGGCGGCGGCCGGCAACGTGGCCTTGGTGGAAGCCCTGCTCGAACGCGGCGCCAATCGCGAGAGCACCGATCACTTTGGCCTCAATGCCCTGCACTGGGCCCTGGGTTCGGCTCTGCGCGACGAAACCTTCGCCAGGAAATCCATCGGCCCGCTCTACGAGCGGCTCGCCCCATCCTGCATCGACGTCAATAACGGCGAGCGCCTGGTGCGCATCGACAAGCATCAGTCGGAATACTTCCTGATGCAAAGCTGCTGGATGCTGTTCAAACATGTCTTCACCTGCAACACCCGGTACCCCGGCCTGTTCGACGCCGCCACGCTGGAAGCCTACTGGGCCACGTTGCCGACCAGCATCGTCTCTGCCGCCCGGCGTAAGCGCAGCGCCATCAGCCAGGTGCTGTCGCGCAACGAGGTGGACCGTGATTACGCCTACAACCGCGGCCTGTTCAAGCGCCTGACCCGGGGGGGGCTATCAGTTCAATCCGCGGCTCCTGGTGCGGCGCGTCCAAGGCGATGACGCCGGCTGGCAACCGGTGCTCGATGTGCTGAACATTGCTCTGGTCAATGAGTTTTCCAGCATGCAAGCCCAGTTCGAACTGGACGGGCTGTACGAACTGGGCGGACGCCCCCAGCGCGGCACCCCGCTCATTTACGAGCGCGTGCTGGCCGAAAATGAAGCCCGACTCCGCGCCGCCGCCACCACCGTCAGAACACGCTGAATCGCCGGACGGGAGGCCAGGCAGAAGCGGGGCGTAGCGCGAGGCGCAGGCCGGATAAGCCCGGCGCCCCCATGGCTGGGCAAGGCGGCCCCGGCCTGTGGAATCGAACGTATCCGCCGTCAGGCGCCATGCCCGGAACGAGGGCTCATCCCGAACCCGGTTCTTCCCTTGCGGGGCGGCGGGCGCCCTACTTGATGCTGTTCAGCTTCTGTTCGATGCGGGCCATGGGGATGGCACCGCCGACCCGCTCGCCGTCGGCAAAAAAGAGGGTGGGGGTGCCGGTGATGCGCAGTTTCTGGCCGAATTCCTGGTTGTTGATGATGGCGGTGGTGTCGCAATCCTCCTTGCCCGCGGGGACCTTGCCCTTGAGCATCCAGTCGTTCCAGGCCTTGGCCTGGTCGGCGGCGCACCAGATCTGGCGGGATTTCTTGATGGAATCCTCGGACAGGATGGGGTAGAGGAAGGTGTAGAGGGTGATGTTGTCCAGCTTGGCCAGATCCTTGGCCAGACGCTTGCAGTAGCCGCAGTTGGGGTCCTCGAAGGTGACCAGGACCCGCTTGCCATTGCCCTTCACCTGCTTGATGGCCTGATTCAGGGGCAGGTCGGAGAACTTGATGGCGTTCAGCTTCTTCATCCGTTCTTCGGTGACGCTGGTCATGGTCTTGGCGTCAATCAGGTTGCCGGCCAGGATGGCGCTGACCTTCTCGTCCGTGTAGAGGATCTGGCCGTCGAAATAGACTTCATAGAGCCCCAGGTAACCGGCCTTGGTGACGCTCGTGACCGGGGCGCCGAGCTTGGCCTCGATGGCTTTCTTGACGTTGGCCTCCTGGGCCAGGGCGGGTAAGGCCAGGCCGGCGGCCAGGACCAGGGGAAGTAATGGCTTGAACATTGAAGCTCCTTGGGGTGATGGGGGCAAGGCCGGGCCTGTGGCGTGTATGTCTCTGGCGTGTATGTCTCTGGCGTGTATGTCTCTGGCTTGTATGTCTCAGGCTCAAAAGGCGCCAAGGGCGTAGCGCACCAGCTGGCTTTTGAGGGGGGCGAGCCTGTCGGTCAGGGACAGGCCGAGGTTTCTCAGCGGGGCAAGGCCGGGGAGATTGGCCCGGAACAGGCGGCGCAGGGCATCGGTCGTGCCCTGCATGAGGCGGGTTTCCTCTTGGCGTGCCCGCTGGTAGCGCTGCAAGAAGCGTTCCTCGCCGATGTCCTGCCAGGGCTGGGCGCCGGCGAGCAGCCCGGCGAGCACCTTGGCATCCTGAAAGCCGAGGTTGATGCCGTGGCCGGACAGGGGGTGGATGCCGTGGGCCGCATCGCCGAGCAGGGCGAGCCGGGGCGCCACCGTGCGGGGCACCCGGATGAGGCGCAGGGCAAAGGCGGCGGCAGGGGTGAGGGTTTCTAGGCGGCCCAGCATCTCGCCCCCGGCCGCGGCCACCCGCTCGGCCAGGGCGGCGGGGGGGAGGGCGCACAGCTCGTCCGCCTGGGCATCCGGGGTGGACCAGACGATCGACATGCGCCGGCCGGGCAGGGGCAGGTAGGCAAGCACGCCGTCGGCGCGAAACCACTGGTAGGCAATGCCCCGGTGCGGTTTTTCCGTGGCGAAATTGGCGACCACCCCCTTTTCCTCATAAGGGGTGATGTGCGCTTCCAGGCCGGCCTGGCGGCGCACCCAGGAATCCCGGCCGTCGGCCCCGGCCAGCAGGCGGGCAGAGAGGACGACACCCTCCTCCAGGGTGAGCACGGCGGCATCGTGGCGAAATTCCAGGCGGGCCGGACGGGCCGGGCAGAAACGGGTGACATTGGCCTGGCGCTTGACGCTTTCCCAGAGCTCACGGGCCATCAGCGAGGATTCCAGGATCCAGCCCAGTTCGGCCACGCCGGTTTCATAGGCGCTGAAAGCGAGCCTGCCGCCTTGGTCGCCAAACACTTCCATGGCCCGGATCGGGGCCATGCGCTCCCGGTCCAGGTGCTCCCAGGCGCCGATGCGTTGCAGGTATTCCGCATTGGCGGGGCTGATGGCGTAGATGCGCGCATCCCAGCCCTCGGGAGGCTGGGGGGCACAGGTTTCCACCAGAGCGATTCTGAGGCGGCTTTCGCGCAAGGCGACGGCGAGGCTGGCACCGGCCAGACCGCCGCCGACGATGATCAGGTCAAATTGCTGCATGGCGCGGGATTGTGCTCCCAGGGGCGGCAAAGGGCAAGGCGCGGAGCGGGCTCGAAGTCATTTCCCGGGGTTGGCCCTGGCGTGCCATTCTTGCCCCTGCCCGGCGGGACCAGGGCATGGGCGGCATCATGGAGGAGCGGATGGCCTGATTCCTGCGCTCAAGCCGTCTGAGGGCGGGGGTTGAGGCTCAGGATCGAGGCTCAGGATCGAGGCTCAGGATCGAGGCTCAGGATCGAGGCTCAGGATCGAGGGCAGGAACAGTTCGGTGACCAGCACTCCCTTGGCCTGGCGACCAAAAAGGGAACGGCGCGCCCAGAGACGGGCGGGCAGGGGGGCGAGCGCGGTTTGGGCCCGCTGAAACAGGGGGTGGCGCCGGTCAAGCCGCAGGAATTCCAGCGGGCCCCGGGCAATGCCCGGGTCAGAGAACAGCAGGCTGCCCAGGGAACGCTCCCCCAGGGCGGAAAAGCGCAGATCGAAGGGATGGCGGGGCTGGCGTGCCATGACGGTATGGGCAAAGATGGCAGGGCTGCCGTCGGTGAGCAGCAGCACTTCCCGTACCCAGGCGAGGCGGCCGGGGCGGAGGTGCAGGCAGGCGGCTTCCTCGGGGCCCAGGGCTTCCAGGCGCTGGCTCAGGCAGCGCACTTCAAAATGCAGGCAACAGGCCCTGAGCCGGGCGGTGAGGGAATCCCGTGCCGTGAGCCAGGTGCGCATGGCCGGCCGGCCCGCAAGGTTGTGCCGCCATTGCCTGTGCGGCAAACCCGTCATCGGGCGGCGGGAGCGCGCTGCAGCCCACCGATGCCCATGCCGGGCTTGATGCCCTTGGCGGCAAACCAGCCCTGGTTCATCTCCAGGGCAAAGCGGGCCGGGGCATCGGCGCAGTGGTTGTTCTCGGTCTGGGGCTGCATGTCGCGGATGTTGAGGATCCTGCCCTCCTCGTCCAGGAAGGCCACGGAGAGCGGCAGCACGGTGTTTTTCATCCACATGCAGTGGCGCTGGGCCTGGGGGAAGATAAACAGCATGCCCTGGTTGGGGCCCAGGTTGCGGCGTTGCATCAGGCCCTGCATCCGGTCGGCCTGGGTGGCGGCGACCTCGGCTTCGATGCGGTGGAAGCCGGCGGTCAGCTCCATGCGCGGCATCTGGGCCAGGGCGGCGGCGCTGCTGGCAAGGCCGAGCAGCAAGGTGGCAAGGCGTAGTATTTTCATGGGCGGGAATTCTCTTTGAAACCGCATCGCAAAGGCGGACAGACGCAAATTGTCGCAAAAAGTTGTTGCCACCCCGGGCTCGAAGCGCAGCTTTCTTCCCCGGGTGGGGGAGGCGGGCTGCTCTGGCTGCCCTTGATTATCCTGGGCGACCCTGGCGCCGAGGCGGTGAAACTGTTTTTTCCAGGATTTTTTTCCGGGATTATAAGGGCTCGGAATCATGAGGGCTCGGGATCATGAGGGCTCGGAATCATGAGGGGGAACGGGCAGCAGGTCCTGGGGCTGGCCCCTGAGCTCGCGCCACTCCCCCGGTGCCAGTCCGGCGAGGGTGTAGGGGCCGATGGCGGCGCGGATCAGGCGCAGGGTGGGAAAACCCACGGCGGCGGTCATGCGCCGCACCTGGCGGTTACGGCCTTCGCGGATGGCAAGTTCGATCCAGGTGGTGGGAATGGCCTGGCGAAAACGCACCGGCGGCTGGCGTTCCCACAGTCCGGGCGGGGGATCGAGGTGCCGGGCCCGGGCCGGACGGCTGGGGCCATCCTTGAGTGGCACGCCCTGGCGCAGGGCTTTTAGGGCCGCTTCATCCGGCACGCCTTCGACCTGCACCCAGTAGGTTTTTTCCAGTTTGAACCTGGGGTCGGCAATGCGGGCCTGGAGCTTGCCGTTGTCGGTGAGCAGCAGCAAGCCTTCGCTATCTGCATCCAGCCGGCCCGCCACATACACGCCGGGGATGTGGATGAAATCCTCGAGCCCCTGCCAGCGGCCTTCCGGGGTGAACTGGCTCAACACCCCGTAGGGCTTGTTGAAGCAGATCAGCCGGGACGGTCCGGTGCCGATGTCGTCCGCAGCCGGACGGGGCGGGGTTTTACGGGCCGGGCGGGGTGAGCGGGCAAAATTCATGGCGGCGAGGATAGCATTTCTGGCGCAGCGTCCCCGGCGGCGAGGGGTAAAATGCTCCTTTTTCGGCCCGCCTCGACCTTGGAAAAACGCACCCGCACCCACCTGCTCCTGGGCCTGGCCCTGGCATCCCTGCTGGGCCTGGGCCTGTGGCTGGGGCCGCAGCGGCTGCCGCCCCGGGACCAGACCCTGCCGGTCTCGACCTGCGACCTGAACCGGGGAGCCTGCAGCGTCCGTCTGCCCGGCAAGGGAGTGTTACAGGTTGAAATCGCCCCCCGCCCGATCCCCGTCCTGAAACCCCTGCAGATCCAGGCCCGGCTGGGCGGACTCGCGGCGACCGGCGTGCAGGTGGATTTTTCCGGCGTGGAGATGGATATGGGGTTCAACCAGATCCGCCTGAAACCGACCGCGCCGGGCCAGTTCGCCGGCCAGGGCAATCTGCCCATCTGCGTGACCGGGGCCATGAACTGGCAGGTCTCGTTTCTGATCGAGGCGCCGGGCGGCACCCTCGCCGTCCCTTTCCGTTTCACTACTGGCAACTGATTCCCGGAGATTCCCATGCGCAAATTTCTGCTTGGCCTGTTGTGTGCCCTGCCCCTGCTGGCTCATGCCTATACCGGCCCGGAACTGCAGGAGGATTGTCTGGCCGCGGAAATCCTGCTCACCGGGCAAAAAAGCACGGACATCTTCCATTCCGTCAAAAGCAGCCGTTGTCTCAATTATCTGGATGGTTTTCTTGATGGCTACGACATCGCCGACCGCCTGGCCGAAAAGGTGGGGGTGCGCATCGATGCGTTCTGCCCGCCCCGGGAGATCGAAGCGCGGGTGCGCCTGGTGCGGGCCGTGCTGGCCTACCTGGACCGGCAGCCGCCGTTTCCCGCCAACAGCACGGTGCCCGCCGCCCATGTAGTGGCGGGGGCCTTCAGCAAGGCCTTCAGCTGCAAGGAATAGGCGGCAAGGAACAGGCGGCCGCCCGGGCAGGGGTCGGGCAGGGGTCGGGCAGGGGTCGGGCAGGGGTCGGGCCTTTTGCCGCGCCGCAAAATCCCGTAGAATCCGCCCCCTCATTGGGGAGTAGCCGCCACGCCTCGCGCCGTGGGCCTGCATCAACCGGCTTGCCGCCGCACCGCCGGGGGCATGGTGCAGGCGGTTCCGACTTGGCAAGACCTTCTTGGCAAGACCTTCTTGGCAAGACCTTTGATCGCGCACCTTTGCTGGGCCGGGGAGTGGCGTGGTCATGGGTATTTTTCCCGGCCCGGAGCACTCAAGACCATGGACGCCTTCCTCATCGCCACCGGTATCGTGGCCCTCGCCGAAATCGGCGACAAGACCCAGCTACTGTCCTTCCTGCTTGCCGCGCGCTACAAAAAGCCCTGGCCCATCATCGTCGGCATCCTCGTGGCCACCCTGGCCAATCATGCCCTGGCCGGCGCCGTGGGGAGCTGGCTCACCCACCTGATGGGGCCTGATACCTTGCGCTGGGTGCTGGGCATTTCCTTCATCCTCATGGCCGGCTGGATGCTGGTTCCCGACAAGCTGGACGATGAAACGTCCAGCGTCTCGCCCCGCTTCGGCGTTTTCTGGACCACCCTGATTGCCTTCTTTCTGGCTGAAATGGGCGACAAGACCCAGGTCGCGACCGTGGCCCTGGCCGCCCGGTACGCCAGTCTTTTTGCGGTGGTGGCGGGGACGACGTTCGGGATGATGATCGCCAATGTCCCCGCCGTGCTGATTGGTGACCGGATGGCGGCGAAAATGCCGGTGAAGCTGGTGCATGGCATTGCCGCCCTGATCTTCGCCGTGCTGGGGGGCTATGTGTTGTTCAGCGAGCAGTTGCCGGCCCTGGCCGGTTGAGCTGATCAACCTGCCCCTTCCTGGCGCTGCACCGCCAGGCGCTCCATGCCGCGCAGCACCCAGGGTCTTGAATCCAGGGCCGTGAATCAAGTGGCATCGAACGCATCGAGTGCGAATTCGAGCGGTGTTCCCGGGTTGCTGCCCTCTTTCCCGGCACCGCTTTTTGCCGGCGCCTCGTTGCCGCGCTTCTGGCAGAATGCGACGCGAAAGGGCGGCGCGGCAAACTCCATCCCGGCTTGCCAGCATGGCATCGACCGCCGCAAACTGCCCTCGCGGCTGTACGGAGTTACAGAAAAACAGAAAAAAAGTTGCACTACCGCAGTGCATGGCAGCATCCTGTCACCGTACCCTTCATGCTCTCTTTTTTTGAGGACCCTCATCATGCAAGACGAAACAGACAACACCCTGAACGTTGCCAACGACATTGCGGCGCTCGAAGCCGAGGTGTGTAGCGCCGTCGAACGCGGGCACGATGTGCAGGAGACTGTGCGGCAGCTCACCTTGCGCAAGATCGGTACGCACTCGTTCGATATCGAATCCCTGCGGCAGATCATGGGTGCCGTGCTGAACGGCGCGCGGGCCGGTGTGCAAAAGGAACTGCAGCACTCCGCGGCACAAACCGACCGCGCCCGGGCACAGATCAAAGAGGCTGTCGCCGGGCTGGACGCGGCGTTGGCGCAGCTGGCCGAAGCCTCCAGACTGGCGCTGGAAGAAGCGGCGTCCCGGGCGCAGACCTTTTCCAGGGAAGACCTCTCTCGCGCGCGCTCCGACCTGGAAAGCCTGGAAGCGATGTTGCTCGAAACCCTGCAAGCCTCGGCCTCGGGCGTCAAGGATGTCGCACACGAAATTTTCAGCGACATCGTGACGCATATCCGCATTCATGGCTCTGCGGTGGGCCGGCAACTGAAAGAAACTGTGCCCGTCATCGTGCAACAGCTCGAAGCCGCAGGCCGCACCCAGGTCGCGACCGGACTGCACCTGGCGCAGGCCACTTCCGACCTGCTGCGTCAAATCGCAGCTGGCGTGCTCACTGGCGTGGCCGCTCGCATCAGGCCTGGCCATACCAAAGACAAGGGCGACTGATGCTGTGGCAGGCCGTGACGGCCGTGCGTGACCTCGGCCGCCTGCACGACATCGCCTCGATCCTGATCCGCTACGGCTTCGGCGATATGGTGCGCCGGATGGGGCTGGCGAACCTGCTGGAGCGGACCGGGCGGGCGCTGCACTGGAACGAAGCGCAGGAACTGGCGCAGCTTGAACCGCCGGCGCGGGTGCGCCGGGCGATGGAAGAATTGGGGCCGACTTTCGTCAAGCTCGGCCAGATGCTGGCCACCCGCATCGATCTGTTCGAACCGGAATGGATCACCGAATTCGGCAAGCTGCAGGACAGCACGCCCGCCGCGCCCTGGGCCGACGTCCATCAGCAGCTGTGTGAAGACCTGGGCGCGCCGCCCGAGGCGGTGTTCACCGCCTTCGATTTCGAGCCGCTGGCCGCGGCCTCCATCGCCCAGGTATACCGCGCCCGTCTCGAAGACGGCAGTGCGGTGGTGGTCAAGGTCCGCCGGCCCGGCATCCGGCCGGTCATCGAGGCCGACTTGCGCTGGCTCGCCAGGCTGGCGGAGCTCATCGAAAAAGAAAATCCGGATCTGCGCAGTTTCCACCCGCAGGAAGTGGTGCGTCAGTTCACCCAGTCGCTGCGCCGCGAACTCGATTTCGCCGGTGAATGCCGCAATGCCGAGCGCATTGCCGAGAATTTTTCCGGCTATACCGACCAGGACGAGCCCGCCGGCGACGTGACCGCCGAAGTCAGGCCGGAACCGCATCCGGCGCTCCCGATCATCGTCATTCCCCGCGTCTATTGGCAGTGGACCGGCGAGCGGGT
>JANLJE010000066.1:8865-18881 GCA_029255645.1 Comamonadaceae bacterium | reverse complement strand
GGCACGGTGTACTACCTGCCGCGCCCGGTCAGCGATGCCGATTTGGCGCTCATGCACCGCATTGACGAACGGCATCTGCAGCCCCCCTTCATGGGGGCTCGCATGCTACCCAAACGGGTCGAGGCTGCATAAAAAGAAATTTCTGGTGCGCCCCGAGTTGCCCACCGCGTCGGTCGGTTCGTCGCAAGCGACCACCGCCGCCGTGGACGACTCTGCACCTTTGGCAACCCGCCCGGAGTCCATTTATAAATCGGGGAAAGTTGTTCAAACAAACGGAGCCACTTCTCCCTCAGCGGTCCCTCAGCGGTCCCTCAGCGGGTCCACATGCTGCTGCAGCCAGGCTTCCAGCACGGCCAGGTGCCAGAGCTTGTTGCCGTGCAAAGGGGTGAAGTGGCTCAGGGGCTCTGCCAGCAGGCGTTCCACATAGGGGCGCTGGTACAGGCCGCGCTCCCGGCAGGCGCGGGAATTCAAGGTTTCCTGGATGAACTGCAAAAAACCGCCGCGCAGGTATTTGAGGGCCGGGGTGGGGAAATAGCCCTTCGGCCGGTCGATGATCTCGTCCGGCAACAGGCCCCGGGCGATGTGCTTGAGCGGATATTTTCCGCCTTCCCTCAGGCGCAGTTCCGGGGCCAGGCGCAGGGCGGCCTCGACCAGTTCCTGATCCAGAAAGGGCACCCGCGCTTCCAGGCCCCAGGCCATGGTCATGTTATCCACCCGCTTGACCGGGTCGTCCACGATCAGGGTGGTGACATCGAGGCGCTGCACCTGATCCAAAAAGGTGTCGGCCCCGGGTTCGCTGAGCCGGCTCGCAAGCAGGGCGCTGGCATGGTCGGCGGTAGCATATTCCGGGGCGATCAGTTCCAGATATTCCGGATGGCGCCGGTCGAAGTAGTGGCGCGCGAAACGTTCGAGGGGGGGCAGGCTATCGGGCTCGGCATGCATCAGCGGATACCAGAAATAGCCGCCAAACACCTCGTCGGCGCCCTGGCCGGAGAGCACCACCTTGACCTCCTTCTTCACCTCCCGGGCGAGCAGGTAGAAGGCGACGTTGTCCTGGCTGAACATCGGTTCGGCCATGGCGGCGATGGCTTCGGGCAGATTTTCCAGCACCTCGGCATCCGGGATCAGGTACTCGTGGTGGCGGCTGCCAAAGCGCCGGGCCACGAGTTCCGAGTAATGGAATTCGTCCCCCTTTTCTTCGGGCTGGTCCTGAAAGCCCACCGAGAAGGTGGGGATGTCAGCATGTCCTTGTTCCGCCAGCAAGGCCACCAGCAGGCTGGAGTCGAGCCCGCCGGATAGCAGCACCCCCACCGGCACGTCGGCGGCCAGATGCTGGCGCGCCACGGCGGCCTGTAGTTTTTCCCGGATCGCCTCGAGCTGCCCGGTTTCGCTCAGCGGCGCGGCCGGCCGCTGCGCCGTGAGACGCCAGTAGGTGCGTTCCTGGACGTTGCCGCGCCCGTCGAGGCTAAGACTGGTAGCGGGGGGAAGTTTTTGCACTTCCTTGAGTATCGTGTGCGGGGCGGGCACCGAGCCGTGCAGGGTGAATTGAAACTGCAGTCCTGCCGGGTCCAGGTCCCGTTCCACGTCGCCACCGGCAAGCAGCGCCGGCAGGCTGGAGGCAAAGCGCAGGCGCTGGCCGTTCCGGGTCAGGTAGAGGGGCTTGATGCCGAAGCGGTCGCGGGCCAGGAACAGGGTGTGCCGGTGCTGGTCCCAGAGGGCGAAGGCAAACATGCCGTCGAACCGTTCGAGGCAGGCTTCACCCCAGGCATGGTAGGCCTTGAGGATGACCTCCGTATCGCCCTCGGAAAAGAAGTGGTAGCCCATGCCGGCGAGTTCCCGCCGCAATTCCCGGTAGTTGTAGAGGGTGCCATTGAACACCAGGGCGAGCTTTAGCTCCGCATCGTGCATGGGCTGGTCGGAGCTTTCCGAGAGATCGATGATGGCCAGGCGCCGGTGACCGAAGGCCATGGGCCCATCGGAAAAACTGCCGCCATGGTCCGGGCCGCGCCGCTGCATGGCCTCCATCATCCGGCCGAGGGCCGTCAGGTCCGCCGCCTGGCCATCAAAACGAAGTTCCCCGCAAATGCCGCACATAGCCTGATCCTGATCTGGTAGTCCCGGCCTTCCCGGGGTGTCGGGCTGGCATTGTAAACTTGTTCGTCCAGGGCGTGGTTTTTGCAAAATCGTGTTGACTTTGGTTGTTGGGTGCCTATAATGCGGCCTTCGATTCAGGCGCGTAGCTCAGCTGGTTAGAGCACCACCTTGACATGGTGGGGGTCGTTGGTTCGAGTCCAATCGCGCCTACCAACTTCCTGATGGAGCAATTCGTGATGTTTTTCCGAACTACAAGCACGACAGTTCAGAAGTCCTGAGCGAGTTCGCATTCGTCGATGTAATGGAAAAAGTGCGGCTCTGCCGCACTTTTTTTTTGCCCGAGGCCCCCGATCATGCCCGATATCAAATTGCCCGATGGTTCCATCCGTTCATTCCCCGGTCCGGTGACCGTGGCCGAAGTGGCGGCCAGTATCGGCACCGGGCTGGCCAAGGCTGCCCTGGCCGGCAAGGTGGATGGCAAGCTGGTGGATACCTCCTTCTCCATCGAGCAGGATGCGGCGCTGGCCATCCTCACCGACAAGGATGCCGAGGGGCTGGAAATCATCCGCCACTCCACCGCCCACCTGCTGGCCTATGCCGTCAAGGAGCTGTTCCCTGACGCCCAGGTGACCATCGGCCCGGTGATCGACAATGGGTTCTACTACGATTTTGCCTACAAGCGTCCCTTCACCCCGGAGGATCTGGCGGCCATCGAAAAGAAGATGGCGGAGCTGGTAAAGCGCGACATTCCCGTCAGCCGTGAAGTCTGGTCGCGTGATGAGGCGATCAAATTCTTCCTGGCCCAGGGCGAGAAGTACAAGGCTGAGCTGATCGAAGCCATTCCTGCAGACCAGGAAGTCTCGTTGTACCGGGAAGGCGATTTCATCGACCTTTGCCGTGGCCCCCATGTGCCTTCCACCGGCAAGCTCAAGGTCTTCAAGCTGATGAAGGTGGCGGGGGCTTACTGGCGCGGCGATTCCAGAAACGAAATGCTGCAGCGCATCTACGGCACCGCCTGGGCCAGGAAGGATGAGCTGGAAGCCTACCTGCACATGCTCGAAGAGGCGGAAAAGCGCGACCATCGCAAGCTCGGCCAGCGCCTCGACTTGTTCCACTTCCAGGAAGAAGCGCCAGGTTCCGTGTTCTGGCATCCCAAGGGCTGGTTCTTGTTCCAGAAATTGGTCACCTATATGCGTGACTGTCAGGAAAAGGCAGGTTACGTGGAAGTGAATACTCCTGACGTGATGGACCGCAGCCTCTGGGAAATTTCCGGGCACTGGTTCAATTACCGGGAAAACATGTTCACCACCCAGACCGAGGACGGGCGGGTCTTTGCCTTGAAGCCCATGAACTGCCCCGGTGCCGTCTCGATGTACGCCCATGGCATCAAGAGCTATCGGGACCTGCCGCTGCGCATGGCCGAGTTCGGCAAGGTGCACCGCTACGAGCCTTCCGGTGCCCTGCATGGCCTGCTGCGGGTGCGCCACTTCACCCAGGACGATGCCCATATCTTCTGTACCGAGGATCAGATGGAAGCCGAGTGCCGCGAGGTGGTGAAGCTGATCTTTGAAATCTACAAGGATTTTGGTTTCGAGAACGTGCGCGTCAAGCTCTCCACCCGGCCCGGAAACCGCATTGGTTCCGACGCAACCTGGGACAAGCTCGAAGGGGCCCTGGCCCAGGCGCTGGAGCACATGGGCGTGGAATACACCCTGTTTCCGGGGGAGGGCGCTTTCTATGGTCCCAAGCTCGAATTCGTGCTGCGCGACGCCATTGGCCGGGACTGGCAATGCGGCACCTTGCAGGTCGACATGAATCTGCCCGAGCGTTTCGACATCCATTACGTGGCGTCCGACAACACCCACAAGCGGCCGGTCATGCTGCACCGAGCCCTGTTTGGCTCCCTGGAACGCTTCGTCGGCATCCTGATCGAGCATCATGCCGGGGCTTTCCCGCTGTGGCTGGCGCCGATTCAGGTGGTTGTCATGAATATTTCCGAACATCAGGCCGGATATGCGGACGAAGTGGTGAAAAAGCTGCGCCAGGCGGGCATCCGCGCCGAGGTGGATTTGCGTAACGAAAAAATTACCTATAAAATCCGCGAACATAGTTTGAACCGACTGCCTTACCAGCTCATCGTAGGGGATAAGGAAAAGGCAGAAAATCTGGTTGCCGTGCGTACTCGCGGTGGTCAGGATCTGGGCCAGATGCGCCTGGATGACCTGATCCAGCGGCTTCAGCAAGAAGCTGCAACGCGTGGAAGCACGGCTTAGTTTTTGTCCGTTTTGGGAGTCTAACCATCGCTCTGAACAAGTCGCATCGCCTCAACGAAGAAATCAATGTGCCGGAAATCCGGCTCCTTGGAGAAGAAGGCGAACAATTGGGGGTCGTAAGTTCCAGGCAAGCACTGCATCTCGCAGAAGAAGCGGGTCTGGATCTGGTTGAAATTGCACCGCTGGCCCAGCCGCCGGTGTGCCGGATCATGGATTACGGCAAATTCAAGTACCAGGAGGCCAAAAAGGCCCATGAAGCGAAGCTGAAGCAGAAGCAGGTCCAGGTCAAGGAAATCAAACTCCGGCCCGGTACTGACGAAAATGACTATCAGATCAAGCTGCGCAACATGATCCGTTTCCTGTCGGAAGAAGACAAGGTCAAGGTGACCCTGCGTTTCCGGGGCCGTGAAATGGCCCACCAGGAATTCGGCATGCGCCAGCTGGAGCGGATCAAGACTGACCTGGAACCCTATGGGGTGGTCGAGCAGATGCCCAAGATGGAAGGGCGCCAGATGATCATGATCATCGGCCCCGTCAAGAAGAAGCCCGGTGAAAAGGCGGCAGCCGAGTAATCGAGCCCGGGTTTCAAAAGTTTCGACGGGCCGTTTCGGCGGCCGGTCAAGAAAAGTGACGTCGGGTAGTGCAAGCGTCTCCGCAGGAGGCCACCTGACGCCATGACATGAGGAGCTAACCATGCCCAAAATGAAGACCAAGAGCAGCGCCAAAAAGCGCTTCACGGTCCGTGCTGGCGGTACGATCAAGCGCGGCCAGGCGTTCAAGCGCCACATCCTCACCAAGAAGACCACCAAGTGCAAGCGTCAACTGCGCGGTGTGACCGGTATTCACGCGCGCGACGTGGCTTCTGTCCGCGCCATGATGCCCTACGCGTAAGGAGATAGAACATGCCAAGAGTCAAACGTGGTGTAACGGCGCGCGCGCGTCACAAGAAGGTTCTGGAGCAGGCCAAGGGTTACCGCGGTCGGCGCAAGAACGTCTATCGCATCGCCAAGCAGGCGGTGATGAAAGCCGGTCAATATGCTTACCGTGACCGTCGTCAAAGGAAGCGTCAGTTCCGCTCCTTGTGGATTGCCCGTATCAACGCCGCTTCGCGCGAACTGGGCATGAAGTACAGCACCTTCATGAATGGCCTGAAGAAGGCCAACATCGAAGTGGACCGCAAGGTTCTGGCCGATCTGGCTGTGTTCGACAAGGCCGCCTTTGCTGCCCTGGCCAGTCAGGCCAAGGCCCAGCTGGGCGCCTGAACCCAGATCTGCTGAACGGCTGCCGCTTACTTCAGCCGCTTAAAAGGAAGGAGGCGCAAGCCTCCTTTTTCCATTTCAGGGTGTGACCCATGCAAGATCTCGACCTCATCGTCCGCGCAGCAGAAGCTGCCTTTGCCGCCATCAATGACCCGGATGCTCTGGAGCAGGTGAAAGCCCGCTACCTGGGCAAGAGCGGCCAGATAACCGAATTGCTCAAGGGCCTGGGCAAGCTGTCGCCGGAAGAAAAGAAGGCCGCCGGCGCCGCCATCAATCAGGCCAAGGTCGCCGTGGAAACGGCTTTGAACGCCCGCCGGGAAGACATCAGGCGGGCCGCCCTGGAGGCCCGTCTGGCCGAGGAGGCGCTGGATGTGACCCTGCCCGGGCGGGGCGAGGAGAGGGGAGGGCTGCACCCGGTGACCCGCACCCTGGAACGCATCGAGGCCCTGTTTCGTTCCATCGGCTTTTCCGTCGCCGACGGCCCGGAGATCGAGGAAGATTTCTTCAACTTCACCGCCCTCAACACCCCCGAGGAGCATCCGGCCCGCTCCATGCACGATACCTTCTACCTGCTCGACGAGCAGGGCCAGGTGGCGAAGAACGTGCTGCTGCGCACCCACACCAGCCCCATCCAGGCTCGCTACCTGCAGGCCCATGTGGCCAAATACGCCGGCCAGGCGAGTCTGCCGGAAATCCGCATCATCGCGCCCGGCCGCGTCTACCGGGTCGATTCCGATGCCACCCATTCCCCCATGTTCCATCAGGTGGAAGGCCTGTGGGTGGGCGAGGATGTCTCCTTCGCCGCCCTCAAAGGAGTGATCGCCGACTTCCTCAAGCGCTTTTTCGAGACGGATGACCTGCAGGTGCGCTTTCGCCCTTCCTTCTTTCCCTTCACCGAGCCCTCCGCCGAGATCGACGTGGCCTTCATGAGCGGCGCCCTGAAGGGCCGCTGGCTGGAAATTGCCGGCTGCGGCATGGTGCATCCCAACGTGCTCGCCCATGCCGGCATCGACGCGGAGCGCTACACCGGCTTTGCCTTCGGCTTCGGCCCCGACCGCCTGACCATGCTGCGCTACGGCGTGAACGACCTGCGCCTGTTCTTTGAAGGCGACTTGCGCTTTTTGCGCCAGTTCGTCTGAACCGCGCCGATCCGCCCTCCGGCTCCTGCTGCGCACCCCTGGACCCGCACCCCTAGACCCCATACCACGAGCGACCCATGAAATTCTCCGAATCCTGGCTGAGAACCTTCGTCAATCCTGCCCTGTCCAGTGCCGAGCTATCCCATCTTCTGACCATGGCCGGTCTGGAAGTGGAGGAACTAGAGCCGGTGGCTCCCGCCTTCGACCAGGTGGTGGTGGCCCAGGTCCTGGAAGTGGTCAAGCACCCGGATGCGGACCGCCTCAAGGTCTGCCAGGTCGATATCGGGCCCATGAGCGGCAGCGGCACCCCCCTGCAGATCGTCTGCGGCGCCCCCAACGTGGCCCCCGGCCTCAAGGTGCCCTGCGCCCTGCCCGGGGCCAGGCTGCCCGGGGATTTCAGGATCAAGGTGGCCAAGGTGCGTGGCATCGAATCCAGCGGCATGCTCTGCTCGGCCAAGGAACTGGGCCTCGCCGAGGACGCCTCCGGCCTCCTGGAACTGCCCGCCGACGCCCCCGTGGGCACTTCCCTCCGCAGTTACCTGGACCTGGATGACCAGATCTATACCCTGAAGCTCACCCCCAACCGGGCCGACTGCCTGTCCCTCACCGGCATCGCCCGGGAAGTGGCCGCCCTGACCGGCACCCCCGCCACCTATCCGGACATCCGGCCCGCTCCGGTGAGCACCCACGCCAGCCGTCCGGTCGTCCTGGAAGCCAGCCTGGCCTGTCCCCGCTATTGCGGCCGGGTGATCAGCGGCGTGAATGCCAGGGCGGCGACGCCCGAGTGGATGCGCCGCCGTCTGGAACGTAGCGGTCTGCGCAGCATCTCCGCCCTGGTGGATGTGACCAACTATGTGCTCCTGGAACTGGGCCAGCCCCTGCACGCCTTCGACAACGCCAAACTGAAGGGCAGCGTGCGGGCCCGCATGGCCAGGGCGGGCGAATCGTTGAAGCTCCTCAACGGCCAGACCCTCACCCTGGCCGAAGACGTGCTGGTGATTGCCGACGACAGCCAGCCCCTGGCCCTGGCCGGGATCATGGGCGGCGAGGCCAGCAGCGTCACTCTGGAGACCACGGAAATATTTCTGGAATCCGCCTTCTTCGCGCCCAAGGCCATTGCCGGCCGGGCCCGGCGCTACAACTTCTCCAGCGATTCCTCCCACCGCTTCGAGCGCGGGGTGGATTTCGGCAACACCCTGAACGCCCTGGAACGGGCCACCGCCCTGGTCCTGGAAATCTGCGGCGGCGAGGCCGGCCCGATCACCGAAGCGCGAGGGGAACTGCCCGAGCACCCACCCGTGCGCCTGCGTACCGCCCGGGTGAAGAAGGTGCTGGGCCTGGCCTTCAGCGCCGACGAGATTGCCGCCCTGCTGGGCCGCCTGGCGCTGCCCTTTGTCCGGGAAGGGGATGACTTCATCGTCACCCCGCCGAGCTACCGCTTCGACATGGAAATCGAGGCCGACCTGATCGAGGAAGTGGCCCGCCTGCACGGCTATGACAACATCCCCGCCCCGGCGCCCGTGGGCACGCTGGCCATGCTGCCCCAGGAAGAAACGCGGCGTCCCCTGTTCCGGGTGCGACAGCTGCTTGCCGACCGGGGCTTTCAGGAAGTGATCAATTTCGCCTTCGTCCAGGAAGCCTGGGAGCAGGATTTCGCCGCCAACATGAACCCGATCCGGCTCGCCAACCCCATCGCCAGCCAGCTTGCGGTGATGCGCTCCAGCCTGATCGGCGGTCTGGTGGAAAACCTGTCCACCAACCTGAAGCGTAAGCAGTCCCGGGTGCGCCTGTTCGAGCAGGGCCGCTGCTTTTTGCGTGACGCCGGTGCCGCGCCCGTGCCCGGCTATGACCAGCCCTGGCGCCTGGCCGCCCTGGCCTACGGCCCGGCCCGGCCTGAAGGTTGGGGCAATGATGGCCGCAAGGTGGATTACTTCGACCTGAAGGGCGACCTGGAAGCCCTGCTGGCTCCGGCCCGGCTCAGCTTCGCCCGTCTTGATCATCCCGCCCTGCATCCCGGCCGGGCCGCCCGTGTCAGCCGGGATGGCCGGGTGATCGGCTGTATCGGCGAACTGCATCCGGAATGGGTACAGAAATATGATTTGCCCACACCGCCCGTGCTGTTCGAGATCGACCTGGATGCCGCCGTCCAGGCCCGCCTGCCGGTGTATACGGAAGTTTCCAGGTTCCAGCCGGTGATCCGCGATCTGGCCGTGGTGGTGGATCAGCAACTGGCCCTGCAGGACCTGCTGGAGGGCATGAAAGCTGCCGCCAAGGCCCCGATCCAGGACCTCCAGCTCTTTGATGTGTACCTCGGCAAGGGGGTCCCGGAAGGGAAGAAAAGTCTTGCTTTTCGTATAGTTATGCAAGATACTCAACGCACTTTGCTAGAAGCGGAGATCGATTCCGCCCTGGCTGATCTCACGGCATATCTCGAACAAAACTTTGCGGCCCAGTTGCGGGCATGATCCCAAGTCCGACCATGATGACCCTCACCAAAGCCGAGCTTGCCGACCTCCTGTTCGAACAGGTCGGCCTGAACAAACGCGAAGCCAAGGACATGGTGGAAGCGTTCTTCGAAGAAATCCGTAACGCGCTTGAACGGGGCGAAGGCGTCAAGCTGTCCGGTTTCGGCAATTTCCAGTTGCGCGACAAGCCCCAGCGCCCCGGGCGCAACCCCAAGACGGGCGAGGAAATTCCCATCACCGCCCGTCGTGTCGTCACCTTTCATGCCAGCCAGAAGTTGAAGGCCGAGGTGGAGCAATCCTTTGATGGAAGCGAAGCCTAAAACCCAGGGTGGGGAAGAACTCCCGCCCATCCCGGCCAAGCGCTATTTCACCATTGGTGAAGTCAGCGAGCTGTGCGGCGTCAAACCCCATGTGCTGCGCTATTGGGAGCAGGAATTCAGCCAGCTCAAGCCAGTCAAGCGGCGTGGCAACCGGCGTTACTACCAGCATCACGAAGTGTTGCTGGTACGGCGCATCCGGGAACTGCTCTACAGCCAGGGTTTCACCATCAGTGGCGCCCGTAACCGCCTGGATGAGGGGCTGATGCAAGGGGGGGCTTCGAGCGAACCCCATCGGCTTACCATGGACCAGCTCAAGCAGGAATTGAGTGCCATTCTGGAGTTGCTGGGTGGCTCCGGCAGCCGGGACAAGGCCTGATTTGCGGCCCGAAACAAACAAAAGACTTGGCAAGCCAAGTCTTTTTTACTAGAATACGCCCTCTTTTGTAGCGCGCCCGTAGCTCAGCTG
>JANLJE010000066.1:0-8765 GCA_029255645.1 Comamonadaceae bacterium | reverse complement strand
GATAGAGTACTTGGCTACGAACCAAGGGGTCGGGCGTTCGAATCGCTCCGGGCGCGCCAATCAAGAGGCTGCAGTCATGTGCAGTCATGTCATGAAAAAACTGCAAGAATCGGGAAAATCCAATTTTTCCGATGTTTCATCAAGTTTCATGTGCGCGCCCGTAGCTCAGCTGGATAGAGTACTTGGCTACGAACCAAGGGGTCGGGCGTTCGAATCGCTCCGGGCGCACCATCATTTGATGAAACAGGTATTGAAACCAGATTGAAACCAGATTGAAGCCAATCTCCGGATTGGCTTTTTGCTTTCTTGATCCTCACCTCTGATTCTCTCCCCCGTGATCCTTCCTCGTAATCCTCCCCTATAACCCTCCCCTATAACCCTCCCCTATAACCCTCCCCTATAACCCTCCCCCGACTCGACATCGACTCCTGGCAAGCCGCGCACGATGGCATTTACCCATGAACATGCCTGGACCCGGCCTGCCGGGGCGCCCTGCCGCCGTGATGAGGTCGGGGTTGTGACAGGTCGGGGTTGTGACAGGCCGGGGTTGTGTGACAGGCGGGGTTGTGGGACAGGGCCGGGTTTCTTGATGCAGGGAGGGCGCAATGTCACAAGACGGTATCGAGGTTCGCACGAGGTTGCGCGAGGTTGCGCGAGGTTCGCACGAGGTTGCACGAGGTTCGCGATAAGCCCCAGCGCAGGTCCCCGCGCCCCCTGGGCAGGGGGAATCCAGGAAGGGCGAGGACAAGGATGGATATTGGCTCCAGGGTTAGCCGGCATCGAGGTTGCCGTCATGCCTCTGCTCATGCCACTGCAATTCATGGCTGTATAAATTGACAGTGACTAGGCAATTTTCTCCAGAGGTGGATAATCGCGTCTCCAATTCTTTTATCACAGGAAAAGCACACCATGAACAAAACCGAACTGATCGAAGCGCTGGCCGCCAAATGCGACATCTCCAAGGCTGCTGCCGGTAATGCCATCGATGGCCTGGTGGACGTGATCACCGAAACCCTGGCCAAGGGCGACAGCATCAGCCTGATCGGTTTCGGTACTTTCGCCGTGGGTGAGCGCGCTGCCCGCACTGGCCGCAATCCCCGAACGGGTGCCGAACTGAAGATCGCTGCTTCCAGATCCGCCAAGTTTACGGCAGGGGCCAAGCTGAAGGCCGCTGTCAACGGCAAGAAGTAAAACGCGCGGTGAGGGTGCCAGAAACCCGGTCCCGGTGACCGGGTTTTTCATGGTGCGTCCGGCAGGGCGCACTCACCCACTCACCTGAAGGTGGAAGTCCTCGCGGCAGTTGATCGCAGCGAGCGCAAGCCCTCATGACTCGTGCGGCGGCTGGTGCGGCGGCTGGTGCGGCGTGGATGGTGCGGGAGTCAGGAGAAAACGTTCCGGGCTCAGGGCGGCGACCAGATCGTTTTCCAGGGGGAGCGGCTCGCCTTCCATGCGGCTGGCGAGCAGGTCGGCCATCAGGACGGACCAGACCAGGCCCCGGGCGCCGAAGCCCTGGATGCACCAGAGGCCGGGCAAGGCGGGGATGTGGCGGGAGCGTCCCCGGCGGCTCGGGTCGGGCACCGGGCCGACCATGGGCAGGCGGTCCGGCGAGACCGGGCGAAAGCCGACCCGGCCCGTGAGGCTGGCCGGATCAAGTCCCGCCGCAAAGCCGGGCAGCAGGCCGTCGAGTTTGTTCAGGTTGTCCTGATGATCCGCCAGCCGCTCTTCCGGTTCGGGATCATCTAGTTGATAGCTGGCGCCGGTGACGCGCAGGCCATCCACCAGCGGCGTGACGTAGCCCTGGCCGCAGACCAGCCGTTTCAGGGCGGGCGTGGCCTGTTCTGGCAGCAAGCTGACCTGGCCCCGGGCCGCCTTCTGGGGCAGCCAGGCCAGGGGGCTGAAGCGGGGGGCATCGATGCCGCTGGCCATCACCAGATGCGGAGCAAGCGCCAGAACCTGCCCCTGGGCATCCAGAGCCTGCCACTGGCCCTGCTGGTAACGGATGTCGGCCACCGGGCAATTGCAGCGGGTCTGGATGCGCTCCGGGTAGGCCAGGAGATTGGCGCGGCACAGGGAAGGCGGCTGGACCCAGCCACCCAGGGGAAAGTACCAGCCGCCCCGGGCTACCGGCCACTCCAGCAATTTGCTGGCGGCATCCCGGTCCAGGTACTGCAGCAGTTCTGGCGGCAGTTTCAGCTTCTGCACGGCCCGGGCCTGGGTGGTGGCATGGGTTTCATCCTTGCTGAGATGCAGGGCGCCGGTGGTTCCCCAGCGGATGGGCAGGCCAGCGGCTTCCAGGGCGTGCAGATAATTGCGGGTGGCAAGAAAACCGGCACGGGTCAGGCGGGCCAGCGGGTTGTCGTCCAGGGAGGGCAGGGGGCGCAGCACCCCGGCCAGATTGCCGGAGGCGCCCTGGCCGGGTTCCGGATTGCGCTCCAGTATCTGCACCTGCCAGCCCCGGCTGGCCAGGGCGGCAGCGGCTGAGGTGCCGGCTACTCCGGCACCGATCACCAGCGCCCGGCGTTGTTCAGGGGCGGGGGCCGGGCAACGATGGGGCTTTTGCGAGTGGGAATGGCCGGTCAGCATCTGCCTCTTGCCGGCAAAGCCCGGGCGTTTTTTCAGGGTGAATTCATTGGCGGCCAGGGCTTGGCGCAGCGAGCCGGAAACCGACCAGGTCGCCAGGGTGGCCCCGGGTGCGGCAAGCCGGGCCAGGGCCTTGCAGACGTAAGGGGTCCAGATTTCCGGATTCCTGGCCGGGGTAAATCCGTCCAGGTAAAAGGCATCGGCGGCCAGTTCCAGGCGGCGCAGGCAGTGGTGGGCATCGCCAAAGACCAGGGTCAGGATCACCCGGCCCTGATTCAGGACCAGGCGGTGGATGCCCGGCACCAGTAGCGGCCAGTGGGCCTGGAGCTCGGCCGCCAGGGGCGCGAATTCCGGCCAGGCGGCCTGGGCCCGGGCCAGGTCTTTCCGGCTGAAGGGGTGTTTTTCGACGGTAACGAAATGTAGTCGCTGGCAGGCCTGGGGATCCTCCCGCCAGGCGGCCCAGGTGGTGAGGAAATTGAGCCCCAGGCCGAAGCCGGTTTCCAGAATCACAAAGCGTTCCCGGCCCAGCCAGCGCTGGGGCAGGTCGTTACCGCCCAGGAATACGTGGCGGGCCTGTTCCGGGCCACCCTGGCGGGAATGGTAGATATCGCCGTAGCGGTCGGACCAGGGCGTGCCGTCGGGGGTGAAGCTGAGGCGGGCGGGTTCGAGCATCGGGGCTTACGCGAGGAAGCTTTCCAGGCTGTCGATCAGGATTCCGGCCCGATGGATGCTCTTCCTGCTCAAGCCCCGCAAGGGCCGGGCGATGCGCCACAGACCCAGGGCCCAGGGCAGGAGGCGGATCAGGCACTGGCGCACGGGGAGGGCGGGATGGCGGGCGAAATAAGCCGCCAGCAGCTGGGGCAGCAGTTCCCGGGATTCGGCTTCATCGACGGGGCCGGCCAGGGGCAGGATGTTGAGGAACAGCAGCAGGTCGTAGGCCTGGGCCAGGGGCAGGGGCAGGGCTTCGAGGGCGGATTCCTCGAAGTCGATGCGCCAGGTCTGGCCGTCCTGCACCAGGATGTTCTTGATCTGGGCGCCGCCGTGCCAGTGGCCGGCGGCGTGGAGATCGGCCAGCTCTGTCGCCAGGCGAGTCAGGAAGCGCGTGCGTTCGTTCCGGGGCAAGCCGCGCATGATTTCAAAAGCGTCCTGGCCGCAGTGGGCCAGCACCATCAATTCCTGATCAAAGGCCAGGACTGGCGGTACCCGCACTCCGGCCGCCGCCAGGGTCTGCAGGCGGCGCAATTCGTAGTCGGGGCCGGGGGGCAGGGCAGGCGTGCGCGGGGCCTGGCCGGCCAGGCGGCGGCTGCACCAGCCGATCAGCAGGCGCTCACCGGGCAGCGGCCGCTTGGCCGTGAGCCGTTTCGCCACATGGCGTTGGCCTGCCCAAGTGAAACTGCCCACCTTACCCCGGAGGGCCTGGTGGGCAGCTGCCAGAAGTGCGGTGCGGTCGATCACTCGGGACGCATCTGGGGGAACAAGATCACATCGCGGATGGCGGGGCTGTCGGTAAGCAGCATCACCAGCCGGTCGATGCCGATGCCGCAGCCGCCGGTGGGGGGCAGGCCGTATTCCAGGGCGCGGATGTAGTCGGCGTCGTAGTACATGGCTTCTTCGTCGCCGGCATCCTTGGCCTTGACCTGCTCCAGGAAGCGGGCTGCCTGGTCTTCCGCGTCATTGAGTTCGGAGAAGCCGTTGGCGATTTCGCGGCCGACGATGAACAGCTCGAAGCGTTCGGTGATGTCCGGGTTCTTGTCGCTTTTCCGGGCCAGGGGAGAGACCTCCACCGGGTAGTCGATGATGAAGGTGGGCTCCCAGAGCCGGGCTTCGGCACAGGCTTCGAAGAGTTGCAGTTGCAGGCTGCCGAGGCCGCCCGGCTTGACCTTCTCGCCGCAGGCCTCGATCTTTTGCACGACCCAGTCGCCGTCGGCCAGTTGGGCGTCGGTGATGTCCGGGTGGTATTTCTGGATCGCCTGGCAGATGCTCAGGCGGTGGAAGGGCTTGGACAGGTCCAGTTCCCTGCCTTGATAGTCGAAGGTCTCGGCATTCAGGGATTCCCGGGCGGCGTGGCGCAGCAAGCCTTCGGTGAAGTCCATGAGGCTCTTGTAGTCGGCGTAAGCCTCGTAGAATTCCATCATGGTGAATTCGGGATTGTGGCGGGGCGAAAGACCTTCGTTGCGGAAGTTGCGATTCACCTCGAACACCTTCTCGAACCCGCCCACCACCAGCCGCTTCAGGTACAGCTCGGGGGCGATGCGCAGGTACATTTTCATGTCCAGGGCGTTGTGGTGGGTGGTGAAGGGCTTGGCCGCGGCACCGCCGGGGATTGGGTGCAGCATCGGGGTTTCCACTTCCAGGAAGCCGTGGTGACACATGTAGTTGCGGATGCTCTGGACGATGCGGCTGCGGGCAGTGAAGGTAAAACGGGTCTCTTCATTCATGATGAGATCCACGTAACGCTGGCGGTATTTCAGTTCCACACCGGTGAGGCCGTGGAATTTGTCCGGCAGGGGACGCAGGGACTTGGTCAGCAGGCGGAACCCGGTCACCTTGATCGACAGTTCGCCGGTCCGGGTCTTCATCAAGGTACCGATGGCGCCGACGATGTCGCCGATGTCCCAGTGCTTGAAGGCGGTGTAAACCTCTTCGCCTACGTGCTCCTTGGTCACATAGAGCTGAATGCGGCCGGAAAGGTCCTGGATGGTGACGAAGGAGGCCTTGCCCATCACCCGTTTGAGCATGATGCGGCCGGCGACGCTGACTTCCACGGGGGTGGCTTCCAGCACTTCGGCTGCCTTGTCGCCATAGACTTCCAGCAGTTTGCCGGCGGTGTTCTGGCGCTGGAAATCATTGGGAAAAGCCGCGCCGGTCTGGCGCCATTCGGCCAGCTTCTGGCGACGCTCGGCGATGATGTGGTTCTCGTCCTGCTGCGGCGCGGCCTGCGGTTCGGTGTTGGACATGCTCGATCCTTCGGATGGGGCGCCCGTGGGCGCCGGGATTCGGTATTCAGTAAAACCCGGGATTGTCCCCGATTTTCAGGGTGGGGGACAAGTTTCGCCATAGTGGATGGCAAGCCAGACCGTGGGCGGGTCGGCTGAAGTCCAGGCGACCCGGTGGCGTTCCAGGGCCGGAATGTGGAGGAAATCGCCGGGGAGCAGCCGACGAATTTCAGCCTTCCCCGCAAATTCCAGCCCCGCTTCACCTTGCAGCAAGGCCACCCATTCGCCGCCCGGCTGTTCGTACCAGAAGCCGGGCGGACTGGCCTGGCCGGTGGAGACGATGCGTTCGATCTTCAGGCCGGGGCGGGCCAGCAGTTCGCAGAAGATTTCCTCCGGCTGGGGCGTGGAGGGGAGTTCTGCGAACAGGTTGGCAAGATCCGGGCGCAATCAGACACCCTGTTTCAGGCTGGCCTCGATGAAGGGGTCCAGGTCGCCGTCCAGCACGGCCTGGGTGTTGCCGGTCTCAAAGCCGGTGCGCAAGTCCTTGATGCGGGACTGGTCGAGCACATAGGAGCGGATCTGGTGGCCCCAGCCGATGTCGGACTTGGCGTCTTCCAGTTTCTGCTGCTCGGCCTGCTGCTTGCGCAGCTCATGCTCGTAGAGGCGGGCGCGCAGCATCTGCCAGGCTTCGTCCCGGTTGCGGTGCTGGGAACGGTCGTTCTGGCACTGCACCACGATGCCGGTGGGGATGTGGGTCAGCCGCACGGCAGAATCGGTCTTGTTGATGTGCTGGCCGCCGGCGCCGGAGGCGCGGTAGGTGTCGGTGCGCACATCGGCCGGATTGATCTCGATCTCGATGGAGTCATCCACTTCCGGATACACAAATACCGAAGTGAAGCTGGTGTGGCGCCGGGCGTTGGAGTCGAAGGGAGACTTCCTGACCAGGCGGTGGATGCCGGTTTCGGTACGCAGCATGCCATAGCAGTAGTCGCCGCTGAACTTGACGGTGGCGCCCTTGATGCCGGCCACGTCACCTTCGGATTCTTCCATCACCTCGACAGTGAAACCCTTGCGCTCGCCGTACTTGATGTACATGCGCAGCAGCATGGAAGCCCAGTCCTGGGCTTCGGTACCGCCGGCGCCGGCCTGGATTTCCAGGAAGCAGGGATTGGGGTCCTGGGGGTTGTTGAACATGCGGCGGAATTCGAGCTGGGCCACCTTGGCCTCGATGCCCTGGGCATCACTTTCGACGCCGAGCAGGGTTTCGTCATCCGCCTCTTCCCTGGCCATGTCGAACAGTTCCCGGGCATCCTTCAGGGCCTGATCCACGCCTTCGAGGACCCGCACCACGTCTTCCAGGCTGCGTTTTTCCCGCCCCAGTTCCTGGGCCCGTTTCGGGTCATCCCAGACCCGGGGGTCTTCCAGTTCCAGATTGACGACGATCAGGCGTTCATGTTTCTGATCGTAGTCAAAGATACCTCCGGAGTTCGGTGGCGCGGGCCGCCAGGTCATCGAGGTGATTGCTGATGCGGTTGATGTGTTCTGCGTCCATGGTGCGAGCGTCCGTCCCAAAAAAAAGCGGAATTATACTCCGGGAGCCGCCACCCTCTGATGTTGCAAGGCAATCGGCATCGCGGCCTTCACGCCTGGCGCTGCCCTTGTCGATCCTGTTTTGGATCGGCCGCCCCTGGGATGATGCCATCCATCATGATCGTTGGCTTGACGCAGATGATCGGTACAGATCGGCGGCCCTTCCGAAATGACGGCAAGTCGCTCAGGCAAAGACGTTACAATGACACCTTGATGCCAATCAAGAATTCCATCTTCGAACCATGACCAATGGCTCTGCCGCGATCAAACAAGCTTTGCTACCGCGGATGCCGAGCGTTGCCATTCTGGGTTTTCCATCCCAGGCTTCGCCTGTCCCGTCCGGGATCGAGACCGAGCGTTACGCCGATCTCGACGCGCTCCTGCGTGCGCCTGCCTACGATGTGATTCGGCTCGATTTGCCGGGGGCTCGTGCCGGGGAGGCGCTGCGTCGCCTGCGCCAGGATGAGCGCTATCGCTATGGCCTGATCCATTGCTGCCAGGATCAGGATGCCTGGTGCGCTGCGCTCGGTGACGGCGCGCCCCCTCCGGATGCCGCCGCGCTGACCGCGGTGTGGGAGCTGTGGCGCGAGCGTTTCGCCCTCTTCAACGAGGGTCGCGCCCCCGAACGCTTCGAATCGCGCGTACTCGCCTGGCTGTGGCTGAGGCCGCACGCAAGACTTGCTGCCGTGCGGGATGCGAGTGTTGCCCAGTATTACCGCTATCCCTTGCTAGAAGCACTGGAGGGCGATGAGACGATCAATGCCTTCGCCTGGCTGCAATTGATGAATCAGCAAGGATGGCTCGAAGAGGCCGAGCTGATCGACCGTGTGCGGCTTTGTGTCAACTGTGGTTCGGGGCGTCTGAACTACGTCGATGTCTGCCCGGAATGCCAGTCACTGGAAATTTCCCGGCAGCCGTCGCTGCACTGCTTTACCTGCGGCCATGTCGGACCGCAGGAGCACTTTTTCAAGGACGGTCTGCTGCTGTGTCCGAACTGCCTCAGCCGGCTGCGCCATATCGGCAGCGACTACGACAGGCCGCTGGAGAACTACCGCTGCCGTAGTTGTCATGCCTTCTTCATCGATGCCGAAGTGCAAGCGCGCTGCCTGGAGTGCGGCGAGGCCCATGCTCCCGATGTGCTCAGGGTTCGTGAGGTGCGCCATTATCGCCTGACCGAGGCCGGCCGTTTGCGCTGCCGTCAAGGCTACACCGCCAGCGCCCTCGAGATCGAGCCGTTCGGCCGGCTCGGCCTATTGACGCAGAAAACCTTTCACGAGCAGCTCGACTGGCAGCTGCAACTGGTGCGGCGCTACAAAGAGCCGGGGTTTTCCCTGCTGGGGCTGCGCTTCGTCAATCTGGCCACGACCATCAGCGAACTCGGTGAGCTGCGTGGCTATACGCTGGTCGACAGCCTGGTGGAGCGGCTCCAGGAAGCGGTGCGCGACACGGATCGCTGCTGCCGGATCAGTGAAGAGATCCTCTGGGTCCTGATGCCGCATACCGGGGCAGAGGGTCTGGGGGTGGTGCGCAAACGCCTGGCACAGGGGATCGAACAACTGGCCAGTAGAGAGGCCACCCGGCTGCAACTGCGCCAGGCGGGCTTTACCGCGCCGGCCGATCTGCTCGAACACGAGACCGCCGTCTTGCTGCTCGCGCGGC
>JANLJE010000065.1 GCA_029255645.1 Comamonadaceae bacterium | reverse complement strand
CGGCCACCACGGTGCCGGGAAAGCGCACCAGGAACTGCTCCAGCCATTCCACCGACTCGGCATCGAGATGGTTGGTGGGTTCGTCGAGCAGCAGCATGTCGGGCTTTTCGAGCAGCAGCTTGGCCAGGGCGACGCGGCGCTTTTCACCGCCGGAAAGATTGCCGATCTTCGCCTCCCAGGGCGGCAGGCGCAGGGCGTCGGCAGCGATTTCCATCTGGTTGCCGGTGTCGGCCCCGGCGGTGGCGATGATGGCTTCCAGGCGGGCCTGTTCTTCGGCGAGCTTGTCAAAATCGGCATCCGGCTCGGCGTAGGCGGCGTACACGGCTTCGAGCTTTTCCTGGGCCTGCATCACTTCGCCCAGGGCGGATTCCACTTCTTCCTTGACGGTCTTTTCTGGATCGAGCACGGGTTCCTGGGGCAGGTAGCCGATCGAGAGGCCGGGCTGCCAATGCACCTCGCCTTCATATTCCTTGTCTTCGCCCGCCATGATCCTGAGCACGGTGGATTTGCCCGAACCGTTCAGGCCCAGCAGGCCGATCTTGGCGCCGGGGAAGAAGGAGAGGGAAATATCCTTGATGATCTGCCGCTTGGGCGGGACGATTTTGCTGACATGCAGCATGGACATCACGTATTGGGCCATGGTGATTTTCGCTTGTATTAAAGAACACCGGTGAAAAGGAGGTCCAGGGCGGCAAGCCGGGCTTCCCGCTCCGAGGATAAGTTGCAAACGGGTTGCAGGGTTACAAACGGGTTGCAGGGTTGCAAACGGGTTGCAGGGTTACAAACGGCCTGGCGCAGGCGGTGTGCCGGGATCGCGGCCAGATCCTGAATGCGGACGAAATAGGGCTGCCCCTCGACTTCCACCACGGGATTGAGGCGCAAGATGGGGATGGATCGGCCACCCCCTTGGCCGCGCAACGGGGCGACCACCACATTATCGAGGCGTTCCAGCAGCTCGCTTTGCAGCACGACGAGGTCAGGCAGGTGCTCCCGGCTTTCCGGATCGGGGTAGACGTCAAAGCGATGCATCAAAAGGCTCTCGAGCCATTACTCCAGAGACCTTGTTCTGCGACTTCACGGTTATAGGCCTCGATGGCCGCCTGGTTCCGGGCTAGCCATTCGGCTTCCGACCGCCCTGGGCCGGGTCGGCCAGCCGGACGACATCGGCCATGCCGTGGCCGCCCTGCTGTCGGAAGAGACGGGCTGGATCACCGCCCAGCGCATCGAGGCTTCCGGCGGCATGTTCCTCTGAGCAAAAAAAAGCAGCCGTCCCTGGAGCGGTACGGCTGTGAAAAGGAAAGGGGGCTGTCATGGCCCCTTTCCGGGGGTCGAAATAACAGGGACGGCCGGGCCTACTGCAGGCCCTGCCCCAGCTTCTTGCCGTTCACCACCACACCGTAGAGATTGACGCCGTCGTCGGCGTGGTAGCGCTTGCGGGTCTCATCGATGCTGCCGTTCACCAGACGCGGGTCCTGGGGCCGCTCGTGGGAGTTGATGTAGGCGGCCACGTCCCAGGCCTCCTGGTCCGAGAGGGTCTCGCCCCGGCCCAGGGGCATGTTGTGCTGGATGAAGCCGGCGGCGGTGTTGATGCGGTGCATGCCGGCACCCCAGTTGTAGGAGTCCTTGCCCCACAGGGCGGGGAAGACGGAGGTGACGCCCACCTTCTTGCCCTCGCCGTTTTCGCCGTGGCACAGCTGGCACTGCTTCTCATAGACCGCCTTGCCCCGGGCGATGTCGTAGCCGCCTTTAGGCGGCGGCGGCTCGTCGAAGCCCCGTCCCGGCAGGGCCTTGCCCGTGGGAGCGCCGGTGGACAGCCAGTAGGCGTAGGTGGTGAGGGCGGTGAGGATTTCGCTGTCGGCCGCCGGCGGCTTGCCGTTCATGCTGAACTGGAAGCAGCCCTGCATGCGCTCCACATAGGTATTCACCTTGTTGTTTTTCTTGCGGTAGGCCGGATACATGGGATAGGCCGCCCACAGGGGCGCCGAGTTGGCCTTGCGGCCCCGGTCGATGTGGCAGTTCACGCAGTTCATCTCGTTGCCCACGTACTCGGGCGCCAGGGCCTTGGTGTTCATGAACAGGTCCTGACCCCGGCGCACCAGCTCGCCGAAGGCGTTGTTGGGAATGTCGGTGTCGGCCGGGGGCTGGAAGTACTGCTGGCTCACCGGCTTGGCCGGAGCCTTGGGCAGCTGGGTCTGGTCGTCCAGGCGGGAATTGCGGGAGGTGTTGGCGGTGTCGGCTGCATTGGCAACACCAGCGAACAGGCAGATGCCGCCCAGCAGGGCGGCAAGAATCTTGGCGTTTTTCATGACGGGAATCCTTTCGATGTAGGGGGAACGTTCGTCTCAGCGCAGGCGATGCTGGCTTTCGTCGAAGGTTTCCTTGGATTCCCCCAGGCCGGCGAAATAGTCGGCCACGGCCTTGATCTCGGCTTCGCTCAGATCCACGGCGATGTGGGCCATGAGCCCGTTGGGGTCGTTGCGGCGGCTGGGCGGCACGGCAGCTACCGCCTTGGTTTTGCGGGTCGCGGCCACAGCCTTGGTGCCGCGCCAGGCCTTCAGCTGGTTCTCGATGTAGAGGGTGGACTGGCCCGCCAGGGGCGGGAAGGTGTCGCCCACGCCGACCCCGGCGGGGCCGTGGCACAGGGTGCATTCGGGGATATTGCGCTCCCAGGCGCCGCGCAGGGCGATCCAGGCGCCGCTACCGGGCTGGGGCCGCTCCACCGGGCCGGGCTTGATATTGACCTTGGGCAGCTCGGCGTAGGCCTTGGCCACGGCGGCCACTTCCTCAGGCGTGAGGGACTGGGCGATGGGCTGCATCACCGCATTCTCCCGGCGACCGGCCTTGAAGTCGGCCAGCTGCTTGGCGATGTAGGCCTCGGGCAGGCCCGCCAGGCGCGGAAAGCCAGCGGCGGCCATGCCCTTGCCGTCGGTGCCGTGACAGGTGATGCAGGGCATGGCCGCTGGATTGGCGCCGCCCTTCTGCATGATGTCGCTGCCGTCGACAGCCTGGGCCGACAGGGGCAGCAGCGCCGGCAGCAACAGGAGGCCGGAGAGCAGCGGGGTAATCAGTTTTCTCATGGGGTATCTCCTCTCGAAGTTCGGGAATGAGTGACGGAGCGGTCGAGCGCTCTCTATTCTTAATGCATATGCAGATGGCTGGGGGTCGGGTTTCTCCTCGGCTACGTCAATGTCGATCCGGCCCCAGGAAAAAAGCCGCCCCGGGAGGGGCGGCAGCCTCAGGCTCAAGGCGGGTCGGAAAGCTGGATGAAGGGGGCGGGCCTCAGTAGCGGGCGTCCTCGGGCTTCTTGTCCTTGGGCCAGTCCTTCACCTTCTCGGGGAAGTCCGGGCGGGGCTGGTGGCTGAAGTACTGGGGATAGGAAATCCAACCGCATGAGCACAAGTATAGCACACGTTTGGGGCGTCTCAGGCATGCACACAGGGGACTGCTGGGTTGATTTCTCAAAGCCAGTTGCCCGAGATTTTTCGGTATGACCCGTTTTTGGCGGTGACAGGCGCAGCGCTGCCTCGCAACGTTGGCAAAACCACTGTTAACCGCTGTTGCCACCCTACCAACTGACGCGCTGATCGACCTCGAAGTCCGGGGCCGGCTGGGTCGCTTCATCCCAGTCTGGGGCTGGCTCCACGCCCTCTGCGGCTTGCGCGTCGCACTCGTCCCACAGTGGCGGCCCGCGTGCCGGGGTGATGTGCGGCGGCTCCGTCTCCACCCCGATGTGCTCCAGTATTTGGCGGATATCGGCACTGTGTGTGATGAAGGCGATGATGTGCATTTGCCCGCCGCAGATGGGGCACAGCAGCGGGAACACCTCGTAGATACGGGCCATCAGCACCGCCCACAAATAGTGCGCCGGGCGCTTGGGTGGCACCGGCTGGGCGGGCTCGGTCTGGATTGGCAGTGGGCTTCTTACCCCAAGTGCGCCCTCGCCTGCAGCCGTGCTGGCTGGCTCGGCTTGCACCTGCGCCGGTTTCACCGCTGCATCACGCGCCAGCGCCGTGACGGCAGGCCTCAAGGGTGAGTTCGGTGCCAGCACGCCAAAGTAGCGGTGGCGGTGCGTGCGCGGCGGGGGCACCAGCTTGGCGATACGTTCAATCAGCTCCAGCGGGGTGAGGGTGATCTCATCGGCCTTTACGCCGCGCTTGTTGTGAGGCAGGCTGCCGGGCTCGCTGTGCTGCTTGGCGCAGCGGTAGACCAGCTCGCTGCCCGCTTTGCGCAGCCGCTCCATGGCAAACGGCGGGCGGGCGCAGTAGCGCAGCAGCCGCTCCAGCCCGGCGCGGTCGTGCGCCGCTATGCACACGCTGGTGTCCACCGAAAACCCGCTGTGCTTGTAGCCCAGCATCTCTTGGGCCTCGAAACTCTCCAGCAGGCCCCGTCCGACAAAGGCGCGCAGGATGCGTTTGCGTAAGCTGGCCTGCACCTGACCCACGGCATCCGCAGTCACGCCGGTGGCGGGGTGGAAGATGATGCGCGATGGTGAGCTTTGAGAAGCTGCATCAGCAGCATCGCCCTCCTCGCCCGCCACTTCCTCAAACACGCCATCGACTGCGCAGACATGGAAGTGCACATGCTCGTTCAGACTGGAGCCAAAGCGGTGGATGAAGGCGACTGCGCCTATGTGCAGTGCTGCCTTGTCCACATTGGCCGCACCAGGGCTGTTGGCTTGCAGCGTTTGCGCGATGACGCGTAGGAAGATGCGCAGCACCATGCCCAGCACCGGGCCCTCTCGCTGCATGTAGTACCGCAGCCGTTTGGGCACCGACAGCACCCACTGGCGCACCGGCAGGCGGGGAAACACATGGTCGGTGAGGTGTGCCGCCGTCTCAGCCATGCGCCGGGTGTTGCATGAGGGGCAGACACCCCTGCCTTTGCACGAGAAGGCGACCAGGAAGTCGTGTCCGCAGTCGTCGCAGCGGGCGCGGGCAAAGGACCATGGGCATGACCTACGCCCTGGCCCTCATCCTGCCCATCGTCACCACCTTCTTCTTTGCCTTCGGCATCCTCGAGGATTCGGGCTACCTGCCGCGCCTGACGGTCATCGCCAACCGCACCTTCGCCGCCATCGGCCTCAACGGCAAGGCCGTGCTGCCCATGGTGCTTGGCCTGGGCTGCGTCACCATGGCCACCCTCACCACCCGCATCCTGGCCACGCCGCGGGAACGTCTCATCACCACCTTCCTTCTGGCCCTGGCCATCCCCTGTTCAGCCCAGCTGGGCGTTGTGCTGGGCCTCCTCGGCGGCGTCTCCTTCGGCGCCCTGCTGACCTGGGCGGTGTGCATCCTGGTGGTGATGCTGGCCTCCGGCTGGCTCGCCTCCCGCCTCATCCCGGGCAAGCGCATTCCCCTCATGACCGAGCTGCCGCCCCTGCGCTGGCCGGTGCTGGGCAATGTGCTGAAGAAGACCGGCGGCCGCCTGAAGTGGTATCTGGTGGAGGTGATTCCCCTCTTCCTCATCGGCACCTTCCTCATGTTCGCCCTGGACAAGATCGGCGCCCTGCCGGCCATCATCGAGGCCGGCGAACCCCTGGTCTCCGGCTGGCTGGGTCTGCCCAAGGAGGCCAGCGCCGCCTTCGTCATGGGCTTCCTGCGGCGGGACTTCGGCGCCACCGGCCTATTCGCCATGACCGAGCACCTCTCGGCCATCCAGGCCGTGGTCGGCATGGTCACCATCACCCTGTTCGTGCCCTGCATCGCCAGCGTCATGATGATCGTCAAGGAACAGGGCCTGAAGGTGGCCGTGGTGCTGCTGGCCCTGATCATTCCCACCGCCTTCCTCATCGGCGGCATCCTCAACCACCTGCTGAGACTGTTCGCATGAGCCCCGCCACCCACGAAGCCCTGCGCCTCACCGGCATCCCCGAAGGCACCCGGGCCAACCTGGCCCACTTCGACGCGGACATCCCCGCGGTGCTGGCCGAACAGCTCCACGCCTACGGCCTGGTGCCGCCCCACGCTATCCAGGTGCTGCGCCAGCAGCCCCTCACCGTGGTCCTCTGCGAACAGGTGGAACTGGCCCTGGAACACGAGATCGCCCATCGCATCTGGGTGGAGGCGACGCCGGCCTAAGCGCTCGGCTACCCCACAAAACAAAAGCCGCCGCCCGGCAACGGGCAGGCGGCTTTTTCATGCCGGGAGCGGGAGACTTACAGGGCGTCGAAGCCCGCATCCTCCACCGCTTCCCGTAGGCGGGCTTCGCCCACCTGGGCCGGATCGTAGGTGACGGTGGCCTGGCCCGGCTCCAGCAGCACTTCGGCCTTTTCCACCCCGGGCAGCTTGGACAGCACGCCGGTAAGGGAGGCCACACATTTCTGGCAGCTCATGCCGCCGACGGGGATGGTTGTTGTTTCCATGGAATCCTCACTTAAAAACTTGGCCACAGAGGGCACAGAGAACACAGAGTTTAAAACCGTCGGATGCTTCAAGGCCGACTGGCGACGAAGAACACACATTAGCCACGATAAAGACCCCTCTGTGAACTCTGTGCCCTCTGTGGCTAACGTCTTTTACTTCGGCAACCAGCGCCGCAGCAGCAGGGAATTGCTCACCACCGACACCGAACTCAAGGCCATGGCGGCGCCGGCCACCACCGGGTTGAGCAGGCCGAAGGCGGCCAGGGGAATGCCCAGCACGTTGTAGATGAAGGCGAAGAACAGGTTCTGCCGAATCTTCGAGAGAGTGGCCCGGGACAAGGCAATGGCGTGGGCCACGCCCATGAGGTCGCTCTTCACCAGGGTCAGGTCGGCAGCCTCCACGGCGGCGTCGGAGCCGGCGCCCATGGCGAAGCTGACATCGGCTGCCGCCAGGGCCGGGGCGTCGTTGATGCCGTCGCCAGCCATGGCCACGAGACGGCCGCCCTGCTTGAGTTTCTGCACCGCTGCCGCCTTGTCGCCGGGCAGCACTTCGGCCTCGAAATGGACGATTCCAGCCTGGGCGGCAATGGCCGCCGCCGTGGCCCGGTTGTCGCCGGTGAGCATCACCACTTCCACGCCCAGGGCCTGCAAGCGCGCCACGGCGGCCTTGGAACTCTCCCGCAGGGGATCGGCAATGGCGATCAGGCCCAGGGCATGGGCCAGGCCATCACCTTGTTCAGCCAGCACCACCACCGTCTTGCCCTGCCCCTGCAAGGCAGCAAGGACGCCATTCTCCACCGTGGCACCCCGCTCCGCCGCCCAGGACGGGCTGCCCAGCAGCAGGGTCCGGGAGGAGGCCGTCCCTTCTACCCCGTGGCCGGCCACGGCGGCAAAGCCGCTCACCGCCCGCAGTGCCAGGCCACGGGCCTTCTGTTCAGTCAGTACGGCCCGGGCCAGGGGATGTTCCGAGCCCTGCTCCAGGGCAGCGGCGAGGGCCAGCACCTCGTCTTCGCTGGCCCCCAGGGCAACGATGTCGGTCACCGCCGGTTCGCCCCGGGTCAGGGTGCCGGTTTTGTCCACCGCCAGCACCTTCAGTTTTTCCGCCCGCTCCAGGGCTTCCGCATTCTTCACCAGGATGCCGGCGGCGGCTCCCCGGCCGGTGCCCACCATGATGGCGGTGGGCGTGGCCAGGCCCAGGGCACAGGGGCAGGCGATGACCAGCACCGCCACCGCATTGACCAGGGCGGTGGTGAAATCGCCACCGAGCCACCACCACAGGCCAAAGGTGACCAGGGCGATGGCACAGACCACCGGCACGAAAATGGCGGAGATTTTGTCGGCCAGCCGCTGCACCGGAGCTTTGGAGCCCTGGGCTTCGGCCACCAGGCGGATGATGCCGGCCAGCAGCGTATGTTCGCCGACGCCGGTGGCGCGGCAGCGCAGCATGCCCTGGCCGTTGCTGGTGGCGGCGAAGACGGCGTCGCCCGCCTGCTTGCCGACAGGCATGGATTCGCCGGTGAGCATGGCTTCATTGACGCTGGAAGCGCCATCGATCACCTCCCCATCCACCGGCACCGCCTCGCCGGGGCGGACGATGAAGACGTCGCCGGGAATGAGCAGGGCTACGTCCAGCTCCACCAGCTCACCATTGCGTTCGACCCGGGCGGTCTCGGGCTGCAGGCGCACCAGGGCCTCCAGGGCGGCCGTGGTCTTGGCCTTGGCCCGGGCCTCCAGCAACTTGCCCAGCAGCACCAGGGTGATGACGGCGGCGGAAGCCTCGAAGTAGACGTGCTGATGCTCCAGCCCGAAGAGGGTCACCACCAGGGAAAAGACGTAGGCCATGGTGGTGCCCAGGGCCACCAGCACGTCCATGTTGGCACCGCCGCCCCGCAGGGCCTTGTAGGCGCCATCGTAGAAGCGCCAGCCGATCCAGAACTGCACCGGGGTGGCCAGCAGCAGTTGCAGCCAGCGGGGCAGCAGGTCGCTGTGACCGTGCTCAGGGGCCGGGCCGAACATGGTGACCATCTGGGCCACCAGGGGCAGGGTGAGCAGGGCAGAGACAAAGAAGCGGCGCCTCTCGGCGGCGTAGAGGGCGGCCTTGCGGGCCTTTTCCTCTTCCCGGGTGGTGTCGCTGGCGACCCGGGCGCCGAAGCCGGCCTTTTCCACGGCGGTAATCAGCCGGGCCGTATCCGCCAGGCCCGGCACGTAGCGAATGCGCGCCCGCTCGGCGGCCAGGTTCACCGCGCCTTCGACGCCGGGCAGGCGGTTCAGCACCTTCTCGATGCGGGCCGCGCAGGCGGCGCAGGTCATGCCCGTGAGTTCCAGTTCCACCGTGGCCGGCGGCACGGAGAAGCCGGCTTTCTCGATGGCCTCCACCACCCGCTGGGGCGTGGTTTCCTCGCCGCTCAAGGCGACGCTGGCCCGCTCCGCCGCCAGATTGACGCTGGCCTCCACGCCGGGCAGGCGGTTGAGCACCTTCTCGATGCGAGCCGAACAGGCGGCGCAGGTCATGCCGGCAATGGGCAGGTCGAGGCGGGAGGACGAAGAAGCGGCAGATAACTGGGACACGGGCAACTCGGCAAGAAACATTAGCAATGGCTAATTATGGGCGCAGGCGCCTTTAGCCGCCAGTAACAGAGGGGCTCAAACCCCATGGTTACAGACCGCCGGCACGGCCAGGGGTTTCTTCGTGGCGCGGGGACGGACGCAGCCCTCTTCCCCGCCTGCTCATGCCGGGGATCAGGCCAGCCGCGGAGGCAGCCGGCCTGCCGCCTATTTCACCAGCAGTACGGGAACGCTCGTTTCATGCACCACCCGGGTGGCTACCGAGCCCATGACGGCCCCGGCGATGGCGCTCCAGCCGTGGCTGCCGAGCAGCACCAGGTCGGCCCTCAGTTCGGCGGCCTGGTGGGCGATGACGGCCCCCGGCTGGCCCACGTGGATGTGCCGCTGGTAGGCCACCCCGGCGGCCTTGAGCTTGGCCTCGGCCGCCTCCAGGCGTTCCACGCTGTCCTCCCGGTAGTAGCGCTCCAGGGTTTCGTGGCCCAGGTGGCGCTGCACCCGGCCGTCGGGAATGGGCGGATGCACATAGAGCAGGTGCACCGTCGGTGCTTCCCGGTACCAGGAGAGGCGGGAGATCAGGTGATCCACAGCCCGCAGGGAACAAGCGGAACCATCGACCGCCAACAGGAAATTCAGCATCGTCTGCTCCTCAGCATTTCTAGATGTTATGGGCCAGGCGCCAGGCGCCCAGCAGGCCCCACAGGCCGAAGCCGAGCACGCTCAGCCCGGCGATGCCGCGCACCCAGGGGCGCCGCACGAAGTCCTTCAGCCGCGCCGCCAGGAGACCGGCCAGCAGCAGGTTGGGCAGGGTGCCCAGGCCGAAGGCCAGCATCACCGCGCCGCCCCGGGCGGCGCTGCCGCTCACCAGGGCGGTGGTCAGCACACTGTATACCAGACCGCAGGGCAGCCAGCCCCACAGCAAGCCCAGGGGAAAGGCCTGGGCCGGGCTGCGGGCGGGCAGGAAACGTTTGGTGAAGGGCTGCAGACGGCGCCACAGCCCCTGGCCAGCCCGCTCGGTCCACGCCAGGGCCTGGGTGGCGCCAAGCAGATAAAGGCCGAGGGCCACCAGCATCAGGTTGGCCAGCACGTAGAGCACCAGGCGCAAGGACCATTGCTCTCCCAGGTGGGCGCCGGCCGCGCCGACGGCCCCGGCCAGGAGGCCGGCCAGGCCGTAGCTGGCGATGCGCCCCAGGTTGTAGGCCAGATGCAGGGACCAGCGGCTGCCGCCGGCCTGTCCCAGGGACAGGGCGCCGACGATGCCGCCGCACATGCCGATACAGTGGGTGCCGCCAAGAAAGCCGACGAGGAGGACGGAAAGCAGGGTGGGCAGGAAGGAGTCAGCCACGTGGGAGCGCCGTGCGGAAAGTGAAAAAGGCCATGGCTAAAATTATACCGGGCACTGGGGTTTCCCCCAGCGCCCGGCTTTTCCCCCCTGAGGCTTGCCTCAAGTTAAACGCGGTATCCCGTAGCCCGGTCAGATGACCTTGCTGTAACGGGTGCGCTGCCGATCGGCGCGCAGGTATTTGTCGAACACCATGGAAATGGCCCGCACCAGGAGACGTCCTGGGGGCAGCACGGTGATCCATTTGTCGTCCACCTTCACCAGACCACCCCGCTCCAGTTCCTTCAGGTCCTCCAGTTCGGCGGCGAAGTACTTCTTGAAGTCGATCAGGTGGGCGATTTCGATGGACTCAGTAGAAATCTCGAAATGGCACATCAGGGCCTGGATGATGGAACGGCGCAGCAGGTCGTCGGCGGTCAGCTCGATGCCACGCAGCACCGGCAGCACGCCGGCATCCAGGCGGTCGTAGTACTCGTCCAGGGTGCGGTAGTTCTGGCTATAGGTGGGCCCCACCTTGGCGATGGAGGAAATGCCGAAGGACAGCATGTCGCAGTCCGCATGGGTGGAGTAGCCCTGGAAATTGCGGTGCAGGCGGCCCTGGCGCTGAGCCACGGCCAGCTCGTCGTCCGGCTTGGCGAAGTGGTCCATGCCGATGAAGACGTAGCCGGCATCGGTCAGCTTCTTGATGGCCAGGGAAAGCAGCTGCAGGCGCGTGTCGGCGTTGGGCAGATCGCTCTCGTTGATGCGCCGCTGGGGCTTGAAGAGGCCCGGCAGGTGCGCATAGTTGTAGATGGAGAGGCGCTCCGGGTCCATGGCCAGGACCCGTTCGATGGTACGGTTGAAGCCCATCACCGTCTGGTGGGGCAGGCCGTAGATGAGGTCGACACTGATGGACTTGAAGCCGCTCTTGCGTGCTTCATCCATCACCGTGAAGGTTTCTTCCTCGGTCTGGATGCGGTTGATGGCCTGCTGCACCCGCTCGTCGAAATCCTGGACGCCCAGGCTCATGCGGTTGAAACCCAGCTCGCCGAGCAGGGCCACGGTGGGCCGATCCACCTTGCGCGGGTCCACTTCGATGGAAATCTCGGCCCCGTCCACCAGCTTGAAGTGGCGGTGGGTGAGGTCCATTAGCTGGTGCATTTCCTCATGGGAGAGGAAGGTGGGCGTGCCGCCGCCCCAGTGCAGCTGGGAGACTTCCCGGTCCCCATCCAGCAGGTACTCGGCCTGCAGGGCCATCTCCTTGCCCAGGTACTTGATGTACTTGGCGCTGCGGCCGTGATCCTTGGTGATGATCTTGTTACAGGCGCAGTAGTAGCAGATGGTGTTACAGAAGGGGATGTGGAAGTATAATGAGAGCGGTCGGCTGATACCGCCGATGTTGCGTTTGCCCAACCACAGCTTCAGGGCCTCGGCATCGAAGGCTTCGACGAAACGGTCAGCCGTCGGATAGGACGTGTAGCGCGGTCCATTGACGTCGAAGCGACGGATGATCTGGGGATCGAAAACCAGGTTGTTGGCGGTAAATGTCATTGAAAAACAGTCGTTGCAGAACCACACATTAGGTGCGGCTTATTATCGTGGTGCAGGAACTGGGGCACGTTGACCTGGATCAAAGGCTTCCAAAGGGCCTTCCGACGCAGGTCACCACCATCCAAACGCCCTTGGCCCAGCGAGGAACAGCATGCCGTTGAAAAAGACCAGCGCCCAAGAAATTACCCTGTCGGTCATCAAGACCGCCTGCTCCAACTGTAACCTGCAAGAACTGTGTCTTCCCTACGGTCTCAACGAGACCGAGATGTCCAAGCTGGACGAGCTGGTGAGCACCCGCCGCAAGATCAAGCGCGGCGACCACCTGTACCGGGCCGGGGAGGCCTTCGAATCCATCTACGCCATCCGCGCCGGCTTCTTCAAGACCGACGTGCTGCTGGAAGACGGCCGCGACCAGGTCACCGGCTTCCAGATGGCCGGCGAGCTGCTGGGCCTGGACGGTATCAGCACCGAACACCATTCCTGTAATGCGGTGGCCCTGGAAGACAGCGAAGTCTGCATCATCCCCTTCCCCCGCCTGGAGGGCCTGTCCCGGGAGATCGTGACCCTGCAGCACCACTTCCACAAGGTGATGAGCCGGGAGATCGTGCGCGACCACGGCGTCATGATGCTGCTCGGCACCATGCGGGCGGAAGAGCGGCTGGCGGCCTTTCTCCTCAATCTCTCCCAGCGTTTCACCGCCCGGGGCTATTCCCATGCTGAGTTCTACCTGCGCATGACCCGGGAAGAAATCGGCAGCTACCTGGGCCTCAAGCTGGAAACCGTCTCCCGCGCCTTCTCCTGCTTCCAGGAAGAAGGCCTGATCGCCGTGCAGCAGAAGCACATCCGCATCCTGGACATCCCGGGTCTGAAGAAGCTGATGACCCACCAGTCGGCCTGATCCTGGGCAGGCGTCAATTAAAAAAGCGGCTCCGCGGAGCCGCTTTTTTGTTGTCCGGATTATTGCCCGGGCTTGGGCCAGGAGTGCCGGCAGCTTACTTGTCCCCTTCCGGAAACACCGCACCGCGCCGTGCCGCCATGCTGCGGCCGACGGCGGCCGCCTGCTCGGGGGACAGCAGGCGCCGCCCCAGGGGCAGCAGCTCCCGGGTTTCCATGTCGATATGCCCCAGATATAGCTCGGCCAACCCTTCCACCATGGCCGCCGGCAAGGCCTCGCTGCACTCCCCCGGCTGGGCTGCGACGATGGACTGCAGGCGCGCCAGCACCTCGTCCCGGGCCCGGTCCATGCGCCGGTGATCGGCCAGGATGCGCTCGATGAGGGCCTCCACCTGGGCCGCCACCACCGGTTCCCGGGCCACCGCCTGGCTCGCCAGCAGGGCGGGAAAGAGGTCGTCTTCCTCGTCCGCATGGTGATGGGGGGCGGCCACGGAGAAATAGCGCAGCACGCCCTGGGCCGCTTCCCGGGCGGCCTGGTCGGCGCCGTGCCGGGGCAGGTGCTGCACCAGGCGGCGCAGGGTCTCGATCTGGGCCTGGATGCGGCCGTGGCAGGCGTCGAGCATTTCCAGGGGTTCGTCGAAACTGGGGGCGGCGGCGCCCAACAGGCTGTGGCTCATGCAATTCCTTTCACAGGCCGGCGAAGAAGCCGGCGGGATGACGCGTCAGGGCAACGGAAACGATATAGGCAAAACACGACAGGGCCATGACGAAGAAGATGCCCCGCACCGCCTTGCTGCGCCCCCGCTTGAGGGCCACGCTGCCGCAGCCGATGTAGGCCAGCAGGGCCAGTACCTTGGTCGTCAGCCAGCCCTGGACGAAGGGATACTGGCCGGAGAGAACGGCCAGGGCCAGGGCGCTGCTAAGCAGCAGGGTATCCACCACATGGGGAGCCACCCGTGGCAGGCGGCCCTGCAGGCGGGGCGAATCCTGCAACATCCAGGCGCCGCGCAGGAGGAAGCCGAGGCCGGAGAGGACGACGCAGGTTATGTGCAGGTGCTTGAGGGCCAGGTACATGGGATGGCTCCGCGATCCTTCAGCCGGGCTGGCCGTCAGGCCGGGGCCGCAGATACATGGCGCCGTGACGCCGCACCCACAAGGCGAACACCAGCAGCCAGGCCAGGCTGGCCAGCCACTGCAGGTTGAAGGGGCCGGACAGGGGCAGAAACTCGCCGGCAATGCGCAGCAGGGGCACGCTCTGGAACAGCCAGAACAGGGGCCAGGTGGTCTGGTCCCCGGCGTTGATGGGCCGACCCGAATGCCCCAGGGTGACCCGGGTGACCATGCCCAGCAGCATGGAAACGAAATAGCCGATGCTGATGGCGTGCAGGGGTGCCAGGCCGCCGAAGCTGCCGCCCAGCGCCAGGGCCAGCCCCTGGCAGGCATAGAGCACCAGCCCCAGGCCCAGCCAGACGGTGGCGCCGTGGATCATGGCCAGCATGGGCACCGCCAGGCTGCGCCCAAGCTGCCACTTCCAGGAGAAATGGATGACCACGGCGGCGGCAACGGCGTCCGGCAGCCACAGGACACCGCGCCAGCCGGCCAGGGCCAGCAGGGCGTGGCCGAGGAAGCAGGCCAGCACCAGCCACAGCAGGGGCATGGGACGGTAGATGGTGTAGTTCTTCAGCACCGCTGCGGTGAAGAAGGGCAGCATGCGGTGGCTGACGATGAAAAACACCGGCAGCAGACAGCCCCACAGCCCCAGTTCGATGCCGGCCCACACCCCGTCGCCGGCCATGGCCGCCAGGCCCCAGGCATAGACCCAGAGGGCGACCAGCCCCAGTCCCAGGGCAGCCAGCAGCGCGTAGGCGTGGGAACGGTCCGGGGCGAAGCCCCGGGGCTGGGGCCAGGTCACGGCCCGGGCCAGGGCGATCAGACCCCACAACCAGCCGAAGGACGCCACCACCAGGCCGGATACGGCCAGGGGCGCCGCCAGCAGGCCACCCCAGAAGAGCAACCAGCCGCAGGCCAGCAGAGCGAAGGCCGGCAGGTACTGGCCCCGCGTCAGGGCCGGGGCACTCACCCACTTGGGCAGGGCCGTCATGAGAAAGCCGAAGATGAAGGGCGGGAACAGGCCAAACAGCATCAGGGCCCCATGCAGCCAGATGCCGGGCAGAGCCCAGCCCGGGGCTGCGTAGAGGCCGGCGTAGCGGCCGCCCAGGTCCACTGCCCAGAACAGCACCGCCAGCAGGCTCTGCAGGGCGCCGAGGGCGAACATGACCCGGTGGGGGGCGCTGAAAAAGGCCTTGAACATGGAATCTCCGAAAAATCAGGCGGCCGCGGCGAGCTGTTCGCCGATCTGCCGCAGGTGCCGTCGATAGACCTGCAGGCAGCGCCAGAGGTTCACCAGCAGCCACAGATTGGACAGCAGCAGGGCCAGCCCGGCCGGCCAGGCGAACCAGGCGGGACGCACCACGGCAGCCAGCAGCAGGGCCAGGGCGACGGCGTGGGCCGCCATCTGCCGCGCCATGGCGTTCTCGGCCAGGATGCGCTTCATGTTCGGCGCCAGCACCCGCCCCTGACCTGCGTTCTGCAGATGCAGCCAGATGAGGAAGGGCACGATCTTGTACAGCATGCCGGTGATCACCGACATGAAACCGCCCACCAGCAGGAGCATGCCCAGCAGCAGGGGCAGGCCGGACCACAGGCCCAGGGCCGGCCACAGCCGCCCCACCGCCCACAGGGCCGCCCCGCCGACGGCGCAGGCCAGCCCCAGCCGCCAGTAGCGCTGGGTGGCGTCGAGCCGGGCCCGCTTGCTGCGCACCAGCAACCACAAGGTCGCCAGGGCAAAGGTGCCGCAACCCGCCGCCACGACAGCCGCCAGGACGGGGGCACCGCTCCAGCCGGCCGCCTCGGCGCCGCTCCACAGGGCCAGCAGCAGAAACAGCAGGGGCGCCAGAAGCCGGGTCAGCCAGCCGGGAAAGGCCGGCGTCAGCAGGAACATGGGCACCACCACGTAGGCGACGCCGGACAGCAGCAGCACGCCCCAGCCCACCAGGCCCCAGGCCAGGTGAATGCCGGTGATTTCCAGCAGGGGCCAGGACAGCCCCCAGGCCAGGTTGACCAGCATGGAAAGGCCCAGCAGCACCGTCACGCCGAGAGGGGATAGGAAATCCAACCGCATGAGCACAAGTATAGCACACGTTTGGGGCGTCTCAGGCATGCACACAGGGGACTGCTGGGTTGATTTCTCAAAGCCAGTTGCCCGAGATTTTTCGGTATGACCCGTTTTTGGCGGTGACAGGCGCAGCGCTGCCTCGCAACGTTGGCAAAACCACTGTTAACCGCTGTTGCCACCCTACCAACTGACGCGCTGATCGACCTCGAAGTCCGGGGCCGGCTGGGTCGCTTCATCCCAGTCTGGGGCTGGCTCCACGCCCTCTGCGGCTTGCGCGTCGCACTCGTCCCACAGTGGCGGCCCGCGTGCCGGGGTGATGTGCGGCGGCTCCGTCTCCACCCCGATGTGCTCCAGTATTTGGCGGATATCGGCACTGTGTGTGATGAAGGCGATGATGTGCATTTGCCCGCCGCAGATGGGGCACAGCAGCGGGAACACCTCGTAGATACGGGCCATCAGCACCGCCCACAAATAGTGCGCCGGGCGCTTGGGTGGCACCGGCTGGGCGGGCTCGGTCTGGATTGGCAGTGGGCTTCTTACCCCAAGTGCGCCCTCGCCTGCAGCCGTGCTGGCTGGCTCGGCTTGCACCTGCGCCGGTTTCACCGCTGCATCACGCGCCAGCGCCGTGACGGCAGGCCTCAAGGGTGAGTTCGGTGCCAGCACGCCAAAGTAGCGGTGGCGGTGCGTGCGCGGCGGGGGCACCAGCTTGGCGATACGTTCAATCAGCTCCAGCGGGGTGAGGGTGATCTCATCGGCCTTTACGCCGCGCTTGTTGTGAGGCAGGCTGCCGGGCTCGCTGTGCTGCTTGGCGCAGCGGTAGACCAGCTCGCTGCCCGCTTTGCGCAGCCGCTCCATGGCAAACGGCGGGCGGGCGCAGTAGCGCAGCAGCCGCTCCAGCCCGGCGCGGTCGTGCGCCGCTATGCACACGCTGGTGTCCACCGAAAACCCGCTGTGCTTGTAGCCCAGCATCTCTTGGGCCTCGAAACTCTCCAGCAGGCCCCGTCCGACAAAGGCGCGCAGGATGCGTTTGCGTAAGCTGGCCTGCACCTGACCCACGGCATCCGCAGTCACGCCGGTGGCGGGGTGGAAGATGATGCGCGATGGTGAGCTTTGAGAAGCTGCATCAGCAGCATCGCCCTCCTCGCCCGCCACTTCCTCAAACACGCCATCGACTGCGCAGACATGGAAGTGCACATGCTCGTTCAGACTGGAGCCAAAGCGGTGGATGAAGGCGACTGCGCCTATGTGCAGTGCTGCCTTGTCCACATTGGCCGCACCAGGGCTGTTGGCTTGCAGCGTTTGCGCGATGACGCGTAGGAAGATGCGCAGCACCATGCCCAGCACCGGGCCCTCTCGCTGCATGTAGTACCGCAGCCGTTTGGGCACCGACAGCACCCACTGGCGCACCGGCAGGCGGGGAAACACATGGTCGGTGAGGTGTGCCGCCGTCTCAGCCATGCGCCGGGTGTTGCATGAGGGGCAGACACCCCTGCCTTTGCACGAGAAGGCGACCAGGAAGTCGTGTCCGCAGTCGTCGCAGCGGGCGCGGGCAAAGCCGTGGGCGAAGATGCCGCACTCCAGATATTTCTCGAACGCTTTGCGCACGTAGGGCCTGGGGCTGTGGTGGTCGCCCTGGCCCTCAAATTGACCCTCGCAAGCCAGCTCCAGCCAGCTCTCGTAGTGCTCGGCCACGGTTTGGTAGAGCAGAGTGCGTTCGGGGTGGCGGGGGTTGTAGCGCTTGGGTTTGGCGGTGGCTGGCATGAATACTGCGCAAATACACAGTATTTTGCAGACTTCTCCTCAGCCGTGTGAACGCTGGTCAGGAACCGCCTCTATTCGCCGGTGAGGTGGCGGTTTTGATGCGCGGCGGGTTCAGCTGAGCAGCGCCTGCTGGTCTGGCCTGGCTTTGATCGGGGTGTACTCTCGGCGGTTATTCGCACCGGTTACTCGCGCGACGGCTGACCGACCAGTCCCATGTACTGGTCGGCAAACGAGAAGCGCGCGCCGACGCGGTTGCCGTAGTAGAGGTCGTGGTGCCAGAGCGTGAGCGTGGTGCCGCCGTCGTACTCCGCCTGCTGCGGCTCCCACGGTTGGCCGCAGAAATTCAGTGCGCTGAAGCGCATCGGGGCCAGCGCCGGCTGGCCGGCCATGAAGGTGGCTTCGTAGGCGCGGGTCGCTAATGCACCATGGACTTCAGGCGTGAAGCTTTCGCGGCCCCCACTAATCGATCGAACGAGCCAACTAAGAGCTTATCCGTAAATAGTTAGAATGTCACTCCGAGCCGTATTGGACACGGTGTTGGAGACGCATGATGGGCAAGCGAGTTGATTCCTGGGTGGTAACGGATGCGCTCTGGCAGCGCGTGGAACCACTGGTACCGCAACGCGCTCTTGTAGCGGGCAAACAGTATGTGCGCAAGCCTGGAGCCGGTCGCCCGGCGAAGCCGGCGCGCCTGGTGTTCGAGGCCATCGTGTATGTTTTGCGCACGGGCTGCCAGTGGAAGGCGTTACCTGTGGAGCGCTTTGGTAGCGCCAGTGCCGTTCACAAGCGCTTTCTCGAATGGGAGAAGGCCGGCTTTTTCGAATCGGTCTGGAGAGCCGGGCTGGCAGAGTACGATGACATGCAGGGTATCGCTTGGCGCTGGCAAAGCATCGATGGCGCAATGATGAAGGCGCCTCTGGCGCAGGAGGCTGTAGGGCGCAATCCCACGGACCGGGGAAAAAAAAGGAAGCAAGCGGCACCTGTTGGTGGACGGCCGTGGCGTCCCGCTGTCGCTCGTCGTGACCGGGGCCAACGTCCATGACTGCAAAGGATTGGATGCCGTGCTCGGCGCAGTTGTGGTCAAGCGAAAGAGTCCACCGTGCAGACGGCACAAGCATCTGTGTGCCGATGCGGGCTACCGAGGTGCTGAGCACCTGCGCACAATGCAAAGGCATGGCTATATTCCTCACGTCGTTGGCCGACGCAAGGAGGCCGAGGCCAAGCGGCTCAATCCCAAGCAGAAGGCGAGGCGCTGGGTGGTCGAGGTGTGCCACAGTTGGTTCAACCGTTTCCGCAAACTGCTGGTGCGCTACGAGAAGCTTGAGCGCAGCTTCCTTGCGCTCAACCACTTGGCGGCGGCCATCATCGCTTTCCGCAAGGTGCCATTGAGCGTCAACATAATTTACGGATAAGCTCTAAGCCTGCGGCGCTTTGGGCCGCCGCAGTTCGAGGCGGCGGCCGTGCAGGGGGAACAGGCTGTCG
>JANLJE010000064.1 GCA_029255645.1 Comamonadaceae bacterium | reverse complement strand
GCGCCGCCTTGAAACCTTCCTGCCGCTAAAATGCCAGGATCTTTTCCTGCGACCAACCTCCTTTCGTGCCCATCGATCCGCCAGCTGACGCCTCGGCCCAACTCAAACCCAAATGCCTGAGCCTCGACCTGGAAGTCGGTCGCCAGTCGGCCCGGATTCATCAGTTGGGGGCGGTACGGGGCGACACGGGAGAATCCCTGAGCTTTCCCCCCGGCGACCTGGATGAAGCCCTGGCCAAGCTGGACGCGCTGGCCGACACAGCGGCCTTTCTTCTCGGTCATAACCTGGTCGCCTTCGATCTACCCCATCTGCGGGCCACCCAGCCCAATCTGCGCCTGCTGGGAAAGCCGGTGGTAGATACCCTGCGCCTCAATCCCCTGGCTTTTCCGCAGCATCCCTATCACCACCTGGTCAAGCATTATCAGGACGGGCAGTTGCTCGGCCACCGCCGCAACAACCCGCTCCTGGATGCAGAACTTGCCCTGCAGGTCTTCATCGAGCAGGTACGCAGCCTGGAACAGGCTCAGGCCGGACAACCGGATCTGCTGCTGGCCTGGCACTGGCTGACCACCCGCGATCAAGGCGTGACCGGGCTCAACAGTTTTTTCATGAAGATTCGCGCCCGTCCCCAGCCCGGGGACGAGGAAGCCCGCGCCGCCATCACCCGGCTGCTGCACGGCCAGTGTTGCCAGCTGGCCAGCCAGCAGATCGTGGAGCAAGCGGAGCGACTGGGCTGGCCCTTGGCTTATGCTCTGGCCTGGCTTTCAGTAGCGGGCAGCAATTCGGTGATGCCGCCCTGGGTGCGTTACCAGTTTCCTGAAGCCGGCCGCCTGGTCCGGCAACTGCGCGACACCCCTTGCGCTTCCACCGATTGCAGTTGGTGCCGGCAGGAGCACGATGCCAGCCAACAGCTCAAGCGCTGGTTCGGCAAGCATTACGACTTCCGCCCCGAGCCGATCGACAAGGTCAGCGGCCTGCCCCTGCAGCAGGTGATTGTCGAGCGAGCCATGAGGGGCGAGCACAACTTGGGCATCCTGCCCACCGGCACCGGCAAATCCCTCTGTTACCAGATTCCCGCCCTGTCCCGTTTTTTCCGCACGGGCGCCCTGACCGTGGTCATTTCGCCGCTGGTGGCGCTGATGGAAGATCAGGTCAAGGGCTTGCGCGAGCGCAACATTGACTGCTGCGCCGCCATCAACGGCCTGCTCGCGATGCCGGAACGGACCGATGTGCTGGAGCGGGTGCGCCTGGGCGACGTGGGCATCCTGCTCATTGCCCCGGAACAGTTGCGCAACCGCAGCGTGAAGAAGGTGCTGGCGCAACGGGAAATTGGCGCCTGGGTGTTCGATGAAGCCCACTGCCTGTCCAAGTGGGGCCAGGATTTTCGCACCGATTACCGCTACGTCGCCCGCTTCATCCGCGAGCATCATGAGGCCGCGCCGGACAAGACCTTGCCCTTGATCCAGTGCCTCACCGCCACCGCCAAGCCCGAAGTGGTAGCGGACATCGTCAGCCATTTCCGCGAAAAACTGGAGATCGAACTCGGAGTGCTCGATGGCGGCGCCGGGCGGGACAATCTCAGCTTCGACGTGATCCAGACCACCCCGGCTGAAAAGTTTTCCCGGGTCGCCCAGCTCATTGCCGAGGCGCTCCCCCCGGAGCAAAGCGGCGGCGCCATTGCCTATTGCGCCACCCGCAAGCAGACCGAAGAACTCGCCCAGTTCCTGCGCGACAAGGGTCTGGCCGCTGCCGCCTACCACGCCCGCTTGCCGCCAGAAACCAAGAAAGAAACGCAGAAAGCCTTCATCTCCGGCCAACTGCGGGTCATTGCTGCCACCAACGCCTTCGGCATGGGCATCGACAAGCCCGATGTGCGCCTGGTGGTGCACGCCGATATTCCCGGTTCCCTGGAAAACTACCTGCAGGAAGCCGGCCGGGCCGGGCGGGACCGGGCCGCCGCCCGCTGTGTGCTGCTTTATGCCAGCGACGATGTGGAGCGCCAGCACAGCATGTCCGCCGCCTCGCGCCTGTCGCGGCGTGACATCCAGAGTGTGCTGCGGGCCCTGCGCCAGTTGCAGGGCAAGAAGAACCGGGATCTGCCCCTGGTTGTCACTTCCGGCGAAATCCTGGACGAGGACAAGGAAAAAAACTTCAAGCACGACATCGCCACCGACGACACCCGGGTACGGACCGCCATCGCCTGGCTGGAAGAAGCCGGACTGGTGCGGCGCGAGGAAAACAGCGTGCAGATTTTCCCTTCCTCCCTGCGCGTCAAGGACCTGGCGGAAGCAGAAAGCAAGCTGGAGGGCGTCATTTTACTTGCCTCGGAGCGCAAGAAATATCTCAACCTGCTGCAGATCCTCATCGATGCCCCGGCCGACGAAGGCATCACCACCGACGAGCTGATGGCCCAGGCGGGCTTCACCCCCGCCGCCCTGCGCGAGGCGCTGTACCTGTTCGACAAGCTGGGCATCTCCAGCAACGACATGAGCATGACAGCCTTCGTGCACGTGGGCGTGGAGCGCTCCTCCAGAAAACGCCTGGAGGAAGCCTGCACCCTGGAACGGGCCCTCCTCGCCCTGCTGCGTGAAACCGCGCCGGATGTTATCGCCGGTGAGGGCTATCCGCTCAACCTGCGCCTGCTCACCCAGGCCTTGAAGGATCAGGGCCACGGCAATGCCCTGCCACAACGGCTGCGGCAGATCATCCAGGGCCTGGCCGGGGATGGTCGGGAGGATGGGCAGGGTACCGGCAGTCTGCAACTCAAGCGCGCCAGCGACCCGGAACATGTGCATGTGACGCTGAGGCGCAGCTGGCACCATATCGAGCGCATGGCCGAACGCCGCCGCACGGCCGCCAGCCGCCTGCTCGAACACTGGCTGTCCTGTCTCGAAAAAGGTGCCAAAGGCAATGACCAGTGTGCAAAAACGACCCTGGACAAGCTCACCGCCAGCGTTTCCGGCGACCCGCTGCTGGCGGCGGAAACCCCCGATCTGCGCAAGCTGGTAGACCGCGCCTTGCTCTGGCTCCATGAACAGGAGGTGCTGCGCCTCAACAAGGGGCTGGCGATCTTCCGCACGGCCATGACCCTGCACCTGGAAAGCAACTGGAAGCTGCAATTCGACAAGAGCCACTTCCGGCCCCTGGAGTTGCACTACAACGAACTGACCCGGCAGATCCACATCATGGCCGAATATGCCGAGCGGGGTTTGCAGCGCATGGCCGACGCCCTGCATCTGGCCATGGATTACTTCAGCCTCAGCGGGGCGGAATTCTGCCAGCGCTGGCTGCCCGGCCGGGAAGTCGAACTGGAGCGTCAGACCTCGCCAAAGTCCTGGGATGCCATCGTCGAAACCCTGGCCAGGCCGGATCAACGCGCCATCGTCACCGATGACCGGGAAAGCACCAACATGCTGGTGCTGGCCGGCCCGGGATCGGGCAAGACGCGGGTGCTGGTGCATCGCATCGCCTACCTGATCCGGGGGCGCCGGGAGAATCCGCACAGCATCATCGCCCTGGCCTACAACCGCCACGCCGCCCTGGAAATCCACCGCCGCCTGCGGGGCCTGATCGGCCAGGACGCCGCCGGCGTCACCGTGATGACCTGCCACGCCCTGGCCATGCGCCTGGTGGGCGCCAGCTTTGCCGAGCGCCAGGGTGAACAGGACTTTGCCGCCGTGCTGCGCGAAGCCACGGCCCTGCTCGAAGGCCAGGGGCTGCCGCCCGACGAGGCCGACCTCCAGCGCGACCGTCTGCTGGCCGGCTTTCGCTGGATACTCGTGGATGAATATCAGGACATCGGCCCCGACCAGTACGCCCTGATCTCCGCCCTGGCCGGGCGCAAGGCCAGGGACGAAGACAGCAAGCTCACCCTCCTGGCCGTGGGCGACGATGACCAGAACATCTACGCCTTCGCCGGCGCCTCGGTGCGCTACATCCGCAAGTTCGCTGAAGACTACCAGGCCCAGACCCGCTTTCTGGTGGAAAACTACCGCTCCACGGCCCACATCATCGCCGCAGCCAACGCCCTGATCGCCCCGGCCCGGGCACGCATGAAACAGGACCAAGCCATCCGCATCGACCGGGCCCGGCGCAAGTCCCCGCCGGGCGGAGCCTGGCAAGGCCGTGACAGCGTGGTGCAGGGCCGGGTGCAGATCCTGCCCGCCGGACGGGATGCCCAGCAGCAGGCCATGGCCGTGCTCACGGAAATCCAGCGCCTGCGCACCCTGGGCCTGGAACTCGACAAGACCGCCGTGATCGCCCGCCAGTGGAAGTTCCTCGACCCCCTGCGGGCCGCCTGCGAAAGCCTGGGGCTGCCGGTGTGCATGGCCGACGAGGAAACCCCGCCCCTGTGGCGCCTGCGGGAAACCCAGGCCCTGCTGGCCTTTGCCCAGGTCCGGGGCCCCCTGGTGCAGGCAGAAACCCTGCTGGCCTGGCTGGCCGACTATCCGGAAACCCGCTGGCGGACCTGCCTGAACGACGCCCTCGCCGCCTTCGCCGAGGCAAGCCAGGGGGCGGAAGTATCGCTGCCCCATTTCCGTGACTGGCTCGCCGAATGGGGCCGGGCCAGCCGCCAGCGCCAGAACGGGCTGCTGCTGCTCTCGGCCCACCGGGCCAAAGGCCTGGAATTCGAGCATGTATTCCTCCTGGACGGGGAATGGAACCCCCAGCGGGGCGAGGATGCGGACGCCGTGCGCCGGCTCTACTACGTCGCCATGACCCGAGCCCGGGCAACCTTGACCCTGGCCCGGCTGGAGCCGGGCAATCCCTTCATCGATACGCTGCCGGCGAGCCCCGCCCTGCTGCATCGCCCGGCCAGCCAGTGGCTGCCGCAGCCGCCGGGCATGGAACACCGCTACCTGATCCCGACGCTGCAGGAAATCGTGCTCAGCCATGCGGGCTGGCACCAGGCCGGCGCCCCCATCCATCGCCGCCTCGCCGCCCTGCAGGTGGGGGACCCCCTGCAACTGGTGCAGGATGACAGGGGCTACGCCCTGCTGAACGCCGCCGGCCAACCCGTCGGCCGGCTGTCGAAGAAATTCGCCCCGCCCCCGGGCCTGACCTGCCTGAACGCCCGGGTCCATGCCATGCTCACCTGGCGCAAGTCGGACAGCGACCCGGAATACCAGGGCCGCTGCCAGTGCGACAGTTGGGAAGTGGTGCTGCCGGAGCTGGTGTTCGGGCCTGCCGGGTCAGACGGATGATTGGATCGAGAAAGCAATATGCAAAATTTGCACATGCACGAACTGGCTTGAAAAAGACAAGTCGGTCAGCGACAGATTGTCACCGACCGAATCAAGCGATTTGACCGATTCGAACGATTTGTCTAGATTGAGACTGTTGTTTACAGGAAATGAGCCCCCGATCATGCAAACCTATACCGCCAATGAAGCCAAGACCCGTTTTGGCGAATTTCTCGACCGCGTGCAGCGCGAGCCGGTGCGGGTGATGCGCCACGAGCGTGTGGTGGGCGTGATGGTCAGCGCCGAGGATTACGAGGCAATGCGGGCTTTTTACGCGGATCGTTTGCTGAAAACCATGGACGAAACCGCCGCTGACGCGGAGCGCGCCGGCCTGACACCGGAAAAGCTGGCTGAACTGCTGGCCGACGAAAGCTGATCCCGCGCGTGCGTTCGAGTTTCCCAGGCTTCGCCGTGGTCATCGACACCAATGTCTGGATCAGCGGCTTGCTGTCCAGCAGCGGGGCGCCCGCGCAGGTGACGCGGTGGGTGGTGCGAAACAGCCAGCCGGTCTTTTCTGCCGAGACCTTTGCCGAGCTCAAGGAACGGCTGTGGCGACCAAATTTTGACCGCTACGTCACGCTCGAACAGCGTCAGCGCTTCCTGCTTGATCTTGAGTCCATCGCACGCTGGGTTGAGGTGCCGTCGGCAATTGCCGCAAAGATGCTGTGTCGCGATCCGGCGGATGACAAGTTCCTCCATGTGGCGCTCGCAGCCGGAGCCCACTGCTTGGTCACCGGCGACCAGGATTTGTTGGTCCTGAGCGAGACCGCGTCAGCCCTGGGGGTGCGCATCCTCTCTCCCGCCGACGCCATGGGTCAGTCTGAATTCTCGCCCTGATCTGTTCATGCACGAGGCCGAAACCCAGCGCAAGCAGCTGGTAGCTTAGACCTCTCCTCCCCACTCACGATGCCCCGCGCCGGGCTTCTGCGCCAACCCCGAAGCCGAAAGACCTGTCCCAGCACAGTTCGGTCCGCTCCTCCCGCCTGGGCACCTGGAGTTCCAGGCCAGCGGCGGGGGCGATGTCCATCCTGGCGCAACTGGCGGCCAGTTCGTCCAGGTCCCAGGTCAGCCAGTCGTTCGCCAGACGCGGCACTTCCCCGGCCAGGGCGCGGGTCAGCCAGGGCTCGGTCTCGCCGGCCCGCGCCTGGCGCCGGAAGACCCAGGCGCCCTCCACATACTCGGCCCGCCAGGCTTCGCAAGGCGTCTCGTCGCGCAGAGCGTAATTGCGGTAGAAAGACTGGGTCATCCATTGGGAGCGGAACCCCTCGTTCGCTTCGAGGATGTTCAAAGGCACCCTGAGGCGAGCCCGGACGATACGATCCTCGTCCTCCGCCATCCGGCCCTGGCCCAGGCGCAGCCGGGCATCGAGGGCGTCCAGATCGGCGTCGGCGAGCAGGGTGAGTAGATCGGGGCTGGAATAGCGATGCTCCACGGACCTGGACTCCAGGCCCGGCCAGACAAAGCAAGCCTCGCCGCTACGCCCCTCCAGCCAGCGCCGGTTGTACTGCAGGATCGCCACGTTGGGCTCACTTACGGGCCGCAGGCGGTGCCGGTTGATGCGGCCGGCGGTCTGGACGATGGAATGGGCGCTGGAAGGTTCGATCACGCCCCAGTCGAAATCATGGTCGCGGCCGATTTCCTCCACCGGGGTTGCGACGACGATGAAAGGCAGGTCGGGCGCGGCACTCGCCGCCAGCAGCCCGGCGATTTCCGCGTCCTGGACGATGTGCCCGTCGCCCCGCTTGCGGTTCAAGAGGAAATCCAGCCGTTTTTCCTTGAGATGGCGCTGGATGCGGAACTCCTGGGCGTGGTAGCACGCGACCCGGGCCTGGGGAAAGTCCTGCGCCAGGGCCCGCGCCGTGGCGATGGCCGTACTGATGTTGGCGACCCGCACCAGACCGAAGGACAGGCGCTTGCCACCCGGCCCGTTCCAGGCATGGGCCTCGTGCAAGTGCGCCACCGCAGTGGCGATAGCTTCGTGGAAGGCAGCACCGCTGCGGGCGCTGACCGGCTGCACCCAGGCCCGCCGCACCGCCGGGCGTGGCACCGCCAGGAGACGCCGGACATGCTCGGCGAACTGCCCCGGCAGATCCGCGTCGCTGGAAAAGGTGGTGGGTGCCGTCTGGTCATCGACGATGGCGATGCCGAAGGAAGCCTGCCGTTCTTCCAGGGCAGAACGCATCGCCACGCCGCTGCGAAAGGCCCGGAACACGGCTTCGGCCACCGGCTGCGGCAGGGTCGCCGAGGAACAAATGACGCTGCGCCGCATCAGCCCCGCCACCTGCACCAGCCGCAGCACGGCCACCAGGGCATCGGGCTCGTAGGAATCCACCTCGTCCAGCACCAGGTCGCTATCGGCCATGCGCAGCAGGGCCGAGACATGGTGGCCCTGGCGTCCCGGCTCGCCGGCGTTGATCAGGTAGTCGATGGTGGAGACCAGCACCGGGGCGCCGATCACGCTGCGCAGCACCGGCCGCCGCCCGGTCAGCACCTCCATCCATTCCGGCAATTCCACCGCGCCGCCCTGGGCCTCGTATTCGGTCGCCGGCCCTTCGGTCGCGAAGGCGCCGGCATGGGCCGCATCGGCGTCCTTGCCCGCCCGATGCAGCTGGCTGGCGCTGCGATCCCCGATCACCGTCGCCAGCTCGTCCTCCCCGAGGCCCAGATCGTCGGCCAGGGCATCGCCGGTCTGCAGGGTCAGGCTGCGCAGGTTGAGGGCGATGGCAAAGCGGGGCCGGGAGGACAGCGCGCAGGCCAGCTTGGCGTTGGCGAGGGTCTTGCCGGCGCCGGTGGCCGCGATGTTGAAGATCAGCAGACCGCCTTCTGAACGCTCGCGCAGGGCGCTCACCGCCGCCACCGCCCGGTTCTGCCAGGCGAAACGCCCCCCTTCCTCGGCCGGCGCCAGGATGTGCTCAACGCTCTCCGTCGCCAGCCCGGGCAGGCGCAGGCTGGCCAGGCGCCAGGCGAAGTCGGCGGCGCGGCCGCTCACGCTGCGCAGGTGCCAGTCCAGGGGCTGATCGTAGGCGCCCTCCTTGGTGTTGGCGTACAGACCACAGCCCGGCACGCCGCCCGGCCAGGGACGGGCGGAAACCTCATGATCGGCAAGGATCAAGGCCGCCCGGGCCAGGATTGCCGCCCCACGCCAGAAGGCCGGGCTGCGCTCCCCGGCCTTGCGCACCAGACGGGCCTGGAGCCGCTCCAGCCCTTCGAGCAGTTCGTCGGGCAATGCCCCGGCGGGCTGCAGTTCCCGGGCCCGCCCGGCTTCCTGCATATGGTTGTCGCTGGTGGGGCTCGAAAGATCTTTTACCGGGCCAAACAGGCGGTGATGGGTGGCGATCAGGTAATCCAGGGCATGCTGGGGGCTGTCGATGCCCGTATCTTCCAGTCCGCCCGGTTCGCCAAGCGGCAGCTTGTTCGCCAAAACCGACCAGGACTGGCTCCAGTTTCGCCCCCGGCGCCGTTCCTGCAAGAGGCGCATGGAAATCCACTCGTGCCGGACCGGATCGGCCTCGGGAAGGCCGCCCGCCACTGCCCGGGCCAGTTTGTCGGCGAAGAAATTGCCGGACTTCCCCAGGTCGTGCCCCAGCCCCGCCGCCTGGGCCAGCAGGCCGACGATGCTGAGCCAGAACGGCGGCGGCGCCCGGCGCCGGGTGTGACCGGCGGGGAAATGCCCCTCCGGCCCGAAACTGTCCCGGGCGCCCACCACCCACAGGAGACGCATCCGCTCCCGTCCCTCGTTGCGGTAACAGGCCACCGCCGTCTGCCGGGTGGCCGAGGCCTTGAGCAGGCCGCGCAACTCCCGCAACCCTTCGAGGGTGATCGGCGTCGCCCAGGAACGAAAGCCGGTGCGGATCGCGTAACTATCGAGGATCGCCCGGCTTCGCTTCACCGCCCGCCGCTCGCAGGCTGAAATCAGGAGAATGTGCATGGGGTTCGTTCAAGTCCGTGGTAGCCTTGCGGCCGCCACCGGGAAGGTGGTTGAGAAGTAGTTGTTAGAAACGAGCGTCATTTGTTTGCCGCCGCGCAGGCGGTTGAAGTCTAGCGGGCCCAAGAAAGGGAGACAAAGGAAGGGAGACACAAAGGAAAGGGGCGCAAAGGAAAGGAGCACAAAGGAAAAAATTTCCCTAGTTATTTGAAACGATAAAAAGAAAATTTTCATTGACAGGAAGTCGTCCCCGGCTCTAACGTGCCGACATCATAGCCATCCTAAGCGAGGAGCATGACATGGCACGTTCCAGGAAGCCCGACGCCTCCGAACCTCCCGAGTGGGTCGCCCTGCCCCACGAACTCTATGCGGCCACCTGCGCCGAGCTCGTCACCTTTTCCCACAAGACCGTCAATTCCAACGCCCCGGCCGGCGGCATCCGTCTGGCGCCGGAGCAGGGGCTGAAGCTGCCTTATGTCTCCGCCCGCACCCTGCTTGGGGCAGGGGCGGTGCCGGCCCTGGACTACATGGCCAACAAAGACAGAAAAGCCACGGTGGTCAAGCAATTGCACCAACTCCTAAAAGGTACTGCCACGGCGCCGCCCGAAGAGGCCAAACGCATTTTGGCGACCTTGGCGGGAGCGACAGCCCAAGGCGCCCAATTCGGTACCGATGTGGTTTCGCTACGCCTCAAGCAGTTGCTGATCCCACGACAGGATGGCTATGTAGCAGTCACTCCCGAAAGCGCTGCCGGGCTCTGCCACGAAGTCCGGAGTAAGGTTCGCCAGCACAACGATCGCTTGAAAGAGAAACCAGATGACACCCAACGGCGGATTCCCGTCGCGGTATTCGGCCTGGGCGGCTCCAACCCTCAGAACGTCGGCTCCACCTCCCTGGTGCGCGACATGCAGCGCCCCCTGGTCTTCTTCGCCCCCCCGGAAAACCGCCAGGTGAAGGCCATCCTCGCTCTGCATTTCCAGGGCGTGCGCATCCGCCTGCCTCGCCCCCTGCTGCGCGCTTTCCGGGACTGGTGTGCTGACTGCCGGCGGCGCCATGGGGGCTTGATCCCCACCAATATGGCCACCCGGGATGAGGAAATCGTCCACATCCGCCGCATCGCCCGGGTCGTCCTGGCCCAGGGCGAAGCCGCCCGGCAGCGCCTGCTGGCCCAGCGCGAGCTATTGCCGGCGGGCGGCTCGCCCCTGGTTTTTGCCGAGGCCGACCCGGTGCGCCGGGGGCTGGTGGACCCGGAGCTGCGCGACAAGGACTGGCCCCGCGCCTTCGCCCTGCAACTGGCGGGTCTGATTGCCGATTACCGCTTTAGCGACGGCCAGGAGGAATTCCAGTTCGAGCAGGCCGACATTTTTGAGCTGCAGGCCATGATCGAGGCGGTGGTGCGATGAGCTACCTGCTGCTCTCCCGCCTGCGCATCCGCGCCGCCAACGCCCTGGCTGGCAACCTGGCGATCAGCCCGGCCCAGGTCCTGGCCTGTGTGCTGTTCGGCCACAACCTGGGCCGCAAGACCGGCTGCAAGCCTTTGCGCGTCGCCATCCTGCACCACGACGCCCAGCTCCTGGGCGAGTATGGCAGCGACGGCTTCTACGACTTCCATCCCCAGCAGCGGCGGGGCGCCACCTTCATCGACGCGGTGGATTACTCCTCCAGGAATCCCCATGCCCTGTCGCTACAGCCCAGCGCCAGCTGCCACCTGACCCTGTCGCTGCTGATCGAGGTGCAAGGCAGCATCAACACGCAGCGCCTGCAACGCTTCCTGCGCACCGCCCGCATCGCCGGCGGCGCTATCGACGGCTACGCCGAGCTCCAGTCCGGCGCAGAACTGGACGAGCTGCGCCTGCCCAAGGGCTTCTGGCTGATCGAACGCAGCGACCTGCTCCAGGGCGAAGGCTCCCCGGTAGATGCCCTGGTCGCCGCCATCGGCCATAAGCCGGCCAGGCACGTAGCGCCCGAGGCCGAGGGCACGGCGCCGCCGCTGCCCGAATCCTGGCTCGCCGCCAGCGTGCTCGGCTACGCCATGACCACGCCCTTCGAGGTCCGGGCCGGCGTGCGCCAGACCGACTCGGGCGAAACCCCGCGCCATGCCTTCTGCGAACCCCTGCTCGGCCTGGTCCAGTACGTCTCCAGCCGCGATTACGGCCAGCGCCCGATTCCCTGGTGGGAACACGGCTGGCTGCAGGACGACGTATTCGTGGTCCGCCAGGCCCAGCCCCAACGCTAATCCAGCCCCTTATTTCTTCCCTATTCCCTCTCGAGAAGGAGCTTTCCCATGCCTGCCGTCGAATTCAAGAAACTGCCCGGCGTCCTCGCCTTCCAACGCGGCCTGGTGATCACCGACGCCCCGTTTTTCAACGTGCTTCCGGAAGGCCAGACCCCGGTCATGGTGGTGCGCCACGGCATCCGCGGCACCCAGAACGTGAACAAGGATGGCGACGCGGAAAAGAGCACCGCCGCCAACGCCAAGCGCCAGGAGGTCTCCAACATCCAGACCACCGACACCGCCAAACTCGATGAAAAAGCCGAGGCCCTGGCCGTGCGCTTCAGCCTGCGCTTTCTCGACCTGAAGGACGTGCTGTTTGCCTGCGCCCCGGCCAGCACCGATGCCGACGACCTGGTGCGCAACTACCGGGACAGCGTCACCGGCTTCATCGAACGGGCCAAGGCCTCCGGCGGCCTGGACGAAGTCGCCCGGCGCTTTGCCCGCAACATCGCCAACGGCCGCTGGCTGTGGCGCAACCGCACCCTCGCGCGCAAAGTCGAAGTCAGCGTCAGCGTGGCGGGCCAGGCCATTGCCCGCTTCGACGCCCTGGCCATCCCCCTGCACCATTTCGATGACGGCACCGATGCCGAGCGCCGGATCGCCGCCTACATCGCCGACGGCCTGCGCGGCAATGACGACAGCGGTCTCGACATCGAGGCACGGCTGGATTTCGGCGTGCGCGGCGCCCTGGAAGTCTTCCCCTCCCAGAACTACGTCGAAGACAAGCCGCGCGGCTTTGCCCGTCCCCTCTACTGCCTGGGCTCGCCGGAACGCCCCCACGGCAACAGCGCCATGGAATTCGAAAGCACCCGCACCATGGGCCACGCCGCCCTGCGCGACCAGAAGATCGGCAACGCCCTGCGCACCTTCGACACCTGGTACCCGAAATACGCCGAGCATGGCCGGCCGCTGCCGGTGGAGCCCAACGGCGCCAGCCTGGAAGCCCAGGAATTCTTCCGCGACCGCAAGACTTCCGCCTTCGAGTTCGCTCGCCGCCTCAACACCCTCGACCCGGCCAGCCCCGACGGCATGTTCATGATCGCCTGCCTGATCCGCGGCGGGGTCTTCTCCGGGGGCAAGGAATGATGGAAGCGCGCCATTACGTGGACTTCCAGCTCGGGCCGCGCGCCTCGCCGCCAGGGGCGGCCCTCACCCTGAAAGTGCTGCACGGGGTGTTCGCGCGCGACCCGGGGCAATACGCCCTGGCGCTGCCCGACTACCCGCGCAACTTCCCCCGCCTGCGGGTATTTGCCGCGAGCCGGGAAAACCTGGACCGGCTGGTGGCCGCTAGCGAGGCCGCACTCCAGGAACTCGGCCGCTTCGCCTATCCCAAGGCCGTCCCCGAGGACTTCGCCGGCCCCTGGATCAGCTATCGCCGCTACCGCATCCCCAGCCGCAAGGCGGAACGCAAGCCCGACGGCAACCTGCGCCTGCGCCGCATCCAGGCCGCCGACACCGCCGAATTGCCTTGGTTCACCCTGCAAAGCCAGAGTAACGGCCAGGCCTGGCGCCTCTACGTGGAAGCCCAGCCCGCCCCGGCTGCAGGGTCGGCGGAACCGGACGCCTATGGCCTGGCCAGCGCCTCCCGCCCCTTCGCCCTGCCCCGGCTGCCATGAACAAGGCCCGCCCCAAGCCCCGGCAGATCCTGCTCTCGAAGCGGGCCAACCTCTTCTACCTGGAGCACGTCCGGGTGTTCCAGAAGGATGAACGCATCGTCTGGCTCAGCGAAACCGGCGAGGACGTGGAGCAGTATTTCAACCTGCCGGAACGCAACACCGCCCTGCTGCTGCTCGGCAAGGGCACCTCGATCACCGATGCCGCCATGCGCCGGCTGGCCGAATCCAACGTGCTGGTCGGCTTCTGCGGCAGCGGCGGCTCGCCGCTCTTTGCCGCCGTCGAGCCGGTCTTCCTCACCCCTCAGAACGAATACCGGCCGACCGAATACATGCAGTCCTGGGTGCGCCAGTGGCTGGACGAAGCGCGGCGCCTGGAACTGGCCAAGGCCCTGATCGCCGAACGCATCACCCTCACCGGCAAGGCCTGGGCCAGGAACAGCGAACTGCTGCAACGCAAGATCGAGCTCCCCGCCGCCGCCATCGACAAGCTCCGCCAGCGCAGCGCCGCCGTGCCCGACACTCAGGCCCTGCTGCTGGCCGAAGCCGAATGGGCCCGGACGCTCTACGCCAGCCTCGCGGCCGGCCACGGCCTCGACTTCACCCGCCAGGAAGGCATGGGCGCCAAAGGCAGCAAGGCAGAGCGGATCAATGCCTTCCTCGACCACGGCAACTACCTCGCCTACGGCCTCGCCGCCGTCGCCCTCAATGGCCTCGGCATCAGCTACGCCTTCCCCCTGCTGCACGGCAAGACCCGGCGCGGCGCCCTGGTCTTCGACATCGCCGACCTGATCAAGGACGCCTACGTCATGCCCCTCGCCTTCACCTGCGGCACCGACCTCCGCGTCAAGGACAACGCCTTTCGCGCCCTCCTCATCGAAACCCTCCAGGACGCCGACGCCCTCGACTTCCTGTTCGGCTTCGTCAAACAGCTCTGCGAAAAACCAATTTGATATCAACAACTTGGAGAACATCATGAAAAACGAAGCCACAACCGGATTTTGAGGCACAAGTCATTGTTTACACGGATGAATCCAGAAAACCCATCCAGTTTGCCGCCGCGCAGGCGGTTGAGAAGACGGTGCGGAAGAGGGCCATGCAGGCTTCGAGGTTTGCCGCCGCGCAGGCGGTTGAGAAGCTCCGCCACAGCTTCGCCACCCACCTGCTGGAGTTTGCCGCCGCGCAGGCGGTTGAGAAGAAAACGCCGCACACGGGCAACTGCATCAATAGGTTTGCCGCCGCGCAGGCGGTTGAGAAGAAGGAAATACAAGGTGTGGTGGCCGGATCAAGGTTTGCCGCCGCGCAGGCGGTTGAGAAGGTGAGCAAAGTCACGCAGCCGTCGCTCTTTTGGTTTGCCGCCGCGCAGGCGGTTGAGAAGTGCACGAGGGGCAGGAAGCTGTCGCAGGCGCTGTTTGCCGCCGCGCAGGCGGTTGAGAAGCCGACCATCACCCACGGCGCAGGAAGGACGACGTTTGCCGCCGCGCAGGCGGTTGAGAAGTTTCTGCGTCTGGGGTGATGGTCGGGGTGGTGGTTTGCCGCCGCGCAGGCGGTTGAGAAGTTGGGGAAGTTGGTCGTGCCGCTTGCGTCGTAGTTTGCCGCCGCGCAGGCGGTTGAGAAGGGTTACAAGCACTGCGCGGGCGGTTTCTTCATGTTTGCCGCCGCGCAGGCGGTTGAGAAGAAAGACGGCACCACGTCCTGCAAATCCATCGCGTTTGCCGCCGCGCAGGCGGTTGAGAAGAACCCCAAAGCCCTGCCCGCCCTGCGTGCCGAGTTTGCCGCCGCGCAGGCGGTTGAGAAGTGTCGCCGCTGGCGGCTGGGACGTCGCTGCGAGTTTGCCGCCGCGCAGGCGGTTGAGAAGACCTGGCGCTGCAGGGCCGGGGGCAGGGTGCAGTTTGCCGCCGCGCAGGCGGTTGAGAAGTGTCGTCCCAAGCCAAGGCTCAAATCCGGTGAGTTTGCCGCCGCGCAGGCGGTTGAGAAGATCAAGATCAGCAGCGGATTCCGCAGCCCAGAGTTTGCCGCCGCGCAGGCGGTTGAGAAGAGCGTCGCGGCCAGCGTGACGAGGAAATGTAAGTTTGCCGCCGCGCAGGCGGTTGAGAAGATGGCGATGATGAGTAGCTCGGTCATGGCTGCGTTTGCCGCCGCGCAGGCGGTTGAGAAGCGGTCATGTGGGCTGAGGTGCGGGAGCCGCCCGTTTGCCGCCGCGCAGGCGGTTGAGAAGAGAGGTAACCCAGCCTGGCATTATCAGATGGAGTTTGCCGCCGCGCAGGCGGTTGAGAAGAGAACGCACCATGTCGGAGTTAGAAAAAGACTGTTTGCCGCCGTGCAGGCGGTTGAGAAGATCCTGGGCTGCCATTCGCTCTTGCAGGGACAGTTTGCCGCCGCGCAGGCGGTTGAGAAGATGAAGCACAGATCCTCGAAAAGTTTCAATGCGTTTGCCGCCGCGCAGGCGGTTGAGAAGGACCACGATAAAGCTACTCCGTTGGCTATGATGTTTGCCGCCGCGCAGGCGGTTGAGAAGTAGGCGAACATCATAAGCTATTGCGCGAATATGTTTGCCGCCGCGCAGGCGGTTGAGAAGAGCAGGCACGGCGTAGAGAAGTAGATCTACCAGTTTGCCGCCGCGCAGGCGGTTGAGAAGATCAATTAATTGACCCGTCAAAACATCCAGACGTTTGCCGCCGCGCAGGCGGTTGAGAAGTTCACGGATCACGATAAAGCTACTCCGTTGGCGTTTGCCGCCGCGCAGGCGGTTGAGAAGAGTAACTCAAGTAAATCACGAGCAAGAGATGCGTTTGCCGCCGCGCAGGCGGTTGAGAAGCTTCGCATTGGCGGCATAGCCTGCTTCCAGACGTTTGCCGCCGCGCAGGCGGTTGAGAAGTTCGGGCTTGCGGCCTCAAATCGCCCCCTCTGGTTTGCCGCCGCGCAGGCGGTTGAGAAGAAGGTTGGACGGTTTCCAGCATACTGCTCCGGGTTTGCCGCCGCGCAGGCGGTTGAGAAGAGGTCGGGGACGAAAAACACGCTGCGCCTCATGTTTGCCGCCGCGCAGGCGGTTGAGAAGGTCCATGTCTTTACATGATCGTGATAATGGTCGTTTGCCGCCGCGCAGGCGGTTGAGAAGAAGAAGCACGCTGAATCGAACACAAGATTGGAGTTTGCCGCCGCGCAGGCGGTTGAGAAGTGGAGCTTGCGGCTTATGGCGAGGACGATGTTGTTTGCCGCCGCGCAGGCGGTTGAGAAGTCCGGGCATGCCGATCTGTTTCGCTACGGCGGGTTTGCCGCCGCGCAGGCGGTTGAGAAGAGCGTGCTGGCTTGATGCTAGTTGACGGTGGCGTTTGCCGCCGCGCAGGCGGTTGAGAAGTTTGAGGGTATTGAGGGCAGGTATGGCCTGGAGTTTGCCGCCGCGCAGGCGGTTGAGAAGTGATTGGGCCCGGGATTTCTTGAGTTTCTATCGTTTGCCGCCGCGCAGGCGGTTGAGAAGATGTGCCGGGGCCGACGTAGTCCTCGCAGGCGGTTTGCCGCCGCGCAGGCGGTTGAGAAGTTTGCGCACGTAGATTTGAGCAGGCATCATTTTGTTTGCCGCCGCGCAGGCGGTTGAGAAGTGGTTCGAGCTGGGATCAACGCAAACTGGCTAGTTTGCCGCCGCGCAGGCGGTTGAGAAGGAACACGTTCGGGACCGTGAGCCCCTTGGCATGTTTGCCGCCGCGCAGGCGGTTGAGAAGTCTGCGCCGGCACGGCTTGATGGCCGCTCATTCAGGGGGCAACAAACGCCCCCTGCTTTATTTACCCGGACGAAGCTGGGTCAGCAACTCCACCAGCTCGACAATCGCAGTGAACGGCTCGGGCACCGTCCGTGCATTGAACCTGGCCGCCAACGCCTGGGCGCGTTGCGTCGCCACAGACAACCACTCCCGGGTGATGCTGAAGGCACGCGTTGCCCCCTTCTCATAACCGGGGATATGGGTTTTGAGGCGCCGCATCACCTCATCGCGATGGATCGGCGCCTGAATGTCCTCGTAGTGCAGCAGCAGCCATAGCTCGAAGCTCGGCACCGAGGCAATCGCCTGGAAACGCACGAATTGCTTGTTTTCGTTTTTCAGTTTTCCATCCAGCGACTCCGCCATCGTCAAGGCATCGAAGTAGCTGCCGTGATCGTCGCGATCAAAAACAGCGTACACCTGCTCGAAGGCGCGCGGCTGGATGTTCTTGTGCTTGTCGCCGAACTCGAACAGTTCCTTGGCGTACTGCACTACCTGGATGGGGGCGGTGCCGAGCTCGCTGGGTCGAACTTCGACATTGGCCGTGTGCAACCGGTAGGCCTGCCGGATCTCGCCGAAATAGTGGGGCTCGGTCTTGCTGCCTTCCGAGACGATCAGGATGCGGTCATGGCTGGCACGTCGCGCCAGTTTGCGTTCGAGCTGCTGACGTTGGCGCTCTTTCGGAGAATTGTCACGCGCCATCAGTGATGCACCCCCAGCGCGTGGTTGAGGAAGGGAATGCCGCCATAACGCCCCATCAAATAACCCCGCTCGAGGGCCTCGTTCTTGCGCGGGCTGAATTCCGACAGGCTCACCAGTTCAGAGGCTTGATCACGATCTTTCTCCACGAACCAGACCTGGTCACGCCGGAACAGATCCGGAGCATCCAGCAGTGAGGTGTCGTGAGTGGTGAAGATCAGCTGGGCGCCGCCGGTATTGGCTTCCGGACGGTGAAACAGTCGCACGAGCTCACGCACCAACAGGGTGTGCAGGCTGGTGTCCAACTCATCGATCACCAGCGTCAGTCCCTTGCGCAGGATGTCCAGCACCGGGCCGGCGAGGAATAGCAGGTTGCGCGTGCCGTTGGATTCCTCCATCAGGTCAAACACGGCTCGGCCCTGCTCGGTCACATGGGAGAAACGCAGCTGGTGCTCTTCGACCTCCTCGTTGCGCACTTCGGTCTTTCCGGCGACGAGATCGAAATGCACGGCCTGACCCGGCACCTTGCGCGTGACCACCTCGATGTCCGCAATGCTGATGTCGGCGGCCGACAAAAACTCGCAGATCTGCCGACGGCCTTCAGCCTGCTGCAGCATCTGGATGGTGACCTGTGGGCTGAGCTGTGCCTGCTCGTTGAAGATCACGAGTCCATTGACGAACCAGTCGAAGACCGAACGAAGCGCATCGCTATTGAGCTGGACGGCCATCGACAGGAACAACGCATTCGGACGGGTCGCCCCTTCCCAAAGATTCTTCGGTCCTTTGAGGCCCGGCCCAAAGTCATACACGTCCTTGCCCGTCTGGGCATCGTAGCGACGCTCGAACCAGCGCTGGGGTTTGAAGGCCTTGTAGACCAGCAAGTGCTCGCTGACGATACGCTGGGGCGTCATCGAAAAACCGTACTGATACCGGACACCCTCGACGATGAAGGTCACCTCGAAGGCCGTGGGCTCTTTGGCCGACTGTGCATCAAGTCGGAATGGTTGCACGGCAAAGCTCTGGCCTGGCTGGATCACGGTCGCCGACTCGGCAACGACGCCGCGCATGTACTGAAGCGCCTTGATCAGATTGGACTTGCCACTGGCATTGGCGCCGTAGATGGCAGCACTGCGCAGCACGCTGGGGGCCGCCTTAAGGCCCGTGCTCACGGTGTGCGTGTCTTGCAGCGTCTTGTCCTTGGAGGCGACAAGGCTGAGCACCTGCTCTTCACGCAGGGAGCGAAAGTTCTCTACTCTGAACTCAATGAGCATTACTGACCTCATGAATAAATTAATAAAAGACTTTTTTGAACACCAAGCGCATTATCCAAAGTTATTTTAATAATAACTCAAAAATACCACGATCCTGCCGCCGGCAAAGGCAGTGAGCTCGGCGGGGTGTCGTCAGCGCTAACTCTCCGGCGTTCTGTTCCCGCGCTCCGTGATGTGGGCGTTGCGTTTGTGGGCGTTGCGTTTGTGGGCGGCCAGGATCGCTAGCCGCCAGGAGCCCCGTCCATCGCGTTTGCCGGGCGCGTTCGGCGCCGCGCTGGCCGTGGGGTCCTGGCCGGGGGTCCGTGGGGTCCCTTTGCATATGGATTCGGCCGCCCGGCGTGTCCACTATCATGGCCTGCAGGGCCGGCGTCAGCACTGCTTTCCCGCCTTTTGGCGGCACCCACCGCCGGCTGCCAGCCCGCCGGCTATGGAAGGGGCGCAGTCTGCCGGCCGACCGTGGATAACTCTGCGCGGCACTTCGATTCAGCTGTCAGAAACAACCGGGTATCCGGATTTTCCGGTGGACGGACGGGGTTAACGGCCTAAAACTGCCCTGAGTCCAAAAGCGACTCCAGGGTGGACAGGACGGTTCCTAGTTAGTGCAACATCTCTTCTGTAAATTTGTAGTCTGCTGGTTTTTGCGACCCCGG
>JANLJE010000063.1 GCA_029255645.1 Comamonadaceae bacterium | reverse complement strand
CTGAATTGCCCCTGAATTGCCCCTGAATTGCCCCTGAATTGCCCCTGAATTGCCCCTGAATTGCCCTTGAAGCGCAGGGCTGGTCAGGCCGCCTGGCGGCGGCGGAACACCCAGGTCTTCCCGTCGCTTGCCGCCGCCTCGAAAGCATAGCCATCGAGATCGAAATCCTTCAGCGCTTCCGGCTCGTCGATACGGTTCTGGATCGCGTAGCGGGCCATGCGGCCCCGGGCGCGCTTGGCATAAAAGCTGATGATCTTGTATTGGCCACCCTTCCAGTCCTCGAACACGGGCTGGATGATGGGAAGATCCAGGGTCCTGGCGCGCACCGCCTTGAAGTATTCCTCCGAAGCGAGGTTCACCAAAACCGGACTGCCGGAAGCCTCGGTGGCGGCCCGCACCGCATCGCGCAGCCGCTCGCCCCACCAGGCATAGAGATCCTTGCCGCGGGAGTTGGCGAGTTTCGTCCCCATTTCGAGCCGGTAGGGCTGGATCAGGTCGAGCGGTCGCAAAAGGCCATGAAGGCCCGAGAGAATGCCGAGGTGGGTCTGCGCCCATTCCAGGTCGGCCGCTTCCAGATGGGCGGCATCCAGGCCTTCATAAACGTCGCCATTAAAGGCCAGCACGGCCTGCCTGGCGTTCTCCGGGGTGAAAGGGAGCGCCCACTCGGCGTAGCGGGTCACATTGAGCACCGCCAGCTTGTCGCTCAGGTCCATGAGTTCGGCCACCTCGGCCGGGGAAAGCTCGCGCAGGCGCTCGATCAGGGCGGCGGATTCCGACAGCCAGTCCGGCAGGGTATGCGGCAGATCAACAGGAACGGGATTTTCAAAATCCAGCGATTTGGCGGGGGAAACAAGCATGAACATGTAGATGACTCCTTCGATCCGGGCAGCTGATTTTAGCGGTTCACCACTTTCGGCGATAATGCGGCCTCAGGAAACCGGAAAGCCAAGCTCATGGAACAGCAAATTCGCAGTCTCGCAGAGGGAGAGCAGGACCCTCTGATCCTGCTGGCCGGGCTGGTGAATCAACTGCGCCCCAGGAACCCGGAAGACATCGCATCCGCCACGGCCCGCATCCAGTCCCTGACCCTCAGGCTGGAGGCGGATCCGGAACTGCGCCAGCAGGTGCGCGATGCCATCGATACACTGTTCTCCACCCGCAAGGCGGGCTCCCTTTATGCATCCCTGGGCATCTTGCCCATCACCGGTTTCTTTTCCGAAACCTGGCGGCGCATCACCCACACCCTGCTCCCCGACGTGCAGCAGCCCGACGAATATCTGGGCGACATGCTGCTCACCCTGTTTGACCGCAAGACCGACGAAATCTGGGTCGGCGGGGTGGAAGAAGCCGTCTGGACCACGCTGCTGAAGAGCCTGCACTTTGATGAGGAGGCCGACCCCAAGACCCTGCCCGGCGGCTTGCCCACCATGCTGCACAGCCTGTGGCTGCTGTCCTACCGCATGACGGTGATCGGCTTCGAGCCGGAACTGCTGCGCCTCGACCCCGCTTTGTCCCGCACCGACTCCCCCTTTTTGGCCCAGAACCTGGAAACGCGTGCTTTCGTGGAGTGCTGCCTGCACCACTGGGATGACCCGGATGCGGTGAGCGAGGACGAAAAACAGTTGCTGGTGCTGTTCGACCAGTGCCGCGCCGCCGTGGAACGCCTGCACCGCCGCTCGGCCCAGGCCGGCACCAGCCTGCAGCTGACCTACAAGCTGCAGTGCCTGCGCGACCACATCAACCGGGGTGAGCAACTGGCCACGATTGCCGGAGATCTGCAGCGCGACCGCAGCGGCCGCACCGCCTATCCTGCCATCATCGCCCTGTTCAAGACCCTGGTGTTCGCGTCCTGCCGCAAGAACGACCTGCGCACCCTCTGGCAACAGAACCTGGAAATCACCGCCCGGCGGATCACCGAATACGCTGGCAAGGCGGGTGAGCACTACATCACTGAAAGCCGCAAGGAATACTTCAGCATGGCGCGGGCGGCCATGGGAGCCGGCGTCTTCATCGCCGCCATGGCCATGGTCAAGCTGGCCATGCACCATGTGCATCTGGCCCCCTTGAACGAGATGCTGGCCTACGGCCTCAACTACGGGCTGGGCTTCATGCTGATCTACATGATGGGCCTCACCGTGGCCACCAAGCAGCCGGCCATGACCGCCAATGCCCTGGCCGCCTCGATCGGTGAATCCCGGGGCAAGGTGCGGGACCTGGACAACCTGATCACCCTGATCGCCCGCACCACACGCAGCCAGCTCATCGCCATCCTGGGGAACGTGTCTGTCGCCATTCCCTCTGCCATTGCCATCAGCTTCCTGATCGCCCTGCTCACCGGGCAGCAGGGCATCAGCCCGAAAGAAGCGGAACAACTCCTGGCCGGGCACCACCCCTTTGCCAGCGGCGCCCTGTTCTATGCCGGAGTGGCCGGGGTCTGCCTGTTCCTCTCGGGCCTGATCGCCGGCTATTTCGACAACCTGGCGATCTACAACCGCATTCCCCAGCGCATCAAGCAACTGCAATGGCCGCGCCGTTTCTTCGGAGCCGAGCGGCTGGAGAGCTTTGCCGATTATGTCGAACGCCACATGGGTGCCCTGGCCGGCAACTTCATCTTCGGCATGATGCTGGGCAGCGCCTGGGGCATCGGCATGCTGCTGGGGCTGCCCATCGACATCCGCCACGTTGCCTTCTCTTCCGCCTATCTCGGTTATGCCGCTGCCGCCTACGACTTCGCCCCGCCCCTGGCCCCCTTCCTCTGGGCCTGCGTCGGCGTGGCCGGCATCGGCCTGGTCAACCTGGGCGTCAGTTTCGCCCTGGCCCTGTTCGTAGCCCTGCGCGCCCGGGGCGTCACCTTCTCCCAGGGCCGGCAATTGATGCAGGGGCTGAGCCGCCGTCTGCTCACCCAGCCCCGGGATTTCTTCCTGCCGCCCAAAAAACAGACTGACGACTTGGTACAATAGCCGGCTTTTCCCACCAAGGAAGAACCATGAACCGTGCCCGTTTCGGCGCCCGCGACCGAGTCTCCCGTGACGCAGCAGAGTTGCAGCGCCTGGCCATCGGCCTTTCCGAATCCTGCTGCAAGCTGGAAGACAACTACTGGGAGGTCCGCCTGGCCGACCTGGTGAAAGGCCTGATCCAGTCCGGTGCCGAGGATGAGCTGACCCAGGCCATGGACCGCCTGTTCGAATCCCATCCCCGGGCCCACGACGAGCTGGCCTCGATGGTCGAAGCCATGACCGAATCCGACACCCTGGAACTCGCCGGGCAGAAATACGACATCCAGCTTTTTGCCGCCCCCATCCTGGCCTGGTCGCGCTACACCATCCCCGCCGGCCCCCTGGGCGCAAACAGCCTGACCCCCCTCGCAGTGCAACTCGGGGCCCATGTTTTTGCCCAGGACACCCGCCTCACCCTGGTAGACTTCCTGTTCAGCCCCGACCAGTTGCCGCGCAGCTTCCACGACACCTGGCTGCTGACCAGGACCCTGGGCGAACAAGCCATGCGCCATGAAAACCTGCACCTCGACACCCGGGACCTGCCGGAGACCACCCGCTTCCTCTCCGACGTGCGCTACCTGATCGGCGTCGTCGCCGCCCCCCAGGGCGGCCCGCTGTTCCGCTGGAACGAGGCCGACGCCAGCAGGGAAAGCACGCTCGCCGCCTGGATCAAGCAGGGCAGCCCCAATCTCGCCCCTTTGCTCACGGGCTGCGCCTATGAGCCGCTTTTACCCAATGCCTATCACAACGCCTGCCGTCAGGCCGACCAGGAATCGCGCGCCTATGCAGTCAAGGCCTCGGTCGCCTTCCTGCAGACCACGCTCGGCCTCTTGCCCGAAGAAATGCGGGCCGTGGTCGCCCCCTGCTACGACCAGCGCCTGGAGGAATACCGGATCGGCCTTTCCCCCCGCGACCAGGACAATACCGTGTTCCACGGCGTAGTCTGGGCCCTGCTCGGGGACGAAACCGAGCAGACCGACGTGGCCGGGGAGATCGACGCCACCTTGCGCCAGTGCGGCATCAAGGACATCGTCAGCCTCGAACACCGGCTGCCCATGGAATTTTGCGACGATTGCGGCGCCCCCTTCTTTCCCAATACCGAAGGAGAACTGGTCCATGCGGAAATGCCCGAGCAGGCCGACACGGTGCCGCAGACCCTGCATTGAGCCTAGCCTTGTCGCCAATCCCATCCCTTTGCCGATCCATTTACCGATCCCTCTGACCATCCCTTTGCCCATCCATCAGCCCAACCATCAGCCCAACCATCAGCCCAACCCTCAGCCAACCCTCAGCCAACCCATCGCCAGGGCGCCGATGGCGTCAACGGGCAAAAACCTGCCTCTGCCGCGCCGCGCCTTTGTATCGAGCCGTCGCGCCTCACCTTGACACCATGCACGCCATGAACAATCAAGACTGGCTCGCCCGCAGCCTCGCCGCCGTCTGGCACCCCTGCACCCAGATGCAGCACCACCACAGCCAGGGGCCCATGGCCCTGCCCCTCGTCCCCATCGCCCGGGGTGCCGGGGCCTGGCTCTTTGATTTCGACGGCAAGCGCTACCTGGACGGCATCAGCTCCTGGTGGACCAATCTGTTCGGCCACGCCAACCCGCGCATCAACGCCGCCTTGAAGGAGCAGCTGGAAAGCCTGGAGCATGTGATGCTGGCGGGCTTCACCCACCCGCCGGTGGTGGAACTGTCGGAGCGCCTCTCGGCCCTCACCGGCGGCCACCTGGGCCACGCCTTCTACGCTTCCGACGGCGCCTCCGCCACGGAAATCGCCTTGAAGATGAGCTTTCATTACTGGCAGAACCGGGGCCGGCCGCAGAAGAACCGCTTCCTCTGCCTCAAAGGCGGCTACCACGGGGAAACCGTGGGGGCCCTGGCGGTCACCGACGTGGCCCTGTTCAAGGACGCCTACGCCCCCCTGGTACGCCAGGCCGACACCGTGATGTGCCCCGATTCCCGCCGCGCCGAACCCGGAGAAACCGCCATCGATGTCGCCCGGCGCGCCGCCGCCGCCCTTGAAGCCAAACTGGAAGCCGAAGGGGAGCACATCGCCGCCCTCATCGTCGAACCCCTGGTCCAGGGCGCTGCCGGCATGGTCATGTACGACCCGGAATACCTGCGCCTCGCCCGGCAACTCTGCGATCGCTACGAAGTGCATCTGATCTGCGACGAAATCGCCGTGGGCTGCGGCCGCACCGGCACCTTCTTCGCGCACGAGCAGGCCGGCATCAAACCGGACCTCCTTTGCCTCTCGAAAGGCATTTCCGGCGGCTATCTGCCCCTTGCCATCGTGCTTGGCACCGATGCGATCTACGCCGCCTTCTACGACGAAGCCACCCAGCGCGGCTTTCTCCACTCCCATTCCTACACCGGCAATCCGCTCGCCTGCCGCGCCGCCCTCGCCACCCTGGACCTCTTCGAGGCAGACCAGGTGCTCATCGCCAACCAAGCAAGAGCCGCCCAGATCAAGGCCGCCTTCGCCCCCCTGGCCGGCCATCCCCGGGTGCGCCACCTGCGCCAGCAGGGCATGATCCTGGCCTTCGATGTGGACAGTAGCGACCCCGCCTTCTCCCACCGCTTCTACCGCGCCGCCCTGGCGCAAGAAGCCCTGGTGCGCCCCATGGGCAACACGGTGTATGTCATGCCGCCCTACATCGTCAGCCCGGAAGAAATCGCCCACCTCGCCCAGGCCGTAGCCGGGGCGCTGGATGCGGCGCTGGAAAATGGGGAAGCTGCCAAACACTGGCCTCCTCCTGGATAAGCGGAAAGACGTCCGTCTTCTTGGCTTCAGACACCTCGACGTATAAACTTAACGTATATACACCCAGGAGCAGCCCATGACCTACGCCCGTGTTTTTCAGTCTGGCAACAGCCAGGCGGTGCGCCTGCCCAAGGAATTCCGGCTCAACGTGGAGCAGGTGGAGATTTTCCGGCGCGGCGACGAAATCGTCCTGCGTGAAGCCCCCACCAACGCTACCGCCATCTTTGATCTGCTGACCCAGTTGCCGGATGATTTCATGGCCACTGGCCGCGACGATACGCCTCCCCAGGAGCGCGAAAGCTTCTGATGAGTATCCGCTACCTGCTCGACACCAACATCTGCATCTATATTGCCAAGCACAACCCGCCCGAAGTGCGGGAGCGTTTTGCGCGTCATACCACCCGGGAACTGAGCATGTCGGTGGTCACCCTGGGAGAATTGCGCTATGGCGCCGAAAAGAGTCAGGCACGGGAACGGGCCCTGGCCGTCATCGCCCAGCTGGAACAAGCCATTCCGGTCAGCTCCCTGCCCGAGGCTGCCGGAGAACACTATGGTCAGATGCGCGCCATCCTCCAGCAACAGGGCACTCCCATTGGCAACAATGACCTCTGGCTGGCAGCCCATGCCCGGGCTGAAGGCTGGATTCTGGTCACCAACAACGACCGGGAATTTGCCCGGGTCCCAGGTCTACAATGGGAAAACTGGGTCCATACAACATGAACATCGAAACCCGCCTCCGTGAGGAACTCGCCGATCTGGCCTGTCAGGGCCTGGCCCGCCGCCGGCGCCTGCTGCAATCCCCCTGCGGCCCGCAGGCAGAGGTCGAAGGCCGCAAGATGCTCGCCTTTGCCAGCAACGACTACCTCGGTCTCGCCGCCCAGATCAAGGCCGCCTTCGCCCCCCTGGCCGGCCATCCCCGGGTGCGCCACCTGCGCCAGCAGGGCATGATCCTGGCCTTCGATGTGGACAGTAGCGACCCCGCCTTCTCCCACCGCTTCTACCGCGCCGCCCTGGCGCAAGAAGCCCTGGTGCGCCCCATGGGCAACACGGTGTATGTCATGCCGCCCTACATCGTCAGCCCGGAAGAAATCGCCCACCTCGCCCAGGCCGTAGCCGGGGCGCTGGATGCGGCGCTGGCAGATACGGACTGATGCGCTTGCACCGGGCAATGAACTGTATTACTGTTAATACACCACATCACTGAGGCCACATCATGACCACTACCGTTCGCATTCCGCTGCGTCTCGAACAAGCGCTGGCCCGCTACTGCGTGGAAACCCGGCGCAGCAAATCCGAAGTCATCATCGAATTGCTGCAACAGCGCTTTAGCGGCGAGCCAGGCGAAAAAACCCCCTACGAACTGGCCTGTGAAACGGGCTTCATCGGTTCAGTGGACGGCGATGCCGATGCCGCGCAAAACAGCAAATCCCGGGTCAAAGCCATCATTGCCAACAAACACGGACGGCAGGCCGGTTGATGAATCTGCTGCTCGTAGACACCGGCCCTCTGGTGGCGCTAGCCAGCAAACGGGACCATGCCCACGCAAGTTGCACGGCCTTTCTCAAGGCCTACAAGGGCCGCCTGCTCACCACATGGGCCGTGCTCACCGAGTTTTCCCACCTGGTCCCGTCCGTTGCCGCCACCCTGCCCCTGTACCACTGGATAGAACGGGGCGGATTGGAGTTACTGCCGCTGGGACGAGATGAACTGGTAAGCACCATAGACTGGATCGAACGCTACGCCGACCGTCCCATGGACCTGGCCGATGCCTCGCTGGTCGTCGCCGCGCTGAAAACCGGGTGCTCGAATGTCTGGACCCTGGACCGCTCCGACTTCGAAACCTACCGCTTGCCCGGGCGCAAGCACTTCAAGCTGGTCTGAGCATGCCGCCGCTGCCCATTGAAACCCGCCTCCGAACCGAACTCGCCGATCTGGCCTGTCAGGGCCTGGCCCGCCGCCGGCGCCTGCTGCAATCCCCCTGCGGCCCGCAGGCAGAGGTCGAAGGCCGCAAGATGCTCGCCTTTGCCAGCAACGACTACCTCGGTCTCGCCGCCCATCCCGCCCTTGCCGAGGCCATGGCCGAGGGAGCCTTGCGCTGGGGCGCGGGGAGCGGCGCTTCCCACCTGGTGAGCGGCCATCTGGCTCCTCATGCGGCCCTGGAGCAGCGTCTTGCCGAATTCACCGGCTTTCCCCGGGCGCTGACCTTCTCCACCGGCTATCTCGCCAACCTCGCCGTCAGCCCCACCCTGGCCCCCGGCCGCGACGACGCCATCTTTGCCGACAAGCTCAACCACGCCTCCTTGATCGACGCGGCACGGCTCTCCCGCGCCCGGCACCACCGTTATCCCCACAACGACATGGCGGCGCTCGCGCGGCTCTTGGCGGCCAGCGACGCCCGCACCAAGGTCATCGTCAGCGACACCGTGTTCAGCATGGACGGGGATCTTGCCCCCTTGCCGGAACTCTTCGAACTCGCCGAACGCTTCGATGCCTGGCTGGTGGTGGACGACGCCCACGGTTTTGGCGTGCTCGGCCCGCACGGAGAAGGCAGCCTCGCCCATTGCCGCCTGCCGGCCCATCCCCGCGTGATCCTGATGGGCACCCTGGGCAAGGCGGCCGGGGTGGGCGGCGCCTTCGTGGCCGGCTCCGAAATCGCCATCGACTATCTGCTGCAAAAGGCGAGAAGCTACATCTTCACCACCGCCCAGCCCCCGGCCGTGGCCACGGCCCTGATGAAGAGCCTGGAACTGATCGCCGCCGGCGACGACCGGCGCGCCCATCTGCAGGCCCTGATCCGGCAGTTGCAAGAAGCGCTTTCCGGCCTGCCCTGGCAGCTCCTGCCTTCCGCAACCGCCATCCAGCCCTTGCTCGTCGGGGACAATGAGGCCGCCCTGGCCCTCTCGCAAGCGCTCTGGGAACAGGGCCTCTGGGTGGTGGCGATCCGCCCGCCCACGGTGCCCGCCGGTAGCGCCCGGCTGCGCATTTCCCTGAGCGCCGCACACCGCCCTGAAGACGTGGCCCGGCTGGCAGAGGCCCTGAGGGGATTGGCATGAGCCCGGCCGGCACGCTGGCCCCCCCGGCGCTCTTCCTACCCGGCTGGGGCTTAGGCTGCGGCCCCCTCGCCACGGTGCTGGAAGGAAGCGGCTGGCAGCTCCTGGACCTGCCCGGTATAAAGAGAAACCCGCAGGGAAACCTTCAGGGAAACCTTCAGGGAAACCTTCAGGGAAACCCACAGGGAAACCCGCCCGCCCATTTCGATAGCGCCGTAGAGGCCCTCTGTGCCCGCCTGCCGCCTTCTTGCCACCTGGGCGGCTGGTCCCTGGGCGCCCTCCTTGCCCTGGCCGCTGCCGCGCGGGCGCCGGAGCGGATCATAAGCCTCACCCTGGTGGCCGCCACCCCGAGCTTCGTCCAGCGTCCTGCCTGGCCCCATGGCCTCAGCCCGGCAGCCCTGCAGGATTTCGCCGCTCGCGTCGCCAAGGCGGGGGCCGGGGCCCTGCCCCGTTTCATCGCCCTTTTTTGCCAAGGCGATCACGAGGCCCGCGCCGCGGCCCGCCGGCTCGGCCAGCAGGCAAGCCCTCCCGCCCAGGAACTACTGGAGGCGGGCCTTGTCTGGCTAGGCGAGGCGGACCTGCGCGAGGCCGTGCCCCACATCACCTGTCCAGTCACCCTGATCCACGGCGAAGCCGACCCCCTGATGCCGCTCGCCGCCGCCCGCTGGCTGCAAGAACAGCTGCCGGCTGCCCGCCTGAAGCTCCTGCCCGGCAAGGCCCACGCGCCCTTTTCCCCTGATCCCGCCCTCTTCCTGGAGCAACTCCCACGACCATGACCTTGCCCCCCAAGAAACAGGTACGCCAATCCTTTGAACAGGCGGCCAGCACCTACGACAGTGCCGCCAAGGTCCAGCGCTGGGTCTGCGCCCGGCTGATCGCTGGCCTGCCGCCGATGCTGATTCCCGCCGTGATTCTCGATGCCGGCTGCGGCACCGGCTTTGCCCTGGAAATGCTGGGCCTGCGCTTTCCCGCCGCGCGCTGCATTGCCCTGGATTTTTCCCCGGCCATGCTGGCCCAGGTGAAGCAGCTGCAATTCGGTGTGGCCGGCGATGTAGAGCACATTCCCCTGCGCAGCGAGGTGGCGGCCCTCTACTGGTCCAACCTCACCGCCCAATGGTGCGACCCGGTTGCCCTGGCCCGGGAAGCCCGGCGCGTGCTCCGGCCGGACGGCATGCTCGCCCTCTCCAGCCTGGCCCCCGGCACCTTCATTGAACTGGATGAAACCTTTGCCGAGGTCGACCACTATCGCCACACCATTCCCTTCCGGCCGCCCCAGGTGCTGGAAGAAGCCCTGGCCCTGGCCGGTTTTCAGGAAATACGGGTCCGCATTGAACCCTGCGTGGCCCACTACAAGGACCTGAAGAACCTGCTTCAGGCCATCAAATTCGTCGGTGCCAGCCAGATCGGTCCACAACGCCGCCCCGGCCTGATGGGGCGCGGCACCTGGCAGAAACTGGAAGCCGCCTACGAGGCCCGCCGGACGCCCCGGGGCCTGCCGCTCACCTATCAGGTCATACTCTGCTACGCCAAGAAATGAGCTCTGCCTGCTTTGTCACCGGCACCGACACCGAAGTCGGCAAGACCTACGCCAGCGTTACCCTCCTGCACCGGGCCCGGCAGCTAGGCCGCACCGCCCTGGGCCTGAAAGCCGTGGCCGCCGGCACCGGTGCGGACGGGGAAAACGAGGACGTGCAAGCCCTGCGTGCCGCCAATAGCATCGCCCTCCCCGAGCGCACCCTGAACCCTTATCGCTTTACCGCCCCGATTGCCCCGCACATCGCCGCCCGCGAAGCCGGGGTGGACATCCGTTTTCCCCCCATCCTTGCCGCCCTCGCCGCAGCCCGGCAACGGGCGGGGCCCGATGGCCTGGTGCTGGTGGAAGGAGCAGGCGGTTTTCGCATTCCCCTGGGGCCGGATGGCGACAGCGCCGACCTGGCCGTGGCCCTGGGGCTACCCCTGATCCTCGTGGTCGGCCTGCGCCTGGGCTGCCTCAACCACGCCCTCCTCACGGTGGAAGCCATCGCCGCCCGCGGCCTCGTTCTCGCCGGCTGGATCGCCAACTGCATCGACCCGGCCATGAGCCGGTTTGACGACAATCTGCAAACTCTCACCGAACTGATCCCGGCGCCGCGGCTGGGGGTGATTCCGCATGGCCTGCCCGGTGGCCCTGCCGCCGCCGCCACCGGCCTGCAACTGCCGGCAGGATAGACACGAACTCCGGCACGAATTCAGCACGAATTCAGCACGAATTCAGCACAAATCCGGCACAAATCCGGCACGAACTCAGTCGCGCCCGTCTCGCTCCCGGCGGTGCAGGGCCGCTTTCCTGGCACGCTTTTCGCGCAAACGCCCGGCATCCTCCAGACTCAACACCGCCGGCTCACCCGGCGTTTGATCCACTGGAATGACCCGCGCCCTGGGCGGCAACTCGAACTGCTCAGGAGACGCACGGGGCAAGCTTTTGAACAGCCGACGGTAACCTGTGCTTCAGCGATGCCGCCAAGATGCTGCCAATTCCTGCCTGCAGCAACGACGGCTGTGGCTGTGGGGCTGTGGGGCTGTGTGGCTGTGTGGCTGTGTGGCTGTGGGGCTGTGACTGTGACTGTGACTGTGACTGTGACTGTAGTAGACTCCGGCGCCGTGTCTGCCTTCCGCCATTTCCTCCTCGCTCTCCTCCTTTGTGGCAGCCAGCTTCTGGCCGCTGCCCACCAGGTTGGGCATCTGCTGGAGCCGCAGGCCGGCCCGGCCCAGCACACCTGTCTGGTCTGCCTCTCGGCCCATGACCTGGGCACAGCCCTGCCCTCGGTGCCGTTGCTGGTCCTGCCGGCACCCGCGGTCATCCTGACGGCGGCCTCCGGGTCCTGCCCTGCGCCCTGCCTGCCCCTTCCCGCCCCCGTCCAGCGCGGCCCGCCTCTCGCCTGAAATTCACGCCCTTGTCCCACCGACCGTGAGCCTGCTGACGGCCGGTGGTCATTTTTTGCGTTTCAGGAGTTCATTCATGACCCGACTCACCCGAGCCGTGGCCCCCATGCTGCTGGCCACCCTTTCCGCCAGCGCTCAGGCCGCCAACGATGCCGATCTGGCCGCCATCCGCGACCAGATCGAAACCCTCAAGCACAGCTACGAACAACGTATCGCCGCCCTGGAAGCGCGCCTGGCCCAGGCGGAAACCCAGGCCGCCGCGTCCGCCCCCCTCCCAGCGGATACCGGCAGCGCCTCGACCTACGCCGCCGCCAGCAACCCGGCCATGCTCCACGCCGGGCCGGCACCAGCCAACGGCTTCAACCCCGAAATTTCCCTGACCCTGCAGGGCCGCTACAAAAACATGAAAGATGTGGCGGAACGCCGGATCAGCGGCTTTGCCTCCGCCAGCCACGACCACGCGACAAATGGGGTGGAAGGCTTTTCCCGGCGCGGTTTTTCCGTAGATCACACGGAACTGAGCCTGGCTGCCAACATCGACCCCTACTGGCGGGGCCAGGCCATTTTCGCCGTGCTGGATGGGGAAACCGAGGTGGAAGAAGCCTGGTTCCAATCCCTGGGCCTCGACCATGGGCTGGGCTTGAAGGCAGGCCGCTACCTTTCCGGCATCGGCTACCTGAACGAGAAGCACCCCCACGCCTGGGATTTTGCCGATGCGCCGCTGATGTATCAGGCCCTCTTCGGCGAACACGGCAGCTACGCCCAGGACGGCCTGCAGGTGAAATGGCTGGCCCCGACGCCGGTCTTCCTGGAATTCGGCGCGGAAATAGGCCGGGGCGCCAACTTTCCCGGCAGCGACCGCAACAGTAACGACGGCGGCAGCCATGCCCTGTTTGCCCATGTCGGCGACGACCTGGGCGATTCCCATAGCTGGCGAGCCGGGCTCTCCTACCTGCGCACCCGGGCCAGGGAACGGGAAAGCCATTTCGAAGACCTCAACGGCATGGAAGCCCAAGGCGCCTTCACCGGCAAATCCACCACCTGGATTGCCGATTTTGTCTGGAAGTGGGCGCCGGACGGCAACCCCAAATACCGCAACTTCACCTTCCAGAGCGAATACTTCCTGCGCCGCGAACAGGGCGATCTGAGCTGCAGGGACGAAGAAGGCATCGGCAACCTCTGCGCCGGCGACATGACTGGCGACTACCACACCCGCCAGTCCGGCGGCTACGTCCAGGGCGTTTACCAGTTCACTCCCAACTGGCGGGCCGGCCTGCGCTACGAGCGGCTAGATAGCGGCAACCAGGACCTGGGCGCCAACAACGCGACCCTGACCATCGACCACTACCGCCCCCGCCGGGCCACCGCCATGGTGGATTACAGCTGGAGCGAATTCTCCCGGGTACGGCTGCAATACGCCCAGGACAAATCCATGCGGGGGCTGACGGACAACCAGATCACCCTGCAATACATCATGAGTCTGGGTGCCCACGGCGCCCACAAATTCTAGGAGCCACCCCATGAAAACCATCGTCTTGATCCTCACTCTGGCGGCGCTGCTGCCCCTGCCCGCCTGGGCCACCCTGCAGGTAGTGGCCTGCGAACCGGAATGGGCGGCCCTGGCCAGCGAAATTGGCGGCGACCGCCTCCAGGCCAGCAGCGCCACGACCGCCCGGCAGGACCCCCACCGCATCGAAGCCCGCCCCAGCCTGATCGCCCGGGTGCGCAATGCGGATCTGCTGATCTGCACCGGGCTGGAACTGGAAACCGGCTGGCTGCCGATCCTGCTCCAGCAATCCGGCAACAGCCGGGTGATGCCCGGACAACCCGGCTACCTGGAAGCCGGGCTACAGGTGCCCCGGCTCGAAGTGCACGCTCAGGTGGATCGCAGCCAGGGCGACGTGCACAGCGCCGGCAACCCCCACATCCAGCTCGACCCGCGCAACATCGCCCGGGTAGCCGAAGCGCTGACCCGGCGCCTGATCGAGCTGGACCCGGCCCAGGCCGCCCACTACCGGGCCCGGCACGAGGATTTCGCCCGCCGCTGGCAAGCCGCCCTGGAGCGCTGGGAAACCCGGGGCGCTCCCCTGCGGGGCCTGGCCGTCGTGGAGCACCACCGCAACATGAGCTACCTGCTCCACTGGCTGGGCATGAACTCCGTCGCCACCCTGGAACCCAAGCCCGGCGTGGAGCCCAGCGCCGCCCATCTGGCCCACCTCACCCGCCAGCTCCAGGCCCAGCCGGCACGCCTGGTGCTGCGCGCCGCCTACCAGGATGGCCGGGCCTCCCAGTGGCTGGCCGAACACACCGGCACCCGCGCCGTGGTGCTGCCCTTTACCGTCGGCGGCAGCGAGCGAGCCCGGGACCTGTTCAGCCTCTTCGACGAAACCCTGGACCTGCTCCTGGACGCCGCCAGATGACTGAAAACCAGATGACTGATAACCAGAGGACTGATAACCAGAGGACAGCAAACCATAGGATTGAAAACCCATGAACGCCATCCTGATTGAACTAGGCATCGTCCTCCCCGCCCTGCTGGCGGGGATGCTGGTGCTCGCCACCCACGTCCCCCTGGGCCAGCAAGTGCTGCGCCGAGGCATCGTCTTCATCGACCTGGCCATCGCCCAGATCGCCGCCCTGGGCGTCATCACCGCCGGGCTCCTGGATCTGCAGCAGGACTGGCAGATCCAGCTGGCGGCAGGCAGCGCCGCCCTGCTGGGCGCCCTGCTCCTGACCTGGACGGAAAAACGCTGGCCGGAAGTCCAGGAAGCCCAGATCGGCGTGGTCTTCGTCCTCGCCGCCAGCGGCGGGCTGCTGCTGCTCGCCAACAACCCGCACGGAGGCGAACACCTGCGCGACCTGCTAGCCGGGCAGATCCTCTGGGTCGGCTACCCGCAACTGGCCCTGCCCGCGCTGATCACGGCCCTGATCCTCGGCTTTTTCGCCTGGCGCCGGCAAAGCGCCCGGCGAGAAAGCGGCGCCGCCTTCTACCTGGCCTTCGCCCTGGCCGTCACCCTCTCGGTACAACTGGTGGGGGTGTATCTGGTATTCGCCAGCCTCATCGTGCCGGCCCTGGGAGTGCGCCGCGCCCCGCCTGCACGGCGGCTGGCCCTGGCCTATCTGGTGGGCCTGGGCGGCTACGCCAGCGGCCTGCTGCTTTCCCTCGCCACGGACCTGCCCGCCGGCGCCCTCATCGTCTGGTGCCTGAGCCTCCTGGCCATGCTGGCCTACGCCCTGGCCCCCCGTTCGACGGGCGGCTCAGGGGCGGCAGGCCCATCCCATGGAACGCCGCCCGGATGCGCGGTTTGCGCAAGTGCTCACCGGCCTCGACCCGATGAACAGGCCTGAACGGCTGATTCCCATGCCACGGATCAGCCGGAAAACCGCTCCCGCAGCCAGGCGTTGATGCGGTCGGACTCGTAGAGCCACTCAACCTGGCCATCGGGCCCGGTGATCTTCAGGCAGGGCACCCTCACCTTGCCGCCGCCTTGCTCCAGCTCGGCCCGGTTGGCAGCATCAAACTGGGCATCGCGCAGTTCGATGCCGAGCGAAAGCCGGCGCATTTCCTGGCGCACCTTGATGCAGAAGGGGCAGGTCTTGAACTGGTACAGGGCCAGCTTCCGGCAGGCGGCATCCACCGCCGCCTGGGCCTCGGGACTACGCAGCAAACCCTTGGGAGCGCTGATTTTCTCACCCAGCAGCAAAAAGGGACCCATGACGACCCGCAGGGTCTTGAAAAAGCTTCGCATCAACCATCTCATCGGGAAATTTCCTTTATTTTTTCAGTAGATGCCCGTAAACCCGGGCCGCCGTCATTCTACAGGAGCGCGGCGCAGCAGCCCGCCCGCCTGGGCCGGCACCTCCAGGCCACCGCGGCAAGCCACACCGCCAGAATCACATAGACGGGGTCGTCTCAGAATTCGGATCGCAAAGTACGCTAAGCCGGTTGCAGCGGGCGTGGCGGTCTGAAATTGCCCGCGCCGATCTTGGCGCTGCTGCGCCAGAGGTAAGCGCCGGTCAGGTTGATGTGCTCCCAGCCCAGCGGCAACAGGTACTGCAACAGCGCCTCATCGACGGCTTGGCCGTGGACGTGCAGGGCGTTCGCGGCCCGCTCCAGATAGACCGTGTTCCACAGCACGATGGCCGCCGTCACCAGGTTGAGGCCACTGGCCCGGTAGCGCTGCTGCTCGAAACTGCGGTCGCGGATTTCACCCAGGCGGTTGAAGAACACGGCGCGGGCCAGCGCGTTGCGCGCCTCGCCCTTGTTCAGCCCGGCATGCACGCGGCGGCGCAGTTCCACGCTCTGCAACCAGTCCAGGATGAACAGCGTGCGCTCGATGCGGCCCCGCTCGCGCAGCGCCACGGCCAGGCCGTTCTGGCGCGGGTAGCTGCCGAGCTTCCTGAGCATCAGCGAGGCCGTCACCGTGCCTTGCTTGATCGAGGTGGCCAGTCGCAGGATTTCATCCCAATGGGCGCGGAGGTGCTTGATGTTGAGCGTGCCGCCGATCATCGGCTTGAGCGCGTCATCGGCGGCTTCGCCCTTGGGAATGTAGAGCTTGGTGTCGCCCAGGTCGCGGATGCGAGGCGCGAAGCGAAAGCCGAATAGGTGCATCAGCGCGAAGACGTGATCGGTAAAGCCCGCCGTGTCGGTGTAGTGTTCCTCGATTCTCAGGTCGGATTCGTGGTACAGCAAGCCGTCGAGCACATCCTTGGCGGCTGGCGCGGCCCGCAGCTAGAGCACGTCGAGGAATTCCGGCGCGTAGCGGCTGTCATTTTCAGAAGACGACTGCACCATTCAGCGCGGTTTGAAGCCTCTTGTGCATACGGCTCCTGACAGCCAGATATCAGAACTCCTCTGCACGAAACTCGTCTATGCTCAATACTCGTGTGCACCAAAGCGAGGTGAGCATGGGGACCGATACCGCACCGATTACCGAGCACGGCGTGGCCACCCTGCCAGAACAGGCATGGGAGCGTGCGCGTCGTCGTGCGGAGATCATTGGGCCGCTGGCGCAGTCGGAGACGGTCGGGCATGAAGCGGCCGACGCGGCAGCCCAGGCACTGGGTTTGTCCCGGCGGCAGGTCTACGTCCTGATCCGCCGTGCCCGGCAAGGTTCGGGACTGGTCACTGACTTGGCTCTTGGGCAGTCGAGCGGTGGCAAAGGTAAAGGCCGCTTGCCGGAGTCGGTCGAACGAATCATCCGCGAGTTGCTCCAAAAGCGCTTCCTGACCAAGCAGAAGCGCAGCCTGGCGGCCTTCCACCGCGAAGTTGCGCGGACGTGCAAGCTGCAGAAGCTGCGGGTGCCGGCGCGCAACACGGTGGCGTTGCGGATCGCCAGCCTTGATCCACTCAAGACCACTCGCCTTCGGGAAGGCCAAGATGCGTCCCGCACCCTGCAAGGTGCCGGTGGTGTTCCGCCGCCAGTTTCCGCACCGCTGGAGCAGGTGCAGATCGACCACACAGTCATCGACCTGATCGTGGTGGACGAGCGCGACCGGCAACCGATTGGCCGTCCGTACCTGACCCTCGCCATCGACGTGTTCACCCGCTGCGTGCTCGGCATTGTCGTCACGCTGGAAGCACCGTCTGCCGTTTCGGTTGGTCTGTGCCTCGCGCATGTTGCTTGCGACAAGCGTCCCTGGCTGGAAGGACTGAATGTGGAAATGGACTGGCCGATGAGCGGCAAGCCCGCGCTGCTCTACCTGGACAACGCGGCCGAATTCAAGAGCGAGGCGCTGCGCCGTGGCTGCGAGCAGCATGGCATCCGGTTGGACTATCGGCCTCTCGGGCAGCCGCACTATGGCGGCATCGTGGAACGGATCATCGGCACGGCGATGCAGATGATCCACGACGATCTACTGGGAACAACCTTCTCCAACCCGGACCAGCGCGGCGACTACGATTCCGAAAATAAGGCCGCCCTGACGCTGCGCGAGCTGGAGCGCTGGCTCACATTGGCGGTCGGCACCTACCACGGCTCGGTGCACAACGGTCTGCTTCAGCCACCGGCGGCGCGCTGGGCCGAGGCCGTGGCGCGCGTCGGCGTGCCGACCGTCGTCACCCGCGCCACTGCCTTTCTGGTCGATTTCCTGCCCGTCCTCCGCCGCACCCTGACCCGCACTGGCTTCGTCATCGACCACATCCACTACTACGCCGATGCGCTCAAGCCGTGGATAGCTCGGCGCGACCGCCTGCCTGCGTTCCTGATCCGGCGCGACCCACGCGACATTAGCCGCATTTGGGTGCTGGAGCCGGAGGGGCCGCACTATCTGGAAATCCCCTACCGTACCTTGTCGCACCCGGCTGTCACCCTCTGGGAGCAACGGCAGGCACTGGCGAAATTGCGGCAACAAGGGCGCGAACAGGTGGATGAGTCGGCGCTGTTCCGCATGATCGGCCAGATGCGCGAAATCGTTACCACCGCGCAGAAGGCTACGCGCAAGGCGCGGCGCGACGCGGATCGACGCCAGCATCTCAAGGCAACGGCAACGCCTGTCAAAACCACGCCACCACCGGGCGCTGACATGGATGGGCAGCAGGCAGACAACCAGCCGCCGGCCAAACCGTTCGACCAGATTGAGGAGTGGTAGCCGTGGAAGAATATCCCATCATCGACTTGTCCCACCTGCTGCCGGCGGCCCAGGGCTTGGCCCGTCTCCCGGCGGACGAACGCATCCATCGCCTTCGCGCCGACCGCTGGATCGGCTATCCGCGAGCAGTCGAGGCGCTGAACCGGCTGGAAATCCTGTATACGTGGCCAAACAAGCAACGCATGCCCAACCTGCTGCTGGTCGGCCCGACCAACAACGGCAAGTCGATGATCGTCGAGAAGTTCCGGCGCACGCATCCGGCCAGAGCCGACGCCGACCAGGAGCACATTCCGGTACTGGTCGTGCAGATGCCATCCGAACCGTCGGTAATCCGCTTCTACGTCGCGCTGCTCGCGGCGATGGGTGCGCCATTGCGACCGCGCCCACGGCTGCCAGAAATGGAACAACTGGCGCTGGCACTGCTGCGCAAGGTCGGCGTGCGCATGCTGGTGATCGACGAGTTGCACAACGTCCTGGCCGGTAACAGCGTCAATCGCCGGGAATTCCTCAATCTCCTGCGCTTCCTCGGCAATGAACTGCGCATCCCACTGGTCGGGGTCGGCACGCGCGACGCCTACCTGGCCATCCGCTCCGATGACCAGTTGGAAAATCGCTTCGAGCCGATGATGCTGCCGGTGTGGGAGGCCAACGACGATTGCTTCTCACTGCTGGCCAGCTTCGCCGCTTCGCTTCCATTGCGGCGACCCTCGTCGATTGCCACGCTGGACATGGCCCGCTACCTGCTCACACGCAGCGAGGGCACCATCGGCGAACTGGCGCACTTGCTGATGGCGGCGGCCATCGTCGCCGTGGAGAGCGGCGAGGAAGCGATCAACCATCGCACGCTGAGCATGGCCGATTACACCGGTCCCAGCGAGCGGCGGCGGCAATTCGAGCGGGAACTGATGTGAAGCCAGCGCCACGCTGGCCACTGCATCCGGCCCCCAGAGAAGGCGAAGCCTTGTCTTCGTGGCTCAACCGCGTGGCCCTTTGCTATCACATGGAAGTGTCCGAGCTGCTGGAGCACGATCTTGGTCACGGCCAGGTTGATGACCTGGTCACCGCGCCACCACTGGCGCTGCTGGCGATGCTCTCCCAGCGGAGCGGTATCGAGCTGGATCGGCTGCGCTGCATGAGTTTCGCCGGCTGGGTGCCTTGGCTACTGGACAGCCTTGATGATCAGATTCCAGCCGCATTGGAAACCTATGCGTTCCAGCTCTCGGTGCTGCTGCCGAAACTCTGCCGTAGGACGCGATCCATCACGAGCTGGCGTGCCTGGCTGCCCAGCCAGCCGCTACATCGCGCCTGTCCGCTCTGTCTGAATGACCCGGCAAACCAAGCCGTACTGCTTGCATGGAAGCTGCCCCTGATGCTGAGCTGCCCGCTGCATGGCTGCTGCCTGGAATCCTATTGGGGCGTGCCTGGACGGTTTCTCGGCTGGGAGAACGCCGACACTGCGTCGTGCACCGCCAGCGACGCGATTGCAGTCATGGACCGGCGTACCTGGCAGGCACTGACGACCGGCTATGTGGAACTGCCGCGCCGACGCATCCATGCTGGATTGTGGTTTCGACTGCTACGCACGCTGCTCGATGAGCTGAACACCCCGCTTTCGGCGTGCGGAACCTACGCGGGGTATCTCCGCCAAGTCTGGCAAGGCTGCGGGCATCCGCTGCGTGCTGGGCAAAGTCTGTGGCGACCGTATGAAACCCTGAACCCGGCAGTACGGTTGCAGATGCTGGAGGCGGCGGCAACGGCAATCAGCTTGATCGAGGTGAGGGATATAAGCCCGCCAGGCGAGCATGCAAAGCTGTTCTGGTCCGAGCCCCAAACCGGGTTCACCAGTGGTCTGCCGGCGAAAGCGCCGAAGCCCGAACCCGTCAATCACTGGCAACGGGCGGTCCAAGCTATCAGTGAGGCGATCATTGAAGCGCGGCACGACCCCGAGACGGCGCGCTCGCTGTTCGCGTTGGCTTCCTATGGTCGGCGCGATCCCGCTTCCCTGGAACAGTTGCGCGCCACCTTTGCAAAGGAAGGCATTCCCCCGGAATTTCTGTCACATTACGAGGCTGATGGACCCTTTGCATGTCTTAGACAGAATGACGGGTTAAGTGACAAATTTTGACGACCAGAACTTTCCGGTGCACACTGTCACATAATCGAACGTATACGTGACGGGTGAAAAGGTGCTGATCGGCTACATGCGGGTATCGAAGGCGGACGG
>JANLJE010000062.1 GCA_029255645.1 Comamonadaceae bacterium | reverse complement strand
GGCCGGGGCGAAGTCCAGGTCGGGGTAACGGGTGTCAGAGCACCAGCCTTGGGCAATGGGCAACTGCGTGGCGGCCTCCAGGGTCTCGACGGTGTCAGTGGGCTCGACCAGCCAGAACTCGGCCAACTCGTCGAAGGTGTAGCCGTCGTAGGCTGCGAGTTCCGTGAAGCGCTGGCGGATCACACGGCATAGCGCTTCGTCGGCAATGCCAGCCAGATCGTCAGGCGTGTACAGGCGGCGCATGCTCGGCCTCGACGGAAAGGAGAACGTCGCCGTCAGGGATTTGGGCACCTTCGGCATCTTGGATGTCCGTCAATTCCGGCGTGGTGACATCGTTGGTCACCGGCGTCGTGTCGGTGGGCAACTCGACGGCTACCTTCTTGCGCTTTTTGCCTTTGCCGGTCTGCTCAGGCGCAGGCTCGGCGGACGTCACGATGTTGGCTGCCTCAGCCACGTGCCCCCCGTCGGCCTTGGGCTCCGGGTAGATCACCGGCTCACCGGGCTTGCTCAGCCATTCGGTGCGAAACGCCTGCCAGTCACCTGCCTTGACGTGCTGGTGCGCCTTCTCCGGGGCCGGGGCCACCAGGCCCAGGTCCTTGAGCACGGCCAGGCAAAACGGCGGGTTGTTGGAGGAGCGGCCGACCACCGCACCGCGCAGCGCCTTGGTCGGAAACGGCTGGCCGGCGTAGGCATCCAAGACGGTCTCGATGGTGTCCAGGCGCACGACCTCCTTGCTCCACAGGCCACCGCCCTCGTTGGCGGTCACGGCGATGTGCAACTCGGGCGCATCCGTGGCGTCGGCCAGCAGCACGTAAGTAATGCCGCCGCTACTCCGGGCGGACAGCTTGGCGGCGAGGTCGGTCTTCAGCAGCCGGTAGGGTTTCGGGGTGAGGTCAGGAGAGGTCTTCGGTTTGGGCATGTTCAGGCTCCAGAAAAACGAAGCCCCCGGGGACATCACGTCCACGGGGGCAAGAAGGAATGGAAACGCTTAGGTCAGCGGATGCTGAGCTTGGCGTCGATCTCGCGCTGGGTCAGCACGTAAACCAGCGCCACGGCGGCGATGGCCAGCGGGGGACTGGCACCGGCCGGTACAGCGGCCAGCAAGGTGCGCAGCAGAAGGGGCATGACAGGGAACTCCTCGGCAAGGTCGGGACGAAAGAAAGCCCCGGACACCTTGCGGCGGCCGGGGCGGTCTTGATCGAGCTAGATCACTGAAATGATATGGGCGTCAGCGGCTGGGCTGAGGCGGGTAGGACAACAACACAGCGGGGATCCTTTTGTTTGCAGCGCCCTGCTCGACCTCAGGCAGCGGATTACGCGGCCTTGTCTTCGAACGCCCTGCGCGCAGCCTGGATGCCGCGCAGGTATTTCACCTGGCGCTGGGCGCAGAGTTCGGTGAGATGGGCGGGGGCACCGATCGCGGTGCCGAAGCACCTCATCATGCCAGCCGTACATTCGATGAAACGCTCCGGATCGATGTTCAATCGTTGCAGCAAGGCAGGAACCCGTTCGCCGATCAGCCCGCGCTTACCGGGGTGCAGGCTGCGCCCGGTCGTTTCCACCAGATCCAGATAATCCTCAAAGGCAAAGGGTATCGCCGCTTTCTGGCGGTTTGTGGCGTCAAAGGGCAACAGCGGCTGCAGGGGCAGTTGCGCCAGATGGGCTTCGCGGCGCAGGGTCAGGAGGGAGATCACGCTGGGCCTTGCCTCGTTGGCCGCCGCTTCTCCACGGTCAACCGGCTTTTGGGCGGCATTTTCAGCCACAGGAAACGGGCGCGCGCGCCGGGCAGGCGCCTTACCGGCCGGCGACAAATCCGCCATGCGCTCGGCTACCGACGTATGCCCGGAATCTTCCGGCGTGTCCGCCATCTTTGCCCGAATCGGGTTCAGATCGACATAGGCCATGGCCGTCAGGATCGCCTGCTCGTCGAGCAAGGCCTGGCTCTTGAAGCGCCCTTCCCAAAAGCGCCCCGTCACCTTGTCCTCGGCATTCGCCTGACGGGCGACGGTTTCATTCAGCACCCGCATGAACCAGGAAAT
>JANLJE010000061.1 GCA_029255645.1 Comamonadaceae bacterium | reverse complement strand
AAGTGCTTGCCGTAAGTCACTGAGGGTTAACGATTTTCTGCGCCTTGAAATGCCCGGGGAATATATTCCATTCGAGTGCGGAGGCCCTGGTCCCCTAGCCCTCAGTCCACCGAGGGTGCAGTAAAACTGAAACCCTGCCCTTCTTACGAGGGGCAGGGTTTTTCATGGTGCGGCAGGCGAATGCACGTCAGTAACCTGAATGTGCGGGTGAGATGGTTAGCGCTTCAAGTCGCGGTAGAAGTTCTCATGGGGGCCGAGGGCAAGCCAAGTGCACGACGTTTCGTCGTGGAGGTGGGCGAGCAGATACAGCTGGTTGACGCAATCAAACTTGTACACCCGCACGCCGACGAGGTCGCCCTTTTTTTCCTCGCCGAGCAGTGGGTTGGCGATCAACGCGCGCATGGCGTCATGAACCGCATCGCGTTGGTTGGCGTGAAGTTTCTTATAGACCCGCTTGAATGCCGGGCGCTGGTACAGCGCGATGGTCATGCGTCAGGCAATTCGAAGGGCTCGGATTCTTCCTCCATCGCCAGCAGGGTGTCGCGCACAAATTCAATCGGCAGATCGGGATTGTCCAGCGCAGCACGCCCCACCTTGGCCCAGTAAGCCACCTGCTGCGGGATCGATCGCATCTCGGCCTTGGCGCGCACCTTGGCGGTTTCGTACAAGGCCTCGTCAATTCGAATCGAAATACTCATGGCTGCACCTCCAGTGGCAATACGCCACAAATGTAGTCGAATACCGTTCAGGAGTCAAACCCATGACCGATTTACCTCAAGAAAAAAAGGTATTCGTAAAAGTTGGTTGGGCAAGCCCGTAGTGAATGCAAAGCACAGGCGACCGACAATCGCAAAAGCGTGTTGCTTTTACCTCCCCGTTCAGCAAGGTGCAACTATCGACAATCGTAAAAGAAAAATAGGAAAAATAGGGATAAGACCACGGTTTTCTGTCCGGGATGAGCCCTATCCTCCAGCCATCAAGCGTGAGCGGCAGCGTACTCACGGACGGTCGGGATACGCATGGGCAGACCACGTCCCTGTGGGTGGACCGCCTCCCAGCCCAGGCAGGCCAGCCAGATTCATGACGTGGCACGCGCGGGATAACCGTGGCACCCTCGGCGATTTTGCCGAGGACCACATGGTGAATAGCAGCTCATCCAGGCGCAAGATTTTGAAGTATTGCGACTGTCCGTTGAAGAGGGTCGCGGCCACCGTGAGATTGCCGGCGCAATCCTCACCGACGACGGTGGGCGAAAGTCGCCGCCGGGTGAGGCCCGTGGGGCTCCTTGCTGTTTCCGGCTTGGCGGCCGGAATCGGGTCATGGGTTTGCGGTTTCCGGGCCGGGCTGCAAGGGCCGTGGCCGGGGGGCTGCCCGGACGCGGTACAGAGCGCGGCCCTTGGGTTCGTGATAGACGCGGATCAGGATTTCGCCCAGCACGCCGATGGCGATCAGCTGCACTCCCATCAGGCAGAGCATGACCCCCACCAGCAGCAGCGGGCGGCCGCCAATCGATTCCCCCATCAGTTTCAGGCCTCCCAGCCAGGCCAGGGACAGGGCGCCGGGGGTCAGCAACCACAGGCCGATGCCGCCGAAGGCATGTAGCGGGCGGTGCAGGTAGCGCATCAGGAACTTGATCAGCAGCAAGTCGAGCGCCACCCGGAAGGTCCGGTCGATGCCGTATTTGGAGGTGCCCCGGGTGCGGGCGTGGTGCCGGACCGGGACTTCGACGATGCGGGCCCCCGCTTCGGCGGCCAGGATGGGGATGAAGCGGTGTAGTTCTCCGTACAACTGGATGCGTTCGATGATTTCGCGGCGATAGACCTTGAGGGCGCAGCCGTAGTCATGCAGCTTGACCCCGGTGACCTTGGAAATCAGCCGGTTGGCGATCATCGAGGGCAGTTTGCGTGACAGGGTCGCGTCCTGACGGGCCTTGCGCCAGCCGGAAATCATGTCGATCTCCGGGCTGTTTTCCATCTTTTCGATCAGTTCGGGAATATCGTCCGGGTCATTTTGCAGGTCGCCGTCCAGGGTGACGATGTATTGTCCCCGGGCAATGTCGAAACCGGCCTGCAGGGCTGCCGTCTGGCCGTAATTGCGGATCAGGAAGCGGGGTTGCAGCCAGGGGGTGCGGGCGGCCAGTTGCGCGAGGATGTGGGCCGAGTCATCGCGGGAGCCGTCATCGATGCAGATCAGTTCGAAGGGCTTGCTGGTGCGGGACAGGGCTGCGCCGACCCGGGCCACCAGGTCGGGCAGATTCTCGGCTTCGTCATAGACGGGAATGACAACAGAAATGAGGGGCGGGGAAACAGCATCGGTCATGAAGACTTCCTTCGGGCCAGTGGCATGGCCAGGATCAGAACAAGTATCGGGTCGAACAGGGCATCCCAGAGATTGGGATGGAGGCCGAGAGTGTACGCCAGCAGATCAAGGGTCAGCACCATCAGCCAGGCCGCTTGCCCTTGCTGGTAGAGCCAAATCAGCAAGGGTAGCAGGGCGGCTAGCAGGAAAAGCGGCTGAAAGCCCCAGCCATAGGGGTCGAGGGGCCCCAGGCCCAGGGCGGTCAGATAAAAAAGCAGGGCCAGGGCGAGCAGGATCAGGCAGGTTTTTCTGCCCGGGGCCGGGGGCAGGGGACGGCCCAGGCAGGTGAGCAGGGCCAGTTGCAGCAGGGTCATGGAAGGTAGGCCAAAAACCCCATGCAGCCAGGCGGCCAGGCTATCGATGCCGGGCAGCGGCAGGAACGCCAGGCAGCCGCCGGCCAGCAGCACGGGGAGCGCCAGGCGGGGTTGCCAGCGGCGCGCCAGCCGGCCTGCCAGGGCAGCCAGCAGCAGCCCCTGGGCGAGCCAGCCCAATAGCGCCGGGGTCATGGCCCGTCCTCCGCTGCTGGGATGGCTGGCTGGGTGATGTCCCCCTGCGCCCGGGCCGCCAGCCAGGCCGGGTTGAAGGTGACGTGGCGGATGCTCCGGCGGCGCCAGGTGTAGGCAAGGTGAATGTCACCATTGCTGGCCTGGAGCAGGCTGGGGTAGGAGAATTCCGCTTCTTTTCCATCCGCTTCCCGCCCCGTTTCCACGGCACCCAGTGCTTGCCAGTTCTGGCCCTGATCGCGGGAAAGGTAGAGCAGCAGGCTGGTCCGGCCGCTGCCGGGGTTGCCGGCCAGCAGCAGTTTGCCGTCGCTCAGGCGCAGCAGGGCCATCGAGGCGTTGGCGTGGGGAATGGGCAGGGTGGCCGCCCTTTTCCAGCTCAGGCCGGCATCCTGGCTGCTGACGGCTTGCACATGGCCGGGCCCGGGGCCGGCATCGCGCAGCAGGGCCAGGGCGCGTTGCTCATCCAGGGCGGCCAGCGTGGGTTGCAGGGTGTCGCGGGGGTGCGGCATGCGCACTTTGTCTACGATCCGGCCTTGCGCATCCAGGCGCAGCCACTCGCCTTGCTTGGCGATGAATTCGTGGTAGGCCGGCAGTCCCAGGCCGCCATCCTGCAGGTCTAGCGGCGGGTTGCGCACCAGGGTGCCGAGGTTGAAAAAAGGGGTGGTGGTGAGTTTGACCGCCGGGCTCCAGTGCAGGCCGCCATCGTCGGAAAACTTGTGATTGATGGAGGCGCCCGCCCAGCCACCCAGCGAGACGCTGACGAAGAACAAGTGCAATCGCCCCCGGGTATCGACGTGCAGGACCGGGTTGCCCAGTTTGCGCAGGTGGCGGCGCAATTGCCGCGCCGTTTCGGGGCGGCTGGCAAGGGTCCGGGGCAGGCTCCAGCCTTCTTTTTCCAGGCGGCTCAGGTAAATGGCGACATCCTCAGCCCCTTCGCTGCGGCCGGCAAACCAGGCGATCAGCAAGGTGCCGTCCTGTAATTGGGCGAGGCTGGCGGCATGCGCCGAGGCGGCCGCAAGGGGCAGTAGCCGGCTTGCAAAATGGGCGGCCTGGCGAGGCTCGGGCAAGGGGGACGCGGGGAGGGGCGCGGGGAGGGCGAAGGCCGGCGCCCCGGGCCGGGGGGCCTGCCATGCCGTCCATGCCACTGCCAGCAGCGCCAGGGTCAGGGCCAGGCGTGGTTTGCCGGGTGACCTCATGGCGGGGGGGCGACAGTCTGGGCCGGCACCAGTTTCAGCCACACGATATGGGTCAGTAGCGGATCCAGATTCCGGGTGTTCCAGGCCCGTTTCCAGTCATCCAGGGTTGCGCCCTTGCGGGCGAAACGCAGGCCGGAGCCGGCGCTGGCCAGGGTCCGGTATCCTCCTTCGACCTGGGCGGCCAGACCGGCTTCGGCCAGTTGCCGTTGCAGGCGAGGCAGGTCGTCGCGGTCGGTGAAGATCAGGCCGTCCGCCGCCATCAGTTGCCGGGCCTGAGTGGCTTCCACCCGCGGCCAGTGTTGCAGGGGGCGGCCGCTCAGGATCGGCAGCAGGGCCGGTTGCGGGCCATCGTACATGGCAATCTGCCGGGTCTTGCCCAGTTCCAGCACTTGAGGGGGGATGGCATTCACGCCCAGGGCGGGAAAAACACCCCAGAGCAGGGCGATCCAGTACAGCAGGGGGGCGGCCAGCCAGTGCAGGCGTTGCCGGCCACGGCTCCAGGCCCAGGCCAGGTAGAGGGCCGTGGGCAGCCAGAAATACCAGCCGCCCAGGTCGAAGCGCCAGGCAAAGGCGGCCAGCAGCCCGCCCAACACGAGGCTGATGCCCATGCCCAGGCGGGCGGGCCAGGTCGGCAGTTGTTCCAGGTTGCGCATCTGCCAGGCCAGCAGCAGGGCAAGCGGCACCAGGGAACCCACCAGGTAGCGCTCAAAGGTGCGCACCAGCAAGAAGGGCAGGCAGGTGGCCAGCAGCCAGACCAGCAGCAGGCGGTCTTCGCCGGTCTGCTGCCAGATTGTCTTGCGGTTCTGCCAGACCAGGGCCAGGGCCACGAAGGACCAGGGCAGGGCGATCTGCAGCAGGCCGGGAATCATGTCCAGGGAGAAATGGGCCAGTTGCCGGGCTTCCAGTTCGTCGGCATAGGCCAGGGCGGCGGCCTCCGGGTGCAACTGGCGTACCAGGACAAACCAGGGCAGGGCAATGACCAGGATCAGCAGCAGGCTGCCGAGGACGGCGGGCCAGCGTTTGAAAAGTTCGTGCCAGGGAAAGCGGTGGATGGCCATCAGGCCGAGCATGCCACCGCCGCAGACCAGCGCCACGATCGGCCCTTTGAGCAGGAAGCCGGCCCCGAGCAGCAGGGCGGCGAGGCCAAGCCAGCGAGCGCGCGGGCTTTCCCGCCAGGTGAGGAAAGCCCAGAAAGCCAGGGTGGACAGGGCCGCGACCGGAATGTCCAGCATCAGGCGGCGGGATTCGGTATTCAGGCCGAGAAAGGTGAGCAGGAGGCCGCCTGCAAACAGGGCGATGCCATTGTCGCCCAGCAGGCGGCGGCCAATTCCCACGGTCGCCGTCACCAGCCCGGCGCCAAACAGGACGGTGACCAGACGGGCGCTGAACAGGGAAATCCCGAAGGTTTCGTAGCTGAGGCGGGTCAGCCAGTAGAGCAGGGGCGGTTTGCGGATGCGCGGCGCGCCATCCAGGAAAGGCACCCACCATTCCTGGCGGGCCATCATTTCCATGGGGGTGCGCAAGCCCAGGAAGAATTCATCCTTGCCCGTCAGGGCGGTCGGTTCCCAGGTGCCCAGGCAGAGCAGCAGGGCTGCGATGAGAAACAGGCCGGGCCATGCCAGGAGGGGAAGGGCGGCTGGGGAGGGGCGGGAACTGAAATGTTGCTGGGCGGGCATTGACCGGCAGGGGGCGGCTGAGCCACCCGGAGGCAAAGAGCTGCATCTTAAGCGCGCCTCTGGGTGTGGGCAAGCCGGAAGTGTCCGGAAGATGAGCTGGAGAAGGGCGAGGCGGTGCCGCGGTTCAGCGGCAGGCGCGTTTGTTGCGCTTGTTTTTGTACATGAGCAGGTCGGCGGCTTCGATCAGTTCATCCAGGGAGAGTTTGCTGTCCGGGGAGAAAAATACGGCTCCGCTGCTGATTGACAGGGGGGGCGATTCGGGGTGTTCCTGATTGTGGCGGCGGACGGCGGCCTCCAGGCGGGAGATGATGGGAGTTGGGCCGTCTCCGTTGGCCTCGTTGGTGACAATGGCGAATTCGTCGCCGCCCATGCGCGCGACCACGTCCGAGCCACGAAAGGTTTCGGAGAGCAGGTGGGCGGTGGCGATCAGGGCCTGGTCGCCGGCCGGATGGCCGAAACGGTCGTTGATTTCCTTCATCCCGTCTACGTCGATGAAGATCAGGTAAAAGCCTGTCTGGCGGCGCTGCGCCAGTTTCATTTCATGCCCGGCGAGCGTCATGAAGCCGCGCCGGTTGTAGATGCCGGTCAGTTCGTCCAGCAAGGACAGGGCGCGCAGGGCGGACTGCATGCGGTTGCGCTCGATGGCGTAGCGGATGGCCCGGATCAGCAGTGCCGCATCGACGCTGCCCTTGACCAGGAAGTCCTGGGCCCCTTCGCGCATGGCCTGCAGGGCGGTGGCTTCGTCATTGAGCCCGGTGAGGATGATGATGGGGAATTCCGGGGCCTGCTGGCGCATGCGCAGGACGGTTTCCAGCCCCTGGCTGTCGGGCAGGGTGAGGTCCAGCAAGATGGCGTCAAAACGGTCATTCTCGAGTCGTGTAAAGCCGTCTTTGAGGGTTTCGGCGGTTTCCAGGCTTACCGGGGTGTCGCTGTCGCGCAGGATTTCCCGGATCAGGCGGGCATCGCCGGGATTGTCTTCGATCAACAGAATGCGCAAGGGGGGCGTGCTCATGAGTTCTGGGGCAGGCATACGATGGTGAGCCAGAAATTGTCGATGGCCTTGACCACCCGGATGAACTGCTCCAGGTCCACTGGTTTGGTGATGTAGCAGTTGGCATGCAGATGGTAGGCCTGGAGGATGTCTTGTTCGGCCGCCGAGGTCGTCAGCACTACCACGGGAATGTAGCGTAACTGCGCGTCGGCCTTGATGATTTCCAGCACCTGGCGGCCATCCATGCGGGGCAGGTTCAGATCCAGCAGGATCAGGTCGGGGCGGGGGGCGTGTTCGAAGGGAGCCTCGCGGCGCAGGATGGCAAGGGCTTCCACCCCGTCCCGGGCCACCTGCAGATCCACGAGAATCTTGCCTTCCTTGAGGGCTTCGACGGTCAGGCGCACATCGCCGGGGTTGTCTTCCACCAGCAGAATATGAACGGGGGTGCGCGCTTGGGCATCAAACATGGGCGGTATCCTGGATGGGGTTTTTGGGGAGTGTAAACCAGAACTCCGAGCCTTCTCCGGGTTTTGAAATGACGCCGATCCGGCCGCCATGGCGCTCGACGATGCGCTTGCAGATCGATAGCCCGATGCCGGTGCCGGGGTATTCTTCGGGTGTATGAAGACGCTGGAAGATCTGGAAAATGCGTTCGCTCTGTTCCGGCGCGATGCCGATGCCCTGGTCGCGCACCGAAAAGCGCCAGCAGTCACCCTGATCCGTGGCGGAGATATAAATTTCCGGTGCGGCGGCGCCGTGGAACTTGATGGCATTGCCGATCAGGTTTTGCAGCACCTGGGTCAGCTGGCTGGGGTCGGCGAAAACCGTGGGGAGCCCGTCATGCTGGATGTGCGCCTGGCTGGCTTCGATGCTGTGGCCCAGATTGAACAAGGCGGCTTTCAGGATCTCGTTGCAGTCCGTGGAAACCATCTGGCCGCCCCGGGTGCCGACCCGGGAATAGGCGAGCAGGTCGTTGATCAGTTGCTGCATGCGGGTGGCCCCATCCACGGCGTAATGGATGAATTCGTCGGCATCCTGATCGAGCTTGCCCTGATAGCGGCGGGCCAGCAGTTGTACATAGCTAGCCACCATGCGCAGGGGTTCCTGCAGGTCGTGCGAGGCGATGTAGGCGAAGCGCTCCAGTTCGGCATTGGAGCGCGACAGTTCTTCGGTCTTGTCGCGCAGCCGGCGCTCCCGTTCATCCAGCGTGTCCAGCATCAGGTTGAAGTCTGCTGCCAGTTGCCCCAATTCATCCGGGCGCTGCAGTTGGGCGCGCTGCTGGTGCTGGCCCTGGCGGACGCTTTCTGCCGTCCTGACCAGGGTGGAAATATCCCGGGTCAGCCCTCGTGCCATGAAATAGGCAAAGCCGATGCCGGCCAGGATCGCGGCCAGGGTGAATCTCAGGCCGCTACTGAAGACCTCCTGCAGATTGGTCCTGACCCGGTCCTGGCCCAAGCCGATGCGGGCCCAGGCAATCACCTCGTCGCCAACTTGCACCGGGGCAGCGACATCCACCAGGTCGCGGTCCTTGTAGAGGACCTGCAACTGGTGCGGTGCATCGAGCAGGCGGCGGCTGATCGGGTCGAGCGCATATTGCCCGGCAATGCCGGGCTGGTTGTGTGACAGCACCCGCCCATCGGGTTCCAGGATCATGGCGTAGCGCAGGTCCGGGTAACGCGCCAGGGATTGGGTCAGTTCTTCCAGGCCGGCGAGATCGTTGGCCAGGACCCAGTCCATGCTGTTGGTGGCCAGGGTCTGGGCCAGGCTGCTGGCCTGATCGAGCGACTGGCGCAGGAGAAAGTCCTTTTCATGGTTCATCAACTCATGAATGAAGATGCTCATCAACAGGGCGTGCACCAGGGCCACACCCAGGATCAGCTGACGTTTCAGGGAGCCGGTCCAGAACCGGTGCAGGGCAGACAGGAGCGTGGGCATGGTTCAATCCAGAGGGCGCACGAGTTGACTGAAGCGCAGGACGAAATCCCGCACCGGCTGGTAGGTGTCGTTGTCAGCCACTTCAAAGCGGCTGAGCGGCAGGCGGGCCAGGAGTGCCTGGCCTTGCGGGTGATCCTGCAACTGCAGCAGGACGGTCTTGAGGGCGCTGACCACCGCTTCTGGCACATCGTCCCGGGCGATCAGGCTGTTGTTGGGCAGGGATTCGGTCTGCCACTTCACTTCCAGCGCCTCCGCCAGTTCCGGCCGCTCATGCGACAAGGCTTGCCAGGGCGGCGGCCAGGTCGCGCCGGCGGCGGTCTTGCCCTGGAAAACATTGAGGATGGAGGATTCCTGCGAGCCCACATAACGGTTCTCGATGTCCCGGTTGATGTCCAGGCCGTGGGTCTGCAGATAAAGCTGGGGCAGCATGGTGGCGGCCAGGGCGGTGGGCGCGGGATAGCTGACGGCCTTGCCGCGCAGGTCGCTGACTTCTTGGATGCCGCTGTCTTTTCTGACCAGGATGATGCCGCGGAAATTGTGGTCGTCCCCCATCTTGGCAAACACCCGGTAGCCCCGCTCCAGTGCCTTCAGGGTCTGGTAAGGGTTGGGCAGGCCCAGGTCAAAGTGGCGTTCCCGGAGTTTCTTGTCGTATTCGGCGTAATCTCGCGAGGCTTCCAGGCGGAAACTGGCGCTGGGGATGGCGTGATTGAAATACTTCAGCAGCGGGCCGTAGGTCTCGAATAAGCGCCTGGGATTGTGCAGCGGGTGGACGCCAAAGAGATAGACTTTCGCCTTGTTGCCCGGAGCTGGACCGAATGCGGGCGCGTAAGGCCTGTCTTTCTGCCCCGTGTCTTTCTGCCCCGTGTCTTGCTGTTCCGTGTCTTGCTGTCCTTTGCAGGCCGACAGCAACAAACTCCCCCCGATCAGGCCCAGGCAACGCCTGCGTCGGGTATCGACCGGTTTTTTTTCGTCATGCCCCATGGCGCGCTCCTTTGATTCGATTCTATGCCGATCACCGGTCGGGGTAAAATGACGCCCCGCCAGGAACTCCTTTCATGACCGATCCCCAGTTCATCCATCTGCGCCTTCACAGCGAGTTCTCCATCACCGACGGCATCCTCCGGGTGGCGGACGGGGTCGAGCGGGCCGCCGGGGACGGCATGTCCGCTCTGGCGCTGACCGATCTGATGAATGTGTTTGGTCTGGTGAAGTTCTATACCAGTGCCCGGAGCAAGGGGGTGAAACCCATTGCCGGGGCCGATTGCTGGATCGGCAATCCCGACGAACCGGACCGTCCGCACCGCCTGCTGCTGCTGGTGCGCAACAAGGCCGGCTACCTGCAGCTCAGTGAGCTGCTGAGCCGGGCCTTCACCGCCCCCGGGCGGCGCGACCGGGCCGAGATCCGGCGGGAATGGTTTGCCGCCGTGGGCTGTGACGGGCTCATTGCCCTGTCCGGCGCCCATCTGGGCGACGTCGGCGAGGCCCTGCTGGCCGGCAACGGCAAGCAGGCGAGGGAACGGGCCCTGGCCTGGGAGGCCCTGTTTCCCGGCGCCTTTTATCTGGAAGTCCAGCGCTACGGTCAGCCTCAGGCCGAAGCCCTGGTGCAGGCCAGCGCTGACCTGGCGGCCGAACTGCAACTGCCCCTGGTGGCCACCCATCCGGTGCAGTTCCTCGACAAGGACGACTTCACCGCCCACGAAGCCCGGGTCTGTATCGCCGAAGGCTATACCCTGGGCGACACCCGCCGGCCGAAGTCCTTTACTCCCGAGCAGTATTTCAAGACCCAGGCGGAAATGGCGACCTTGTTCGCCGACCTGCCTGAGGCCCTGGAAAACACGGTGGAGATTGCCAAGCGCTGTAATATCGAGATGACCCTGGGCAAGAATTTCCTGCCCAACTTCCCGACCCCGCCGGGCATGACCCTGGATGACTTTCTGGTGGCCGAGGCCAGGGCCGGGCTGGAAAGACGCCTCGAACAACGCTTCCCGGACCCGGCGCTGCGGGCCGGGCGCCGCCCCGAATACGAGGCGCGGCTGAAGACCGAGACCGACACCATCATCCAGATGGGCTTTCCCGGCTACTTCCTGATCGTGGCGGACTTCATCAACTGGGCCAAGAACAACGGCGTGCCGGTGGGGCCGGGCCGGGGCTCAGGCGCCGGTTCCCTGGTGGCCTACAGCCTCGGCATCACCGACCTCGACCCGCTCGAATACGCCCTGCTGTTCGAGCGCTTCCTCAATCCCGAGCGGGTTTCCATGCCCGACTTCGACATCGACTTCTGCCAGGACAACCGTTGGCGGGTGATCGAATATGTGCGCGGAAAGTACGGTAGTGAAGCCGTCTCCCAGATCGCCACCTTCGGCACCCTGTCTTCCAAGGCCGTGATCCGCGACGTGGGCCGGGTGCTGGACCTGCCGTATTCCCTGTGCGACCGGATTTCCAAGCTGATTCCCATCGTGCAGAACAAACCTGTGTCGCTCGCCGAAGCCCTGGAGCAGGAGCCGGCCTTGAAGGAGATGATGGCCGACGAGCAGGACGGGGAAGTGGTGCAGGAACTGTTCGACCTGGCCCGGCGCCTGGAGGACCTGACCCGTAACGTCGGCATGCACGCCGGGGGAGTGCTGATCGCCCCGGGCCGCATCGCCGATTTCTGTCCCATCTATCAGGCTACCGGCAACGATGCCTCGCCGGTCTCCCAGTTCGACAAGGACGATGTGGAAAAAGTCGGCCTCGTGAAGTTCGACTTCCTTGGCCTGCGCAACTTGACCATCATCGACCTGGCCCTGAAATACGTGGAGCGCCTGACCGGGGAAAAGCCGGACCTGATGAGCCTGGGTTTCGAGGACCCGGCCACCTACCAGATTCTCAAGGATGCCAACACCACGGCGATCTTCCAGGTGGAATCGGAAGGCATGAAGAAGCTCCTGAAGAAGCTCGCCCCGGATCGCTTTGAAGACATCATCGCCGTGCTCGCCCTGTATCGTCCCGGCCCCCTGGGCTCGGGGATGGTGGATGACTTCATCCTCCGCAAGAAAGGCCAGCAGGCCATCGACTACTTCCACCCGGACCTGACCGGCTGCCTCTCCCCCACCTATGGGGTGATCGTGTATCAGGAACAGGTGATGCAGATTTCCCAGATCATCGGCGGCTACACCCTGGGGGGCGCCGACATGCTGCGCCGGGCCATGGGCAAGAAGAAGGCCGAGGAAATGGCCCTGCACCGGGCCACCATCGCGGCAGGGGCGGCCAGGAAGGGCTACGACCCCGCGCTCGCCGAGCAGCTCTTCGACCTGATGACCAAGTTCGCGGAATACGGCTTCAACAAGTCCCACACCGCCGCCTATGCCGTCGTCACTTACCACACGGCCTGGCTCAAGGCCCATCACTGTTCGGCCTTCATGGCCGCCACCTTGTCCTCGGACATGGACAACACCGATACGGTGAAAATCTTCTACGAGGATGCGGTAGGGCCGGCCAACAAGCTGAAGCTGCTGGGGCCCGATGTGAATGCCTCCGCCTACCGCTTCGAGCCGGTGGACCGCCAGACCCTGCGCTACGGCCTGGGTGCCATCAAGGGGACGGGCGAACAGGCCGTGAATGTGATTCTGGCCGCCCGGGAAAAAGGCGGGGCCTTCAAGGACTTGTTTGATTTCTGCCGGCGGGTGGACAAGCGCCAGGTGAACCGCCGCACCATCGAGGCCCTGATCAAGGCCGGGGCCTTTGACAGTCTGGATGCCGACCGCGCCAAGTTGCTGGCCTCGGTTGGCCTTGCCATGGAGGCGGCGGAGCAGGCGGAAAAGAATGCCTTGCAGGCGAGCCTGTTCGACTCCGGCCCGGCTGCCGAGGCGCATGCGCCCCCGTATGTCCAGGTCAAGCCCTGGAGCGACAAGGAAAAACTGATGCAGGAGAAGCAGGCCCTGGGCTTCTTTTTTTCCGGTCATCCCTACGATAGCGTCAAAAAAGAGCTGTCCCGCTTCGTGCGTCGCCGTCTCAACCAGCTCGAACCCGCCAAGGACCCGGTCACCCTGGCCGGGGTGGTGGCAGGCCTGCGGACCCAGATGACCAAGCGGGGCAAGATGCTGTTCCTGCAACTGGACGACGGCACGGGCATGGTGGAAGTCTCGGTATTCAACGAGCTATTCGAGGCCGAGCGCAAGAAGATCGTGGTCGATGAGATATTGGTCGTGGAGGCCAGGGTGAGTCACGACGATTTTTCCGGAGGGCTGCGGGTTGCCGCCAACCAGTTGATGACGCTAGGTGAAGCGCGGGCCCGCTTTGCCCGGAATCTGCTCTTGAAGATGAACGGCCAGGCCGATGTGCAGCGGCTCAAGGTGACTCTGGCGCCGTTCCCCGGTACGGCCCCCGTCCGTATTCACTACCGCAACAGCAAGGCCTCCTGCGAACTGGTGCTGGGCCCGGCCTATCGGGTCAGCCTGGATGACGGCCTGCTCGAAGAACTCCATGACTGGTTGAGTCCCGCGCAGGTGGAGATCGTCTATGCCTGAGTGCCGGCCGGGTCCCCGGGTTTGTCCTTGTGATGAATTCGTCATCACGCTAGACTGCCTGCCATCATGGTTTTGAACCCCGCCCTGCCACAAAAGGAAATGGCGCTCCAGGCGGCCTGGTCCCGTTATCTGGCTCAGCCCTGCTTCGACAACTTCGTCGAATTTGCCCTGTTGCTCAACAGTCTCACGGATTTCCTCATCGACAAGTCCCTGACCGGGCTGCTGCACGCCAGTCGCCAGCTCGAGCAACGGGCGCTGTCGCTGTTTGGTGACGAGTCGAGCCATCCTATTTCCGACTCCGCCATGGAAGAGCTGGACCGGGGCGTGGCCAGGGTGGGGGAGTTGCTGCGCAATTTCGACACGGCTACCGAACCACTGCAGGAGCGTCGGAAGAAAAGCCCGGAAGCGGTGGTGGAATTGCCGGCCAGCGCCTACCAACTGCAACTGGTCGGGACGGCTGGCAGTCACTGGCATGAGCTGGTTTCCCAGTTTGGCTATTTTGGCGTGCGGGTCCAGCAGGGCAGTTGGGAGGTTCCTGCCCTGGATGAAAGCGGCGGCAGCCTTTTTCTGGCCGATCTGGGCGGTCTGCCGCAGGAGCGCTGGCTGGCCCCCCTGGGGCGGTTGCGCGAACGTCACCCCCTGGCCCAGATCATCTGCATCGGGGTGCCTTCCGAGTTTACGGCCCTGGACCAGGCCTTGCGGCTGGGGGCCGATCGCTGCCTGACCGTGGGGACCCCCTTGCAACAGGTGGTCGGCCAGGTGCTGGAGTTGAATGGCAGCGTCGAACGTGACCCTTACCGGGTGCTGGTGGTGGAAGATTCGCGTACCGCCGCGCGGGTGATCTGCCGCAGCCTGGAAGAAAACGGCATCGTCACCCAGGTCCTGCACGACCCCAGCTTGTCCCTGGGCGCCATCCGCCAGTTTCAACCCGACTTGATCCTGATGGACATGTACATGCCCTGCTGCACCGGGGTGGAGGCGGCCCGGGTGATCCGCCAGTACGATGAATTCCTCAGCATCCCCATCGTTTATCTATCCGGCGAGACCGACATCGCCCTGCAGGTCGATGCCCTGCGGCTCGGGGGCGACCACTTTCTCACCAAGCCTTTCAACCCGGTGGTGATGAACGCGGTGGTCAAAAGCAAGATCGAGCGTTACCGGGCCCTGCGCCGTTCCATGTTGAACGACAGTCTGACCGGCCTGCTCAACCATATCAGCACCAAGCAGGCCATCTCCGCCGCCCTGGAGTTTTCCGGGCAGGAGGATCGCAATGTGGTGGTGGCGATGATCGACATCGACCACTTCAAGAGCGTCAATGACAATTACGGCCATCCGGTCGGAGATCAGGTGATCCGCAGCCTGGCCTGGCTGTTGCGCCAGCGGCTGCGCCGGGGGGACATCGTCGGCCGTTACGGCGGCGAGGAATTCGTGGTGGGGCTGGTGGGCGTGAGCCCGGCCAAGGCCAGGGAAATTCTCGATACCATCCGCCAGGACTTTGCCCGGATCGCTTTTAGCATTCCCGGGGGAGACTTCAGGGTGACCTTCAGCGCCGGGCTTTCCACCTGTGTGGATTGTCAGCCCCGTTGTCTTGAGCCCATGCTCGAAGCGGCTGACGAGGCTTTGTACGAAGCCAAGCGCGGCGGGCGTAATCAGGTGGTGCTGGCGGGGAGCTTCCAGTCCTGTCAGCTTCCCGCGCCGGGACTGGAGGACACTCGACTGGAGGACGCTCGACTGGCGGACGTTCGACTGGAAGGCACTCCGAAGTAGCCACAACCGGTTCCAGTGCGTGACACGGGCTGTCCTGGGTGTTCAGGCGGTAGGCCGGATAGTAAAGTCTGCGGGCGGCGGCTCTGTCGTCGGGCGGCAGTCGATATCGTCCACCCGGGCGCCGGGCGGACCCTGGCGGGCCCAGTCGAGCAGGGATTCCAGCGCGAAGGCGCTGCCGCATACCAGGGCTTCCACCCGTCCGTCCCGCAGGTTGCGCACCCAGCCTGAGACATGGCGGGCCACGGCTTCCCGCTGCAGGCTGGCCCGGTAACCTACCCCCTGGACCTGGCCCGAGATCAGGAGGTGCAGGCGTTCAGGCTTCATCTTCCTGCAGCGGGGGAAGCAGCTCGCCGGCCCGCGCCAGGGCAGCCGTCAGGTCGGGGCAGACGTTCTCGTCCCCCAGGTGGTCGATGAAACCGGAGCGGTAGAGCAGGGAGCCGGGTTGGGAGTTGAGGCCGCACACGATCAGGGTGCAGCCCCGTTTTTGCAGCTGATTGAGCAGGTTTTCCAGACCTTCGAGACCGGTGGTGTCGAGCTGGATCAGGCTCTGCATGTCGAGGATCACCACTTCCGGATGGCCGGCATGAGGGTCCAGCAGGGCTTCCAGCTTGTTGACGGCGCCGAAGAAAAGGGAGCCATAGAGGCGCCAGGCGGCAATGCGCAGGCTGCCGTCCGGATGGCGGAAGACGGGTTCCCGCTCGTGTTCCTTGAGCGGCAGGCGTTCGATCCGGGTCAGCTCCGACATGCGGTAGATGAAGAACAGGCAGGACAGCACCATGCCCAGTTCCACCGCGAGGGTCAGGTCGAAGATCACCGTGACGAAGAAGGTGGATAGCAGGATGGCCCGGTAGTTGTTGGAGAAGCGGCGCAACTTCTTGAATTCGTGCCATTCCCCCATGTTGACGGCGACCACCACCACGATCGCCGAGAGGGTGGCCAGGGGAATGTAGCTGGCCAGGGGGGCAAGGATCAGCACCATGGCCAGCAGCACGAGGGAATGCACCATGCCGGCAATGGGGGTGCGGCCGCCGGAGCGGATGTTGGTGGCGGTGCGGGCGATGGCGCCGGTGGCGGCAAAGCCACCGAACAGGGGGGCGGCGATGTTGGCCAGGCCCTGGGCGATCAGTTCCTGGTTGGGGTCGTGCCGGTCCTCGATGCTGCTGTCGGCCACCCGGGCCGAGAGCAGGGACTCGATGGCGCCCAGCAGGGCGATGGTGATGGCCGGGGAGATCAGCTTGCCCAGGGTTTCCAGGGACAGGGGCGGCAGGGAAATGCCGGGAAACCCCTGGGGAATGCCGCCGAAGCGGCTACCGATGGTTTCCACCGGCAGGTCGAGCAGGGCTGTGGTGGCGGTGGCCAGCACCAGCACCGCCAGGGGGCCGGGGGCCCGGCGCAGGTAGGCCAGTCTGGGCACCTGGGCCATGCGGTTGTAGAACAGCAGGAAGGCCAGCGAGGCCAGGGAAAGCGCCAGGGTCGGCCAGTGGATGAGGTGGAAGCTGGCGGCCAGGGTCTTGATCTTGGAGAAGAACTCGGGCGGCAGGCTATCGATCTGCAGGCCGAGAAAATCCTTGATCTGGGCCATGAAGATCACCACGGCAATACCGTTGGTGAAGCCGATCACCACCGAGACGGGGATGAAGCGGATCAATTGCCCCATGCGGAAGATGCCCATGGCGAGCAGGAAGATACCCGACAGCATGGTGGCAATCAGCAGGTTGCCGAAACCGTAGGTGGCGACGATGCCATAGATGATGGGAATGAAGGCGCCGGTAGGGCCACCGATCTGGACCCGCGACCCGCCCAGGGCGGAGATGATGAAGCCGGCCACGATGGCGGTCCAGATCCCGGCGGCCGGCGAAACGCCGGAGGCGATGGCAAAGGCCATGGCGAGCGGCAGGGCCAGCACACCGATGGTGATGCCGGAGGCGATGTCTTTGCCCAGTTGCGCCTGGGTGTAGCCGGGAAGACAGTCGAGCAGTTTGGGGTGGAAGGAAATTTTCATGATGGAATCAGCATGGGGTCCGGGCTCGTTGCCGCAGCTGGGCAGGGCGGGCTACCGCGACCAGGAGGCGGGCCGGTGCCCGGCACAGCGGGAGGGAAAAACCGGAGCCGGTACAAAGCATGGTCTCCAGGAGGATCTGGGGGAAACCCAGGCGCAGCAGGGGAGTGCCGTTGGCCAGCGGCACTGCCGCCCAAGGCAATGAGCCGCCTGCCCGGCCGATCGGCAAGCAGGCAGCCGACCCGGCCCAGGGTCGGCAGGCCTGGGTTGGCTGGCCAGAGTCGGCAGGGGTAAGGGCAGATGGGGCACGATTCATTTCCATGTCATCCTACTGCCGCCGTCTTTCAGGAAGCTTACGAGGAAGCTTACGAGGAAACTCATGCCGCGCCATCATTTGATCCGCATGCCGGGTTGGGCGCCCGGGTCGGGGGCGAGGAGGTAAAGGCCGCTGGTCTTGCCTTCCGGGTCGGAAGCCGCCAGCACCATGCCCTCGCTCAGGCCGAACTTCATCTTGCGCGGCGCCAGGTTGGCCACCATCACGGTGAGGCGGCCCTGTAGCTGGGCCGGGTCGTAGGCGGACTTGATGCCGGCGAACACCTGCCGGGGTTTCTCCTCGCCGATGTCGAGCATGAGCCGCACCAGCTTGTCGGCCCCTTCCACCTGGCTGGCCTCGACGATCTTCGCCACGCGCAGATCCAGCTTCATGAAATCGTCGATGCTGATGTGGGGGCCGGCCGCGGCGGCGGCCTCGGCGGCCTGGGCCTCATGCTGCTGCTTTTCCCCATGCCGCTGCGGGGAATGCCCGGCGGCCCGGGCCGGCGCCGCCTGGCTGGCGGTCGTGTCGGCCGGTGCCAGGCTGGCCTTGTTGGCTTCCACCAGAGCGGCGACCTGTTTCGGGTCGATGCGGGTCATCAGGTGCTGGTAGGGCTGGATGCCATGGCCACCGGCGAGCAGGGTGGCGGTGTCGTCCCAAGTCAGGGGGGCGACGTTGAGGAAGGTTTCCACCTTTTTCGCGACGTCGGGCAGCACGGGCTTCAACAGCACGGTGAGCAGGCGGAACAGGTTGAGGCTGTTGGAGCAGGCGGCGTGCAGTTCCACTTCCTGGCCTTCCCGCCTGGCCAGTTCCCAGGGCTTGACGCGATCCACATACTGGTTGGCCCCGTCGGCCAGGGCCATCACCTCGCGCATGGCCTTGCCGAACTCCCGGGCTTCAAAGAGTTCGGCGATACGCGGCGCGGCTTCCTGAATCGCCCGGATGGCAGGCAGATCGGCGTCGGCAGGGGCCAGTTGGCCGTTGAAGCGCTTGATGATGAAGCCGGCCGAGCGGCTGGCGATATTGATGTACTTGCCGATCAGATCGGCATTGACCCGGGCGACGAAGTCGTCCAGGCTGAGATCCAGGTCTTCCAGGGTGTTGGTGAGCTTGCCGGCGAAGTAGTAACGCAGCCATTCCGGGTCGAGGCCCTGGGCCAGGTAGCTTGCGGCGGTGATGAAGGTGCCGCGCGACTTGGACATCTTGGCCCCATCCACGGTCAAAAAACCGTGCGCGAAAATTTTGCTGGGGGTGCGAAAGCCGGCGTGGGCAAGTTCGGCGGGCCAGAACAGGGCGTGGAAGTAGAGAATGTCCTTGCCGATGAAGTGGTAGAGCTCGGTTGCTGAATCCGGCTTGAACCATTCGTCGAAATCCAGGCCCTTCCTGGCGCACAGATTCTTGAAGGAGCCCATGTAGCCGATCGGGGCGTCGAGCCAGACATAGAAATACTTGCCTGGGGCATCGGGAATCTCGAAGCCGAAATAGGGGGCGTCCCGGGAAATGTCCCAGTCGGTGAGCTTGTTTTCCCCTTCTTCCCCCAGCCATTCCTGCAGCTTGTTGGCGGCCTCGGGCTGCAGGCGGCCTTTCTCCCGGGTCCAGCGGCGCAGAAGTTCCTGGCACTGGGGCGCGGAGAGCTTGAAGAAGTAATGCTCGGAGTTCTTCAAGACCGGCGGGGCGCCGGAAACGGCCGAGTAAGGGTTCTTCAGCTCGTTCGGGGTGTAGGCGGCACCGCAGGCCTCGCAGTTGTCCCCGTACTGGTCCTTGGCGCCGCACTTGGGGCACTCGCCCTTGATGAAGCGGTCGGGCAGGAACATGGCCTTGACCGGGTCGTAGTACTGCTCGATGGTGCGCACCTCGATCAGGCCAGCCTCCTTCAGGCGGCGGTAGATCAGGTTGGCGCACTCCTGGGTCTCGGGGGAGTGGGTGCTGTAATAGTTGTCGAAATTCACCAGAAAACCGGCGAAGTCGCGCGAATGCTCGGCATGGACCCGCGCGATCAGCTGTTCCGGAGTGATGCCTTCCTGCTCGGCCCGCAGCATGACCGGGGTACCGTGCGTGTCGTCGGCGCAGACATACCAGCATTCATGGCCGCGCATCTTCTGGAAGCGCACCCAGATGTCGGTCTGGATGTATTCGACCAGATGGCCCAGGTGGATGGCGCCGTTGGCATAGGGCAGGGCGGAGGTGACGAGGATCTTGCGGGGCTGCGTGGTGGACATGGCGCTTCCAGCGTGACTTGAGGAAAGAGCGCGATTTTACTTTGCCGAGGGGGGAATCCCCAATATTTCCGCGTGACCGAAGATGTCCCGCTCATTCGAGCCGCAAGGATGCAACGCTCGATCAGGACAGGAAAGATGCCGTTGGCCGGACGGTCACGGTGCCGGGTCCCAGCCCAGGGGCTTCCTCTGGTCCGGAATGGCCTGAACCCCCTCGCAGTCGCCACGGCGGACCCTCCGTGCGCGGCGGGCGGATATGTCATTGTTATGGAAAGCGATTACCCGCAGTCAAGTTGACATCGAGACCGATTGAAAATATCGTATTGGTAAACCTGTTGCCCTTAACGAAACCGTGATGCCCTATGTACTGTGATGACCCCATTCGTGATGACCCCATTCAAAAAAAGGAGATGACCCGAAAATGACAAAGACAAGTGCACTTCGTCCTGGATATGTTCAGACGTGGGGGCTCGGCATCGAAGAGCGTGTTGGTTTCCATTCGCCTCAGTTCCATGGCGGACTCAAGAACGGCGGTATCCACTCGAGAACGGCTGCCTCAACCGGTAAGGGGTGCGGAGCATGACCACGAACTCTCCCGAAATCGGCCGCCAGATCATCGCCGGCGGTATCGCCACCAACGTCCATGATGTCGGCAGTGGGGCGCCTGTGCTGCTGATCCACGGTTCCGGTCCCGGTGTCACCGCCTGGGCCAACTGGCGGCTGGTGCTACCCGAACTGTCCCGTTCGCGGCGCGTGATTGCGCCGGACATGGTGGGCTTCGGCTATACCGAGCGGCCGGATGGCATCACCTATGGCATTGACGGCTGGGTGGCGCATGCCGTCGGTGTGCTTGACGCGCTTGGCATCGAGCAGGCCGACCTCGTCGGCAATTCGTTTGGTGGTGCCATCGCCCTGGCACTGGCCATCCGCCATCCGCAGCGAGTCCGCCGGATGGTGTTGATGGGGAGTGTCGGCGTGCCCTTCACGCTGACCCCCGGGCTCGATGCCGCCTGGGGCTACGAGCCATCAATCGAGGCGATGCGTCGTCTGCTCGACCTTTTTGCCTACGACCGCAGCCTGGTTACCGACGAGTTGGCTGAATTGCGCTACCAGGCCAGCATCCGCCCCGGCTTTCAGGAATCCTTCTCCGCCATGTTCCCGGCCCCGCGGCAGCGCTGGGTCGACGCCATGGCCAGTGCCGAAGCCGACATCCGGGCGATCCGTCACAAGACGCTGATCATTCACGGCCGCGACGACCAAATCATTCCGCTTAGCAATTCACAAACGCTGAACTGCTGGATCGACGACTCGCAACTGCATGTCTTCGGTCGCTGCGGCCACTGGGTGCAGATTGAATACAGCGCCGATTTCAACCAGCTCGTCGGCCATTTCCTGGCCGGCTGATTTCAGGAAAACAAGATGGAACAGGCACAAATCACCCAACTGGGCGACGAGCTGTACGCCGCCCTGTGTTCCGGCAAGACGGTCAGCCCGCTGACCTCGCGCGGCTTCGACATCAGCATCGAGGATGCTTACCACATTCAGCAGCGCATGCTTGCCCGCCG
>JANLJE010000060.1 GCA_029255645.1 Comamonadaceae bacterium | reverse complement strand
ACTTCCGGGTGCTGCTCGACGAACTCCTGAACGACGGCCTGGCGGCTGAAAATTTGTTGCACTTCGTCGGCCCGGGTGAACAGGGCGCGCAGCAGGGGGGTGGTGCGCCAGTTTCCGGCGGAGGCATCCAGGGGGCCGGGCAGGGCGGCGACGGTGCTGCGGCAGAAGTCCAGGGCGGTGGCTACCGCAGGGGCGAGTTGGGCGGGCGCGTCCGAGAGGGCCTTCAGGCGCGGGTCGACGATCTGGATCAGGCGTTCGATGCCGGCCTGGATCTGTGGATCCCCGGTATTTTTGTCAGAGCTGGAAAACAGCCAGTCGATGAGTCCCATGATGTGGCTCGAAAAAGTCAGGGGTTCATTCTACGGGTTTCTGGTCTTTTGGGCGGCTTTGATGCCATCCCAGGGCGGCGCCACTGAGGGCAATGATGGCCATGCCGCTCAGGGCTGGCGCATCGGGCCAGTGCTGGAAGACGATGGCGCCCAGCAGGGTGGCCCAGATCAGTTGCGTGTAGAGGAAGGGCGAGAGGAATGAGGCCGGGGCGTTCCTGAAGGCATGGATCAACAACAGATGACCGCTGCCCCCGAGCATGCCCAGGGCGATGGTGGTCAGGATGATCCAGGTCGCGGGCCACGCGGCGGGCCAGCACCAGGGCAGGACCAGGGAGGCGCCCAGGGTCCCCACCAGGGCGGTGTAGAACAGCAGGGTCAGGGGCGGGGTGTGTTCCGCCAGTTGCCGGGTGAGGAGTTGATAGCAGGCGTAACAGCCGGCGCCGCCCAGGGCCAGGACGATGCCGGCGGGAGTCAGGCCGGCGGCGGGCCGGGCGATCAGCAAAATGCCGGCAAACCCGGCCAGGGCCGCCAGCCAGCGTCCGGGGGTGAGCTTTTCCCCCAGCCAGGGGCCGGCCAGCAGGGCCACCAGCAACGGCGCCGTGAAGAAGACGGCCGTGGTTTCGGCGACGGGCATGTAGGACAGGGCGGCAAAATTGAAGCCGGTGCAGCCCAGCAGCAGCAGGCCGCGCAGGACTTGCAGGCCGGGCCGGGGCGCACGCAGGAGCGGGCTGCTGTCCCGGCGGGGAGCGAGCAGGATCAGCATCAGCAGCAGGTGGGTGGCGTAACGGCCCCAGACCAGCAGGGCCAGGGCGGCGTGCCGGGTCAGGTATTTGGCCGTGGTATCGAGGATGGCGAACAGCAGCACGGCCCCGAGCAGGAACAGGATGCCCCGGACGGGGGAGGGAATGTGGGCCTGCAAGGGACGGTGCTTGCCGGGCTGCCCTCAGGGGGCGGCCGCGATCCACTGGTTGAAACGGCTCCGGGCCGCGTCGGCGAGTTCCCCGGCGCACATGCCGATCGGGCCGATGCCGGCGAGGAGCAACTGATCGGCGGCCTGGCCGTGCAGGTGGCAGGCGGCCAGCAGGGCTTCGGTACTGGGCCAGCCCTGGCCCAGGAGGGCGGTGAGGATGCCGGTGAGCACGTCGCCGGTGCCTGCGCTGGCCAGGCCGGGGTTGCCGCTGGTGTTGATCCACCAGCAGCCCTCCGGGTCGGCAATCACGGTGCCGCAGCCCTTGAGGGCGACCCAGGCCTGGTAGCGGCGGGCCAGTTTCTGGGCCATGTGGATGCGGTCCTGCTGGATGACCACCGCCTGCAGGTCGAGCAGCCGGGCCGCTTCGGCCGGATGAGGGGTGAGCAGCACCGGGGCGGCCCGGTTGCGGGTGAGGGTTTGCAGGGCTTCTTCAAAGGCGAGGATGTTGAGGGCGTCCGCATCCAGCACCAGGGGAAGGGAAGTGGCCAGCGCCCGTTCCAGCAGTTCGGCGGCATGGACGCTGCGACCCAGGCCGGGGCCACAGGCCAGGGCGGTCAGTTCGGCATCGAAGATACCTTCCGGCTTGCGCAGCATCAGTTCCGGCCGGGAAAAATCCACGCCCGGCGCCTGGGGGTCGAGGAGCCCCAGAAAGACCCGTCCGGCCCCCAGTTTGAGGGCAGCCCGGCCCGCCAGCAGGGGGGCGCCGAGCATGGAGTGGGCGCCGCCGATGATGCCGATGCTGCCGTGGCTGCCCTTGTGGCTGTTGCGCCGGCGCGGCTGCAGGCAATGGCGGAAATCCTCGATGTGCACCAGTTCCCCGTCGGCAGCCTTGGGCAGGGGGTGGTTTAGTCCCAGGTGGTGGACCCGGATGTGGCCGCAGTGATCCGGGCCATCCGCCGTATACAGGCCGGGTTTGCCGGCAATGAAGGTGAGGGTGTGAGTGGCGTTGATGGCCGGGCCGCGACAGAAGCCGGAATCCGCATCCAGCCCCGAGGGGCAGTCCAGGGCCAGCAGCGGGCAATGCAGGTAGCCGGCCAGCTTGTTGATGCCCTGCACCAGTTCCGCGTATTCCCCTTCCAGGGGGCGGTCGAGGCCGATGCCAAACAGGCCGTCCACGATCATGCCCCATTCGACTCCCGGGGGGATTCGCTCCAGGCAGGTGCCGCCTTCGCCGATGAAGTGCTGGCAGGACTGGCGGGCATCCGCCGGCAGCCTTTCCGCCTGGCCCTTGAACACCACTTCGACGGGAATCCGTCGGGTGCGCAGCAGGCTGGCCATTTCCAGCGCGTCGCCGCCGTTATTGCCGGGGCCGGCCAGGATCAGGATGGGCGCGGTGCGGCTGCCCAACAGCTCGACCGCCCAATCGGCCGCCGCTGCGCCGGCGCGCACCATCAGCCCGGCCTGGGCATTGGCCTGTTCGATCTGGCGCAGGCTGGCAGAAAAATAGAGGGAGTTTTCCGGGGCTGGGTTCATGGGGGGGGATCGGGCTGGATGAATTGCCTCCTTATGCCCTTTGGGTGGGGGCTTGTCAATCGTCGGGCGCTTACCGGGGCAGGGGGACGATGAACAGTTCGACGCGTCTGCCATCCAGGCGCTGGGCTTCTGGGTGTTCCTCGCCGAGGGGAGCCAGGCTGATCCGGTAGGAGGGGATGCCCAGTTCCACCAGGCGACGGCGGATCCGTTCCACGGCCGAGGTGGCCAGGCTGACATTCATTTCGCGGCTGCCGCCGCTGGGAGTGTAGCTTTCCAGCCGGATCACCAGATTGCGGTTGGCCTTGACCTGGCGGGCAATGGTTTCCAGGGAGGTCTCGACCGAACTGGGCAGGGCCGATGTGCTGCTATCCAGGGTGTACACCGCGTCGGCAACCACCGGGCGGGGGGCGGGCATCGCGGCGCGCTGGGCGACGGGGGGCGGGGCAGGCGGGCTTGTTGCCTTGAGCAGGGGAAGTGGCTCGGCGCAGCCAGCCAGCAGCAGGACGGCCAGGAGGCTGGTGGCGATGGGAAAAGACAGGGTTCGATGATTTCGATGATTCATGCGTGTTTCCTGGAGTGGAGTTTTTTCTAGGCAAATGAATTGGTAGGAATGTATAATCCGTCACCCTCGCGATGGCGATGGGTTTTTGCTCATCTTGTTGGGAAGACAAACCCCAATTTTCCGGCGCCTGATTCAGGGCGCCTTTTTTTTTGGCTAGATTTCCGAGAGTGGCACATTCTTCCCGGCTTCCTTGGCCTGCAGGATGCCCAGCAGCTTGTCCAGGATCGCGTGCAGTTCGACCAGGTTTTCGGCGGAAAGCTGGGTCAGGGCTTCGGGGAGCACGCCTTCCACGGGCTGGGGCGCCTGGGCGATGAGGCTGATGCCGGCGGGCAGGGGGTAGAGATGCACCACCCGTTGATCATTTTCGGAACGCCGCTTCTCCACCAACTTCAGTTCCACCAGCCGCTCGACCAGGTTGCTGGTGGTGGACTGGTGCACCGCCATGGCCCTGGCCAGTTCCGAAACCCGCAGACCCGGTTGCCGGACGATGACGGCCATGGCCCAGAGCTGGGCGCCGCTGATCCGGCAGGTGGACTCGACCTGCTGGAAGTGCTGCTTGACGGTATTGAAGATGGCGCGGAACTGTTTGAGTACATCCATGGGGGTCGGAGAGGGGCGACTGTCGCTGGCGGTCATTTTTCAGGTTCGGTTTGTCCAGGGGACGCACGGCAAGGGGCTGCCGTGCGTCCTTGATCAACGCATTCAGTTCAATGCGGCTGACAAGGCCCGGCGATATTTTCGTATCAAATCATCGTGACGCTCGTTACCGGACAGGGCTTCAAAGAACTCCAGCAGGGTGCGGCGGCCTCCTCCGGCATCGAAGAAGCGGTCGCGGCGCACCACTTCCAGGGCGGCTTCCATGGCTTTTTCAAACTGGCCATTGCCGGCGTAGGCCTTGGCCAGTTCCAGGCGCGCGGCGAGGTCGTCCGGGTTGGCGGCGACCTTCGCCTCCAGCGGTGCGGCATCCACGGCATTGGCGGCCAGTTCCAACCGGGTTTTGAGGGCTTGGGCCCGCTCGGTTTCGGTGTGGTATTCCAGGGCCAGCAGTTGCCCGGCTTCTGCCTTGCGCTCCAGTTCCAGCAGGGCTTCCACGGTGTCGAGGCGGGTGGCCTCGTCGTCGGGGGCGGCGTTGGTGGCCTGGATCAGGAGCTGCAGGGCGCCATCCCAGTCGCCGCTGGCGGCGAGGGCGGCGGCTTGTTCGCGCAGGTTGGTGGAAGCGGGCAGGGCGACCTTGTCGATGAAGGCCCTCAGTCCGGATTCGGGCAGGGCGCCGGTGAATTCATCCACCAGCTGGCCCTGGAACAGCACCTTCACGGCAGGAATGCTGCGCACGCCGAAGTGCTGGGCCAGTTCCGGATTGGCGTCCGCATCGACCTTGGCCAGCAGGAAACGGCCGCCATATTCCTCGGCCAGTTTTTCCAGCATGGGTTTCAGGGTCTGGCAGGGGGCGCACCATTCGGCCCAGAAATCCACCAGTACCGGGGTTTCCATGGAGGGCATGACAACCTTGGCTTCAAAATCTTCAAGGGCAACGTCGAAGTGGAATTCGCTCATGGGATGGCTCGTCAGCGGAAATGAATGAGGCGCCATTTTAGCCCGGTTCAGCCTCCTGAAGCCGGCTGTGGAACCGGTATAATGGCGGGCTTTCCCATCCCCGGTTTCCTACCTGCCATGGCTGATTTCCTGTTCCTGCGCGGCGCCGCCGCCTTTTCCGCGTTCCGCCTGCAGCGCCTGGAGGCCCGCCTGGCCGTCAGCCTGCCGGAGCTGGCCAGCGTCACGGCCGAGTACTGGCATGTGGTTGCCCTGAAAGCGCCGCTGCCGGAAAAGGAACGGGCCCAGCTCGCTCAGCTGCTGGAAGAACAGCCTGCCGGGGCGGACGAGGGCGAACTCTTTTTCGTGGTGCCCCGCATCGGCACTCTTTCTCCCTGGTCTTCCAAGGCCACCGACATCGCCCATAACTGTGGCCTCGCCGGCATCGAACGGATCGAGCGGGGCGTGGCTTTCCGCCTGGCCTTGAAGGGTGGCAAAGAGGGTGGCAAAGAAGGTGGCAAAGAAGGTGGCAAAACACTGAATGTGGAGCAGCGGCAGGCCGTCGCGGCCCTGATCCACGACCGCATGACCGAATCGGTGCTGGATTCCTTCGAGGCCGCCAGCGCCTTGTTCCAGCACTTTTTGCCCCAGCCGCTCACCACCGTGGACCTCCTGGCGGGCGGCCGGCCGGCGCTGGAGGCGGCAAACCAAAGCCTGGGCCTGGCCCTCTCGGAAGACGAGATCGACTACCTGCTGCAGATCTTCACCGACGTGGGCCGCAATCCCACCGACGTGGAACTGATGATGTTTGCCCAGGCCAACTCCGAGCATTGCCGCCACAAGATCTTCAACGCCTCCTGGGTGGTCGATGGGGAAGTCAAGGAGAAGACCCTGTTTGGCATGATCCGCGACACCCATGCGGCTCATCCCGAAGGCACGGTGATGGCCTATGCCGACAATGCCGCGATCCTCGCCGGGGCCACCATTCCCCGCTTTTACCCGGATGCCCAGGGCCGCTACGGCTACCAGGAGGAGCTGACCCACATCCTGGCCAAGGTGGAAACCCACAACCACCCCACCGCCATTTCCCCCTTTCCTGGCGCCGCCACCGGCTCGGGCGGCGAGATTCGCGACGAGGGCGCCACCGGCAAGGGTTCCAGGCCCAAGGCCGGCCTCTGCGGTTTCTCGGTTTCCAACTTGAACATTCCCGAAGCCGTGCAGCCCTGGGAGACCGACGCGGGCCGCCCCGGCCGCATCGCCTCGGCCCTGGAGATCATGATCGAAGGCCCGATCGGCGCCGCCGCCTTCAACAATGAATTCGGCCGGCCCAACCTGACCGGCTATTTCCGCGCCTACGAGCAGCCTGTCGACCACATCGTGCGCGGCTACCATAAGCCGATCATGATCGCCGGCGGCCTGGGCAACATCCAGGCGGAACAATCCTTCAAGGAAGCCCTCTTTCCGCCCGGCACCCTGCTCGTGCAGCTCGGCGGTCCCGGCATGCTGATCGGCCTCGGCGGCGGCGCCGCTTCCTCCATGAGCGCCGGGGTCAACACGGAAGACCTGGACTTCGCCTCGGTGCAGCGCGGCAATCCGGAAATCCAGCGCCGGGCCCAGGAAGTGATCGACCGCTGCTGGCAGATGGGCAAGGACAATCCCATCCTCTCCATCCACGACGTGGGGGCGGGCGGCATCTCCAATGCCTTCCCGGAACTGGCCCACTCGGGCAAGGCCGGCGCCCGGTTCGAGCTTCGCCAGGTGCCCATCGAAGAGCCGGGCATGAGCCCCGCCGAAATCTGGTGCAACGAAGCCCAGGAACGCTATGTGCTGGCCATTCCCCCGGCCCGCCTTGCCGACTTCACCGCATTTTGCGAGCGGGAGCGCTGCCCCTGTGCGGTGGTGGGCGAGACCACCGCCGACGGCCATCTGACCGTGGCCGACCGCTACTTCGGCAACAAGCCGGTGGACATGTCCATGGATGCCCTGCTCGGCAAGCCGCCGCGCATGACCCGGGACGTGCGCCGCCAGGGCGCCGGATTCCTGCCCTTCGACCCGGACTCCATCGACCTGAAGGAGGCCGCCTACCGGCTCCTGAAGCTGCCTGGCATCGCCGACAAGACCTTTTTGATCAGCATCGGCGACCGTTCCGTGGGCGGCATGACCGCCCGCGACCAGATGGTGGGCCCCTGGCAGGTGCCGGTGGCGGACGTCGCCGTGACCTGCATGGGCTACCAGGGCTATCGGGGCGAAGCCTTCGCCATGGGCGAGCGCGCCCCGGTGGCCGTGCTCGATGCCCCGGCTTCCGGCCGCATGGCGATTGCCGAGGCCCTCACCAACCTCGCCGCCGCCGACATCGGCGCGCTCGGCCAGGTCAAGCTCTCCGCCAACTGGATGGCCGCCTGCGGCTTTGCCGGCGAGGATGCCCGGCTCTATGACACGGTGGAGGGCGTTTCCCGGTTTTGCCAAGAGCTCGGCCTGGCGATTCCGGTCGGTAAGGACTCCCTCTCGATGCGCACCGCCTGGGAAGCGGGCGGCCAGCAGCGCCAGGTGGTCTCGCCCCTCTCCCTGATCGTCACCGCCTTTGCCCCGGTGGCCGATGTGAGGAACACCCTGACCCCCGAACTGCAACGGGATCAGGGCGAAACCGAGCTCTTGCTGCTCGACCTCGGCAAAAACCGCCTGGGTGGCTCGGCCCTCGCCCAGGTGTACAACGCCACCGGCGAGGATGCCCCGGACGTGGAGGAGCCCGCCCGACTCAAGGCCCTGTTCGATGCCGTCCAGCAACTCAAGCAAAAGGGCCTGATCCTCGCCTACCACGACCGCTCCGACGGTGGCCTCTTCGTGGCGGCCGCGGAAATGGCCTTCGCCGCGCATGTCGGCGTCACTCTGGACATGGACGGCCTCTGCTTCGATGCGCAGACCCTCGACATCGACGGCGCCGAGAAGCGTCCCGATCTCCTTGCTGGCCGCAGCCAGGAAACCCTGGTGCGCGCCCTCTTCAACGAGGAAGTGGGCGCCCTGATCCAGATCCGCCGCGCCGACCGGGAACAAGTCACCCCGGTGCTGCGCGCCCTGGGCGTGCCCTACTTCTTCGTCGGCTATCCCAATGACCGCGACGAAATCCGCGTGGTCCGGAATGCCCGGAAGGTGCTGTGCGAAAGCCGCATCGACCTGCACCGGGCCTGGTCCGAGACCAGCTTTCGCATGCAGAGCCTGCGCGACAACCCGGAATGCGCCCAGGAGGAATACGACCGCCTTCTCGACAAGGAAGACCCCGGCCTGTCCCCGAAACTCACTTTCGACCCGGCCGACGACTTCACCCCGGTCTATCTGGCGCTCGGCGCCAGGCCCAGAATCGCCATCCTGCGCGAACAGGGGGTGAACAGCCACTACGAAATGGCCGCCGCCTTCGACCGGGCCGGCTTCGAGTCGGTCGATGTGCACATGAGCGACCTCCTCGCCGGGCGGAAATGCCTCGAAGACTTCACGGGCCTCGTCGCCTGCGGCGGCTTTTCTTACGGGGACGTGCTCGGCGCCGGCCAGGGCTGGGCCCGCACCATCCTCATGAACGAGCGCTGCCGCGATGCCTTCTCCGCCTTCTTTGCCCGGCCCGACCGCTTCGCCCTGGGGGTCTGTAACGGCTGCCAGATGCTGAGCGCCTTGAAGGAACTGATCCCCGGCGCTTCTGCCTGGCCGGCCTTTCGCCGCAACCGGGTGGAGCAGTTCGAGGCCCGCTTCGTGCAGGTGGAAGTGCTGGATTCGCCCTCGCTCTTCTTTCAGGGCATGGCCGGCTCGGTGCTGCCCATCGTGGTCTCCCACGGTGAAGGCCGGGCAGTGTTCGAGGACTCCGCTCCGAAAGCCGTGGCCGCAACGCTCCGTTACGTCGATCACCGTGGCCAGCCGACCGAGACCTATCCGCTCAACCCCAATGGTTCTCCGGGGGGATTGACCGGCTTTACCACGGCCGACGGCCGCTTCACCATCATGATGCCGCACCCGGAGCGGGTGTTTCGCAGCGTGCAGATGTCCTGGCACCCCAAGGCATGGCAACAAGGCGAGGGCGACAGCCCCTGGCTGCGCATGTTCCGCAACGCCCGGCGTTGGGTGGGCTGATGGCAATCGGCTTCTTCCCGTGCTTGTCGGGGGGCGGCGCAGCACCGGCAGCCCATCCGGACCCTTGCCAGCGGGAAGTGCCGCCGCCCCCGGCCACCGTTCCGGTGGTCGAAGCGCCCCGGCCCCGGGCTGGCGAGGCCCGGGATGAAATCATCGACGCCCGAAGCCACATCGGGGCTTTGACGCGCAGATCAATGCCGAGGCTGGAGTCGTGTCTGGAGTCGTGATGCGGCGCCGGAATGGGCTGGGGCCCGGGGTGTTTCTCTCCTGCATCCTGCTGGGGGGCTGCGGCACCCTGCAGGAATCGGCCCAGGAATCAGCCCAGGAATCGGCCCAGGAATCGGCCCAGGAATCGGCCCAGAAATCGGCCCTGGAATCGGCGCCGATGGAGCGCCGCCAGGAACTGCCGGCCGGGCCTTCCGGGGCGGCGAGCATGCCGGTGATCCAGCCCGGAGTGACTCAGCAGCCCCTGCCGGAACTGCCGCCCCCGGTTCAGGTCCTGACACCGCTGCCCGCGCCGCCTCTCATTCCTCCTTCCCCTGCCCTGCACGGACGCGCCCTGGCGGAAGCCCTGCTGCCGCCTTCGGTGCGGGACCGGGCCGGCTGGGCGAAGGATATCGCCGCCGCCGTGGAGGCTCTGGGCCTGCCGGGCAACAAGGAGAACTACTGCGCCGCCATGGCGGTGACCGAACAGGTCTCCAGCTTTCAGGCCGATCCGGTGGTGCCGGGCCTGGCCGCCATCGCCTGGAAGGAAATCGAAACCCGCCGGCAGCGCTACCACATTCCCCGGCTGGCCCTGGATGCGGCCCTGGACCGGACCTCGCCCAACGGCCGCAGCTACCGCCAGCGCATCGACAGCCTGCGCACGGAAAAGCAGATGAGCCTGCTCTACGGCGACATCATCGAAGGCCTGCCCTTTGGCCGGCAGCTCTTTGGCCGGCAGCTCTTTGGCCGGCAGCTCCTGAGCGGCTACAACCCGGTGCGCACCGGGGGGCCCATGCAGGTCAGCGTCGCCTTTGCCCGGGAGCACGCCCGGGACAACGCCCATGCCGCCGCCCTGGTGCGGGAGGCCGGAGGGGATGTGCGCAGCGCCGTGTTCAGCCGCAAGGGCGGCCTGTATTTCGGCATTGCCCACCTGCTCGACTACCCGGCCAGTTATCAGGAAGCCCGCTACCGTTTCGCCGACTTCAACGCCGGGCGCTACAGCAGCCGCAACGCCGCCTTCCAGCAGGCCCTGGCGCTGCTGGCCCGGGTGGAGATGGACCTGGACGGGGATCTGCTCGATTACGGCGGCCAGCCCAGCGCCACCTGGCAGGCCGCCCGCAAACTGTCCCGCCGCCTGGGTCTGAGCGACGGGGAGATCCTCGCCAGCCTGAAGCTGGAAAAGAGCGAGGCCTTCGGCCGCAGCCCGCTCTACCAGAAGGTCATGGCCATGGCCGACGGAGCCGCCGGCCGGCATCTGCCCCGGGAAATCCTGCCCCGCATCCGGCTGCAGAGCCCGAAGATCCATGGCAAGCTGAGCACCGCCTGGTTCGCGGAAAAGGTGGATGGCCGTTACCAGCAATGCCTGCAGCGGGCAGCCAACCTGGCCGAGGCCGCCCGGGAGCGCTGATCTGCCGTCAGGCCGCCAGCCACCAGTTGCAGAGCCCGCCCAGCACGACCAGATGCAAAAACAGCAAGGCCCCCAGGAGCAGCGGCCGGGGCCCGGCCCGGCGCATCCGCACCCAGGTGGTCTCGAGCCCCAGGGCCGCCATGGCGCCGGTGAGGAGGAGGGCGGCCAGCCGTCGCAAAAGCTCCACCCCGGAAGGCGGCAAGAGGGCGAGGGAGTTGAGCCCGGCGCAAGCGATGAAGCCCAGGGCAAACCAGGGCATGGCGATTGCCGGCCGGCCGGCATTTTTCCCCTTGCCGCCCAAGAGGGCGCTCAACGAGAGCAGAAAGGGAACGAGCAGCAGCACGCGCAGCATCTTCACGATCATGGCCTCTCTTGCCACCGCATCCCCAAGCGAGTGGCCGATCGCCACCACCTGCGCCACTTCATGCACCGTCGAACCGACGTAGATGCCAAAGCCCGGGTGATCCTGCCAGACCCAGTGGGCGAGCAGCGGGTAGAGCAGCATGGCCAGGGTGCCGAACAACACCACGGTGGCAATGGCCGCGGCGGTTTGCTCGGCCGCCTTGGCGGTATCGAGTCGCAGCACCGGCACGGTCGCCACCACCGCCGCGGCGCCGCAGATGGCGCTGCCGGCGCTGGTGAGCAGGGCGCTCTCGCGATCCAGGCCGAGCCAGCGGGTGCCGAGGAAATAGCCCAGCCCCAGGGTGCTGCCGACCATGAACAGATCCGCGAGAAGGCCGTTCCTTCCCACCTCCAGGAGCTGCTGCAGGCTGAGGTTGAAGCCAAACAAAGCCACCCCGAGGCGCAGGAAACGGCGCTGGGCGAAGGCCAGGCCAGGCTGCTGGGCCGGGGCGTGCAGGCAGGAAAACAGGTTGCCCAAAAGCGCCCCGAGCAGGATCGCCAGGCTCAAGGGGCCAAATCCCAGCCGTTCGAGCTTGGCCGCCGTGGCAAGCAAGGTCGCCCCAAGACCGATGGCAAGGACCAGGGCAAGGCCGGGCGCAAGTTGCCGGAGCGTGCGCAAGACGGGCATGAAAAGACTCCAGAAAGAAAGCGGGCGTTACCCGGCGAGGCCCCGCGGATGAGTGCCACCCGATGGGCGTTACTGGATGGGCGTCATCGGATGGGCGTTACCGGATGGGCGTTACCGGGATGGACGCTACCTTAAGGAGTCGCATCGAATAGGTAAAACTGATATTTTTTATTTAATGAATCGGTTTTTCTGATGTAATGCCCTCCTCTTGATCCGGATCGCCTTGGCCGAACGCAAGGGGACCGAACGTAAGGGGACCGAACGTAAGGGGGACCGAACGTAAGGGGGACCGAACGTAAGGGGACCGGAAAAGCGGGGGCCAAAGCCGCCCGCACTTGCCGTGCTCGGGCAAGGCGGGTAAGCCCCAAACAGGGCCGGGCTTGTTCTGCCGCCGGGCCAAAGCCGCTTCCTCCCGCTGCGGGCGGCGGCGATCCGGCGTAAGTCATGGAAGTGCGGTGAACCGTGTGATATAAAGCACGCACAACCGCTTTATTCACGAGGTGCCCATATGTCACACATCACGGCCAACGATCTCAAAATCAAGGGAGTCGCCGCCATCGAGGCGGCCTTGAGCCAGTCATCGGAGGCGATCGTGTCGGTGCGCGGCAAGGATCGATTCGTGGTGATGGATTTCGCCCACTACCAGTACCTGCGCGAATGCGAACTCGATGCCGCGCTGGCGGAAACCCGCGCTGACCTGGCGGCCGGGCGTTTTATCGAGGAATCGGCAGAACAGCACCTGGCCCGGCTCGACCAGCTGGCATGAGCTACACGCTCTGCTTTACCGAGGCTTACAACCGCCGTGCGGCCCGCTGGCTGAAAAAGCATCCCGAGTTACGCCAGCATTACCTCAAAACCCTGGCCCTGCTGCAGGCCAACCCCTTCCACCCTTCCCTGCGCCTGCATGCGCTGAGCGGCAAGCTGCAAGGCGTGCATTCGGTGGCCATCGATCTCTCCTATCGCATCACCCTGGAGTTGCTGATTCAGGATCAGCGCATCATCCCCATCAACGTGGGTGACCACGATAGTGTGTATTGACCTGGCCGACTCAAACTCCAGGTGCAACACCTCGACGAGGAGAGCCTGGGATATTGCACTCCCTTGCGCCGTAAGTCTCTATCCGTGTTTTCGGCTGTCAACGCCATGGGCCCCAGCGGCAAGCGGCCCGTGTCAGCGGATTTGCAGGAGCGAGCCGATGGGGGTTTGCCATCATCGCGAAAGAGGGCCGGGCTTGTTCTGCCGCCGGGCCGGTGCCGTTTCCTCCCGCTGCGGAAAAATCCGGGTTTTCCCGACTGCGCCATGAAAATCACCCTGCGCCAACTGGAAGTCTTTGCCGCCGTCGCCAGCCACGGCCAGGTCACCCGCGCCGCCGCTACGGTTGCCCTCAGCCAGGCGGCGGCCAGCATGGCCCTTGCCGAACTGGAACGGCAGCTCGATGGGCAGCTGTTCGACCGGGTGGGCCGGCAACTGCTCCTCAACGAGCAGGGCCGGCGGCTTTTACCCCGGGCCCTGGAAATCCTCGACCGGGTGCGGGACCTGGAAGCGGAAGCCTTGAGCGGCGGCGCCGCCTTCGACCTGAAACTGGGGGCGAGCCTCACCATCGGCAACCATCTGCTGCCGGATCTGCTCGCCGGGATGGCAGAGCGGCATCCCGGCAGCCGCCTGGGCCTTGCGCTACACAACACCGCTCAGGTGGTCGCCGAGCTGCTGGCGTTTCGCATCGACCTCGGTTTCGTGGAGGGGCCGGTGCAGGAGGCGGCGATCCGGCGCCTGCCCTGGCAGCCGGACCCGCTGGTGGTGTTCGCCGGCCCCGGCCATCCGCTCGCCGGCCGCATCGTCACCCAGGAGGAACTGGCCGATGCCCGCTGGGTGCTGCGGGAGCGGGGCTCGGGGACCCGGGAAGTATTCGAGCGGGCCATGGCCAACGCCACCCTGAGCCCGCGCCTCGCCCTGGAACTGGAGCAGCCGGAAGCCATCCGCCAGTGCGTGCGGCGGGGCCTCGGCCTGGGCTGCCTCTCCCGCCTGGAACTGCAGGAATCCTTCGACCAGGCGACGCTCTTGCCGGTGCACACCCCCTTTCTCGACCTGAGCCGGGAATTCCTGATCCTCGTGCACCGCGACCGGCACCTGAGCCAGGGCCTGCAAGCCCTGCTCGCCCTGTGCGGGGTGGAAGCCTGAGGAGGTGGAAAATCGGTATGGCCGTGCTGCACCAAGGCCGGGGCCAGGAACTTGAACTGGCCGGGGAAGTTCTGGTGGATGAAGAGGAGGTTCATGAGCTTGTCAGCCACGGGTTGGCGATCCGCAAGCCGTCAATCCCTTCAAAGTCGGACACATGACGTGTGGCCAGGGTCAGATCGTGCGTGAGCGCGATGGCAGCGATCTGGGCATCTTCGGTACGGATGGGGCGACCGGCACGCGTGCGTTGCGCGACGATAGCGGCGTAGTGGAGTGCCGCACGCTCATCGAATGGCAGACAGCGCCCCTCGAAATCCTCTTCGAACATTGCTTGTGCCGCCCCTGCCAGCCCCGCCTGGCGCTTCCCCGTTGGCATCAGCGCCAGCCCAAGCGCGATTTCGGCAAAACTGATGGCGCTGGTCCACACCTGTTCGGCGGGGAGGCGATCCAGCCATGCCGTCACTACTTCGACGGGCTGCGGATGCATGAATTCGGACAGCACATGGGTGTCGAGCAGATTCACGGCGTCTCGTCCCAATTGGGCGGCCTACGCGAGATCTGGCGCGAGGGAAGTTCAAAGGCCGCATCGGCCACTTTTGCAAAGCGCTGTTTCAGCCGCTCCCCGGAGCTTGTGGTGGGGATACCTGGACCAAGGCTTCACGAAGAATGCGACGGGCCTCCTCCTCCATCGACACCCCATGCTGTGCGGCACGAATGCGCAGCGACTGCTTGATGGCCTCATCCACATTACGATTCGTCAAAGCAGCCATGAAAGCCTCTCCTGATTGATAGCAATGACTGCAATGTAGGCATTGCCATCTTTCGCGTCAAAGTGCGCCGGCACAGGCATGTTGCTCTAGTCTGGCCAGACGCGGATGGCGGCATGGAGTTGGTGTAAGGGCAGGTCGAGATGAGATGTGCGTCATATCGCGTCCGGGTAAAATCCCCTCTTTTTGAAAACGGTGAAGCTTCGTCCATGACTTCTGCCTCCACTTCGCGCCGTTCCTGGCCCCTCTTTTTGCTCGGGGGGCTGCTGCTTCTCGCGCTCCTGGCTTTGGCCGCCTTCCAGGTGGCGGTGCATCTTCTCGAGGCGCAGATCGTTGCGGCTCTGGGGCCCAGGGGGGAGGTGCGGGAATTGAAGGTGGGGCTGACCGGGGTGGAAATCCTCGGCCTGCGCCTGCCGGCTGAAAACCCTTCCGGCAAGGGCGGCTGGCCGGCTCCCGAGTTGCTGCGGGCCGAGCGCATCCTGGTGGTGCCGTCGATTGCCGACCTGCTCGGCGCCCGGGTGGTGCTGCAGAGCATCCGCATCGAAGGGGCTTATCTTTCCATCCTGCGCACCCGGTCCGGGCAGTTGCAGGTGCTGCCTTCCCTGGCCGAAGCCAGCCCGGTCGAGACGCCGGGGAAGGGGGAAAACCCGGCGGGGCAAAAGCCGGGCCGGGCCGTGGAGGTGCGCATCGGCAAGGTCGAGCTGGTCGATAGCACCGTGGATTTCTTCGATGCCTCGATCCGCCAGCCGGCCTTGAAGGTGCGGCTGGAGCAGATCAATGCCCGCCTCGGCCCGCTGCTCCTCCCCGATCTCACGGGCCAGAGCCAGTTGCAGGTGGAGGGGGTGGTCAAGGGAAAGCACCGCGATGGCACCCTGAAGCTCACCGGCCAGGTGGAACTGGCCAGCAAGGAATCGGACCTGGAGCTTCGCCTGCGCGGGGTGGATCTCACTGCCCTGCAACCCTATCTGATCAAGGCGGCGGAAACCGGGGTGCGGCGCGGCAGCATGGACCTCGATCTACACACGACGGTCAGGAATGGCCGCCTGCAGGGTCCGGGAACCCTGACCCTGAACCAGCTTGAGCTTGCCAGCGGGAGCCGCTCCTTCATGGGGATGCCAAGGAGCGCCGTGGTGGCGATGATGAAGGACCGCCAGGGCCGGATCCGCGTCCATTTCGTTCTGTCCGGCAAGCTCGATGACCCGGCTTTTTCCCTCAATGAGAATCTGATGGCCAAGGTGGGCTCCGCCGTGGCGGAGAGCCTGGGCATCAGCCTCGAAGGCCTGGCAAAGGGGGTGGGCGGCGCCGGCAGCGGCGTCGTTCAGGGCCTGGGGAAATCCTTGAACAAGCTCTTCAAGTAAGGGCCCGGAGCCGGGCTGGGCCGTTCCCCAGGGCGCCGGCAGGCCCGCTCAATGCAGGCTCAAGCCTCCGGAGATGCTGATCGCTTGCCCAGTGACGAAGCTGGCGTCGTCCGAGGCAAGCCAGGCCGCCGTGCCCGCCAGATCCTGAGGGTATTCGAGCCGGGGGATGGCCGAGACTTTTGCCAGCTCTTCGCTCATTTGCTTGAAGTCGTGCTCCTGAACCGTTTCGCTTTGCGTCAGACCCGGCGAGATTGCATTGACGGTGATGCCGAATGCCCCCACTTCAAAGGCCAGCGCCCGGGTGAGCCCAACCACGGCGGCTTTGGAGGTCACATACTGGAGGCCATTGCCGCGCCCCATATACACGGTGTCGGACGATATATTGATGATGCGGCCCCAGTTCTGGGCCCGCATGTCCGGGAAGACCTCGCGGGCGCAGAGCCACATGCCCTTGACGTTGACGGACATGACGCGATCCCAGTCTGCTTCGTCGAGCTCATGAAATGGGCGCGCCGCCCGTTCCAGGCCGATGTGCCGCAGCATGACGGCGGCGTTATTGACGAGAACGTCGATCTTGCCGAAGCGTTGCCGCGCTTTGCCCACCATTTCTTTGATCTGGGCGGCATCGGAGACATCGCACAGGACCGGCATCACCTGACGATCTTCGCTGGCAATTTCTGCCGCCGCTTGCTTTAGGACATCCTCGGACGTGCCGCAGATGACGACATTGGCGCCTTCCTCATAAAGGCGCTTGGCAATGGCTTTGCCGATCCCTCGACCACCGCCGGTGACGAGGACGACATGATCCTTCAATCGTTTACAGCTCATTTTCGTTTCTCCTTGCAGGGATGAACTTGGAACTTGGAAAATTGCGTTCCTGGCCTTGATAAACCAAGGTGCTGGATGCTTCATACCATAGCATACGAGTGGTCTGGAACAGTATGGCTTTCCCTGGGAAGAAGATGATGGCATGCTAATGGCCCTGATGGCCCCAATGCGGGGCTTTGCCCCGATCGATTGCAAGGAGCCGCCGTGTCTGCATTCATGCCCTGGTCTGATGAGTTGGTTTTGGGAATCGACTCCATCGATAATCAGCATCGCTGGCTGGTGAATGCCACCAACCAGATCTACGAACAGATCGAATCGCAGAATCCCGATCCTCAGATAGTCGGTGAGGTGCTCGAAGGGTTGGTGGATTACACCATGAACCATTTCGTTCTCGAGGAAGACCTGTTCAAGCGTTTCAACTATCCCGAAACTGCGGCTCACAAGCAGGAGCACGACAAGTTTACCCATCAGGTCATGAACCTGCTGCTTGATTTCGAACGGGGTGAGCCGGTTACCGAGGATGCGCTGGAATTTCTCAAGGCCTGGTTGATTCACCACATCCTGAGGGTGGACAAGGCCTATGTGCCCTTCCTGAAAGCCAATGGCGTCGTCTGAAGCGGGGCAGTCGTTGCGCTTTCCTCGTGCGTTCTCAGCTGCGGCTGGGGCAGCCGTTCCGGTACCGGAAATTGCGCCTCGTCCGATGCCGTCGCGGCCACGGCCTGGGCTTCCTGGATGCCCGGGTGCCAATGCACCAGTTCCATGCGGCCGTCCTGGTGTTCGACGATGGCCGTGCAGCTATCGACCCAGTCGCCACAGTTGATGTAGGTCATGCCCTGCATTTCGCGCAGGGTGGCCCAGTGGATGTGGCCGCAGATCACCCCATGCAGGCCCCGCTGGCGCACTTCATGGGCGACGGCATCCTCGAAATCGAAGATGAAATTCACCGCTTTCTTCACCTTGCGCTTGGCGTAGCCGGCCAGGGACCAGTAGCCGGGCCGGCGCAGCTTGCGGCGCAGCCAGGAGAGGAGGAGGTTGGCGCGCACCAGGATGTTGTAGGCCATGTCGCCGATCACGGCGATCCAGCGGTGACAGTAGGTGATCTGGTCGAATTCGTCGCCGTGCACCAGCAGGTAGCGGCGGCCATCGGCCGCCGTATGCACCCATTCCCGCTCCACCCGGATGTCGCCAAAGGCGGTGCCCACGTATTCCCGCAGGGCTTCGTCGTGGTTGCCGGGGATCAGCATGACATGGTTTCCATGCCGGGCCCGGCGCAGGATTTTCTGTACCACCGTGTTTTGGGCCGCCGTCCAGTGGATGCCCCGGCTCATGGCCCAGAAGTCGATGATGTCCCCCACCAGATACAGGTATTCGGAGGGATATTCCTTGAGGAAGTCGAGCAGCGGTCCGGCCTGGCAGGCGCGGGTGCCCAGGTGCACATCGGAAATGAAAACGGAACGTACCTCGGGCATCAGTCGGGCACGATCTGTAAAAAATGGTTTTCCTGGCCCGGCAGCCGGGCGTGGCGCCGGATGATGTGCAAGAAGATGGCTTCCAGGTGTTCGTGGATGCGTTCCCAGTCGATGGGGGCGACCCGTTCCCGGGCCGCGGCGCCAAGGCGCTCGCGCAATTCCGGCTCTGCCGCCAGACGGCGGGCGGCGGCAATGAATTCGGCTTCATTGCCCGGGGTGGCCAGCAGCCCCGAGCCGCCGTCCTCGATCACTTCCCCCGCCGCCGCACAACGGTAGGCCAGTACCGGCAGTGCGCTGGACATGGCTTCCAGGGTGACATTGCCGAAGGTCTCGGTGAGGCTGGGGAACAAGAACAGGTCACCGGAGGCATAGTGGGCAGCCAGGTCTTCGCCGCTGCGCATGCCGGCAAAGTGGGTCTCCGGCCAGGCCTGGGCCAGACTCTTGCGGGCCGGTCCATCACCCACCAGGATCAGCCGGGCATCCGGGCGGAGCGCGCGGATGGCCTGGAAGGCCTTGAGGGCCAGGGGCAGGTTCTTTTCCGGCGCCAGACGGCTGACCACCAGCACCGCCAGGCCATCGGGTCCCAGGCCCCATTCCCGGCGCAGGCTCTGGGAGCGGCGACCGGGATGGAACAACTGGCGATCCACCCCCCGGGCCAGGACTTGCAGATTGGCGTAGCCCTGCTGGCCCAGGTCCCTGGCCATTTCGGCGGTGGGCACGAAAGTGGCGGCGGTGCGGTTGTGGAAACGTTTCAGGTAGCTGGCCACGGGCTGCTTCAGCCAGCCTATGCCGTAATGGCGGCTGTAATGGTCGAAATTGGTGTGAAAGCTCGATGTCACGGGCAGCTTCAGCTTGTGGGCCACGGTCACCGCCGATCTGCCCAGGGGGCCTTCGGTGGCCACATGGACCAGGTCAGGGGGATTTTCGGACCAGTGCTGTTGCAGCCGCCCGCCCATGGGTAAACCGAAACGCAGGCCGTCGTAGCCGGGAATGGGGACCCCGACCGCCAGCATCTCGAGGAAATTTTCTGTCTGGCGCGGAATGTCTGCCGGTCCCTGGCGCGGTCGTACCAGCTGCACCGAGTGTCCCCGGGCCAGCAGTCCATCCACCATGCGGCCCAGAGTCATGGCGACCCCATTGATCTCGGGGGGGAAGGTTTCCGTCACCATGGCCACCCGCAGGCGGGGCTTGCGGGCCAGGCGCGGGATGCTGTTGTCGTCTTGGTTCATGGTGTCGATGGTGGCGGCCCGGAACGACAGGGGTTTGACGATTTTGTGATGCTTTTCTTACTTGCACCGCTGCGCCGCCAGCATACTGCCGGGGCGCGAGGCGTATGCCGTCCAGGCTTGCCCCGGGCGTTGATCCGGGTTACAAATGCGCCTGTCCGGCCAGCCGCAGCCACCGGATCTTCCGAACGACAACAAAGGAGAGTTCAATCATGTCAGCCAAAACCGCCAGCAAGAAACCCGGCAGCAAAGGGGCCTCCAGCGAGGCCGCCCTCGACATTGGCATCAACGACGAGGAGCGGGCCAGGATTGTCGAAGGTCTTTCCCGTCTGCTGGCCGATACCTACACCTTGTACCTGAAGACTCACAACTTTCACTGGAACGTGAAGGGGCCGATGTTCAATACCCTGCATCTGATGTTCGAGACCCAGTACAACGAGCTGGCCCTGGCCGTGGACCTGATTGCCGAGCGCATCCGCGCCCTGGGCTATCCCGCCCCCGGCACCTATAGCGAGTTTGCCCGGCTCACCTGCATTCCCGAGCCCGAGGGCGTGCCCCATGCCGAGGAAATGATCGTGCAACTGGTGGAAGGCCAGGAGGCCGTGGTGCGGACCGCCCGCAACCTGTTTCCCGTGGTGGATGCCGCCCGTGATGAGCCCAGCGCCGACTTGCTCACCCAGCGCATGCAGGTCCATGAAAAGACGGCCTGGATGCTGCGCAGCCTGCTGGAATCCTGATTTCCAACAGTTTTCGGTCGTGCCATGCAAAACGGGCGGGGAATTCCCCGCCCGTTTTGCATATCCGCCCGGCGCGGCTCGTTGCCGGGTGGCTGGGGTGACACGAGGCGTTTACTCGGCGGCGGCCAGGGTCTTGCGAAACCGCGCCAGCGAGAACGTGAACAGGATCGATCCGATCACGGTCAGGCTGATCAGCTGTGGCCAGACCACCTCCAGGCCAGCGCCGCGATAGAGAATGCCGTGGGACAACAGCACGAAGTGGGTGTTGGGCGCGGCCAGCATCACGAACTGGACGAGTTCCGGCATGCTTTCGCGCGGGGTGCTGCCACCGGAGAGCATCTGCAGGGGCAGCAGCACCATCAGCAGCAGCATGCCGAACTGCGGCATCGAACGAGCCAGGGTGGCCAGGACAATCCCCAGCGAGGTGGTGGCAAAGAGATGCAGGGCCGCACCGAAAAAGAACAGCGGCAGCGAGCCTTCGATGGGCACGCCCATCAGGCCGCGCACCACGACATTGAGGGAGAAGGCCGAGGCGACGAGCACCACGGCCGCCATCGCCAGCACCTTCGAGGCCATGATCTCGAACGGGGAGACCGGCATCACCAGGAGGTGTTCGAGGGTGCCGTGCTCGCGCTCGCGGATCAGGGCCGCGCCGGTGAGCACGATGGAGAGCATGGTGATGTTGTTGATGATCTGCATCGCCCCGCCGAACCAGGACTTGTTGAGCTCGGGGTTGAAGCGGGCGCGCAGCACCAATTCCACCGGCGGGATCGATACCGCGCGTTCGCGGCGCACGAACTCGTTGATCTGATCCAGGACGATGGCCTGGATGTGGCCGCTGCCGGTGAAAGCCTGGCTCATGCGCGTGGCATCGACGCTGAGCTGGATGGTCGGGGAGCGCCGGGCGAGCACATCGCGCTGAAAGCTGGCCGGGATGTACAGGGCGAAGGTGTCGAGCCCGGCATCCATGCGCGCATCCAGCTCGGAGAGGGTGATCCGCGTCGGCGGCATGAAATAAGGGGTATCCGGAATTTCTGGTTGATAAAATGCCAAAGATGTAAAGAAGAAAAT
>JANLJE010000059.1 GCA_029255645.1 Comamonadaceae bacterium | reverse complement strand
AGATTTTCTTCTTTACATCTTTGGCATTTTATCAACCAGAAATTCCGGATACCCGTTTTTTCTGGCCTCGATGTCATCACCGCCTTCACTGCCATCGTGGCGAGCATCAACAACACCGGCCCCGGGCTGGGCGATGTGGGGCCCTCCACCACCTTTGCCGTGCTGGGCGATTTCCAGACCTGGGTCTGCACGTTTGCGATGCTGCTCGGCCGCCTGGAAATTTTCACCCTGCTGGTGGTGCTGACGCCGGCATTCTGGCGGCGCTGAATCCGGCCGGGATAGACATGGTATTTCGGCCATGGAATTTTGCTTCCGCCACGATGGCCCCATGTCACCGGAACCAGCGCCCGATTCCTGGCTGGCCATCCGCCCGACCTGGCCGGACAGATCCAGGCGCGGCAGTGATAAAATGGCGGCCCTGCGGGTAGCAGGAAACTCCAGTTCCTCCCCTCCATTCAGCGCTTGCCGCTCTCAAAGGTGCCCCCTTGGCCAAACCCAACTATCAATTCGAAAAACGCCAGCGCGACCTGGCAAAAAAGCAGAAGCAGGAAGAAAAGCGTCAGCAGAAGCTGGCCGACAAGGCCGCCGGCAGCCAGGATGCCGGGGCGGAAAATCCAGCGGAAAAGGTTCAGGACGATGCCAAACCGCCCGCCTGAGCCGGTTTCAGCCACCCGGATGGACAACAGCCCCGATCGCACGACGGGGCTTTCTTCTTATGCCGGGAAGTGCTGATGCCGGGAGGCGCGGCTTGAGCAGGGCCAAAGGTCTCGCGGGCGCAAAGGTCTCGCGGGTGCTCAACCGGCTTCAATCCTTGCGCTTGCGGGCGGGCAAGGGCTTGCGCTGACGCTGGCCGGGGCGCTTCTGGTTGCGCTCCTCCAGCTTCGGCTTGGGCACCAGCAGGTTCTTGCCGGCACCCCGTGCAGCCGCCCGGTGCGCATGGATGGCGGCACTGAACTGCTCGGCCAGCATCACGACCGGGGCGGATTCGCCCTTGGCCCGGTAGGCATACAGACGTTCGGTGATCACCTGCAGATGCTCGCTCAGTCCGGATTTCCTGGGCAGGTCCTCCACGATCAACTGGGCCGCGGGCGTCAGGGAAAACCCGCCTTCCACCTCGACCAGCAGGCCGGCCGTGCCCAGACGGGCAAAAGACTCGACCAGCTTGTTGACGGCAGGAACGGAACCCTGGACCAGATCGGCGGCCGCCATGATCTCGACCAGATCAGCAGGCCGCCGCTTCGAGGCCAGCAGGGTGGCCATGAGCAGGAGAGCATCAACATCGTGGATCGTTTGCATTGAAAACCCTTTGAAAACCCTGGAAACCCTTGGAAACCATGGGGAAACCCTTGGGAACAAGTGCCGGCCCAAAGCCGGCACAGCAAAAAAACAGCGTCCGGCAGTGGGTCAGCCCACCTGGCTGACGCGCGCCGAGTCCGGCGCGGCTGGAAGTGTAATGGCTAAAAGGGGAAACCACGCTCCGGAATGCAGCCCCTGCGTGTTCAAAGGCCGGCGGCCTCGCCAAAAACCCGCTCGCACTCGGCCATGATGGCAGGCCCGATTTCGGACGGGTAATTGGGGTCCAGGGACTCGGTCAATTCATGGGCAATATACAAGCCCGCCTCCCGCGAAACCGTGCAGGAAATCTGCCGGGCCACCTGTTCGCTCAGATCAGAAAGCTGACGCCGCTCGGCCAGGGGAAAAACCCGCTTGGAGCGGGACAACCAATCCGCCGCCAGCGTAGCCCCCTGCCCCTGGGTCAGCCACTGGCCGTGTTCGTAATGGATCGTCAGGCGCTCGGCCACCAGGGCAAAAATCAGCGCGATCCGCAGGCCCCGCTCCGTGGTGGAGGGAGGCTGAAACTTCTCCCGGCTCATGGGGTCCTCATGGGGTCTTTGTCAGGGGGTCTTGGTGATGACCGTTCAAAAATCGCAACGGGTCCGGATCATACGCCGGGATGGCGGGCCCCTGGCATCAAAACGTCGCATGGGCCCAGGAAATTTTTACGGAACCCGCACCGGATGAGGTATAAATTGCAGACTTGAAATAAAGGGTATCCGGAATTTCTGGTTGATAAAATGCCAAAGATGTAAAGAAGAAAATCT
>JANLJE010000058.1 GCA_029255645.1 Comamonadaceae bacterium | reverse complement strand
TTTATGCCAAGAGTTTCCACTGATCGCGCTGTTCAAAATTTCGGGGCCACTTCTCCGAGCCAGCGTTTCTTCCAGCAGACTCCGATCCGCCGCACACTTGGCGTCGGTGCGCTACGCCAGGTTGTGTAGCTTGCGCCGCACAGCCGGCAATTTGGCTGCATGCGGAAGTTCGATTAGATCGAAGTCCGGCCGCTGGTCCTCAATGGATCGTAGGAACGCACACGATGGCTCATCCAGCCAATGGGCCACGCGCGCCAGCAGGCGCTCATGAATGTCCAGCAGGACTTCGGCTTCAATAGGCTCAGCCGTCATGCCCTTAAAGTGTGCCTCGAAGGTTGCTGCGAAATCCGCAGGCACGCGAGGCGCCAGCATCTCCCAGGCAGGCTTGGGACTACAGGTTAGGTAGACGAGAAAAGTCCGCCAGAGCATCTGATCAGCCCGTTCGTCTTCCAGCAACAAGCCAACATCGAAAAGATCGCGCGGATGCTGCCGCGCGAGTGCAGCAGCCAGTTTTCCGGCATAGAGATCAGCAAAATCCAGCACCTGCACCGAGGCGAAACCGAACGCCTCCTCCACCCTGGGGCGCACCACCATGTTGCGCACTGGATGCACCGCACCACGCATGACCGGCGTTGTCTCGATCTGCGCACGACCACGACTGGCCACCAACCGCGTAACGCCTGCGCCCTCGCCGGCCGACATCTGCACCTGTAATTGCAGGGGTCGGGCGCGCAGCATATCGGCCAGTCGCCCAAGTGCGTCCGCAATCAGCTTCGCATCCTCGGCATAGTCATGCACCGGCAACCAAGCCAGATCAATATCCACCGACAAGCGCGGCAGGTCGTGCTCGAACAGGTTGATTGCCGTGCCGCCCTTGAGCGCGAAACGCGGCTCCTGCGCCAGCACCGGCAGGATCTCGACCAACAGCCGAACCCGGTCGGTGTAGCGGCGATCCCAGTGATCAAGCCAAGTGTTCATCAAGGTCTCCCGGCAAGGTGATCTGGTAGGTCGGATGCAGGCGACCACCAGGCACCAGCGCACGTTTTCCCCGGCCTAGATCGACACCATCGAGTAACACGTGCGACAACCACGCATGCCGATGGCGCTCAGCCAGCGCCAGGAACACCCGCTTGGCCTTGATGCTGCGGCAGTGGCGCAACAACAGGCTGACCCGCTGCGGCCGCAGCGTAGTCATGGCCTGCATCAGCGCATCGGCCTCGTAGACCAAGGTTGCGCCCGCGACGCCATCGCACAACTCCAGCATGGCCCGCTCGGGCATAGAGCAGACCAAGGCATCGGTTCCCGGCGCAGGGTGGGAATGGTGGGAACCCGCTCGAGCAGGCGGAACACAATCCCGACCTCGTTGGGAGATAGGGAGCGCTCCCGGGGCCTGAAGCTGGCGATGGAGGACGGGCGGATGGCGGCGGCCGGGTTCGCAAACTTGGCGCCGCGCTCGATGGCCCACATGAAGGCCAGGCTGAGAACCTCACGGACGAAGACGGCCGTGGATGGCGCCCCCCTGGCCACGATCTTGTCGCACAGGGCGCGGATGTCGTCAGTTTCAATTTCGTCCGGAAGCCGGCGCCCCAGGTTAGGCACGATGTCCCGGTCTATCACGCTCTGCCGCAGGTTGCGGGTGCTGGCCGCCATGGGGGAATTGTCGAGCCAGTCACGGCAGATTTCCTCCACCGTCTTCTGCTCACGGATAGCCGCCTTGGCCCGCTGCTTTTCGCCGGCCGGCGACTTGCCCAGGGAAACCATGCGCCGCGCCTCCATGAGCCTTTCCCGGGCCTCGGCAAGGCTGATGCCGTCTGGGCCGTACTGGCCGATCACCAGGGTCTCCCGCCTGCCGTTCAGCCGGTAGTCGTAGCGGAACGAGATCCCGCCCGACTTCAGCACCGTCACATACATGCCGTCACGGTCTGCCACCTTGTAGGGCTTCTCCGCAGGCTTCAATCCTTTCAGCTTCAGATCCGTCAGCATTTGGCTCTCCTTTCAAAATACCGTCAGCCCTTCACCGCTCTGGAACCCGCGCCAGATAAGGATTCAGGCCGAAAAAATACCGTCACGCCCCACTTGGCCGCGACGGTACCGCAACAAAACGCCCTACCCCATCGCCAGCCAGTACCGACAACCGTACCGTCAGTTTTTCCGGCCCGTTGCGAATGCGTTCGATACCGCATAAAACAAAACCCCCAGCATCTGCCGGGGGTTTCGCGGGGTTTCCGTTGGCAACCGATAGCTGCCGAAGGGCTTGGGATCATTCCCACTCGATGGTGGCGGGTGGCTTGCCGGAGACGTCGTAGACCACCCGGTTGAGGCCCCGCACTTCGTTGATGATGCGGTTCGATACCTTGCCCAGCAACTCGTAGGGCAGATGGGCCCAGTGGGCGGTCATGAAGTCGCTGGTGACCACGGCGCGCAGGGCCACTACATTTTCATAGGTGCGGCCGTCGCCCATGACGCCCACGCTCTTGACCGGCAGGAATACGGCGAAGGCCTGGCTGGTCAGGTCGTACCAGCTCTTGCCGATGTCGGCTTCGGTGCAGACGCCGGCCGCCAGATCACGCTCCGTGGCCAGGGTGGCGCGCAGTTCGTCAATGAAGATGGCATCGGCGCGCTGCAGCAGCTTGGCGTACTCCTGCTTCACCTCGCCCAGGATGCGCACGCCCAGGCCGGGACCGGGGAAGGGATGGCGGTAGACCATCTCCCGGGGCAGGCCCAGGGCCACGCCCAGCTCGCGGACTTCGTCCTTGAACAGTTCGCGCAGGGGTTCCAGCAGCTTGAGGTGCATGTCCTCCGGCAGGCCGCCGACATTGTGGTGGCTCTTGATGGTGTGGGCGCCCTTCTTGCCCTTGCCGGCGGATTCGATCACGTCCGGGTAGATGGTGCCCTGGGCCAGCCACCTGGCGGCGGAAAGCTTCTTTGATTCGGCCTGGAAGACTTCGATGAACTCCTTGCCGATGATCTTGCGCTTCTGTTCCGGGTCGGTAACGCCGGCCAGCTTGCCCATGAAGTCGTCCACCGCATCGACGCGGATGACCTTGACGCCCAGGTTGCGGGCAAACATGTCCATCACCATGTCGCCTTCGTTGAGGCGCAAGAGGCCGTGATCCACGAAGACGCAGGTCAGCTGGTCGCCGATGGCGCGGTGGATCAGCGCCGCGGCGACGCTCGAATCGACGCCGCCAGAGAGGCCCAGGATCACTTCTTCCTTGCCCACTTGCTGACGGATGGCCTCGACGGCTTCGGCGATGTAGTCGCCCATGACCCAGTCGCTGCCACAGCCGCAGATGTCGTGCACGAAGCGTTCCAGGATGGCCCGGCCCTTCAGGGTGTGAGTCACTTCCGGGTGGAACTGGACGGCGTAGAATTTGCGCGTCTCGTCCGCCATGCCGGCAATCGGGCAAGAAGCGGTGGACGCCATCATCTTGAAGCCGGGCGGCAGTTCCATGACAGAGTCCCCGTGACTCATCCACACCTTCAACATGCCGTGGCCTTCAGCCGTCGTGCAGTCGGCAATGCCATTCAGGAGCGCGGTATGGCCGTGGGCGCGGACTTCGGAGTAGCCGAATTCCCGGGCCTTGCCGGCAGCCTCGGCGGTCATCACGGTGCCGCCCAACTGCTGGGCCATGGTCTGCATGCCATAGCAGATGCCGAGGACGGGGATACCCAGCTCGAACACCACCCTGGGCGCCCGGGGGGTATCGCCCTCGGTGACGGAACTGGGGCCGCCGGAGAGGATGATGCCCTGGGCGCCATAGTGGCGGATGAAGTCTTCGGAAACATCGTAGGGATGAATTTCACAGAAGACTTTGGCTTCCCGCACGCGTCGGGCGATGAGCTGGGTGAGTTGGGAACCGAAGTCGAGGATGAGGATTTTCTGGTGCGCCATGGGGTCTCTTGAAAAAAAGGCGGCCGCAGCCGCCCTGGGTGACCGGAGGAAGGATCAATCGACGTGATAATTGGGAGCTTCCTTGGTGATCTGCACATCATGGACGTGGGATTCGCGTACCCCGGCAGAGGTGATTTCCACGAAGGTGGCACGCTCGTGCATCATGGCGATGGTGGCGCAGCCCAGGTAGCCCATGGAGGAGCGCAGCCCCCCCATGAGCTGGTGGATCACGGCGAGCACGGAACCCTTGTAGGGCACCCGGCCTTCGATGCCTTCCGGCACGAATTTATCCACGTTGGCGGTGTTGTCCTGAAAGTAGCGGTCGGATGAACCCGCCTGCATGGCCCCCAGCGAACCCATGCCCCGGTAGGACTTGTAGGAACGGCCCTGGAACAGCTCCACTTCGCCCGGCGCCTCTTCGGTACCGGCGAACAGGCCGCCCAGCATGACGGTGTTGGCGCCCGCCGCGATGGCCTTGGCAATATCGCCGGAGTAGCGGATACCGCCATCGGCGATCATGGGGACGCCCGTGCCCTTCAGGGCTTCGGACACGTTCTGGATGGCGGTGATCTGGGGCACCCCGACACCGGCCACGATGCGGGTCGTGCAGATCGAGCCAGGACCGATGCCGACCTTGACCGCGTCGGCGCCCATGTCCAGCAGAGCCCGGGCTGCATCAGCGGTAGCGATGTTGCCGCCGATCACTTCCACATGGGGAAAGTTCCTCTTGACCCACTGGACGCGGTCCAGCACGCCCTGGGAATGACCGTGGGCGGTATCCACCACGATCACATCCACCCCGGCTTCGACCAGCCCTTCCACCCTTTCCTCGGTACCGGCGCCGACCCCCACGGCGGCACCGGCGCGCAGACGACCGAATTCGTCCTTGCTGGCATTGGGGTGTTCGGTGGCCTTGGTGATGTCCTTGACGGTGATCAGGCCGCGCAGGCAGAAATCGTCATCAATGACCAGCACCCGCTCCAGCCGGTGGGCGCGAATCAGTTCCTTGGCATCCTCGATGCTGGCCCCCTCCTTCACCGTCACCAGACGATCCCTGGGGGTCATGATGGCCTCGACCGGCTGCTCCAGATTGGTTTCAAAGCGCAGGTCGCGGTTGGTGACGATGCCCACCACCTTGCCCGCCTTATCCAGCACGGGGAAACCGGAAATGCGGTGTTGCCGCGACAAGGCCATCACCTCACCCACGCTCATGCCGGGATCGACGGTGATGGGGTCTTTCAGGATGCCGGATTCATGACGCTTGACCTTGGCCACTTCGGCGGCCTGGGCACGCGCCGGCAGATTCTTGTGGATGATGCCGATGCCGCCCTCCTGCGCCAGGGCAATGGCCAGACGGCCTTCGGTCACCGTATCCATGGCGGCCGATACCAGCGGCATGTTCAGGATGATTTTCCGGGTAAACTGAGTGTCGAGGCAGACATCCCGGGGCAGAATCCCGGAATGGGCCGGGACCAGAAGAACATCATCGAAAGTGAGGGCTTTTTGCAGAATGCGCATGGCCTTTGATCCAAGGTCACAAAAAAGTATTATACAGCAAGCGCAATTTTGATCGAACCACCACCCGAGGTTTTCCCCATGCGTAGTCACCTTTTTCTGGCCCTCCTGCTTCCCCTGCTGATTGCCCTGCCTGCTCAAGCCCAGATTTACAAATGGAAAGACGCTCAAGGACGCACCGTCATTTCCGACACGCCTCAACCCGGCGCGGGCAAACAGGTGCCGGTCGTCAGGCAGGCGCCTGCTGCGGCTCAAGATGCGGCAGAAGGCGAACCCGCCGCTGCTGCCGGCCCCAAGAGCTGGGCCGAAAAGGACCTGGAATTCCGGCAGCGTCAACAGGAAAAAAAGGCCAGCGCTGAAAAGGCCGCCAAGGAAAAGGCTGAAGCGGATCAGCGCAGGGATAATTGCAACCGAGCCCGGGAGCAGCAGCGCATCCTGGAATCCGGGCAGCGCATCAGCCGCATGAAGGAAGATGGCGAACGGGAGTTCATCAGCGACCAGCAACGCCAGCAGGAAATCGAAAGGGCCATCAAGAACGTGCAGGAATGGTGCAAATAAGCCCAGGCACCCAACAGGGTCAGGCGCTCAGAGATGGAAGACAACAGCGGGAGGTCAACAGCAGGAGGTCAACAGCGGCGGGGCCTCCTGACCCCTCGGCGACGAAGGGCCTCGGGCCCCTCCGACTTGGGTTGAACCGTTGCCCCCGGCCCTCTGGCCAATCCTCAGGCCGATCCTCAGGCCGCCTCGCCCTCTTCCCCCGCCCCCTTCTTCATCACCTTGCCTTCTGCGGCCCGCTGCTTGCGGACTTCCCTGGGATCGGCGATCAAGGGCCGGTAAATTTCGACCCGGTCACGATCTCGCAGCACCGTGTCAAGCCTGGAGAGCTTGGCAAAAATACCGAACTTGTTCTTCTCCAGATCAATCGCCGGATATTTCTCCAGCAAGCCAGATGCCTCCAGCGCCTGTTGCAGGGTGCTGCCTGCGGGCAAACGGAGCGGCACCCGTTCCTGCTTGTCCGGCAGGGCATAAATCACTTCGACCTGCAAAAGCATCTCAGCCACCAGTATTGGCTCCATGAATCTGGCCTGCCCGCCGCACGAAGGCATCGACCATGCTGTTGGCAATATGATTGAAAACAGGACCGATCAGCTTTTCGAACAGCTTGCTGGAGAATTCGTAATGCAGCTTGAATTCGATCTTGCAGGCATGGGGGGCCAGGGCCTTGAAGTGCCAACTGCCTTCCATGTGCCGGAAAGGACCATCCACCAGCTTGATTTTCATCGAAACCGGGATCTCCTTGTCGTTTTCAGTGGTGAAATGGGTTTTGACGCTGTGATAGTTGATGTGCAGCGTCCCTACCGTCTTCTTGTCATCGCGATAGCGCAGTTCCGTATGGCTGCACCAGGGCAGGAACTGGGGATAATCCTCACAGCGATCCACCAGTTCAAACATTTGTTGTGCTGAGTATTCGATCAGCACCGATTTCTCGACCAGGGCCATGGTCCGCCAGAAGCTCCGAATCTTGTAGAATGGCGGATTCTAAAGGATTCCCACTGCGTCATGAGTATCACCAACAACAAAAAGGCCTTCCACGATTATTTCATCGAGGAAAAATACGAGGCCGGAATTGCCCTGGAAGGCTGGGAAGTGAAAGCCATCCGGGCCGGCCGGGTGCAGATCAAGGAAGCCTATGTGATCATCAAGCGGGGCGAGATTTTTCTGCTGGGCATGCACATCACCCCGCTCCCCACCGCCTCCACCCATGTGCAACCGGACCCGGTGCGCACCCGCAAGCTGCTGCTGCACAGCAGCGAAATCATGAAACTGATCGGCAAGGTGGAACGCGCCGGCTTCACCCTGGTGCCGCTGGATCTGCATTACACCCGGGGCCGCATCAAGGCCGAAATCGGTCTGGCCAAAGGCAAGAAGCAGCACGACAAGCGCGAGGATGCCAAGGAAAAAGACTGGGCCCGGGAAAAACAACGCCTGATGCGCAACAAGGTCAAGAGTAGCTAAAGCATGCCCCGCCTCAGCCCGGCGGAGCGTCTTCCGGCCAGAAAACCTCGCTCCTGCCGTCCCGGATCACCTGGCCCTCGATCACCCGGCCTGCATCGGGCGATGAAAATGGGGATTGAGGGAAACCTTGTTCACCTAGCTGGTGTCTCAGTTTGCGGGTTTTCCACCTTTGCGGGTTTTCCACCAGAACCAGCCCCAGAGCAGCAAGCCTCCGACTGCCAGTACCGCAAACAGCACCACTGAAAACATGAAACCCAGCCCCAGCAACGCCAGGATTGCCATCCGCCGCAAGCCCCGAAGCAACAGGCTGCCGCCGCAGGCAGGTCCTGGAATCCGGGTTTGGTAAAAATTGTATCGCCGCTGAACCATTTCCCGTCCCTGCCCCTAAAATAACAGTTCATTTCATTCCAGCCCCGAGATCGCCCATGGCCCCAGCCAGGAACAACAATCCCCTGATCGAACTGCTGATCAACATCATCATTCCCTCCCTGATCCTGATGAAACTCAGCGGGGCGGAGCGCCTGGGCAGTGTCGGTGCCCTGCTTCTTGCCCTGGCCTTTCCCCTGGTGTGGGGCACGAGGGACCTGATCAAGAGCCGCAAGTTCAATGTCTTTTCGGCCCTGGGGCTGGTGAATATCCTGCTCACTGGCGGCATCGGCCTGCTCGAACTCGATTCCCGGTGGCTGGCCATCAAGGAAGCGGCCGTGCCCGGCATCATCGGCCTGGTGGTTCTGGCCTCCATCCGCACCCCCTACCCGCTCATCAAGAGCCTGCTGTTCAATCCGGCCATCATCGACGTGGATAAAGTCCACCAGCACCTGGCCCTGCGCGGCAATGTGGACGCCTTTGACGCCCGCCTGCAGACCGGCACCATCCTGCTGAGCGCGACCTTCTTCTTTTCCGCCATGATGAATTACCTGCTCGCCATCTGGATCGTCACCAGCCCGGCCGGCACCGAAGCCTTCAACGCGGAACTGGGACGCCTGACCTTGCTCAGCTACCCCATGATCGCCCTGCCCTCCATGCTGATGATGATGGCCGTACTCTACTACCTGGCCCGCAGCACCCGGAAACTGGCCGGTCTGGGGTTCATGGACATCCTGCAACAACAGTCCACCTGAACCGGATTCCTGCCCATGTCCGGCAAACCCAGCATCCTGATCGTGGACGATGCAGCCTCGCTACGCGCCGCCCTCCGCACTTTCTTCACCAACGAAGGCTACCCGATCATCGGGGAGCTGAGCCATGGCAAAGGCGTCGTCGAGAGCATCGGCCGGCTGAAGCCCGACGTGGTCTGCCTGGACTACAACCTGCCGGGCAGCAACGGGCTTGATCTCCTGAAACAGATCGTCATTACCCATCCCGATACTTCGGTGGTGATGATTACCGGGGATACCAACCCGACCCTGGAGGCCGACGCGGCGGAAGCCGGGATTGCCGGTTTCATCCGCAAACCCTTCACCCCCGAGCAGATTTTGCGGGAAATCCGCAGGGTCACCCATACCCGCGCCCTGCTCCGGCGCCAGGGGGCCGCGCCGGTTCCTGCCCATGAGGCAGCCCGGGCCACCGCCGTCGTCGCCGACGACAGCGCTGCCATGCGCCTGTTGCTGGTTTCCATCCTCAGCCAGGCCGGCATCCGGGCGCACGAAGCCGTCTCCGACGGCAGGCAGGCCGTGGCCGCCGTAGTCCGCCACAAGCCTGATCTGGTCTGCCTGGATATGAACATGCCGGTCATGAAGGGCCTGGACGCCCTGGCCCAGATCAAGCGCAGTGAGCCAACAAGCAAGGTGCTGATGATTACCGGCCGCATGAGCCGGGAGACCATTCAAGCTGCCGGCCAGCGCGGTGCCAGTGGCTATATCCTGAAGCCCTTCGACCCCGCCAAGGTCACGGAAGCCGTGGGAAAACTGCTCGGCTTCCAGGCCTGAACCACCCATCCGCCGCCCATCCGCCACCCCTCAAGCGCCCCGCCAGCTCCGGGCCGAGTACGGCCGGGTTTCCCCGGCCTCGCTGCGCCGCGGGTGCCTTACTTCCTGTGGCTGGCCAGACGCTGCCAGGTGTCCACCACCGTGTCCGGATTCAGGGACATGCTCTGGATGCCCTGATCCATCAGCCATTCGGCCAGGTCGGCATGGTCGGAGGGACCCTGGCCGCAGATGCCCACATACTTGCCCTTCCTGTTGGCGGTGGCGATGGCCATGGCCAGCAGCTTCTTGACGGCCGGGTCGCGCTCGTCAAACAGGTTGGCCACCAGGCCGGAATCGCGGTCCAGGCCCAGGGTGAGCTGGGTCAGGTCGTTGGAGCCGATGGAGAAGCCATCGAAGATGTCCAGGAACTCGTCGGCCAGCAGGGCGTTGGAGGGGATCTCGCACATCATGATCAGCTTCAGATCGTTCTCACCCTGCTTCAGGCCGTGCTCGGCCAGCAGTTCGACCACGCCCCGGCCCTCGTCCAGGGTGCGCACGAAGGGCACCATCAGCCAGACGTTGGTAAAGCCCATCTCTTCGCGCACCTTCTTCATCGCCCGGCATTCCATCTCGAAGCAGTCGCGGAAAGACTGGGCGATGTAGCGGGAGGCGCCGCGAAAGCCGAGCATGGGGTTTTCTTCCTCGGGCTCATACAGTTCGCCGCCCAAGAGCTTCCTGTACTCGTTGGACTTGAAGTCGGAGAGGCGCACGATCACGGGCTTGGGCCAGAAAGCGGCGGCGATGGTGGCCACGCCTTCGGCCAGCTTTTCCACAAAGAAATCCACCGGGCTGGCATAGCCCCGGGCCCGGCGCTGGATCTCCTCGCGCTTGGAGGCGGGCAGACGCTCGATGTCCAGGATCGCCTTGGGGTGGATGCCGATCACGTTGTTGATGACGAACTCCACCCGCGCCAGACCGACGCCGGCATTGGGCAACTGGGAGAATTCGAAGGCCAGTTCCGGATTGCCCACGTTCATCATCACCTTGACGGGGAGGTCGGGCATGGCGGAGATGTCCTTGGTCACCACCTCGAAATCCAGCTTGCCCCGGTAGATGTGGCCGGTATCGCCCTCGGCGCAGGAGGCGGTGACGATCTCGCCTTCGGTGAGGGTCTCGGTGGCATCGCCGCAACCGACGATGGCGGGTACGCCCAGTTCCCGGGCGATGATTGCGGCGTGACAGGTGCGGCCGCCCCGGTTGGTGACGATGGCGGCAGCCCGCTTCATCACGGGTTCCCAGTTGGGGTCGGTCATGTCGGCCACGAGCACGTCGCCAGGCTGGACCTTGTCCATTTCCCTGGGGTCATGGACGATGCGCACCGGACCGACGCCGATCTTCTGGCCGATGGCGCGCCCGGAGGCCAGCACCTTGGAGAAGGACTTGATCTTGAATTTTTCCAGGCGGTTGGGGCCTTCTTCCTGGGACTTCACGGTCTCGGGCCGGGCCTGCAGGATGTACAGCTTGCCATCCACCCCGTCCTTGCCCCACTCGATGTCCATCGGCCGCTGGTAGTGCTGTTCGATGATCATGGCGTAGCGGGCCAACTCTTCCACTTCCGCGTCGTTGATCGAGAAACGGATGCGCTCGGCCTCGGCCACGTCCTCGGTGATGGTGGATTTGCCGGCCACCTTCTCGCTGGAAAAGGTCATCTTGATCATCTTGGAACCCAGATTGCGGCGGATCACGGCTTTCTTGCCGGCCGCCAGCATGGGCTTGTGCACATAGAACTCGTCCGGGTTCACGGCGCCCTGGACCACGGTCTCGCCCAGGCCGTAGCTGGAGGTGATGAAGACGGCATCGCGAAAGCCGGATTCGGTATCCAGGGTAAACATCACCCCGGCGGCGCCCTTGTCGGAACGCACCATGCGCTGAATGCCGGCAGACAGGGCCACGTCAGCATGGATGAAGCCCTTGTGCACCCGGTAGGAGATGGCCCGGTCGTTGTAGAGCGAAGCGAACACTTCCTTGATGGCGTGCAGGATGTTGTCCAGGCCGACGATGTTGAGGAAGGTTTCCTGCTGGCCGGCAAAAGAGGCATCGGGCAGGTCTTCGGCAGTGGCGCTCGATCGCACCGCGAACGACATGTCACTTGAAGAATCAGCAACAAGCCTTTGATATTGCTCGGTAATGGCGATGGTAAAGTCCATCGGGAAGGGAGTGTCGATGATCCACTGGCGAATCTTTTCGCCGCAGGCCACCAGGGCATTCACATCATCCACGTCCAGGTGTTCCAGGGCATCGGCGATCTTCTTGTCCAGGCCGCTCTGGGCCAGGAACACCCGGTAGGCATGGGCGGTGGTGGCAAAGCCGCCGGGCACGCGCACACCGGAATCCGCCAGCTGGCTGATCATTTCGCCCAGGGAGGCATTCTTGCCGCCAACCTGGTCCACATCGCTCATGCGCAGGCGTTCAAAGGGAATGACGTAGTTGTCGCTCATCGAGGTTTCCTTTCAGGATTCAATTGGAAGACAGGTGGGTATGGCTGGAATCGGTGGAGAAATCATTGCCCTTGAGGCGCCGGGTGGCGGCTTCGCGGCGGGCGGCCGAACGCAGGGACTGGGCCAGGCTCTCGTGCACGAAATCGATATGCACCTCGGCGGCGGAGCGGGCCGCCCCGGGCCGGCGGTCGCGGATGGCTTCAAACAGGCGGGCGTGCTGGGCCTCGAGCAGGGAAAAGGCCCGGGAGACATTGCCCAGCTCGGTGAGATTGAGGCAGATGTTCTCTTCCATCAGGCGCAGCAGGGTGGACGTCAGGTGGCCCAGCAGGACGTTGTGGGAAGCGTCGGCAATCGCCTGGTGAAACGCGATGTCGCAGGCGGCCTGGCGTTTACGGTCTTCACCGTCAAAGACCGCCTGCAGCGCTTCGAAAGTCTGGGTCAGGCGCTCCATGTCCTCGTCGGTGCGCCGTTCGGCGGCCCACTCGGCCACCTGGCCTTCAAGCATGCGGCGCAATTCCAGCAGGTCTTCGCGCAGATTGGGGTGAGCCCCCAGCATTTCCTGCCAGGGATCAAAAAAGGTGGAATCGAGCCGGTCGGTCACGAAGGTGCCGCCGCCTTGGCGGCTTTGCAGCATGCCTTTCGAGGCCAGCTTCTGGATCGCTTCTCGCAACGAGGGGCGGGAAACCCCCAGCTCGGCGGCCAGTTCACGTTCAGGCGGCAGGCGATTCCCCGGCTTCAGGGAGCCTTCGAGAATGCGGCGCTCAAGGGATTCGGCGATGGCGTCGGAGATTCTGGGAACGGAAAGTTTGGCGGTGCTCATGAAAGAGGCCAGGTCAGCCCTGATTGGTAAGACCAGGCAATTCTAAACGCCGGATTGCGCCCTGACAATACCCGCATCAAACAAAACATTTCGCCCAACACCCTGCATTCATGTCAGTTTTCAAAATCGATTGTGGTGGTAATACCAATTTACCAAAGCGCTTCTGAGGGCACCGCCCGGTCTCGGAACCGGGCGTCATCCCGGCATGAAAAGAGCCCTGAATGGCTTCAGCGCCCGGGTCCGCCGCCCGGCCAAAATCCGCGTCCCGAAAACGGGCCAAGGACCTTGGCACCTGCCGGGGGGGAGGGTTCGATCCCCGGGCGGCGTCCGAACAGGCTTGTGCGGCAGTACCCGGGGCCGTTACAGTAGCCGCGGTCGTCAACTGCTCCGCTCGCGCTCATGCGTTTGCCCGCTGCCACCCTCGGAATGCTGCTCGGCCTCGCCGCTCCCTGCGCCATCGCCGCCGACGCAAAGCCGGTGCCTGACTACGTCAATGAAACCCTCAGCGGCGACTGGGGCGGACGCCGCGCCGATCTCTACCGCCAGGGCATTGCCCTTGAAGGCGTCTATCGCATCGACGCCCTGCGCAACACAAGCGGCGGCCTGCAGCGGGGCGGCCAGCCGATGATCCATCTCGAACTCAAGATGGCCGCCGACCTGGACAAACTCTGGGGCTGGGCCGACACCACGGCCTTTTTCAGCCTGATCGGCGACTACGGCTCGAAGCTCAATGCCGACATGACCGGCAGCCTGCTCGGCGTCAGCAATATCGAAGTCCCGGTTTCCACCCAGCGCCTGTTCCACGCCTGGGTGCAGAAGGATTTCGCCGACAAGCAATGGGCACTGCTCGCCGGCCTCTACCCGATCGACTCGGAATTCATGGTGATGGATGCCGCCAGCGTCTTCGTGCAGCCGCCCTATGGCGCCCTGGCCGATCTGGCGCTGACGCGGGGGCCGTCGATTTTCAACAATCCGGCCGTCGGCCTGCGCCTGAAATGGACCGCCGCCGACCGTTCACGGTATGCCCAGGGCGCGATTCTCGACGGCGTTCCCGGCGATCCGGCCCACCCCAGGGGCACCCATATCGCCTTCCATCGCGGCGACGGCATCATGTCGATTGCCGAGATCGGCTACCAACCCGGCGAAGCCGGCCACGTCTTCGAGCCCACCACGCCCGATGTGGGGGTGCCGGTGGACCCGGTCACCAAGGCCCACGAACTGGCCGCCGACAGTTTCGGCAAATACGCCGTCGGCATCTGGGGCTACAGCGCCAAGGCGGACGACCTGGTGGATACCGATGCCGCCGGCAAGCCGCTGCGACGCAAGAGCCGGGGCTGGTACGCACTGGCCGAGCAGACGCTGCTGTCGGGCTCCCGCATCGGCGCCATCTCGGCCTTCTACCGCGTCAGTGCCAGCGATGGCGACTCGACGGCAATCCGCCATACGCAAAATATCGGCATCCGCCTCAAGGGGCCGCTGCCGGGTCTCGCCGACGACATCCTCGGCCTCGCCCACACTCGCGCAGGACTCAGCGACAAGTTCATCCAGGCCCAGGCGGCAGCCGGCATCGCCGCCAGCAGCAGCGAGCGCGCCTGGGAACTGACTTACCGCCATCAGGTGAACCGCTGGCTGGCGGTGCAGCCGGTGGTGCAGCGCTTCCGGCATCCGGGCGGCGACCTGGCGCGACCCAAAGCCACCGTCGCCGGCATCCGGCTCGACCTCGCCCTGTAAACCCACCCACTCCCCGCCAGCGGCATGCGCATCGGCTCGACGGTAAGCGCGGAATCGCGCAGCGCTGGTTGTCAAAATAATCGTCACGTTCATCCCGCCGTCTTTTTTGATGGATCATTCATTTGTCGTTCCTGGTTCAGCCAGACGATCTCCGGTTGTTTCCAGTTGCGCGTTTTGCCAGACCCGCGTTCCGGCTTGCTGGTTTTGGCCTGGCCTGCACCGGCATGGCGCTGCGCTGCAGTGACGAACTTGATGGCCGGGTGGCGATGCTAGACGTTGTACCCACGCACGAAATTCATCAACCATTGGCATGCCGCATCCAGGTCCGCAAAGCCCTAAAAGCCCTTGCGGGCATAGCCGGGACGGTACTTGAACGTGCGGAAGAAAGCCTCGGCCTGGGGGCGTTAATCATCGGATAACACTGGGGCGACTGCAGGGCGCTGCATTCATTCGGGTGGGTCAGATGATAAACTTGGCCAGACTCTGGAAGACTTCGCCGTGCGACACCAAACGAGCCGGCTGACATGAAACAACCTGAAGACGAAATCCTCACGCTCGATGAAGTGGCGGTCTACCTCAAGGCAGGGAAAAAGACCGTCTACCGGCTGGCCCAGCAGGGGGAGATACCGGGATTCAAGCTGGGCGGGACTTGGCGGTTTCGTCGCAGCGAGTTGGATCGCTGGATTGCCGCGCAGATAGCCGAGAAAACGCAGGACAAGACATGAGCACCCCGCAGAACAGCAACAGCCAGGCGGGCTCGCTCAGAGGGAGGGCTACACGCCCATGAACGCCGTAGAAATCGAACAAGCCATCACAGACCTGGCGGAGCAGCCTTTCGACAGCGCCGAGTTCCCCTATGCCTTCCTTGAGGCGTTTGGCAACAAAGCGACGACCATCAAGCGCCTGCGCGCCGGGGCGTCGAACAAGTCTGACCTCGGCGGTGTTCTTCAGACCAGCAACATCCACATCCTGACCTGCGACGCAGGGCGGGTGACCCAAACGCTCGCCGCTCTCAAGGCCAGCCCGGCCACAGCCAAGGCCAAGGCGAAGTTCATCCTCGCCACCGACGGCATCGACTTCGAGGCCGAAGACCTGACGAGCGGCGAGACCGTCGCCTGTGCATTCAGGGACTTTCCGGACCATTTCGGCTTCTTCCTGCCGCTGGCGGGCATCAGCACCGTCCGCCAGATCAGCGAAAACGCCTTCGACATCCGCGCCACCAGCCGCCTCAACCGCCTGTACGTCGAGCTGCTCAAGGACAACCCCGAATGGGGCACGGCGCAGCGTCGCCACGACATGAACCACTTCATGGCGCGGCTGATCTTCTGCTTTTTCGCCGAAGACACCGACATCTTTGGCGGCAAGGGCAAGTTCACCGACACCGTGGCGCAGATGAGCGCCAAGGATTCGTCCAACACGCACGAAGTCATCGCCACGCTGTTTGGCGCCATGAACACCCCGCGCGAGGAACGCGCCGCCGCCGGCATCCCGCGCTGGGCCGAGGGCTTGCCCTACGTCAACGGCGCCTTGTTCTCCGGCAGCACCGAGGTGCCGCGCTTCAGTCGCATCGCCCGATCCTACCTGCTGCACGTCGGTGGCCTGGACTGGACCCGCATCAACCCGGACATCTTCGGCTCAATGATCCAGGCCATCGCCGAGGACGAGGAGCGCGGCGAGCTGGGCATGCACTACACCAGCGTGCCCAACATCCTCAAGGTGCTGAACCCGCTGTTTCTCGACGAGCTGCGCGCCAGACTGCAGGAAGCCGGCGACAACCCGCGCATGCTGCTCAACCTGCGCAGGCGCATGGCGAAAATCCGCGTCTTCGACCCGGCCTGCGGCTCCGGCAACTTTCTGGTCATCGCCTACAAGGAAATGCGCGCCATCGAGGCCGAGATCAACCGGCGGCGCGGCGAGCCGGATCGCGCCTCGGACATCCCGCTCACCAACTTTCGCGGCATCGAGCTGCGCGACTTCCCGGCGGAGATCGCCCGCCTCGCGCTGGTGATCGCCGAGTACCAGTGCGACGTGCTGCATCGGGGCCAAAAGCTGGCCCTGGCCGAGTTTCTGCCCCTGAGCAACGACAACTGGATCACCTGCGGCAACGCGCTGCGGCTGGACTGGTTGAGCGTCTGCCCGCCGACCGGGACGGGCGTGAAGGTGCAGGCCGATGACCTGTTCGAGACGCCGCTCGACCAGACCGAGATCGACTTCGAGAATGAGGGCGGGGAGACGTATATCTGCGGGAATCCACCGTATTTGGGCAGCAAGTGGCAATCTTCGGAACAGAAGGCCGAGCTTGGCGCAATCTTCGACAAACGCGTCAAGAACTGGAAGTCGCTCGACTATGTGGCGGGCTGGTTCATGAAGGCCGCCGATTACGGCACACACACACCATCAACCGCTGCCTTTGTGTCCACCAATTCCATTTGCCAAGGCCAGCAGGTACCGCTCTTGTGGCCGCTCATTTTTGCTACGGGCAATGAGATTGTCTTTGCGCACACCTCGTTCAAATGGGCCAATCTGGCCAGCCACAATGCCGGCGTAACCGTAGTCGTCGTGGGCATTTCCGCCATGCCCGGCATCTTGCGCCGTTTGTATTCCATTCGGGACGGCAGCCACGAATCGGTCGAGTGCAAACAGGTGGACAACATCAATGCCTACCTCGTCGCCGCGCCGAACATCGAAGTGCAGCCCGCAGCCAGGCCGCAGAACGGTTTGACGCCGATGCAGTTCGGCAATCATCCCTACTACGGGGCGGCGCTGATTTTCTCGAGCGACGAGGCACGGAATCTTGTAGCCGGTTCGCCGGAGGCCGCCCGCTTCGTCCGGCCTTTCTACGGCTCAAAAGAATTTATCGACGCCGCGCCCCGCGCCTGCCTCTGGATCGCGGATCAGGAAGCGGAGGCCGCCCTTGCCATTCCGGCCATAGCCCGTCGTGTTGAGGACGTAGCCAGCGCAAGGCGAGCCGCGACCAAGGACGCCAGCGCTCGGAAACTGGCCGACACCCCGTGGCGATTCCGTGAGCAGACGATGGGAAATCGTCATGTCTTGGTTGTCCCGCGCGTAAGTTCCGAGAATCGTCCCTATCTTCCTATCGGCCTGCTGGAGCCACATTGCGTGGTGCAGGAGAAGGCGTTCGCTCTTTATGACGCCCCACTGTGGAACCTTGCGCTGATCGCCTCACGGCTGCACTGGGTCTGGATCGCTACAGTCTGCGTACGACTGGAAATGCGGTTCTCCTACTCCAACACCCTCGGCTGGAACACCTTCCCGGTGCCGACGCTGACCGAGAAAAACAAGGCCGACCTCACGCGCTGCGCCGAAGACATCCTGCTGGCGCGCGAGCACCACTTTCCGGCCACCATCGCCGACCTGTACGACCCCGAGCACATGCCCGCCGACCTGCGCGCCGCGCATGAGCGCAACGACGAAGTGCTGGAGCGCATCTACATCGGCCGGCGCTTCAGGAACGACACCGAACGGCTGGAAAAGCTGTTCGAGCTCTACACCAAAATGACCGCCACGGCCGCGCCGGCCAAGGGCAGAAAGCGCAAAGCGGGGGCCAGCACATGAGCGACAAACCCGTGAAACTGAGCCCCCCGCCCGAAGGCTACATGGACTGGCTCGCCGACCTGAAAACCCGTATCCACACCGCCCAGCAACGCGCCGCGCTGGCGGTCAATCGCGAACTGGTGCTGCTGTACTGGCAGATTGGCCAGGACATCCTTGCACGGCAGGCCGCACAGGGCTGGGGCGCGAAAGTCATCGAGCGGCTGTCGCAGGACTTGCGCTCGGCCTTCCCGGAGATGAAGGGCTTTTCTCGCGCCAACCTGATGTACATGCGGGCGTTCGCAGCGGCCTGGCCCGACGAGCAAATTGTCCAACAGGCGGTTGGACATTTGCCATGGGGGCACAATCTGGTGCTGTTATCGCAGTTGAAAGACCGAGCACAGCGGCTCGCCTACGCTGAAAGTGCCATTACCCACGGCTGGTCGCGCAACGTGCTGAACCTCCATATCGAAACCCGTTTACTGGAGCGCAGTGGCAAGGCCGCCACCAACTTCGAGCTGACTTTGCCCAAGCCGCAGTCCGACCTGGCGCGCGAATCGCTGAAAGACCCGTATCGCCTCGATTTTCTTGGCTTGAGCCGCGAAGCGGGTGAGCGTGCCATCGAAAATGCGCTGGTCAAGCACGTCACCGAGTTCCTGCTGGAGTTGGGCGCTGGCTTCGCCTTCGTCGGGCGGCAGGTGTTACTGGATGTGGGTGGCGACGAGTTTTTCATCGACCTGCTGTTTTATCACCTCAAGCTGCGCTGTTACGTGGTCATCGAGCTGAAAGGCGGCAAGTTCAAGCCGGAGCATCTGGGCCAATTGAGTTTTTACTTGACGGCCGTGGATGAGCAGGTCAAACACCCGCAGGATAACCCGACCATCGGCCTGTTGTTGTGCAAGAGCAAGAACAAGGTGGTGGCCGAATACGCGCTGCGCCAGAACACCCAACCGCTGGGCGTGGCGGAATACAAGCTGATTGAATCCCTGCCGCCGGAACTGGCGACAGATTTGCCGAGCATCGAACAGATTGAACAGGAATTGATGGGCAATGATGCAGATACAGCCAATGCGGACGACGAGTCATGACCGATAACCCTACCAAGCAGCGTGCTGTTCCCTCCGTTTCCGTCACCTACGCCCGAAGCGGCGCATCGACCCAAGCCAACGCGCTCGGCATGCTGCCCATGCAGGAGCGCGCCTACGAGCGGCGCGGCGAGCAATACCTGCTGATCAAGTCGCCACCCGCCTCGGGCAAGAGCCGGGCGCTGATGTTCATCGCGCTCGACAAGCTGGCCAACCAGGGCTTGAAGCAGGCCATCGTGGTGGTGCCGGAAAGATCCATTGGTGCCAGTTTTCATGACGAGCCGCTGTCGAAGTACGGCTTCTGGGCCGACTGGCACGTGGCGCCGAAGTGGAATCTGTGCGATGCACCGGGCGGCGACAACGGCGGCAAGGTCAAGGCGCTGGGCGCGTTCCTCGAAAGCGCGGACAAGGTGCTGGTGTGCACCCACGCCACTTTCCGCTTTGCGATCGATGCCTACGGCGTGGAAGCCTTCGACGACCGCCTGATCGCGGTCGATGAGTTCCACCACGTCTCAAGCAACCCGGACAACAAGCTCGGCTTGCACCTCGGGCAGTTCTTCGCGCGGGGCAAGACGCACATCGTTGCCATGACCGGCTCCTACTTCCGGGGCGACGCCGAGGCGGTGCTGGCGCCGCAGGACGAGGCGAAGTTCGATACCGTCACCTACACCTACTACGAGCAGCTGAGCGGCTACCAGTACCTCAAGCAACTGGACATCGGCTATTTCTTCTACAGCGGGTCTTATGTCGATGACATCCTGAAGGTCCTCGACCCGGCCGAGAAGACCATCATCCACATCCCCAGCGTCAATTCGCGCGAGAGCACCAAGGACAAGATGCGCGAGGTGGAGCACATCATCGAGGCGCTGGGGGAGTGGCAAGGCATCGACGCGGCGACCGGCTTTCAGCGCGTCAAGCTTGTCGATGGCCGCGTGCTGCGCATTGCCGATCTGGTCGATGACGATGCCGCCCGGCGCGAGCGCGTGTCCGCCGCGCTCAAGGACCCGGCGCAAAAGCACAACCGCGACCATGTGGACATCATCATCGCGCTGGGCATGGCCAAGGAAGGCTTCGACTGGATCTGGTGCGAACACGCGCTGACCGTGGGCTACCGCGCCAGCCTGACCGAGATCGTGCAGATCATCGGCCGCGCCACCCGCGATGCGCCCGGCAAGACCCGCGCGCGCTTCACCAACCTGATTGCCGAGCCGGACGCGGCCGAGGCGGCGGTCAGCGAGGCCGTCAATGACACCTTGAAGGCCATTGCGGCCAGCCTGCTGATGGAGCAGGTGCTCGCCCCGCGCTTCGAGTTCAGGTCCAAGCACCCCGACAGCGGCCCGACGCCGGGTTTTGACTACGGGGAAGGTGGCTACGACGCGGACCGCTGCAATGTCGGGGTCAATGAGCAGACAGGGACCTACCAGATCGAGATCAAGGGCCTGGCCGAGCCCAGGAGCCCGGAGGCGGCGCGCATCTGCCAGCAAGACCTGAACGAAGTGATTGCCGCCTTCGTGCAGGACAAGCCGAGCATCGAGCGCGGCCTGTTCGATGAGGATCTGGTGCCCGAGGAGCTGACGCAGGTGCGCATGGGCAAAATCATCAAGGAAAAGTATCCCGGGCTCGATGCCGAGGATCAGGAGGCGGTGCGTCAGCACGCCATTGCGGCGCTCAACCTCACGCAGCAGGCCAAGCGGCTGGTCACCGCAGGCGAAGGCCAGACTGAGAGCGAGGGCGACGGGACGCCCAGCACCGCCCTGATCGAAGGCGTGCGCCGCTTTGCAATGGACGTGCGCGAGCTGGACATCGACCTGATCGACCGCATCAACCCGTTCGGCGAGGCTTACGCCATTCTCGCCACGGCCATGAGCGAGGACAGCCTCAAGCAGGTCGCGGCGGCGATTACCGCCAAGCGCACGGCCCTGACGCCGGAGGAGGCCAAGGACCTGGCCGTGCGTGCCGTCCAGTTCAAGAAGGAGCGCGGCCGCGTTCCGGCGCTCGATGCGCAGGATGCCTGGGAGCGGCGCATGGCCGAGGGCGCGGCGGCCTTCATGCGCTTCAAGAAGGAGGGACGCTATGAGTGACGCCGAGCTCGACGAGCTGGCGGCAGAGCTGGCCGAGTTCGCGCCGCCCGAGAACAAGGGCGGACGCCCGGCCAGCGAGGAGCGCGTCATTGCCGGCTTCGAGGACATTCAGCGCTTTGTTGCAAAGCACGGCCGCGCGCCCCGGCACGGCCAGGACCATGACATCTTCGAGCGCCTGTATGCCGTGCGCCTGGACCGCTTGCGCGCGCTGCCGGAGTGCCGCGCCCTGCTGGAGCCGCTGGATCATCAGGGCTTGCTGGCGGGTGGGGCCATTGCTGCCGCTCTGGCGCAGGAAACCATCGACATCGACGATCTGGCCGCCGAGCTTGCGGGCGTGGGCGGCGCGGATGACATCACCATGCTGCGCCACGTCCGCACCAGCGCCGACAAGCGCGCCGCCGAAGAAATCGCCGATCGCAAACCCTGCAAGGACTTCGAGGCATTCAAGCCGCTGTTCGAGCGCGTGGCAGCCGAGGTCAAGAGCGGTTTGCGCCAGTCCCGGCCCATCGCGGCAGGCCGCCGGACCATCGAGGCCGGGGATTTTTTCGTGCTCGATGGCCTGACGCTGTACGTCGCCGAGGTCGGCGAACCGCTCAAGACCACCGCCGGGGAAGTGGACCGGCGCCTGCGCGTGGTTTTCTCGAACGGCACCGAGAGCAATCTGCTGCTGCGCTCGCTGCAGCGCGCGTTCTACGACGACCCCGCCGCACGGCGGCTGGCCTCGCCCGAGAGCGGACAACTCTCCTTCGGCGGCGAACTGGAGGCCGACGATGTCGAAAGCGGCACGATCTACGTGCTGCGCTCGCTATCCGATCACCCCTACGTGGCCGGGCACCGCGACGTCATCCACAAGATGGGTGTGACCGGCGGCAGGGTGGAGGCGCGCATCGCCAACGCCGAACACGACGCCACCTACCTGCTGGCAAAGGTCGAAGTGGTGGCGACCTACAAGCTCGCGGGCATCAACCGCAGCCGGATGGAGAACCTGTTCCACCGGCTGTTTGCGCCGGCACGCCTGAACATCACCATCAATGACCGCTTCGGCCACCCCGTGCAGCCCGAGGAGTGGTATCTGGTGCCGCTTCATGTGATCGACGAAGCGGTTCAGCGTATTCGAGATGGATCGATTACCGAGGTTATCTATGATCCGAAGATCGCTCGACTGGTGGGCTACAGGCGGAATCACTATGAGGATGAACCATGATGGAAAGTCTGCAACCCAAGCAGTCAGTGGCTCGACCCGTTGTCTTTACAGAAGGCGCGCAGTGGCTCCGAACGGACTTCCATCTGCACACATTTGTTTTCTCTTTGGCGGAAGCTCAGGGATTCGAACCCTGGAACCCTTGCGGGTTGCCGGTTTTCAAGACCGGTGCAATCGACCACTCTGCCAAGCTTCCTGCTGACTACCTGCAACAAATTTCAACACGGCTGGGTTGGGCCACTCACCCATGTCTCCGAGGGCGCGGATTTTAACACAGCTTGATCACGCTCAAATACAGCAATGGACTCGACATGCGCGGTATGCGGGAACATGTTCACAATGCCGGCGGCGACAAAACGATATCTTTTCAGGTTTACCAGCAATCCCGCATCCCGGGCCAAGGTTGCGGGATCGCAGGATACATACACAATGCGCGACGCCCCGCCTGTGTCGGGCAAGGATTTGACCACTTCCAGCGCGCCTTCCCGGGGCGGATCAATCAGCAATTTGTCCATGCGGCCCAAAGCCGCCAGGGATTCCGGGGTGCATTCGAAAAGATTGGCGACGCTGAAGCTGACCTTGTCCGCCAGGCCATTCAGACGGGCACTTTCCTTGCCCCGGTCAACCAGGGCCGGGCTGCCCTCCACGCCCAGCACTTGTGCCCCTGAGCGGGCGATGGGCAAGGTGAAGTTACCCAGGCCGCAGAATAAATCCACAATCCGCTCACCGGGTCTGGGAGCAAGGAGCTCCAGGGCCCTGCGGATGAGGACCCGGTTCATGCTGTGATTGACCTGGGTAAAGTCCGTCGGGCGGAAAATCATCTGCAGATCAAACTCGGGCAGGCGGTAATCCAGCTCGGGGCCTGGCAAGGGATAAAAGCGATAGGCGCTATCCGGTCCCCTGGGTTGCAGATAGAACACGATGCCGTGCTGCCGGGAAAAATTTCGGGTATACGGATTTAATGGTTGATGGGGCACCTTTACCCCACCAACCTGA
>JANLJE010000057.1 GCA_029255645.1 Comamonadaceae bacterium | reverse complement strand
CTGGATTCAGGTTCAGTTGCGCCTGCTGTTGATCATGACGGGCCATCCAGACAATTTTTTCCCCGAATTCCTGGGACCAGCGGGGGTCATGCAGAGGGGAGTGCACTTCCGGAAGTGCGGTTGTCTGCTGCGCCGGGTTACTGACCGGGCTGGTACCCGGGAGGGTGTGGAAAGGCTGATTCAGCTGGCCTGGCTCAGGCTGGGCGGCGGCAAGATTTGCCGGGGTATTGCCTGCGGGAAGATCCAGAGGCAGATCAGGTATCAGGGTCTCCGGGTTGTCGAGCGCCACGCGGGCCGCCCGTCCCTGGCTGCCATCCTTCAAGAAGAAAGCGGGCCGGTCATCGACCTGGGCCTGCAGAGGGGCTTCGATCTGGGCCTGCAGGGGGGCAAACAAGAGGGGGGCGGTGGTTTGATCTTCCTGTGCCGGCGCCTGATCTCGTTTGGTGAGCCTGGAGTCGAGCAGGCCTTGCATGGATTCTGGCAGCGCGCCAGCCAGAAGCTCGGTAGAGCCCGATGTCGCTGCGCCAGCCAGCTGGAGCGTCGCATCCTCTCCCGTACCTGGAGCGAGCAAGTCGTTGATGTCGCGGATACCTTTTTTGCCGGCCAGGATCTGGCTGAACAGGGCGCCGAAGCCGCTGTCCCCATTTTCTGCATTCGCCGTGCTTCCTGTCAGGGCGGCAAGGGGATTGCCGCCAGAAGCGGGGGAAACGACTGTAATTGTCATGGTGAAGGGCCTGTTTGAACACTCGGTGTGTTCAAGCAAGAGGCGTACCAGATTCAGTCGTGTGCTTTGGTGGCGGCCGGGTAATGGCGGCTGGCAAATTCGTCGAGGAGTTTTTGTTCCTGGCGATTTTCCTGGTACTGCACTTTCCTGTCATGCCGCGCCGAGAGGGTGTCGATGGCTTTCAGCCGGGTATTCTGGGTTTGCCAGTACTGCTGGGCGGCCGCCGTGTTCTGGGCCGAGGCCTCTACCTGGGCGGTCTGCTGACGGATGGCATCATCGATCTTGTTCAGGAAGGCCTGGTAGTTTTGCCAGACTTGCAGGGTCAGGCCCTGGACCTGTGCTTCCTGAAAGCGTTGAACATATTCGCTGCGGTAGTCCAGCAATAGCTGGAGTTTGCTGCGCGCACTTTGCTCCACCGCGATCACCTCTCCAAGGCGACGGCTTGCCTCGTCAGTGCGCTCGCGCATGAGTTCGAGCAAGGGTTGCAGGGTGAATTTCTGGGACATGGCGCGATTTTAGCCCACTATTCGAACAAAGCCTTCAGAGCCTCGACGCTGTCCTGGAAAGAAGCGGATTCATCGAATTTTTGCTGCAGAAAGCCTTCCATGCGCGGATAGAGGCTCACGGCCTGGTCCAGCACCGGGTCGGAGCCCGGCACGTAGGCACCGACGGCAATCAGATCCCGGGAGCGCTGGTAGCGGGAGAACAGTACCCTGAAGCGCCGGATGAAATCCATATGCTGCGGGTCGATCAGGTTCACCATGGCACGACTGATGGATTGCTCGATGTCAATGGCCGGGTAGTGTCCCGCATCGCTCAGGGCGCGGGTCAGCACGATGTGGCCGTCGAGAATGGCGCGGGCCGAATCCGCGATCGGATCTTGCTGGTCATCCCCTTCGGCCAGTACCGTGTAGAAGGCGGTAATGGAGCCCCCGCCCTCGGGGCCATTACCGGCCCGCTCCACCAACTGCGGCAGGCGGGCGAATACCGACGGAGGGTAACCCCGCGTCGCGGGCGGCTCGCCAATGGCGAGCGCAATTTCCCGTTGGGCCATGGCGTAACGGGTCAGGGAATCCATGATCAGGAGCACATGCTTGCCCTGATCGCGGAAATATTCTGCCAGGGTGGTGGCATATGCCGCCCCTTGCAGTCGCATCAAGGGGCCGGTGTCGGCCGGGGCGGCCACCACCACGGCGCGCTTCATGCCGGGCTCGCCGAGAATCTGCTCGATGAATTCCTTTACTTCGCGCCCGCGTTCGCCGATCAGGCCCACCACGATGATTTCTGCTTCGGTATAGCGCGCCATCATGCCCAGCAACATCGATTTGCCAACCCCCGAACCGGCAAACAGGCCCATGCGTTGCCCTTGGCCCACGGTCAGCATGCCATTGATGGCACGTACGCCTACATCCAGCACATGCTCGATGGGGGCGCGGCTCATCGGGTTGTAGGGGCGGCTTTGCAAGGAACGCTGGGCCTCGGCATGTAGCGGGCCCTTGTTGTCCAGGGGGCGGCCGACGCCGTCCAGCACGCGGCCGAGCAGGGAGGCTCCGACCGGCACCTGTTTGGCGCGGTCGATGGCCCGCCGGCGACGGGGTCGATCGGGGCCGATCCGGGGCGAAGAGATGGGAGGCTCCACCGCCAGCACCCGGGCTCCGGGAGAAAGACCATAGACATCGTCAGAGGGCATGAGAAAGAGTTTCTCGTCGGCAAAACCGACGACTTCGGCTTCGACCGGATTGCCGCCGCTGGGAAATACCTTGCAGGTGCTGCCCAGGGGCAGTTTGAGGCCGGATGCTTCCATGACGAGGCCATTGATCCGGGTCAAGCGGCCGCTGGTGAGCAGCGGGTCGCTGTGGCTGGCGGCATCTTGTGCATGCTCGAGGATGGAACGCCATTGCTGCAGGTGGTCCCTCTCACTCATGGTTGTGCGTCCAGCCACTCCGGCGAGGTGCCGATGTTTTCGAGAATCCGGCGCCAGCGGGTGGGCAAGGCGGCATCTACTTCGCTGGCGCCCGCCGTGAGTCTGCAGCCCCCGGCGGCGATGTCCCGGTCTGCCTGAATGCGCCAGCCGGAATGGCTGAACTGCTCACCCAGATGTTCCTCGACGATGGCGGCATCGTCGGGGCTGATCAAAAGAGTCACCGGGCCGTGGTGCAGAGGCAGGGCACTGAGGGCTTCGCGGATGATGGGCAGGAGGATTTCCGGATTGGCCTGGAGGGCCGCCTTGGTCATCTGGCGTGCCACTTCCAGGCTGCAGGCGAGGAGGGGTTCCGCGATTTCCTGATCCAGCTGCTCCAGGGAATCCTGTAGATTCTGGACCAGCTGGATCAACTTGTTGGCGTGTTCCTGGGCGGCGGCCATGCCGGCCTTGTAGCCGGCTTGATATCCGGCATCATATCCGGCTTCCTGGCCTTTGCTGTGGGCTTCATCGTAAATGGCCTCCAGTTCCTCGGCGGTCGGGAGGGGTGGGGCAGGGGGGCTTCCCGCAGCTTCGGGCGCGGGCGGCGGCGGGGGCGAGGGTTCCGGAGCGGGCGCGGGTGTGGCGGCTTTCGGGGCCGGGGCATCGAAGCGGTCTGCTTGCCAGCGGGTATAAGCCCGGACCTGCTCCTTGGGAATGAAGTCTGTCATGGTCTCAGATCATCTGCTCGCCGCCGGCACCACCCAGGACGATCTGGCCCTCGTCGGCCAGGCGCCGCACGATCTTGAGGATTTCCTTTTGCTCGGCTTCGACTTCGGACAGTCGTACCGGCCCCTTGGACTCCAGGTCCTCCCGCAGCATTTCGGCGGCCCGCTGCGACATGTTCTTGAAAATTTTCTCCCGCAGGGGTTCGGAAGCGCCCTTCAGGGCCAGCACCAGAGAGTCCGACTGCACTTCGCGCAGCAGCATCTGCACCGAGCGGTCGTCCAGATCCAGCAGGTTTTCGAAGACGAACATCTCGTCCAGAATTTTCTGGGCCAGATCCGGGTCGTACTCGCGAATGGCGTCGATGACGGCGGTTTCGTTGGTCGTGCCGATGAAGTTGAGAATCTCGGCCACCGTGCGCACCCCGCCCATGGCGGTCTTCTTCAGGTTGGCGGAGCCCGACAGGAGGCCGACCATCACGTCGTTGAGTTCCTTGAGGGCCTGAGGCTGAATGCCTTCCAGGGTGGCAATGCGCAATACCACGTCGTTGCGCAGGCGGTCCGTGAAATAGCCCAGAATTTCACTGGCGTGGTCGTGCTCCAGGTGCACAAGAATGGTGGCGATGATCTGCGGGTGTTCATTCTTGATCAGATCGGCGACGGTGGGGGCGTCCATCCACTTCAGGCTTTCGATGCCGCTGGTTTCGCCGCCCTGGAGGATGCGGGAGATCAGGTTCGAGGCCTTGTCGTCGCCCAGGGCCTTGGTCAGTACCGAGCGGATGTAGCTGTCCGTATCCACATGCACCGCCCCGTGCTCCATGGCCGTGGTGTGAAAATCATCGAGAACGCTCTCGACCTTGGCACGGGGGACGGACTTGAGGGCGGCCATGGCATGTCCTAGTTTCTGGACTTCGCGCGGGCCGAGCTGCTTGAGGACTTCGGCGGCAAGGTCTTCGCCCAGGGAAATGAGAAGAATGGCGCCTTTTTCAAGGCCTTCGTCACTAACTGCCATTTGCGTTCAACCAGTCCTTGATGATGTTGGCCACGGCCTTCGGGTCGCTCTGGGCAATATCCTTGGCCTTCTGGATCTTGACGGCAAGGTGGTCGATGTCGACCTGGCTGGCCTCCTCGTCGTCTGCGCCGATCTGCACCTCGGCGGCGGCGCGCAGGGCGGCCTCTTCGGGCGTTTCCGCCGGCGGTGGGGGCGGGAACATGGTCTTGATGATGGGGCGGATGATGCCCAGCAGCAAGTAGGCAATCAGGCCCGCGATCAGCAGGTACTTGAAGATTTCCTTGCCGAAGGCAATGTTTTCCGGGTCCTTCCAGAACGGGGGTTCTGCCATGACTTCCTTCACTTCCGGGGTGAAGGCGGCATTGGCGACGGAAATGGAGTCGCCCCGGGCCTGGTTGTAGCCCATGGCTTCGCGCACCAGATCATTGATTTGCTGAATCTGGCTGTCAGACAGCGGCTTGGGCACCTCCTTGCCGGACTTGTCCTTCTCCATCCGGTAATTCACGACCACGGCAGCCGAGAGGCGGCGAACCGTGCCGATCGACTGCTTGGTGTAGCGGATGGTCTTGTCCAGTTCGTAATTGGTGGTCGTGTCCTTGCGGGTGGATAAAGGGGGTGAAACGGGAGGCATGGGCGAGGTCACGCCCGCGGCGTTGATCTGGCCGCGATCATTCGGGTTTTGCGGCAAGGTCACCGTGCCCGTCGTTGCGGCGGCCTGCCCGACCGGGGGCTGTGTCAGAGGGGCCGTGGCCGGAACCGGGGGCTGATTGGTCAGGGCCCCCGGAACGCCGCCGCCCGGGGATTGATTCAGGTTGGCGGTTTCAGACGTCTGCTGACTGCGGATCGTGGCTTCTGGCGGTGTGCCATTGGGGCGGAAGGTTTCCGCTGTTTGCTCCGTGTGGGAAAAATCCAGATCGGCAGCGACCTGGACCCGGAAGTTATGGCTGCCCACCACGGGGGTCAGGATGTCTTCAATCCGCTTGATGATGCTGTTTTCAACTTCCCGGACATACTTGATCTGGGTGGGGTCCAGCCCGGCCTCGGTCAGCTTGTCCTTGAGTTGGGAAAGCAGGTTGCCATTTTGGTCCACGATATTCACATTGCTCAGCGGCAGTTGCGGCACGCTTGAAGCAATCAGGTGGCTGATCCCGCTCACCTGCGCAGCCTCCAGGGTGCGGCCGGGGAAGAGATGCAGCAGTACGGAAGCCGTTGGTTTTTGTTCTTCGCGCACAAAAACGCTGGGCTTGGGGATGGCCAGGTGCACCCGGGCAGACTGTACGGCGGAGATGGATTCGATGGTCCGGGACAGTTCCCCTTCCAGCGCCCGCTGGAAGTTAACCTGTTCAATAAACTGACTGGTGCCGAATTTCTGATTCTCCATCAATTCGAAACCGATGGAGCCGCCCCTGGGAAGGCCCTGGCTGGCCAGTTTCAGGCGGATATCGTGCACCTTCTCGGCCGGCACCAGGATCGCGGTTCCGCCCTCCGAGTATTTGTAGGGCACCGCATTCTGGTCCAATGCTGCGATGATGGCGCCGCCATCCTTCTCGGAAAGGTTGGCAAACAGCACCCGGTAATCGGGTTGCCTGCTCCACAGGTAGGTGCCGACCAGAATCGCCACAATGGCAGCCAAGGCAACTGCCAGCAGTATTTTTTGCTGGTTGCTGAGGCGGGCAAAGGCATCCCGCAGCCGCGTGATGGGGTCTGTCCCTGTTGCTGCCGAATCGGCTGTAATGTCCGGATTTGCCGCCATCTGGTTGTATTTCTGTCTGCGTCGGGTTCGTGTCAGGAGCCGGAAGTATGAGGATAATCAAGTAAAAAGGGAATTTTTCCGAGAATTATTCTACTATTACCCGGCAGTAATTGCCGCCCCTTTCCGGTTTATTCCCGTCTTTCACTCCCGAGTTCTTCTTCATGCCAGTTTCCGCCCTCGATCCCGCCGCGAGCACTGCGCCGACGGATGCCAAAGCCATTGAGTTGCAACGGGCTTTTGATCTTTTCAATCAGGTCTCGGCGGAGTTGACCCAGGCCTATGCTGCGCTGCAACAGAAGGTCGCCTCGCTGACCGGGGAACTGGCGGTGGCCAACGGCGAACTGAGGCGCCAATATGAAGAAAAAGAGGCCTTGTCCGAACGCCTGGGCCTGCTTCTCAACGCGCTGCCCGCAGGGGTTGTCGTCCTGGATGGCAGCGGGCGGATTACTGAAGTCAATCCAGCCGCGCGGCAATTGCTGGGAGAGCAACTGGTGGGGGAGCACTGGGGCGATGTGGCAAAAGCACAGCTCGAGCCGACGATAACATTGGGTGAGTGGCAGTCGGGAGGGCGCCGTTTAAGCCTGGCGGAAAGCTCCCTGGATTCGGCCGGTGGCAAGCTGCTGCTGTTGCATGACATTTCTCACGCCCACCAGATGAAAGCGGAACTAGATCGCAATCAGCGTCTTGCCGCCATGGGTGAAATGGCGGCAGCCCTCGCCCATCAGCTGCGCACCCCGCTGGCGACCGCGCTGCTTTATGCCGGCAATCTGACCCAGCCCCAGCTGGTAGAAGAGGCGCGCCGCCGCTTTGCGGACAAGGCGGTGAGCCAGTTGCGTCGTCTGGAACGTCTCATCCAGGATGTTCTGCTGTTCGCCAAGGGTGAGAGCATCGGGCGGGATGTGATTCCGGTCAGCGAATTATTCACTGAAGTGTCGCAAACCCTTGAGCCTTTGCTCAAGGAACACGGGGTGCGCCTTGAACTTGACAACCGCTGCCCGGAAGCGGTCCTCGTCGGAGGGCGCAAGCCATTGTTTGGCGCCCTGGTTTCATTGCTGGAGAATGCGCTTCAGGTCAGCACGCCGGGGGGAAGCATCCAGCTCCTGGCCTGGCGCAACGAAGATCAGATCGAAGTGGCGGTGGTGGATGAAGGGCCGGGTATTCCCGAAGAAATGCGCAGCAGGATTTTCGAGCCTTTCTTCACCACGCGCATCCAGGGCACCGGGCTGGGGCTGCCGATTGCCCTCGGGGTCGCCAGGGCCCACGGCGGCAGCCTTGAAGTGGCGCCCGGGCAAGGGAGAGGCGCCAGGTTTGTGCTCACCTTGCCGGTACAATCCCGGCTGACAGAGGAGAGCGGTTCATGAGTGAAAAGCATTTGCCCATTCTGGTCGTGGAGGATGACCCCAATCTCAGGGAAGCCATCAGCGATACCCTGGAACTCGCCGGGCGTCCCGTCCTGAGTGCGCCGGGCGGCGAGGAGGCCCTTGAAATCCTGGCCCGGGAAAAGGTTTCCATCGTGATCAGCGATGTGCGCATGCTGCCCATGGATGGGATCAGCCTGCTCAAGGCGGTGCGATTGCGGCACCCCCAGCTGCCAGTGGTATTGATGACCGCTTATGCCGATGTAGACCGGGCGGTCGAAGCCATGCGTTCCGGGGCGTGTGATTTTCTGCTCAAGCCTTTTGAACCCATGGCCCTGCTGGCTCAGGTTGACAAGTATGCCTTGCCCGATCCGGGCGCCATCATGGATGTCGTGGCCCACGATCCGGTGAGTGCCAACCTGTTCGGGATTGCAGCACGGGTGGCGCAGACCGATGCCACGGTGCTGCTGACCGGAGAGTCCGGTGTCGGCAAGGAAGTCGTGGCGCGCTTCATTCATCGCAATTCTTCTCGCAACCAGGGTCCTTTTGTCGCCATCAATTGTGCGGCGATTCCCGAAAGTCTGCTGGAAGCCACCCTGTTCGGCTATGAAAAAGGGGCTTTTACCGGCGCCCAGACGGCTCAGGCCGGAAAATTCGAGCAGGCCCAGGATGGCACCTTGCTGCTGGACGAGGTGACAGAAATGCCGCTCGGGCTGCAGGCCAAATTGCTGCGGGTCTTGCAAGAGCGGGAGGTGGAACGGGTGGGAGGCAAGAAACCGGTTGCCTTGAATATCCGCATCATTGCCACCTCCAACCGGGACATGGCCGCGGCGGTCAGCAAGGGGGTGTTCCGGGAGGACCTGTACTATCGCCTCAATGTCTTTCCCATCCTGATTCCCGCTCTGCGGCAAAGGCCTGCCGACATCGTGCCACTCGCCCATCATTTCCTGGTGGAGCATGGCACGATGGTCGGTCGCCAGGGCTTGAGCTTTTCGGCTGAGGCCGAGGCCGTGCTGAAAAATCACGCATGGCCCGGCAATGTCCGGGAACTGGAAAATGCGGTGCAGCGCGCCATGATTCTGGCGCCCGGAAACCTGATCGGCCCGGAGCATCTGGGCTTGCAGATGCCATCGGGTATCTTGCCGGCGGCGGCAATCGTGGCAATGACCGGGGCTCCCGCCCAGGAGCCCGCCATGAAGGAAAATGATAGTGTTTCAGAGACCAGCAAAAAGGTCGATAATATGAAAGACCTTGAACGCGAACATATTCTCCAGACCATGCTCGAAGTCAAAGGGTCGCGCAAGGCCGCGATCGAGCGTTTGGGCATCTCCGAACGCACCTTGCGTTACAAGCTCAAGCAGTACAAGGAAGAAGGACACTTCCGGGAGTGATCAAGCGCTGGCTTGAAATTTGCTTGTAATGAGAAAAGAAACCTGAACGAATTTATCGGAGCTCATCATGGACACTCGAGGCGTTGAACAGATGCTGAGCGTTTTGCGCAGCACGGCGGCCCAGGCCGGCGGTGTCAAGCCTGCCGAAAGTGCGGCGGCAGGAGTTGACTTCGCAGAAGTGCTCAAGAGTTCGATTGATCAGGTCAATAACGCCCAGAAGCAGGCCACCCAGATGGCGGAAAATCTTGCCGCCGGAGACAGTGAGCAAAACCTGCATGAAGTGATGGTCGCCCTGCAAACAGCCAGTATTTCCTTCCAGGAAATGGTCCAGGTCCGTAACCGGCTGGTGAGTGCGTACCAGGATGTGATGAACATGCAGGTCTGATTCAAGTCTGGCTCAAACGACAAAGGGCGCCTCCGGGCGCCCTTTGTCGTTTGAGCTCTTGTGCTTCAGCTCTTGTGCCGGGTACTGAAACGCTTACTCAAGTCCGCTCACGCGGGCTTTGCGTTCCCGTTCGAGTCGGGTGATGTAGCGTTGGATCATGGTCAAGAGCAGTCCGGGGAGGTTGATGAATTCACAGCCGACCCGGGTGTAACGATTGCCGGAACGGGTAGTGACATCGAAGGCATTACGCACTTCCAGATCGACGTTTATTTTTTCGTTATCAGGAAGTTTGAGTTCGCAGCCCTTGAAGACCGTGCCGCGCGTGAACAGGGGGGCCTGTTCGGTGCTGACCATCAGTCCCAGGCCGCCAGCGCTGATGTCGAGCAGGCTGGTTTGTAGCAGCGTCAGGCTGCCCTCTGCAGTGCGAACAGGGATCGTGCAGACCAGAGGGGTTGCAAGGGGCGTAGATACCCGGAAATATTCCCTGCGCTGCAGCCGCAGCAGGTTTTTTGGCAACTCGCTGAAGAAGGCGGGGCGGCCTTCGTGCGTGATCAGACTCAGGTTTTCCAGGGCGAACTGAACCTTGACCTTGTCGACACTGGTGGTACAAAGCAGACGATCAGCCTTGAGGGCGCGGCGGTTGACGTCTTCGTCGCTGCCGTAATCCAGAATGATGCCCTTGGGCCCGACACTGATCAATGAGGTCAGGAAGAAAGATTGCCCCTTGTCGAAATAGACCGTTATCATGCAGCTTTTTTGCATGGCAGTACGCAGCACAAACGCAATTTCGGTGGGCGAGTGCAGGAGGTATTCGCTATAAACGTCGGCTTCTTCCAGTTCCAGATGGGAACGAGCCGTTTCTGATTCCGACATGGGGCCTTGAGGTAATAAATGCACTGCGAGTGTAAATCAAAAGACGGTTTGCCAACAGTGCGACCGTGAGTGTGGCAGTGAGTGCGGCGTGAGTGCGGCGTGAGTGTGGCGTGAGTGCGGTGAGAGGCTTGGCGCCGTATCAGGCAGGGGGCTTGTGTGGCGGGAGCGGTAACGGCGGCGGGGGTTCGTCGCCGTCATGGCCCTCCCGCTCCATGCGATAGAGCCAGGCCAGCAGCTCGGCTACGGCCAGATATAACTGGCTGGGAATATGCTCGTCGAGATTGACCTGAACCAGCAAGGAGAGCAGTTCGGGTGACTCATGCACATAAACCCCGTGTTCCTTGGCGCGAGCAATGATTTCTTCGGCAATCAGGCCCCGGCCTTTGGCGACGACGCGCGGCGCCGCATCTGCCTGGCGATAGGCAAGGGCGACCGCCTCCCGTCGCAGATCATTCTTCGGGTTTGACATGATGAGCGACGGTAAAGGATTTCAGGGTGATGCCGAGCGCTTCAAACTGTTGCAGCAGGGGTTGGTTGGCGGCACTGAGTTTTTGACGGGTCAGAGGATCTTCCGTGCGCAGGCTGATTTCGACATTCTGCCCGCCTGCCAGCCGCAAGGTGGCTTCAATGCCGCCGAGTCTGGGTAATTTGAGGCGTAGTTGAGTCCTCCAGCTTGAAGCGACATTTTCTTCCTTGCGGTTCCGGGGATCGTCTTCTTCGATGATTTCCCATTCCATGTTCTGGCCCGGCCAAATCTGGCCTTGCCAGACATAGGTATTCGTTGCGAGCGCCTCCAGTTGTTGCTGGACCAGCGGGGCAAGGTCGGGGGCGATGACTTGCGCCATGCTGACCTGGACCGGAGCACTGGGTGTCGCCGCACTGGGTGTCGCTGCCATGGAAGCTTGATTTTGTGCCGGGGGGAGATTGTTGAGGGCAAGCACAGCGCGCCCCTGGCTGTCGATGGCCTGTTGCCCTGCAGGGAGGGGTGCCGAAGGGGATGGGTTTTGCGCCGAGGGCGTGTTCGGGAGGGCCGATCGCCCCGGGTTGTCGATGGCCTGCTGCCCGAGCATCTGAGCCGCTGGTGAGAGTCTGCCCTGGGGTTCCTGCAGCAGGCTTTCCGTGCTCATCTGACCTTGCGCCCAGCGGGCTTGGTGCGCTTCATAGAACATGCCGCTTCTGGCTAAGGCCGTTTTGAGGGCGGGGACCAGATCGGCGCTGTTGGCCGGGAATTTGTCGATGACAGGCTGAGCGTTGTTCAATGGGGCGGGTTCGGGGCGTTTTCCGCCCGCCTTGTCCATCCCCGCCAGCAAGTCGGCAATCAGGCGGCCGGTCGTGGTGAGGCGTGTCGAAACCGAAGCATTGCCATCCGCATCGGCTGGGGCCAGCTGTTTGCCGATGGCCGTCGCAAGGGCCAGTTTGCCATTCGATTCAACCACTTCCAGCTCAAGGGTATCGCCCGTCTTGGCGGCAAAGGGAAGCGCCAGGGTAATGTCGCGCTGTGCAATCATGGCCCGGTAGGTGCCGTTGGGGAGCAGGGCCTGGATTGTCGCCATGACCCGCTGCCCGGGCTGGAAATCGCTGAGCGCATCGGTCAGTTTCTGGGTCGGCGCGACCGGCTGACTGACCAGGTCGTTGACCAGCCGCATTCGCGAGGCAACGTCGGGGGGGATCATGCCGGTCTCTTGCTGGCGCGCTTAGCCGAACGCTTTGAGCAGGCGGGCGATGTCGTCCCGAAGGGGCTCGGCCCGTTCGGTAATGGCGGCGATGCTTTTTTGTGCAGCCTCCAGCGCCGGGCGGTCGGCGGCGGTGGCGGGGGGTAAGTGACCTGCCTGCAAAAGCCCGAGCAACTCCTGGGTAAGGGCCGCGCTGCCTTCCCAGTTGCCGGCCTCGGCCCGCTGTTCGATTGCAGCCGTGAGGCGGGCAAGTTGTGCGTAAGGCGATTCGCTCATGAGGCACCCGGGGGGGCCGCGCCCTGCTGTTTGTCCGGCGCAATCTGCCGCCAGGCATCATGAATCTCACCCAGCAGACCCTGCACCTCTTCCAGGACCGCCTTGTCATTTTTCAGATTGGCCCATATCAGGCGCGAAGCCATGTACTCATACAACGCCGCAAGACGTTCGGCCAGTTCCCCGCCGGCTTCGACATCGAGGCTGGCATGGAGGCCGTTGTCGATGATGTCGATCGCCTTGGAGATGGCCGCCCCTTTGGCAGGTATGTCGTTGTTCTGCATGCTGAATTTGGCAGCATTCAGGGCCGCTGCCGCGCCATCGAACAGCATCAGGATCAGCCGGTGCGGGTCGGCTGATTCGATGGAGGTGTCAAGGCTGACCCGCTCATAAGCGGCAGTAGGCTTGCTCATGGATGAAAACATAGTGATTGAACCTTAGCCAAAGCCAGGCAGGCTGGCGAGTTGCTGGGTGAGATAGCTGCTGGTCTGTTTCATGCCTGCAATGGTGGTATCCAGCGCAGAAAACTGTGCCCGGTAGCGTTCCTCGATACGGGCGATGCGGGCCTGAAGGATCTCGCCGCGCTCGCCCAGACCTTTGATCATGTTTTTGACGTTGTCAGTCACGCTCGAGATTGTACCGGTAGAACGGGTCATTGAATCCAGTCCCGTCTTGAAGGCATTGCCCACTTTTTCCACCAGTCTGGTCACGCCCTCGTAATCGGCTTCCAGCGCCTTGTTCAGTTTGCTGCTATCCAGGGCGAGCGCGCCGCTTTTGTCGATGGAAATGCCGATGTCGGAAAGCCGCTGAATGTTGCCGCTGCCGCCGGCGGTCGTGCTGAACACCAGGTTGCGGATCAGGTTTTGCGCGCTGCGGACAATCGCCTGCCCCTGCAGCGGGCCGGCTTTTTTGGTTTCGGCGTCGTAGGCTCCGAGTTCGCTGACGGTTTTATTGGCGTCGTTGTAGCCTTTGACAAAGGCAGTGAGGGCCGTCGTGAGCTGGCTGGTGGTGTTGGTGCTGACGGTGATGCGGGTGGGCTTGTCGACTTCCGTGACCTTGCTCAAGGTGAGGGTCACCCCCTCCAGTACGCCGCTGATGCTGTTGGTGCTGCTGGTGGCGGCAATGCCGTTCAGCTTGAATTCTGCATCCTGGGCCGCCATGCCACCCTGGGCGGGATCTTGCGTAAAACCACCGCTTGCTGTGACTGGATCAAAGGCAAAACCTGCCAGGGGAGAAGGCAGCCCGCCCACGTCGGGGGCTTCGATCTGCATCACATTCTTGTTGCCGGACTCCTTGGCGGTCAGGACCAGTTGCGCGCCCGCCGTGCCATTGATGATGGTGGCGGTGACCCCGCCATTCTTGGCATTGATGGCATCCCGCAAGCCGCCCAAAGTGTTGTTGGTGCTGTCAATCGTGATGTTCAGGGTGCGTGCGGCATCCACCGTGTAAGCCCCGTCCTTCAGCTCGCCGAACTTGATCGCCAGCGTGCCTTCACCAATGGCGGCATCGGCATTGGCATAGGGGCTGGCCGGGGGGGTGCCCGGGGTGGCGGTGGCCAGGCGCTGGTTCTGGGCGAGCTTGCTGACTTCCAGGGCATAGGTGCCGGCCACGGCGCCTTTGCTGGCGGAGGCAGAGGCAATGGCGCTGTCGGCCACCGTGGCCGAGTACGTGGTGTATTTTTCGGCCGCCGTCTGGCCGCTTGCCGGCAACAAGCCTGCGGCGGCGGTCTGCAAGGCCGACAAGGCCCCTTTCAGTGAACCAAGGGCAGAAATCCGGGCTTGATAGGAAGCCTCCTGGGTCTGCAGTTTGATCAGGGGTTGCTGCTCCGCCGCCATCAAGCTGTTGAGGATGCCGTTGAGGTCGAGGCCAGAACCCGCGCCAAGTGATGAGATAGCCATGGTCGTACTCCTTTCTGAAGCTGAATTTTGTCAACCCGCTTCAGCAATATTCATGCCTTGTTATGGATCAGCAGGCCCTGGAACTTGTCCAGGGCTTTGGCAATCTGCAAGGCTTCTTCGCTGGGAATCTGCCGGATCACTTCCTTGGTTTTTGTGTCGATCAGTTTGATCAGCTGCCGCCCCGAGTCTTCATCCACCGAAAACTCCAGGGCATGATAGGTGATCCGTACAAAGTCGTTGAGTTTATCAACGGCATCTTTTTGCATTTCCTGAGTGATCGCCGGGCTTTCCTGGCGGGGTGTCAGGGCCTGATCGGGCGCAACGGTCAGGCTGGCCGCAGCGCCTTTTGCCATTTCGGCCTGATGCAAGGCAGTGGAAGCCTCATGGCGGTTGCCGGGCTGCACGCCAGGGGCGATCGGGGAGGGGGGGGATGGAGTGATGTTCATCGCAAGTTCCTTCCAGGTAGAAGGTAAAGCGGCGCGGTAGCCTGCGTGCCACCGCGCCGTTGCTCATCCAGGTCTCAGACCCTGAGCATTAACGAAGCAGGCTGAGGACGCCTTGTTGCGAGGCATTGGCCTGGGACAGCATGGCCATACCGGCTTGCTGCAGAATCTGCGAGCGGGTCAGGTTGGCGGTTTCCTGGGCAAAGTCGGCATCACGGATGCGGCTGCGGGCGGCAGACATGTTCTCGGTACTGGTTTGCAGGTTGGAAATCGTGGTTTCGAAGCGGGACTGCAAGGCGCCGAACTTGGCACGCTGGCTATTGACCGCGGCGAGAGCCGAGTCGACGATGGCCAGGGTGCGCTGGGCGGCATCCACCGAGCCGACGTCGAAGTCGCTGACTTTCTGTAACTGCGCGGCAGAGGTCGTGCCGCTGAAGAACGAGGTTTCATCAGCAGCACCGCTGTCGGCGTCAATACTGAAGCTCTTTTCCGAGTCGAGGGTCAGTTGACCATTGACCGAGGTGCCCTCACCTGTAGCAACTGCTTCTGTTCCCACAGTAATGGTATTGGAGCCGGAAGCGGCATTGCCAATTGCGATATTTTCACCTGCAGCGTTGAGCAACGTGATGCCGTCGCCGCTATCGTTGATGCGGGCGGTAACGCCGGTCTTGGAGGTCACGTCGTTGAAGGCATTGACCGCAGCAGCCAGGCCATCGGCCGTGTTGGCCGCAGTGGTGAAGGATACCGTGACGGCAGTCGAGTTGTCGGAATAGACATCGAGCTTGTAGCTCTTGCCTGCAGTGAAGGTGACGTCGATTTCGGTCTTGGCGCTGGCGGTCACGCCGGTGTATCCGGCGGCTTTGTTGATGTTCGCGGCGACCGTCTTGGCGCTGTCCGCCGCCGTGATGGCTACAGCCTTGCTCCCCACGGCACCATTGATCGTCAGCGTATCACCAACAATGGCGCTACTCGGCTTGGTGCCGGCAGTGTAAGCAGCGGCCGGCGCGGCGGTGGATTGGTTGGTGCCTGTTACAGCCGTACCAACCGTCAGGTCGCCACGAGTGCTGGTGGCGGTGGCGGCCAGCGATCCGATACGGTAATTGCCGTACTGGTTGGTCTGGAAGTTGGCGGTGGTGGCCGTGATTTGCTGGCCGGCGTTGGCGCCGACCTGGAAGGTGGCGGTGCCAAAGGAACCATCCAGCAGCTTGGCGCCGTTGAATTCGGTGGTCTTGGCGATCCGGTCCAGTTCGGAAGTCAGGGCGCCGACTTCGGCCTGCAGGGCCTGGCGGTCGGAAGCGGAATTGGTGGCATTGGAAGATTGCACGGCCAGCTCGCGAATCCGCTGCAGCACGTCGCCGGAGGATTGCAGGGCGCCTTCCGCCGTTTGCGAGAGGGAGATGCCGTCGTTGGCGTTACGCTGGGCCTGGTCCAGGCCCCTGATCTGTGCCGTGAAGCGTTCCGAAATGGCGAGGCCGGCAGCATCGTCCTTGGCGCTGTTGATGCGCAGGCCGGAAGACAGGCGTTGCAGCGAAGTAGCCAGGCCGTTTGCCGAGGTGTTGAGGTTCCGTTGGGCATTCAGGGACGGAACGTTGGTGTTGATGACTTGTGCCATGATGTTTCTCCTGGAGAAAAAAACTCAAAGAATTCGAGAGTGCTTAAACTACTGTTTCAAACAGCTTGGCAGCTTTGAATCAGCCTCGCCTGGGTTCCTTTACGACGCGCTTCCAGGAAACTTGAGTGCTGGATGCGATGGGTTTTACCAAAGCCTGGGCGCCCGTGCATGGGGTGCCCAGTATGTACAAATCTTGATGACATGGCGAGCAGGAAATGACGATGCGGCAATCTTTGCCTCTTGAGGCGGTTGAATTGATTCAGTCCCTGGCCGCTGATTTTGGTGCGGGCCGGCATGAGCAAGTGATCGCCGGGCTGATGCCCTTGCTGCACAAGTACCCCGGCTTTGCGCCGGCGCACAAGCTGCTGGGCGGGGCCTTGCAGGCCCAGGGCCGTTGGGCCGAGGCGGTGGCTGCCTTGAGGGAGGCGGTGCGTCTGGCGCCCGGGGATGCCCAGGCATTTTCCAACCTGGGCAATGCATTGGCGGATCTGGGGCAGTTTGACGCGGCCTTGGCCGCCCAGCAGCAGGCCATATGCTTGCAGCCGGGCAATGCCACGTTCCGCTATAACCTGGGCTGCCTGTATTTACGGCAGCAGTACAAGCCCGAGGCGCTGACGCAGTTTTGCCTGGCTTTTGAGCGTTCGCCCCAGGACAGTGAGTTGGCCCGGTTGTGCCGGGAACTGCTGCTTGAGTTGGGCGATACGGCGCGTGCGCAAGCCTTTTGTCGGTTGAATGTGCAGCAGCTTCCCGACGATGCGGGGGCCTGGGCCATGTTGGGCGGTTTGCTGCTGGAGGACCCGCAGGCCAGCCATGACGAGGCTGAGGCCGTATTGCGTGAGGCGGTCCGGCTGGCACCGGATGAGGCCACGGCGTGGTCGAATCTGGGGGTGGCCTTGCAAAATGGCGCAAAGTTTCTGGAGGCGTTGCAAGCGGGTGAGCGGGCGGTGGCCTTGGCGCCAGATTGGGCCTTGGCGTACAGTAACCTTGGGACCGCCCTGCGGGATGCCGGGTTCTGGCCCGAGGCAAAAACTGCTTTTTTGCAAGCCCTGGAGCGGGATGCGGACTGTGTGGATGCCTATTACAACCTGGGCTGTGTCTGCGTTGATCTGGGCGAGCACGAAACTGCCCGCGAAGCCTATATCGAGGCCCTGAAGCGTTCGCCCAAACCGGCCTGGTTGTTGCAGGGCGCGCACGCCTGCCGGCAGGTGGCGGATTGGGAAGGCGGGGAATTGCTGGAGGCCGAGTTGGCCCGGCAGCTGGATGAGATCGGCGGCATCGCGGCCTTGTCAGGCCACTTGCCATCGCCCTTTGCGTATCTGACCACACCGGGGACGACGGCTGAGCAGCAACTGCTCATGGCGCGGCATTTTGCTACCCCGTTTCTCATGCGCGCTCCCTTGCCCCGCCGTCCTGGGGCGCGCTTCGAGGGGCGCTTATGCATCGGCCTGCTGTCTTCCGACTTTCGCGACCACGCTACGGCACATCTGATGACGGGGGTGCTCGAGGCGCTCGATGCCAGCCGTTTTCACTTGATTGCCTACGACTACAGCCCACCGCGCGACGATGCCTACCGCCGCCGTCTGCTGCAGGCGATTCCCGACTGGGTGCCGGTGGCCGGGCTTTCCGACTACGAGGCTGCTTGCCGGATGCAGGCGGATGGGGTGGATATCGTCATCGACCTCAAGGGCTGGACCCAGGGCTATCGCAGCGGCATCCTCGCCTACCGCCCGGCGCCGGTGCAGATGCAGTGGCTGGGGTACCCGGGTACCCTGGGGGCGGCGTGGATCGATTACATCATTGCCGATGGGGTGGTGATTCCCCCCGGGGCGGAGGCCGGTTACAGCGAACAGGTGCTGCGTCTGCCGGGTTGTTATCAGCCCAATGATGCGCAGCGGCGGATCGGCCCGTTACTGCCGCGGGCGGCGCTGGGCTTGCCGGAGCAGGCTTTCGTGCTGGCCGCGTTGCATCAGCCCTACAAAATCACTCGGGAGACTTTTGCCCTGTGGTTGCGTTTGCTGGCGCAAATTCCCGATGCCGTGCTGTGGCTGCTGGAGGCGCCGGCGATGGCACAAGCGGCGCTCAGTGATCGCGCTGCCGCTGCCGGCATCGGCCCGGCCCGCCTGGTCTGGGCGCCGCGCAGGGAGGCGAGCGAACACCTGGGCCGTCTGGCGGCGGCGGATCTGGCGCTGGATGTGTTCCCGGTCAATGCCCACACCACGGCCAGCGATGCCTTATGGGCGGGGGTGCCGCAGGTGGCGCGCTGCGGCCAGACTTTTGCTTCCCGGGTGTCGGCCAGCATCGTCAGTGCCGCCGGGCTGGCGGAACTGGTGGCCGATAATGATGCCCGCTATGAGGCGCTGATCCTCGGCCTGGCCCGCGACCGCCCCCGTTTGCAGGCCTTGCGCCAAGGCCTGGCGGCCAGCCGCGCGCAATGCGCCTTGTTCGATGCCACCGCCTTCGCCCGCCACCTTGAAACCGGGCTGGAAATGGCATGGGCGCGGCATCAGGCCGGGCTGGCGCCGGCGCATCTGGATGTGCCGGGGTGAAGGTGCCGGGGTGAAGGTGCCGGGGTGAAGGTGCCGGGGTGAAGGTGCCGGGGGAGCGAGTGTAAATGCAGCTGAGGATCATGCGTAGGGCACAATAACCGAGGGGCATTGCGCCAGATTGGCAAGAGGCCATGCCCCGGGATCCGCGGGTGCAATGCCCAGGGCTGATTGCATGTTGCTTGTTTTGATGAGTTCTTCATCCCCCGCAGGGTGGTCGCCAATATTTGCCCGCACCCTGCGCAGACCCCTACAATCTTGGCATGGCGCATCCACATGATACCGGCTACAAATTTCTTTTCTCGCACGCTGATCTGGTGCGTGAACTGCTGGAGGTGTTCGCCCCGCCGGGCTTGAGCGAGTTGCTGGATTACGGCAGCCTGCGTCCCGAAACGGGTAGCTTCATCACGCCAGCCATGAAGAAGCGCGAAGATGACATCGTCTGGTCGATCGAACTCAAAGGGCAACGGATTTACTTGTATTTGCTGCTGGAATTTCAGTCATCCATCGACCGGGCCATGCCCATCCGCATGATGCAATACGTCGCCGCCCTTTACGACCATCTGCTGCGCGGCAAAGCCATCGATCTGGCAGACGGACTACCGCCGGTCTTGCCCATCGTCCTTTACAATGGCGACAAGCGCTGGAAGCACAGCCCGGAAATATTTGATCTGATTCAGCCCCATCCGCCTGTGCTGGCCGCATTCCAGCCCAAGCTGAAATTCTGGTTGCTGGATGAGGGCAAGTATAGTCCGGGCTATCTGGAAAGCCTGCAACGGGTCATGGCGGCGATCTTCCGCATGGAACACGCGCACGACACGGAAGCGGTCAAGCAGGCAATCCGTTACGTCGGTCAGTCGGTGGCCCAATCACCGTTCAAACAAGCCATAGACAAGGCCGTGATGCAGTGGCTGCACTACCGATTGGACGACACGCTCTCCGACCTGCAACTGCCAGACATCGATGACATTCTGAAAGGAACCGAAATGATCGAAACCAATATCGAACGAATCCGGGCCAAAGCCGAGGCCGAGGGAAGGGCCGAGGGCGTTTTGCTCGGCAAGCTTCAAGGCATACGCGAAGGCAAACTTCAAGGCATACGCGAAGGCAAACTTCAGGGTATTTACGAAGGCAAACTTCAGGGCATTTACGAAGGCAAGCTCGAAGGCAAGCTCGAAGGCGAATCCACGCTGCTCGAACGCCTGATTGCAAAACGCTTTGGTCCGCTCTCGGACAATACCCGTAGCCGCCTCAAAACGGCCACGACAGAACAGCTGGAAACCTGGGCAGAACGCATTCTTGACGCCAGTACGCTGGCAGAGGTCTTCGGCGACCATTGATCCTGAAACTGCTTTCAGGGTGATCCGAACATGGGATTTCCCCGAAATTCAGTCTGCCAGGGGATGTGGTCAGCGGGTCCAGGCGGTGAGCCATTCGTCCAGATGGTCTTCCAGCATCCAGTGTTGCCTGATGTGGGCTTGCAAGGTTTCGCCTTCTTTGCGCGTGGCGTCCAGGTCATGAATGCGTTCGCGGATCGCCGCGATCCAGGCCTTGGCGGTATTGGGGACGCGCTTGACCGGGAAGTCGCCACGATAGGCGGCGCTGTTCGAACAGACGACGGGGTAGCCGAGGATGCCGTATTCGAGAAGCTTGAGCGAACTCTTGCATTCGTTGAATGCGTTGTTCTCCAGAGGGGCGAGGGCCAGATCGAGGCCCATGCTGGCCAGCGTGCCGGGGTACTGATCGAACGGAACGCCGTTGAAGGTTTCCTTGACGTAGGGGAGCAGATCCCGGCGGCAGGCGCCGAAAAAGACCCAGTCGACCTCTTTGGCCAGCGTCTTGACGATTTCGTCGAGTAGCGCCAGATCACCCAGGTGGGACATGCTGCCAGCCCAGCCGACGCGGGGCTTTCCATTGGGCCGCCGGGTAGGTGTCAGGTGATTCCAGAGTTGTCCGGGCAGATAGTTTCTGGCGACGCGGACTTCCTGGCAGTAATCGGCAAAGGCCAGGGCCAGCGGCTCGGTGGTGACGACCAGCCGATCGGCAATGCGCAGGGATTTCCGGAAATGATCCCGCGCTTCCTTGCCGATGACGTGGTAGAGGGGGCTGGCGCGCGGGATTTCGGTGATGAGATCGTCGGCCTCGGCGATGCAAAAGGCGCCGGAATATTGGCGATAAATCTCCATCGCTTTCAGATGCCGGGCCGAGGTGGGGATCTGCACGACGATGGAGTCCATGTTGGCCTTGGCGATCTCCACCGGGTTGAACAAGCGTTGGCTGGCGTGGCCCCGGCAACGTGCGGTGTCATTTAGCCCGCGTACCGGCCCCAGCAGGCGATATTGGCCGCTGCCGTCCTGGTTGACGGGGTGAACCAGGATGCGGGGGCGGGGATTCCAGGGGGTGGGGTTCCACGACAAGGCGGCTTCAGGCTCGGGCGTCATGTCGCGGCTGGAAAGGCTCAGGTTCGGATTGTAGGCGGGATCCCTGATGAGTTTGGGCATCCAGCGCTCGTACATGGCGTTTTGTTCGGCGGCAAAACGTGTCAGTTTGTCCGGACGGGAGGGGGCGTTTTTTTTGTTCTGTTGCTGGGTGGCAGAGCCCTCGTGCAATAGTGTGGCATGGGGGCTCCAGAGAATGCGCAGGCCTTGCTCCCTGACTTTCAGGCAAAGGTCAATGTCGTTGTAAGAGACACTAAAGCTTGCTTCATCCATCCCTCCCAAGGATAGATACAGGTCGCGGTGAATCAGGGCGCAGGCGGCGGTTACCGCAGAGTATTGCTGGACGGCATGGCTCCGTTGCATGGGGCTGGGCTTGTCGTGGGGCCAGCCGATGAACGGGTGCTCGGCGGGGCCTGCCATGCCAAGCGTAACGCCGGCATGCTGGATATTGCCATCGGGATAGAGCAAGCGGGCGCCCACTATGCCGACTTGGGGTTGGAGGGCCAGCGAAACCATTTCGGTAAGCCAGTCCCGGTGCAGTACTGCCGTATCGTTATTGAGCAGCAGCAGCAGTTGCCCGGTCGCTTCCCGGGCTGCCAGATTGTTCATGGCGGAAAAGTTGAATGGCGGGTCGTAACTCAATACCCGGATGCGGGAATCACCTAACTGTCTGAGGCCATCCAGATAGGCTCGGGCGGCTTTTTCCTGACTACCGTTATCGATAATCAGAACTTCGTAGTCCGCGTAATCCGTCAGGTTGAACAGGCTGTCGATACAACGTTCCAAAAGCCCGAATTGGTCCCGGGTGGGGATGATGATGGAGACCCGGGGTGTTGCTGATAAAGGGTAAAGCACATGGAATGTGCCGGGGGTATCGCCCGGGATTGCCCGGGCATTGGGGCTGGTTCGCTGCAGGTGATTGTCGAGGCATTGCAGCTTTTCCAGTTGGTTGTTTGGGTGCATCTGCAGTGCAGGATGATCCGAATGGCGATGGTAGAGCAGATCGGCTCCGTGACCGATGGATGTGTGGGCAAGTACCTCGCTCAGTCGTAGAGCCAGATCGAGTTCGTCGCTGTATGACGGAAAATGTTGCCACCCTCCCGCAGCGGTCCAGGACGGCTGCCGGGCCAGTACCAGACCACCCACGTAATTGGCCGAGCGGAGCAACTCCAGATCAAAATCCGGCTTGAAGCGGGGGGAATGCCGGGCGCCATCTGCTTCAATAATATCTTCATCGGTATAGACGGCCTGAAGGTGGGGATTGGTGTGCAGGTATTCGGCCAGCACCAGCAGTGCGTGGGGCGCCAGCGTGTCTCCAGCGCGCAACAGTCCAACCCAGGTTTCCGGGGCGCTGGCCAGCAGGGCTTGGTTGGCATCCTGCCACGTCGAAGCGCTATTGATCCATTGCAGGCGATCCGGCGGCAAGTTGCCGGGGGGCGGGAGGGGAGCGCTCACGGTGACCCGCAGATGGGGGTAGTACTGGTTGGCCAGCGATTGCAGGGATGCGCCAAGGGCTATCGCCGATTCCGTATCGAGCACCACGGCAATATGAAAGCGCGGCGGGCTGCGCCATTCCTGCATCCGCCGTTCAAAATCAGCCCCGTCCGTGCGCTGGAAGACGTGAGTTTTTATCCATTCCTGATAGCGCTCTGCCGGGTGGTCGGAGGAAGGGGCGGGGTTGGTGGTTGTTTTATGCACGGGAATCAAGGTTCCTTGAGAAGTCGCCAGTAAAGTCGCCAGTCGCCAGCGTGCCGGCCTTGGTGGAGCATTGTGTGCCAAACCGGATGATAGTGGAAACTTTGGGCAGCTTTAGGCAACTCTGGGCGCAGGGGGCCGTAGCGGCGGGGGACTACGTGTCCAGATCGTGGACAGAATCCTGCTCGCGCGAGAGTGTGCGGTTTCCCAAACGTTTCAGCGGATGGTGCTCTTCCAGCACGGCTTGCGCCTTGGCTTGCAGATTTTCGAGCAGGGATCGAGCCGCCTGGGCCTGGCCCTTGTAGTTGGCCAGCGCATCCATGGCCCCCGTCCACTCCGGGGCGAGCCATGAAATGTCGTCAAACCGCGGCGAGGTGGAAACCAGCACATCGCGGATGAACAGAAGCAGTTCCTGGTCGTCCGGCTCGCGTTTGAGTATTTGGGCGCAGGCGGCCAAGGTGCGCCACGTTTCCCCCTGCATGACGAAAACGGCGGCCAGCTTGCGCAGGCAATGGGTGGAGGAAAATTCCAGCGCGGCGCCCTTCAGCAGCACTTGGGCGGCTTCGGCAAGATTGTTCTGCTCGGCATAAAGTTGCCCCAGGGTTTCGTAGACCTCCCAGCGCAGGGTGTCATGGGCGACGAGTTCGGCAAGGAGGGAAGTGGCTTTATCTTGCTGGCCAAGTTCCAGCAGGGTGCTGATTTGTTCCAGCAGGCGGGATTCCTCATGTGCGGGTAGCGGGTTGGGGATACTGCCAGGCGTCACAGATGGAGGCAATATTGTTTCGGGGGGAAAACGAGGTCGGCTGGCTGCAACTGTTTCGTCCAACCAGTCGGCTAGTTTCATGATCGAGTCAGTGCGCCGCCATTCGGAAAAAATGGGCAGCTCCGAGTAGGCGTGCAAAAAACGATTCAGATGTTTCGCTCGTTCTTCTTTTGGGATCAGCCATAATTTTTGAATATCGGATACTGAGCTTTCTTGTCCTTGGTAATCAGTATTGGAGAGCGTGAAGCGTTGGTGGGTATCGGTGATGAATTGCTGAACGGTGTCCCAGTAGTACCTGAATCCGTGTTCGTAAAAAAACACCTTCCTCGCAGGGCCGAACGGCATGGTTTTCGCGGATCGGCCTGTTTTATTTCTCCTGCCGACGGTGTCAGAGGGGTGATTTTGCCATCATCTCCGGCAAAAGTCGGCGTGGGTGGGAGGGTGCACCGTCATTTTCTGGCTCCAGGGCGAACCGCTACCTTCCGATGTGCGGAATCCGGGGCTGGCGGGTGTCAAACGCAAGGGTGGCATCACGGCGATGCCGCTTTCAGCAAGCGCTCCTGCAAGGCTTCGAACACTCGCACATGGGCCGCGAAGCCCCAGCCAAAGTCAAGCACAAGGCGGCGAGCATGGGCGACGAACTTCGCCGCCCGGTACATGACCTCCTGCAGCACGGTCTTCAGCCTTCGGCGCTTGGCCGGGTGGCGGATCGGCGGAATCTCGCCGGTCAGCCCCACCCGTTTGCCCGGACGGGTCTCGACGAAGGCGCCGGCCGCTTCTGCCCGGGCCACCCAGTCGGCCTTGTCCTGCTTCCTGGAATTC
>JANLJE010000056.1 GCA_029255645.1 Comamonadaceae bacterium | reverse complement strand
ATTGGGGCCCCATTGGTAAGGCACACCGTAATGCTTGCCGTCCACGGTGTGCCATGGCGTTTGTCGCCTTTGCGACAAACGCCAAAAGCCCACAAACCCATGAAAATCAACATCCTGGAACATGGCACCGCTCTTGCTAGAAGGTAGGCAAACTTCTGGAGGTGTCCATGAAAGCCAGCGAAATCCAGGCCCTGCTCGATGAGCCCGCCTGTAGCCACAACAGCAAGGAAAAGTCCGGCTGCGCCCGGCCCCAACCCGGCGCCACCGCTGGCGGCTGTGCCTTTGATGGCGCCCAGATCGCCCTCCTGCCCATCGCCGATGTGGCCCACATCGTCCATGGCCCCATCGCCTGCGCCGGCAGCTCCTGGGATAACCGGGGCACCCGCTCCTCCGGTCCCGCCCTGTACCGCATCGGCATGACCACCGACCTGTCGGAAACCGACGTGGTCATGGGCCGCGCTGAAAAACGCCTGTTCCATGCCATCAAGCAGGCCATCGAGGAATACCGGCCCGCCGCCGTATTCGTGTATGCCACCTGCGTCACCGCGCTGGTGGGTGACGACATGGAAGCGGTGTGCAAGGCCGCCACCGAACGCTGGGGCACCCCGGTGATCCCCATCGATGCCGCCGGTTTCTACGGCACCAAGAACCTGGGCAACCGCCTCGCCGGCGAAGCCATGTTCCAGTATGTGATCGGCACCGCCGAACCCAGGCCCGCCCTACCCCACCCGGACGGCATCCCCACCTACGACGTCAACCTGATCGGCGAATACAACATCGCCGGCGAGTTCTGGCATGTGGCGCCCCTGTTCGACAAACTGGGCCTGCGCATTCTCGGCACCTTGTCCGGCGACTCCCGTTTCCATGAAGTGCAGACCATGCACCGGGGCCGGGTGAACATGGTGGTGTGTGCCAAGGCCCTGCTCAACGTGGCCCGCAAGATGCAGGAAAACTTTGGCATCCCCTTCTTCGAAGGCAGCTTCTACGGGGTCCAGGACACCTCCAACGCCCTGCGCGACTTCGCCCGCCTGATCGGCGACCCGGACCTGATGGCCCGCACCGAAGCCCTGATCGGCGTTGAAGAAGCCCGGGCCCATGCCGCCCTGGAGCCCTGGCGCAAGCGCCTCGAAGGCAAGCGGGTGCTGCTTTATACCGGCGGGGTGAAATCCTGGTCGATCGTTTCCGCCCTCCAGGACCTGGGCATGACCGTGGTGGCAACCGGCACCAAGAAATCCACCGAGGAAGACAAGGCCCGCATCCGCGAACTGATGGGCGAGAACACCAAGATGATCGACGACGGCAGCCCCAAGGCCCTGTTGTCCACCTACAAGGAATACCGGGCCGACATTCTGATCGCCGGGGGCCGCAATCTCTACACCGCCCTGAAGGCCCGCATCCCCTTCCTCGACATCAATCAGGAACGGGAATTCGGCTACGCCGGCTACACCGGGATGGAAGAACTGGCCCGGCAACTGGCCCTCTCCATCGAGAGCCCGGTCTGGAACGCGGTACGAAAACCCGCCCCCTGGGCCAGACAGAACGCCGCCGGCACCGTGCTGGCCGCCTGATCAGGAGCGCTTCATGGCTGAAATCATCAAATCCACCAAGGCCCTGGCCGTAAACCCCCTCAAGGTCAGCCAGACCATCGGCGCTGCCCTGGCCTTCCTCGGCCTCAACCGCAGCCTGCCCCTGATGCACGGCTCCCAGGGCTGTACCGCCTTCGGCAAGGTGTTCTTCGTGCGCCACTTCCGGGAGCCGATTCCCCTGCAGACCACGGCCATGGATCAGGTGTCCTCGATCATGGGTGCCGACGAAAACATCGTTGCAGCCCTTGCCACCTTGTCCGGCAAGAGCAGGCCCGATGTGATCGGCCTGGTCACCACCGGCCTCTCCGAAACCCAGGGCACCGACCTCCACCGCTCGGTCAAGGCATTTCGCGCCGCCCACCCGGAATTCGACCATGTAGCCGTGGTGCCGGTGAATACGCCCGACTATCTGGGCTGCCTCGAAACCGGCTACGCCCTGGCCCTCGAAGCCATCATCGAGACCCTGGTACCCGAGCGTCGCAACGTCGGCCGCCGCCCCAGGCAGGTCAATGTGCTGGCCTCCAGCATGCTGACTCCCGGTGACATCGAGGACATCAAGGCATGGATCGAAGCCTTCGGCCTGCGGCCCATCGTGCTGCCGGACATCGCCGACGCCCTGGACGGCCATCTGGTGGAAGCCGAGTTCTCGGCCCTGACCATCGGCGGCACACCCAAGGGCGAAATTGGCGACATGGGCGAATCCGCCGCCACCCTGGTGATCGGCAAGTCCCTCGACAAGGCGGCCGACAAGCTGGCGGCCCGCACCGGCGTGCCCGACTACCGCTTCACCGGCCTGATGGGCCTGGACGAGTGCGATGCCTTCACCCAGGCCCTGGCCGGGATTTCCGGCAAGCCGGTGCCCGGGCAGATCGAGCGGCAGCGGGCCCAGCTCCAGGACGCCATGGTGGATAGCCACTTCATGCTCGGCTTCGCCCGCCTGGCGATTGCCGCCGACCCGGACCTGCTGGTGATGCTGGGCAACTTCGCCCTGGGCATGGGCGCCGAAGTCGTGGCCGCCGTCTCGCCGGTGCGGGCCGAATCCCTGGCCGAACTCGATATCGGCAGCATCACCATCGGCGACCTGGCCGACCTGGAAAGCCAGGCCCGCTTGCGCCAGGCCCAGTTGGTGATCACCAATTCCCACGGGGTAGAGACGGCCAGGCGGCTCGGCCTGCCCCTGCTGCGCGCCGGTTTCCCGCAATACGATCAGGTCGGCGGTTACGCCCGCACCTGGGTGGGCTATCGCGGCACGCGCCAAGCCCTGTTCGACCTCGCCAACCTCCTGCAGGCCCAGCACCATGACACCGAAGCCTACCGATCCCTGTACTGGCAAGACAGCCCCCGCGCCCTCGAAACAGCTGGGGCGGCGCCTGCAACTGGTCTGGTCCACTGAGCCGGAGCCCGCCACCATGCTCAAACTTGCCTTCGCTTCCGACGACCGGGTCCGGGTCAACCAGCACTTCGGCGCGGCCCAGTCCTTCGTGGTCTATACCGTCACCCCGGCCGGCGCCACCGTCAGCGGCTTCGGAGCATTCCCCGAAGAAGCCATGGACGGCAACGAAAACAAGCTGCTCGCCAAGGTGGATTTTCTCGCCGGCTGCGACGCGGTGTTCGTCCATGCCATCGGCGCCTCGGCCATCAAGCAGTTGCTGGCCAAGGGCGTGCAGCCGATCCGGGTCACCGAGGTGGATGCCATCGACGAGCTGATCAAGGACGTCAGCGCCGCCATGGTGGAAGGCGGCGTGCCCTGGATCGACCGGGCCCTGGCCGCCCAGTCCAGGGCCGCCGGCCCGGACCGCTTCGCCGCCATGGAAGAAGAAGGCTGGAAGGGATGATGATGGATCCCCAGGACACTCCCCAGGGCACGGTTCTGGCCATTGCCGACGGCAAGGCCACGGTCAGCATCGAAACCGGTGGCTGCAAGGGTTGCGGCCACGGCCAGGACTGCAGCATCGGCAAGGTGGGCGCCGGCCGCCCGGCCGCCCGGCTGACCCTGGACGCCCCCGCCGGTCTCCGGGTCGGCGACCGGATCCGCCTTTCCCTGCCGGCCAGCAGTTTGCCCCGGATGGCCCTGCTCGGTTACCTGTTCCCCGCCCTGGCCATGCTCACCGGCGCCGGCATCGGCAATGCCAGCACGGGCAGCGACGCCGCCACCGCCCTGGGCGCCCTCATCGGCTTGCTCGCCGCCCTGGCCCTGATCCGGCTTGCCGTGCACCGCCTGCCCGGCCTGATGCCCACCCCGAAGATCGTTGCAGTACCCCGCTTCATCCCCATCGTTTCATCCCCCTTTACCGATACGGAGCCCCACCATGAGCGCTGAAGCCGTCGCCGAACGCGATCCCATCCTCGATACCGATTTCATCAAGGAAATGGTGCGCCAGATGCGCGCCCTTGATACCTACGGCACCTACAACGGCTGGACTTTCGAACAGATCCTCGAACCCTACATCATGACCAAGGAAAAGAAGGCGCAGGTGCCCATCGTCGGCGACCCCGACGAAACCACCATCGCCCGGGTGAAATGCTTCTACAACGCCATTTCGGTGTTGATCGAAAAGGAATGCAAGCTGATGGCCGTCCCTCTGGTGCACCTGACTCACGAAGGCTTCGGCCGCGCCTTGATCACCGTCGGCAAGCTGGTCGTGGTGGAGAAAACCCTGCGCGACGTGCATCGCTTCGGCTTCCCCAGCCTCTCCCGGATGAAGGATGACGCGGACGCACTGCTGGGCATTGCCCTGGAGCGGATCGGGAGGTATCCCGAAGTCGCGGGGCTGTAAGCCAGCCCCGCAAGGAGTCCTGCCATGAGCGAAGAAGAACCCATGAGCGAAGAAGAACTCAAGGCCCTGGACAAGGAGGTGAAGAAATTGAAGCGCATCGCCTCCGAATGGGCCTCACAAATGCATGACCTGGTAGAAGACCGCCTGCCGGCCGGCTATCAGGAAATTCCGGGCCTCGCCCAATCCACCTTTGATGCCTGCAAGGCCTGGGCCGACGCCAACGCCCGTCTCGAAGCCGCGCGGCAATCCTGAACCCTCGAGAAAGGAGCTTCACATGTCCCACATCACCGGCCTGACCCTGGGCGGCGCCGTCTGGATTCCTGAATTCGTCACCGCCATCAACCAGGAAACCTGCATCGGCTGCGGCCGCTGCTACAAGGTTTGCCCCCGCGACGTCCTCGACCTGATCGAAAAGGATCTCGATGAGCTGGACGACGGCGACGACAACAACGCTTCCGTGATGACCCTGAAGAATGCCATGGACTGCATCGGCTGCGGCGCCTGCAACCGGGTATGCCCGAAGAAGTGCTACACCTACGCCGCTTCCCCGGCGCTGGCCTGATCCCGGCCCGAAAGCGGTCTGCCATGACGACCCTCCCCCCGGAGGCCGACCTGGCCGCTGTGGTCGCCACACACACCCGGCTGGGTGAGGCCGTCTGTGCCAGGATCCATCAGGCGGCAACCCGGCTGGGGGTGGACCTGGGCCCGAATCCGGCCTGGCCGGCCCCCAGCTATCGCCAGCAGACAGACCCCTATTCCGGGGAAATCAGCCTGATCGGCACCTGGAAGGACGGGCAGCGCTATGGCACGATCACCATTTTTCCCGACCTGCGCATCTTCGCTGAATACCAGATACTCGTCCCGCATCCCGAACTCGCCGGCCAGTTCGTCGAGGCGGTGCAAGTCTGGGGCAGCCTCGATCAACTCAAGAGCGACCCTGTGCTGCTCGCCATGCCGGAGTCGTCATGAGCGGTATCTCCCTGCCCCCCCGCATCCTCCTGCTGCACAAACAGAAAACCAGTGGCCGCCTGCGTTACCTGCGCCTGCCCGGCGGCATGCTCTGTTTCGAGCCCCTGCCCGGCGAGAGCACCCTTTTTTCCAGTGAGACCCCCCATGCTGCGGCCATTCACCCGGCCGGCTTCCTGCGCCAGACCGAAGAAAAACTGGAACTCCCCCCGGACAGCATCGAAGCCGTCACCGACTTCCACTGCTGGGCCAGCGGCCCGGATGGGGACATTCCCATCCTGCTGGGCGGCTTCACCGGCATCGACCCGCCATTTGCCGCAGCCGAAGCCCTGGGCGGCAAGTTCATCAACATCACCGAAGCCCGGGGCATCGTTGCCATCGAGCTCGACTTGATGCGGCGCGCTTATGAACACGTCCTGGGTTGATCCAGGCGCGCCGCACCCCGCAGGGGCATGCGCACCAGAATGCCCCCCGTGGCCTGTCACAAAACCGACAATGCCGTACCAACAAAAACACAAGTCACTGTTTTGAATGGATTTTGTCATTTGGCACGGCCCTTGCTGAATAAGGCCATCCCCCTTTCATCGGAGAATCAACATGATCAATCTGACCCCGAAGGCCACTCAGGCCATCCAGCGTTTCATTCGCGGCTCCGAAACCCCCGTGGTGGGTTTGCGCCTGGTGATTTCCGGCGGCGGCTGCTCCGGCTTCCAGTACAACATGCGCCTCGAGACCGAGAAGGCCGAAGACGACCTTGAAATCGAAGTCGATGGCATCACCCTGCTGGTAGACCCCTTTACCCACCCCATGATCGACAACGTCACCATCGACTTCATCGACAGCCTCACCCATACCGGTTTCAAGTTTGACAACCCCAACGCCAGTGCCCAGTGTTCCTGTGGCTCGTCGTTCTCGGTCTAAGGAGATCAAAGCATGTGGGAATATTCTGACAAGGTTCGCGAGCATTTCTTCAACCCCCGCAATTCCGGCCCCCTCGAAGAAGCCAACGGCATCGGTGACGTGGGTTCCATCCAGTGCGGCGACGCCCTGCGCCTGATGCTCAAGGTGGATCCTGAAACCGAAGTGATCCAGGACGCCCATTTCCAGACCTTCGGCTGCGGCTCCGCCATTGCCTCTTCTTCGGCCTTGACCGAAATCATCAAGGGCATGACCCTGGACGAAGCCCTGCAGGTTTCCAACCAGAACATCGCCGATTACCTGGACGGCCTGCCCCCCGAAAAGATGCACTGCTCGGTGATGGGTCGTGAAGCCCTGCAGGCCGCCATCGCCAACTATCGTGGCGAAGTCTGGAGCGATGACCACGAGGAAGGCGCCCTGATCTGCAAGTGCTTCGCCATCGACGCGGTGATGATCGAGGACGTGGTCAAGGCCAACAACCTGAACACGGTCGAGGAAGTCACCTTCTACACCAAGGCCGGCGGCGGCTGCACCTCCTGCCACGAAGGCATCGAGGAAATCCTGGCCAGGGTCAAGAGCGAACGGGCCGGCCCCGGCGAAACCTCGCCCCCGCGGCAGCAGACCGGGACCCCGGCCCAAACCGCCGCACCCGCAACTGCTGCAACTGCTGCAACTGCCGCAACTGCCGCCACCCCGGCGGCTCCCAAGGCCAGGCTCACCAGCGTGCAGCGCATCAAGCGGATCGAGGAAGTGCTCGAATCCGTGCGCCCCATGCTGCAGCGCGACCATGGCGATGTGGACTTGGTGGAAGTCCAGGGCAAGATGATCTACGTCAGCCTCAAGGGCGCCTGCTCCGGCTGCATGATGGAAGCGGCCACCCTGGGCGGCATCCAGCAGAAGATGATCGAAGCCCTCGGCGAACTGGTCCAGGTGCTGCCCGTTTCCTACATGCCCGTAGAGGCTTGAGCCAGAACCCCGCGTGCAAGCGCCCCCATCCCGACAGGAACTGCCATGGAACCCATCTATCTGGACAACAACGCCACCACGCGGGTCGACCCCGTCACGGTGGAAGCCATGCTCCCCTTCTTTACCGAGCATTTCGGCAACCCCTCTTCCATCCATGCCTTTGGCAGCCAGGTGGGCAAGTCCCTGAAACTGGCCCGCCAGCAGATTCAGGCCCTGCTCGGTGCCGAGCATGACTCGGAAATCATCTTTACCTCCTGCGGCACCGAGTCCGACTCCACCGCCATCCTCTCCGCCCTGAAGGCCCAGCCGGAACGCAACACGGTGATCACCACCATGGTCGAGCACCCGGCCATCCTCACCCTGTGCGAATGGCTGGAGAAGGAAGGCTATATCGTGCACAAGCTCAAGGTGGACAAGAAGGGCCGCATCGACATGGACGAATACAAGTCCCTGCTCCATGACCGGGTCGCCATCGTCTCGGCGATGTGGGCCAACAACGAAACCGGCACCTTGTTCCCGGTCGAAGAAATGGCCGGACTGGCTGCCGCCAGGGGCATCATGTTCCATACCGATGCGGTCCAGGCCGTGGGCAAGATTCCCATGAACCTCAAGGACAGCAAGATCGACATGCTCTCCCTCTCCGGCCACAAGCTGCATGCCCCCAAGGGCATCGGCGTCCTGTATCTGCGCCGCGGCTGCCGTTTCCGTCCGCTACTGCGCGGCGGCCACCAGGAGCGCGGCCGGCGGGCCGGCACCGAGAATGCCCCGGCCATCGTCGCCCTGGGCAAGGCCGCCGAGCTGGCCATGGAACATCTGGAATTCGAGAACACCGAAGTCAGGCGCCTGCGCGACAAGCTGGAAAAAGGCATCCTGGCCCGGGTCACCCACGCTTTTGTCACCGGCGACCCGGCCAACCGGCTACCCAACACCTGCAACATCGCGTTTGAATATGTGGAAGGCGAAGCCATCCTGCTGTTACTCAACAAGGCAGGCATTGCCGCCAGTTCCGGCTCCGCCTGCACCTCGGGGTCGCTCGAACCCTCGCACGTCATGCGCGCCATGGGCATCCCCTACACCGCCGCCCACGGCACCATCCGTTTCTCCCTCTCCCGCTATACCACCGAAGCCGAAGTGGATCGGGTCATCGAAGCCGTCCCCCCCATCATCGCCCAGTTGCGCAAGCTCTCCCCTTACTGGACCGAGAAGGGCCCCCTCGCCCATCCGGAACAGGCTTTCGCCCCGGCCTACGCCTGATCCTTGTTTTCAGTAGTCCTCACCTCACCCCGGCGGTCGTCGCAAGACGCCCCGGGGATTTTTTTGCCCCGCCTGGCCCGGACGCCTGCCAGCAAAGCGCCGCAGGCGGCAGCCGGCAATCCGCCCCCGGTCGTGCTTGTCAGAAATACGACACAGCCCGCTCCATCCCCGCCAAAGCGCCGGCCGCAAATTTGCAAGCCATTGAATCAACGTGAGTTTATTTCTGGCATCCGCCTTGCTAATGACTTTCTACCTACCGCTTTTTCGAGGCCGCCATGCAGGCAGTCACTATCAACGACACCACCCTGAGGGACGGCGAACAATCCGCCGGGGTGGCCTTCTCCCTGGAGGAGAAGCTGTCGATCGCCCTGGGGCTGGACGCCATCGGCGTACCCGAGCTGGAAGTGGGCATCCCGGCCATGGGCGCCGAGGAACGCCAGAGCATCCGCGCCGTGGCCGACCTGGGCCTCCAGGCCCGGTTGATGGTCTGGTGCCGCATGCACCCCCTGGACCTGGCGGCCTGCGCCGGTCTGGGCGCCCGGATGGTGGATATTTCCGTCCCCGCCTCGGACCAGCATCTGTCCTACAAACTCAAGAAGGATCGCGCCTGGCTGCTGCAGACCCTGCCCGAATATGTGGCCCGGGGCCGGGATCTGGGCCTGGAGGTGTGCATCGGCTGCGAGGATGCCTCGCGCGCCGATCCGGACTTCCTGCTGGCGATTGCCGCAGTCGCGGCCCGGGCCGGCGCCATGCGCCTGCGCTATGCCGACACCCTGGGCATCATGGAACCCTTCGGCCTGCACGACATCATCAAACGACTGGTCAGCTGCTCGGGCCTGGCCATCGAAATGCACGCCCACGACGACCTGGGCCTGGCCACTGCCAATACCCTGGCCGCGATCCGGGCCGGCGCCACCCACGTCAATACCACGGTCAACGGCCTGGGCGAGCGGGCCGGCAATGCCGCCCTGGAAGAAGTGGTGCTGGGCATCGAGAAATTCCACGCCGGCACGACCGGCATCAGCCTCAAGGGGTTTCCCGCCCTTTCGGAACGGGTGGCCCGGGCATCCGGCCGGCCGATTCCCTGGCAAAAAAGCATCATCGGACCCGGCGCCTTCACCCATGAGGCCGGCATCCATGTCGATGGCCTCCTGAAGGACCCCCGCAATTATCAGGGCTTCGATCCCATGGAAGTGGGGCGCAGCCACCGTATCGTCCTCGGCAAGCATTCCGGCCACAAGGCCGTGATGGCCGTCTATGCCGGCCTCGGCGTCACGCTTTCCGAAGCCATGGCCCGGGAACTGGTGGGGGCCGTGCGCGCCTTCGTCATCGCCGCCAAGCGTCCCCCGGAAGATGCCGAACTCCTGGAGCTGCTCCATGCCCGACCGTCCGCCCCCTCGGCCTTTACGGAGGATGGCCCCCATGCCTGAAACTGCCGCCCTGCCCCTCTGCGCCGCCAGCCCGCCCACCGTGGGCCTCTGGGCCCAGATCCGCGAAGATCTCGGCTGCGTCTTCGAGCGTGACCCGGCCGCCCGCAGCACGCTCGAAGTGCTCACCACCTACCCGGGCCTGCACGCCATCCTGATGCACCGGCTTTCCCATCGCCTGTGGAAGCGTCAGTTCCGCTTCCTGGCCCGCCTGCTTTCCTTCCTGGCCCGCACCTTGACCAACGTCGATATCCACCCCGGAGCCCGGATCGGCCGCCGCTTCTTCATCGACCACGGCGCCTGTGTCGTGATCGGCGAAACCGCCGAAGTCGGCGACGACGTGACCTTGTACCACGGCGTCACCCTGGGCGGCACCTCCTGGAGCAAGGGCAAGCGCCACCCCACCCTGGGCGACGGGGTGGTGGTGGGAGCCGGCGCCAAGATTCTCGGCCCCATCGAGGTCGGCGACCGGGTGCGGGTCGGCGCCAATTCGGTGGTGGTCAAGAATGTGCCCAGTGACCGCACCGTGGTCGGCGTGCCCGGCCGCATCGTGCCGACCCGGGCCGGTTCGCCCCGCCCGGCCAATGGCATCAGCCTGGACCATCATCTGCTGCCCGACCCGGTGGCCAGGTCCATCACCTGCCTGCTGGAGCGTATCGAACTCCTGGAGGGCGAGTTGAAGGCCATCAAGCGGGGCCAGCCCCTGGCCGACACGCCCGATGCAAAGGGCGAACGCTGTGGCGTGTGCACGGCAGGCGAGCTGTGCTGCGATCATGACGCGCGGGATACCCAATCCGCCTCAATCCGCCCCAACCCGCTGAGCGCCCTGCCCCATGGATAACCTGGATTTTTCCGAAATTCCACCCCCGCCCGGAGGTGGAGCACGCGTTACCCCTGACTGCCTGAGGAGATTCAAATGGACACCCTGACCCTGGACGAAGCCCTGGAAGAAATTTCTACCGCTGAAGACTTCCTCGAATACTTCGGCGTTGCCTTTGAGCCCAGCGTGGTGCAGGTAAACCGCCTGCACATCCTGCAGCGCTTCCACGACTACCTGGCCCGCTACGCCAGGGAAATGCCCGCCGATGACGCCGGCAGGACCGCCATCTACAAGCAGTGGCTTGCCCAGGCCTACGACGACTTCGTCAAATCCGACGCCCTGACCGAAAAGGTTTTCGCCGTGTTCCAGAACACCCCCACGCCGGAAGGCGGCATGTCCTCCTTCGTGCCGCTCGACAAGGTTTTCCGCACATGAGACCGAGGTGGAAAATCGATGACGAAGTGCGCGTCGTCCGCAATGTCCGGGACGACGGCACCTTCCCCGGCGCCGATGTGGGCGAACTGCTGGTGCGGCGCGGCAGTACCGGCCTGGTCCGGGACATCGGCACCTTCCTCCAGGATCAGATCATCTACACCGTGTTTTTCTACGAAGAAAACCGCCTGGTCGGCTGCCGGGAAGAGGAGTTGCTCGGCATCGACGAGCCCTGGGTCCCCTCCAGGTATGAATTCCGGGAAAAAGTCAGCAGCCTCGCCGACCTCAAGGTGGGTGGCGAGCTTCTCATCCATGCCGGCGATCCGGGCGAAATCATCAAGGTGATCCGCGACCATCCCGCCGGCCTCATCTACCACGTGCATTTTGATACCCTGCCGGGGCGGGTGCTGCAGATTCCCGAAGCCATGCTCGCCCCTCTTCACCCGGCAGATCAGCGCGGAGCCAACCATGCAAGCCTATCTTGAGCTCAAGATTTCCTGGGAATTGTTCAAAAAAGTCCCGGCAGCCCTGAACCCCGCCGAGCAGGCCAAGCTGCACAAGATCAGCGTGCATCAGGCCCGCATCGAAGCCCTGGTCCTGGGCGCTCCGGAGGCCGCGGGGGTGATGGTGCCCTGGCCTGCGGTAGAGGCACGCCTCAAGGAAATCCAGTCCCGCTATCCGGACCGGGACGAATTCCTGGCCGACATGCGCGCGCACCACTTGAGCGAATCCAGTCTGGTGGACGCCATCAACCGCGATCTACGCCTCGAAACCGTTCTGGAGCGGGTTTCCGCCACGGCCGGAATGGTTTCCGAAGTGGAGGCGGAAATTTACTTCCGTCTCCATCCGGCCGCCTTTCAACGCCCGGAAATGCGGCGCATCCAGCACATCCTGATGACGTTTGATTCTCCCGGGGAAAAGGCCAGGGTGCAGGCCACCCTGAACGCCCTGATTCCCGCCCTGACCGACCACGAAAGCTTCGCCGCCCTCGCCCTCAAGCATTCCCAGTGCCCCTCGGCCCTGGAAGGCGGCGTGATCGGCCTGGTCAAACCCGGGCAACTCTATCCCGAACTGGAGGCGGTGGCCTTCGCCCTCCAGGCCGGCCAGGTTTCAGCTCCCACGGAATCCCCGATGGGCTGGCACCTGCTGCGCTGCGATGCCATCGAGCCCGGGGAAACCCTGACATTTGCCGCCGTGCGAGAACGCATCATCGAACGCCTCGGAGAGGCCCGCCGGCAAGCGGCGCAAAAAGCCTGGATCCAGGCACTCCTGCAGGCCGCCGGCAACCGCCAGGCGGCCTGAAAGCTGCCGCGCCGGCCGCTTCAGACGGCCTGCTGACGCAGGATTGCCGCTTCGGCTTCGCTCTGGATCAATTCGTCCGGAAGGCAGCCGACAGGCCCACCGAGCAGGCCATCTTCGCCTTCAAAGCGCACCAGAAAGATGGCCTGCCGCTCATCCGCCTCGATCACGCCGGTCTGAACGATCACACCGCGTGTGCCGGCACGGGCCAGCAGGGCATCCTCGGGCAGATCGGGAATGCCGCCATCATTGAACAGCGCTTCCTTGCAGAACACGATATCGCCGATTTCACAGTAGAGCATTGCGCCATCCATGATCAACCCCACACTTCCCTGGGCGCCAGCAGACGTTGCACGGGCTGATCAAACATCAGGTGCTCGTCGATCAGGACCGCCACATCCTCGGGCTTGACGCCGGTGTACAGGATGCCCTCGGGATAGACGAGAACCGTGGGACCCAGATGACAAGGCCCCAGGCAGCCGGTGTTGGTGAGCAGATAACCCGAGGCCCAGAGATTGCGGTTCTGGAATTCCCCGGAAAATTTCTGATAGACCTCATTGCAGCCCTTTTCCTGGCAGGAACCCCGGGGGTGGCCGGGGGGACGCCCCTGGACGCAGACGAGCACATGTTTTCTGGGTTTGGCCATATGACCTCCTTGAATGAACCTTGAATGAACCTTGAATGAACTTGAGAGACTTGACTAGCAAACACAGTGCCAGCAAAAAACCCCTTTATTTCATCACCTTCCTCATCATGAACCTCACCATGAGGCGCCGCCTCTCCCTCCCTTTGTCAGATCTGCAACAAAGGGGAAAACAAGGAAAAGGGACGGCGGGATCAGAACTGCTTGACCTCGATATTCAGCGTCTGAATCCGGTAGGCGATCTGCCGGGGGGTCATGTTCAGGATGCGGGCCGCCTTGGCCTGCACCCAACCGGCTTGTTCCAGGGCCGCAATCACCCGTTCGCGCTCTGACAGATTGGGGTCATCCGGCGCGGCGGGTTCGCCCGTTGGCGCAGGCACCGCCGCAGCCCTGACGGGTGCGGCCAGGGGCACGCCCGCCCGCTGAGGCATGCGTTCCCGGCCGGGGAAGCGGATCAGGTCCCCGTCGATGGTCCCGTCTTCCGACAGCACCGCCGCCCGCTCCAGGCAGTTTTCCAGTTCCCGCACATTACCCGGCCAGTCGTAATTGGCCAGGCGGCGCAGGGCGCTGTCGGTGATGGTGAGCTTGCGTTTTTGCACATTGCCCACCTTGGTGAGCAGGTGGCGGCAGATATCGGAAATATCCTCCAGCCGGTCGCGCAGGGGCGGCAGGTAAAGGGGCATCACGTTCAGGCGGTAGAACAGGTCTTCGCGGAAATCGCCCATGTCGACGGCAGTTTCCAGATCCCGGTGGGTTGCGGCGATGATGCGCACATCCACCTTGATGCTGCGGCTGCCGCCGACCCGCTCGAATTCCCCTTCCTGCAGCACCCGCAGCAGCTTGGCCTGGAAGGCCGGCGAGATTTCGCCGATTTCATCAAGGAACAAGGTGCCGCCGTCGGCCTGCTCGAAGCGGCCCTTGCGGCTACCCACGGCGCCGGTGAAGGAGCCGCGCTCGTGGCCGAACAGTTCCGACTCCAGCAGATTTTCCGGCAGGGCGGCGCAGTTGAGCTTGACCAGCGGCCCCCGGGTCCGGGGCGAGTTGTAGTGGATGGCGTTGGCGATCAGTTCCTTGCCGGTGCCGGTTTCGCCCCGGATCAGCACCGTGGTGTTCCATTTGGCCACCAGCCGCACCTGCTCGAACACCCGGCGCATCACGGCGGAATGGCCCACGATGCTGTCGAAACCATGCTGATGCCGCACGGTGCGGCGCAGCAGGTCCCGCTCTTCGAGCAAGGAGCGCTTTTCCTGTTCCACCTGCAGGGAAAGCCGCAGACTCTGGCCGATCAGGTTGGCGATCATTTCCAGGAAGCGGGCCCGGTCTTCCAGCAGGGGATCATCCTCCACCACCGGCTGCACGGCCAGCACCCCCTTGAGGCTGCCGGCCACCTTGATGGGCACGGCGATGAAGGGCAGCCCCGGGTCGTAAACCCGCATCTTGTTGATGAAACGTAGATCGTCCCCGACCCGCTGCAAGATGATGGTGCGGCTCTTTTCCATGGCAAAACCGATGATGCCCTCGCCGGACTGGTAGCGCACCGATTCGAAATGACCGGGATCGACCCCATGCACCGATTGCACCAGCAGGCTGCCATCCGGTTCCACCACACTCACCAGGCCCCGGCTCAGGCCGGCAGACTCATCGAGAATGCGCAGCACTTCCTGGATGGTTTCCCGGTAATCCAGGGAGCGGGACAGGACCTGACTGACCCCGTACAGGGCATCCATCTGGGAAAGATGCAGTTCGTGCGTCTCGCACACGCCGGAAGTCTCGCCGCCCAAGGCATAGGCGTGCCCCTCGGAACACTTGCCGTGATTTTCCTCGTTCATTCCAGCCCTCCTTGCAGCGGCAGATCCACCTGGGCCCGGCAACCGCCCCCGGGCGCGTCCAGCAGGTCCAGGAAACCGCCGTGGTCAGTCACGGCCTGCTGGGCCCGGGGCAAGCCGGTGCCCAGATGCTGGCCCTGCTTGCCCCGGGTGGTGAAGAAGGGTTCAAACACCTTGAGTTGCAGTTCGGCGGGAATGCCCGGCCCCCGGTCGTCGATGCAGACGCGGATCTGCTCACCCACCAGCGCCGAGGACAGGCTCATTTCCCGCTGCTTCCAGCCCCGCTGGGACAAGGCGTCGATGGCGTTGTCCACCAGCACCTTGAACAGGGAGCGCAATTGCATGGGCCGCCCCAGGATGCCCGGCAAGGTGGGCATGGGCTGCCAGGTGACGATGATGCCGTTGGCCAGCAGCCGCGGGGTGCAGACGTCGAGCACGTCGCGCAGCACTTCGTTGATGTTGACCGGCGCGGCCGCTTCCCGGGTGTCATGGGGAATCAACTGGCGCAGCTCTTCCAGATGGCGGCGCCCCTCGCTCAGGGCGGAACTCAGGGCACCGGACATGGCGGGCTCCCGGCTGCAAAGCATGTTGATGGCGGAACTCATGACATTGAGCGGGCCTTCGAGCTGGTACAGGGCGGCAGACAGGCTCTCCCGCAGGGCCGCCGCATGTTCTTCCTCGGCCATCAGGCTGCGCAGGGCGGCCAGACGGGCCTGCTCCTGGCCCAGGCGCAGCGCGCTCACGTCACTGGCGACCAGCAACAGGTAATGTCGGGAAGCTTCGGCATAGAAGCCATCGGCCCGCTCATCCTGAGCGGCAATGGGCAGGGCGGAACAGGAGAACCAGCGTGGCAAGGCGCCGCCGGGCCGGTCGATGCGCAGTTCCCGGGGCGGCAGCCGGGCCGGGCCGGCCTGGCCCAGCAGTTCCTCGCGCCAGGCCGGCAACGCCGCTTCCAGCAACACATGGGCAGGCTCACGGGCAGGCTCACCGACCCCCAGATCGGTGAGCAGCTTCTTGTACTCCTGGTTGTCCAGGACCACCCGCCCGGTTTCGTCCAGCAGCGCCAGGGCCACCGGGGCCCCATCCACCACCGATTCAATCAGGGCCTTCTGGTTGCGCACCCGATTGGCCAGGCTGTGCAGTTCGGAAACATCCCGGTGCATGCCCAGGAAGTGGGCAATATTCCCCGCTTCATCGAGCACCGGCGCAATGGCCAGCTCCGCCAGATACTGGCTGCCATCCTTGCGGCTATTGAGCAGGCGCCCGGTCCAGGGGCGCCCGCTGGAAAGGGAATGCCACATTTCCTGATACACCTCCCGGGGCGTGGTGCGGCTGGAAAGGATGGATTCATTCTTGCCTTCCGCCTCCACCGGGCTGTAACCGGTAACCCGGGTGAAGGCCTCATTCACATAGAGGATATTGGCGCGCGGGTCCGTGATGGAAATCGCCACATCGGCCTGAGCCACCGCCTGGCGGAATATTTCCGGGGGCAGGTCGGTACATGCCTTGGGGGGAGGCTTCAAATTCATGGGTGGACTCCCGGACTTGAGATCGATGGACCCGGATTCAGCACATTCCATGCCACCAAAAGTTTTTTTGACCGACCCCCGCGCCAATACTGGCTTATCGGGCTTTGGCAGCAATCCCACAGAAAACCCTGTCGGTTTTGCGACAAAAACAGCCCGGCTTTTGCACCGGTCTGGTGCAAAAGTATCCGCGAGCCGCGCCAACGTGACGATTCGAGCCGCCCCAGGGTGAAATGGTGAAAGCTGGCATACGCATTGCAGAAGGGGGGCATTGCAATCCCTGTCGAGACTCGCCGCCATGAGCGAACTGATCCTGCTACTGATCTCCACCGCCCTGGTCAACAACGTGGTGTTGATCAAATTCCTGGGCCTCTGCCCGTCCATGGGTGTCTCCAAGAGCATGGACAGCGCCCTGGGCATGGGCATGGCGACCACCTTCGTGATCACCCTGGCCGCCGGAGCCAGCTGGATGCTGGAGCACTGGTTGCTGGTGCCCTATGAACTGGGCTTCCTGCGCATCCTCACCTTCATCCTGGTGATTGCGGCCGTGGTGCAATTCACCGAGATGTTCGTCAAGAAAACCAGCCCCGGCCTGTACCGCTCCCTGGGCATCTACCTGCCCTTGATCACCACCAATTGCGCCGTGCTCGGCGTGGCCCTGCTGAATGTCCAGCAAGGCTTCAGCTTCTTCAAGAGCCTGGCCTACGGCTTCGGCTCCGCCCTGGGCTTCACCCTGGTGCTGATGATCTTCGCCGGCCTGCGCGAACGCATCGCTCTGGCCCGGGTACCGGTCGCCTTCAACGGCACCCCCATCGCTTTCATCACCATCAGCCTGCTGGCCCTGGCCTTCATGGGCTTCTCCGGCCTCAACATCTAAGGAAATCACGATGATCGCCGCCATCCTCAGCCTCACTATTCTCGGTGCCGCCCTGGGCTTGATCCTGGGCATCGCCGGCCGTTTCCTCGCGGTCGAATCCAACCCCTTCGTCGATGAAGTCGAAGCCCTGCTGCCCGGCACCAACTGCGGCCAGTGCGGCTTTCCCGGCTGCTCCGGCGCGGCCGCCGCCATCGCGGCGGGCTCTGCGCCCGCCAGCTGCTGCCCCCCTGGCGGCAAGACGACAGCCGTGGCCATCGCCGAAAAAATGGGCCTTGCCCTGGACCTCGCCGCCGTCGCCGATACAGGCCCGAAACTGGCCACCATCGCCGAAGACCTGTGCATCGGCTGCTGCCGCTGCATCAAGAACTGCCCCACCGATGCCATCCTGGGCGCCCCCAAACAGATCCACAACGTCCTCAAGGAAGCTTGCACCGGTTGCAGCGCCTGCATCGACCACTGCCCCACCGAAGCCCTGGTGATGCAGCCCGTCCCCATCACCTTGCAGCATTGGGTCATGCCCAAGCCGCTGGCCGCCTGAGGAATGCCGACATGGGCCTGATGGAAAAACTCTTCGGTCGCGATTGGGGCATCCACCCCGACGATCACAAGCGTCCCGCCGCGGACGCGGTCACCCGCACCATGCCGGTGCCGGAACGCCTCTTTGTTTCGCTCTCCCAACATCTGGGCGCTCCGGCCCGACCGGTGGTGCTGGTCGGTCAAAAAGTGCGCAAGGGCGAACGGCTGGCAGACCCCCAGGGCGCCGTTTCCGCCGCCATTCACGCCCCCACCTCCGGCACCATCACCGCCATCGGTGAAATCCCCGCGCCGCATCCCTCGGGCCTGCCGGTGCTGGCCATCACCCTGGAAGCCGATGGCCTGGATGCCTGGGCCGACCTGGAGGGCCTCAACGATCCCTTCCTCCTGCCCCCGGCGGAAATCAGCAAGAAAGTGGCCGAAGCCGGTGTCGTCGGCCTGGGGGGCGCCACCTTCCCCGCCGCCCTGAAACTCTCCTTGTCGGAAAAAGCCAAGGTCACCACCCTGGTGATGAATGGCGGCGAATGCGAGCCCTATCTATCTTGCGACGACCGGCTGATGCGCGATAGCGCCGCGGCCATCGTGGACGGCATCGGCCTGATGCTGCATGCCACCGGCGCCACCCAGGCCCTGGTCGGCATCGAGGACAACAAGCCGGAAGCCATCGCCGCCATGCAGCAGGCGGCGGCCGCCCAGCCGCACATCCGCATCTGCCCGGTGCCGGCCCGCTACCCCATGGGTTCGGAAAAGCAGCTGGTGCAGGAACTGACCGGCCACGAAATCCCCGCCGACGGACGCCCCGGTGACGTGGGCGTGGTGGTCCACAACGTGGGCACGGCCTGGGCGGTGCATCAGGCCATCCGCTTCGGCCGGCCCCTGGTGGCTCGCCTGATCACGGTCAACGGAGGCTGCGTTGCCCAGCCCGGCAACATCATGGTGCCCCTGGGCACCCTGGTGGAAGAGGTGCTGGCCTTCGCCGGCGGCCTCAACAGCGCCCCGGCCCGCCTGGTGATGGGCGGCCCGATGATGGGCATGTCCCTGCCCCAGGCCCGGGTGCCGGTGGTCAAGGGCAGCAGCGGCATCCTGGCCCTCAGCGCCGCCGAGGTGGCAGAGCGGACCGAAGAGCCCTGCATCCGCTGTGCCACCTGCGTCGGGGCCTGCCCCATGGGCCTGCTGCCCCTGGACATGGCCCGCCACATCCAGGCCAACGACTTGAAAGGTGCCGTCAAGACCGGGCTCAAGGACTGCATTGCCTGCGGCTGCTGCGCCTATGTCTGCCCGGCCCACATTCCCCTGGTGCAGTATTTCAGTCATGCCAAGGGCGAACTGAGCGCCCAGGAGCGGGAGAAACTGCGCCAGGAATCCAACCGGAAACTCGCCCAGAGCCGCGCCCAGCGCCTGGAGCGGGAAGCCCGGGAAAAAGCCGAAGCCGCCGCCCGCCGCAAGGCCGAACGCGCGGCCCAGGCGGCCGCCACCCCGGAAAGCCAGGCCCCCTCCAATCTGCCAGCCCCTCAAGGAGCGACCGCATGACTCCCTTTGCCTACACCGCCGTCCAGACCGTGGCATCCCCCCATGCCCATGGCGGCAACGCAGTCAGCCGCACCATGCTGCGCGTCCAGCTGGCCTTGACCCCCGCCACGGCCTACGCCTTCTGGCTGTTTGGCTGGCCCGCCTTTTTCCTCTGGCTGATCACCCTGGGCGCCTGCCTGCTGTTTGAATTCATCAGCCTGCGCCTGATGGGCGTCCCCCATATCCGCCGCACCCTGGGCGACAGTTCCGCCCTGCTCACCGGCTGGCTGCTGGCCCTGACCCTGCCGCCCTGGGCCCCCTGGTGGGTCGGGGTGATCGGCGCCTTCATTGCCATCGTGATCGGCAAGCAGGTATTCGGCGGCCTCGGCCAGAACGTCTTCAACCCAGCCATGGTGGCCCGGGTGGCCCTGCTGATTTCCTTCCCCCTGCCCCTGACCCAGTGGGTAACGCCGCTCCCCCTGACGACCCTGGCTGCCCCGGGCTTCATCGAAGGCCTGCAGATCACCCTGGCCGGCCTGCCCCCCCCGGATGCCATGGCCAGCGCCTCCCTGCTGGGCTACGCCAAGACCGAACTTTCCCGGGGGAGCGACTTGGTCCAGGCCCTGGCCGCAGGCCATGCTCCCCTGATCTCCTGGATCGGCATCCGGGCCGGCAGCCTGGGCGAATCGAGCGCCTTGCTGCTGCTGGCCGGCGGCCTGTTCTTGCTGGCTACCGGCGTGATCCGCTGGCAGATTCCCCTGGCCGTGTTTGCCGGCCTGGCGATCCCTGCCGCCATTGGCCACGCGCTTGATCCGGCCCACTACCTGGGCGTCATTCCCCATGTACTGTCCGGGGCGGCCGTGCTGGGCGCCTTCTTCATCGCCACCGATTACGTCACTTCACCCACCACGGCACCGGGACAACTGATCTTCGGGATCGGGGTCGGCCTGCTGACCTGGGTGATCCGTACCTACGGCAGCTACCCGGAAGGCATGGCCTTCGCCGTGCTGCTGATGAATGCCCTGACCCCCATCATCGACCGCTATACCAAGCCCCGCATCCTGGGCCGTACCCGGGCGGGCAAGCCCCTGGATATTCCCGCCAAGAAGGGAGCCTGAGATGAATCTGGACAAAATCCGCGAAAAGACCGGCTACCAGCCGCTGTTACTGGGCCTTGTCGCCCTGCTCGCCTCGGCCTCCCTGGCCTGGGCCGCCCATGCCACCAAAGACGCCATTGCCGCCGCCGAAGCCAAGGACCTGCGCGACTCCCTTTCCCAGGTACTCCCGCCTGGCTTCGCCGACAACGACCTGCTCGGGGACACCATCGAATTGGCACAGGCCGATGGCAGCAAACGCCTGATCTACCGCTCCCGCAAGGCAGGCCAGCTCAACGGGGCCGTGTTCAAGGTGGAGGGCAAGGGTTACGCCGGCCCGATCCAGATCCTGATGGCGGTGGACCAGGAGGGCAGGATCCTGGGGGTGCGCGTTCTGAAACACACGGAAACCCCCGGCCTGGGCGACAAGATCGATGTGGGCAAGGGGGGCTGGGTCAAGACCTTCGACGGCAAGTCCCTGGACGATCCCGCCCCCGAACAGTGGGCCGTGAAGAAAGACGGCGGGGTTTTCGACCAGTTCGCCGGGGCCACCATCACCCCCCGGGCCGTGGTCAAGGCCGTCAAGGGCGGGCTGGAATTCTTCAGCCAGCACAAGTCCGAAATTGAGGGTTAAGGAGTAAGACCATGAGCGACAACCTCGGCACCATCGTCAAGAACGGCCTCTGGGAAAACAATGTGGTTTTTGCCCAGATGCTGGCCCTCTGCCCCACCATGGCCGTCACCACCAGCGGCACCAACGGCCTGGGCATGGGCCTGGCCACCACCGCCGTACTGGTGGTTTCCAACATCATCGTGTCGCTGATCAGGAAGACCGTCAGCGACCAGGTCCGGATTCCCGTGTTCGTGGTCATCATCGCCACCCTGGTGACGGTGGTGGACATGGCCCTCAATGCCTGGCTCCACGAACTGTACAAGGTGCTAGGCCTGTTCATCGCCCTGATCGTGGTGAACTGCGCCATCCTGGGCCGCGCCGAGGCCTTTGCGGTGAAGTCCGGTGTCACCGCCTCGGCCGTGGATGGCCTGGCCATGGGCCTCGGCTTCACCGGTGCGCTGACCTTGATCGGCCTGATCCGGGAATTTCTGGGCAGCGGCACGCTGTTTGCCCAGGCCTCCCAACTGCTCGGCCCTGGCTTTTCCTTCCTGGAGGTCCAGGTCGCGGGCTATGGCGGCGCCCTGCTGATGATCCTGCCCCCCGGCGCCTTTGCCGTGCTGGGCTTCCTGCTGGCCGGCAAGCGCATCCTGGATGACCGCCTGGCCGCCCGCAGCGTTGCCGCCACCACGCCCGCCACCGCCTGACTCACGGAGAACAGACCATGCAGATCGGCATTGCCTATTCCGAGCCCACCCAGCAGGTGTGGCTGAATATCGAAGTTCCCGAGACCACCACGGTCAAGGAAGCCATAGTGCGCTCGGGCATCCTCGGACAGTTCCCCCACATCGATCTGGAAACCCAGAAAGTGGGCATATTCGGCAAGCTGGTCAAGCCGGATGCCCCCCTGAAACCCGGTGACCGGGTGGAAATCTACCGTCCCATCATCGCCGACCCGGCCACGGTACCGCGCCGCGACACGGGCGAAGCCGAGTAAACACCTCGCCGCCGCGCCGCAGCGGTGGTGATCCCCGGATGCGAGGCACCGGAGGAGGGGATGGCGCTACGCCGTCGGCGCCTTGCGCTGGCGAAGCGCGGCCGTGATCGCCCCGGCTTCGGTCGGCCTTTCCAGACGGGCAACTTCATGGCCATCCTGCAGCAAGATCAGGGTCGGCCAGCGCTTGACGCGGAAGGAACGACCGAGAGGACGACCGGGGCCATCTTCGATTTTCAGGTGCCGGATCGCCGGCTCGCCAGCCAGGGCGCGGGCCAGGGGTGCTTGCGCCGCCTGGCAGTGGGGACACCAGGCCACGCCGAATTCCAGCAGGGTCAGGCCAGGCAGGGCATCGATTTCAGCGCGTTCGGGCTGGGTGGTGGCATAGTCAAGTGGGCGGTTCATGCTGGCTCCTGCGAAGGACGGGTCAAGTTGTAACAACAAACCGCTGGCGGCTGGCGGCTGGAATTTCACCACGGCGCGGTTGATGCCGGCAAGTTCAATCCCGGATCAGGATGCCCCGGCCTTCAAACCCCTGCTAGCGGGAACGGCTCTTGCCCGGTTTGCGGACGGGAATCACAGCGTCAAAGCCTTCCCATTTGCTCGAAACCGGCTTGCCCGAACGCCGGCCCCGGGTTTTTTCGGGCTTGGCCGGCTGGGGTTTGCCGGGGGCCAGCGCAGCGGCGGCACCGGTGAGAGGCACCCGGTGATCCGGGGCAAAGCCGTGGATTTCCTTGCGCTCCAGGGTCCGGCCAATCAGGGTTTCGATGGCGGCAAGCAGATTCACTTCATCGGCACAGACCAGGGAAATGGCTTCGCCGGAGGCGCCGGCCCGGCCGGTGCGGCCGATGCGGTGGATGTAGTCTTCGGCCACCGTGGGCAGGTCGAAATTCACCACCAGGGGCAGATCGTCAATATCCAGGCCCCGGGCGGCCACGTCGGTGGCGACCAGAATCTGCACGGCGGCGGCCTTGAAGCGTTCCAGGGCCTTGAGGCGGCTGGCCTGGGGTTTGTCGCCGTGAATGGAGTCGGCGAGGATGCCCCGAGCCTGGAGGGTGGCGACCAGCTGCTCGACGCCCTTGCGGGTCTTGACAAACACCAGCACCTGGCCCCAGCGCTGTTGCTTGAGCAGGTGACAGAACAATTCGGGCTTGTTCTTCTTGTCCACCGGGGCGAGCCACTGCTTCACCTTTTTGGCGGTACTGTTGCGCGGACTGACTTCGATCCGCAGCGGCTGGCGCAGCAGCCGGGTCGACAGGGCGCGGATGTCGTCGGAAAACGTGGCGGAAAACAGCAGGGTCTGGCGCTGTTTGGGCAGGGCGGCCAAGACCTGTTCCAGTTCCTTGGCGAAGCCCAGGTCGAGCATCCGGTCGGCTTCGTCCAGCACCAGGGTTTCCACCTGCAGCAGGCTCAGGACCTGTTGGCGGTGCAGGTCGAGCAGGCGGCCGGGAGTGGCGACCAGCACATCGACGCCCCTGGCCAGGGCGGTGATCTGGGGGCTGATGCTGACGCCACCGTAGGCGGCGTAGGTGCGCAGCACAAGAAAATGGCCGTAGTCGCGAAAGCTTTGATGGACCTGTTCGGCCAGTTCCCGGGTGGGCACCAGCACCAGGGCCCTCACTTCGCCGGCCTGCACCGCCCCCTGGGTCGCCAGGCGCTGCAGGATCGGCAAGGCAAAAGCGGCGGTCTTGCCGGTGCCGGTCCGGGCCGCCGCCATCAGGTCCCGCCCGGCCAGCACGGCCGGAATGGCCTGGGTCTGGACCGGGGTGGGCTGCTGGTACCCCAGCTTTTCCAGCGCTTCGAGCAGGGGAGGAATCAGGCCGAGGGAGGCAAAGGTCATGGCAAAGGGCACCCGGTTCAAAGCAGCGGAGTTTACCCGGCCCGGCCCCGGCCTGTACAAACATGCGGCAAGGGACAGGCCGGATCCGTCAGGGTAAACTCCGGGCATCCCTTTCACCCGAGATCCGCCCATGGCATCCACCCCTGAAAACGTCAGCATGGCCCTCTTTTGCGACTTCGAGAATGTCGCCCTGGGCGTGCGCGACGCCCAATACGAAAAATTCGACATCAAACCCGTGCTCGAACGCCTGCTGGTCAAGGGCTCCATCGTGGTGAAGAAGGCCTATTGCGACTGGGACCGGTACAAGGTCTTCAAGGCCACCATGCACGAGGCCAATTTTGAATTGATCGAGATTCCTCATGTGCGCCAGTCAGGCAAGAACTCCGCCGACATCCGCCTGGTCGTGGACGCTCTGGACCTCTGCTATACCAAGTCCCATGTCAACACCTTCGTCATCATCTCGGGGGATTCCGACTTCTCGCCCCTGGTTTCCAAGCTCAGGGAAAATGCCAAGCAGGTCATCGGCGTGGGGGTGAAACAATCCACGTCCGACCTGCTGATTGCCAACTGCGACGAATTCATCTTCTACGATGACCTGGTGCGCGACCGCGAAGCCAAGCGCAGCGCCAGCCCCAAGGACAGCCCGCGCGAAGCCAATGGCAGACGCGGCGAGGACGACAAAAAGCGCAAGGAAGAACTGGAAATCCGGCGCAGCAAGGGCATCGAACTGGCCATGGCCACCTTCGAGGACCTGATGGCCGAGCGTAGCGACACCGAAAAACTCTGGGCCTCGGTGCTGAAGGAAGCCATCAAACGCCGCAACCCTGGCTTCAACGAGTCCTACTACGGCTTCAAGGCCTTCGGAAACCTGCTCGAGGAAGCCCAGAACCGCGGCCTGATCGCCTTCGGGCGGGATGAAAAATCCGGCGCCTATGTGTTCCGCAGCAGCCCCCCCCAGCCCCCCGAGACTTCAGCCAGCCCGGCCCCCGCCCCGCTGGAGCAAGATCGCGCCCTGACCGCCAGGGCCCCCCTCCCCGGCACGGAAACCGAGCCGCCAAAACGACGCCGCAGCCGCTCC
>JANLJE010000055.1 GCA_029255645.1 Comamonadaceae bacterium | reverse complement strand
TTCCAGACACGATTCAACCCCAAATTCGTGTCCAGAAAAACCGGGGCCGGCGCACTGACTCCACCCGTTGTAGATCAGCGCCACTGCGCGCGCCGATAGTTGGCAGCGATGCGGGTCGTGCGTGGTGAAGCCGCCCCAGCCCCACTGATTCTTGAGTTCATCGAAAGCGTTTTCCGCGTCCGCCCGGTCGCGGTAGAGCTGGCCGAGCGAGAGGATCTCGTGATCAAGATTGGTGACCCGCACAGCGTACTCGTAGCCGGTGATACAACTCGATGAAGTACGCCAGTTGCCCCATCGGCGTCGCCGCACTGTCGGCTTCCCAACGAACCCGCACACGGCTCCCCCGCCGTCTGCACGCCAGCACAGGACAAAAGCATTTCTTTGCTCTGCAAACGCTTCAATTTCGACTCAGCCATCGGGTGACTCCCTTGATCAACCCCAAAACCATAGCTTGCCAGCCGTTCCGACTAAATGCACGTCTCCAACTGAGATTTTCAGGATCAAACATCATTAGCGGCATGATTCACGCGACAACTAGATTGACTTGCTCCGAGACCACGACATCGAGCACCCGGCGCAGGTTGCCGACCCAGTAGGTGGGTAGGGCATGGCCGGGGCGTCCCGGCTTCCTGGGGTTGTCGCTGACCTGGGCACCGTCCTGCTTGCCGTACAAAGGCTTGATGGGGGTGTCGATGTCCAGGATCCACGGGGTGTTCAAGGCCGCCTGCACGCTCTCCAGCCATTGGGGCACGAGCCAGGCCTGGCTTTGCGCTTGGCGCAGGCGGGCCAGGGCGCGGCGTAGCGCGTCTTCGCGGATGCTCCTGATTACGGATGCTCCTGATTACAGCAGGCCCTGATTACAGCAGGCCCTGATTGCAGCAGGTCCTGATTACAGCAGAACTCGTTCGATACCGCCGCTGCTGGCTTTCCTGACGTAATCCGCCATCCAGTTTTCTCCGAGCAGGTACTTCGCCATTTCCACCACGATGTACTCGGCCTCGACCCCGGCATCGCCGCGGTAACGGGACAGGCCCTGCAGGCAGGAGGGGCAGGAGGTGAGGATCTTCACCTGGCCATCGAAGGAATCGCGGCGCAGCCGGGCGGCGCCTTGTTCGATTTCCTGCTGTTTCCGGAAGCGCACCTGGGTCGAGATGTCGGGCCGGGTCACCGCCAGGGTGCCGGATTCGCCGCAGCAGCGGTCGGATAATTCCACCGGCTCGCCCATCAGCGCATTGGCCACTTTGATCCCGGAGTAGATCTTCATGGGAGTGTGGCAGGGGTCGTGGTACAGGTAGCGGGTGCCCGGCACGCCTTGCAGCTGCAAGCCCTTTTCCATCAGGTATTCGTGGATGTCGATGAGCCGGCAGCCGGGGAAGATCTTCTCGAATTCGTACTTCAAGAGCTGGTCCATGCAGGTGCCGCAGGACACCACCACGGTTTTGATGTCGAGGTAGTTGAGGGTGTTGGCGACCCGGTGGAACAGCACGCGATTGTCGGTGACGATCTTCTGGCCCTTGTCCTCCTCGCCGGCCGAGGTCTGGGGATAGCCGCAGCACAGGTAGCCCGGCGGCAGCACCGTGATGGCGCCCACTTCGTAGAGCATGGCCTGGGTGGCGAGGCCTACCTGGGAAAACAGGCGCTCGGAGCCGCAGCCGGGGAAGTAGAACACCGCATCGGATTCCTCGGTGGTCTTCCGGGGATTGCGGATCACCGGGATCACCGTGTCGTCTTCGATATCCAGCAGGGCCCGGGAGGTGCGCTTGGGCAGGCCGCCGGGCATGGGCTTGTTGATGAAGTGGATGATCTGGGTCTTGAGCTCGGGCCGGCCCAGGGTGGCGGGCGGGTGTTGCACCGACGCCTGGATCAGGCCCAGGGACTTGCCGATGGCGTGGCCCAGACGCTGAGCCTTGTAGCCCCACTCGATCATCCCCTTTCGGACCAGCTTGATGGTGGCCGGGTCCTTCATCGTGAGGAAGGCCATGGCGGCGGCGGTGCCGGGCACGAACTTTTTCTTGCCCTGTTTTCTGAGGAAGTTCCGCATGGCGACGGTGACATCGCCGAAGTCGATATCCACCGGGCAGGGGTTCAAGCACTTGTGGCAGACCGTGCAGTGATCGGCCACGTCGTTGAACTCATCGAAGTGCTGCAGGCTGATGCCGCGCCGGGTCTGTTCCTCATACAGGAAAGCCTCGATCAGCAGGCTGGTGGCAAGGATCTTGTTGCGCGGGCTGTAGAGCAGGTTGGCGCGGGGCACGTGGGTCGAGCATACCGGTTTACATTTGCCGCAGCGCAGGCAGTCCTTGATCATGTGCGAGATGCGGCCCGCCTCGGACTGCTCCATGATCAAGGATTCGCTGCCCAAGAGCGAGAAGGACGGCGTGTAGGCATTGGAGAGGTCGCCGCCGGACATCAGTTTGCCCTTGTTGAAGTGGCCTTCCGGGTCCACCCTGGCCTTGTACTCGCGGAAGGGGCGGATTTCCTCCTCGGTGAGGAATTCCAGCTTGGTGATGCCGATGCCGTGCTCGCCGGAGATCACCCCATCCAGGGAGCGGGCCAGATGCATGATGCGCTCCACCGCCCGGTTGGCGGTCTGCAGCATCTCGTAATTGTCGGAATTGACCGGGATGTTGGTATGCACGTTGCCGTCGCCGGCATGCATGTGCAGGGCGACGAAGACCCGGCCGCGCAGCACTTCCTTCTGCACGGCTTCCATCTTTTCCGACAGGGGCCGGAACACCGGGCCATCGAAGATGAAATCGAGCGGCTCCTTCAGCTCCTTCTTCCAGGAAGCGCGCACCGAATAATCCTGGAGGCGGTGAAAGAGCACCGGATTGGCGGCCTTGTTGGTGAGTTCCCCGGCCTCGATGCCGAATTCGGCGAAGCGGGCTTCGGCCTTTGGCAGGGGCAGGTCGAGGTTATCCAGCATCCACTGCCAGCGGGCGCGCACGCTGGCGATGTGTTCCAGGGCCTGGTCGCGCCGGTCGCCGATCAGTTCGGCCTTGTCCAGCTTCGAGTCGCCCACCTTCACCGGCAGGTCGCCCAGGAAGAAGCGCGTCAGGGCATCGCACAAATCGAGCTTGTTCTGTAAGGACAGTTCGATGTTGATGCGCTCGATGCCGTCGCAGTATTCGCCCATGCGCGGCAGGGGAATCACCACGTCCTCATTGATCTTGAAGGCATTGGTGTGGCGGGAGATGGCGGCGGTGCGGGAGCGGTCCAGCCAGAACTTTTTGCGGGTTTCCGGGGTGACGGCGATGAAACCCTCGGCCCCCCGGCTGTTGGCCATGCGCACCACTTCCGAGGTGGCGGCCATCACCGCATCCTCGTCGTGGCCGACGATGTCGCCGATCAGCACCATCTTCGGGCGGCCATGCCGCTTGGCCTTGGTGGCGTAGCCGACGGCCTTCACATAGCGCTCGTCCAGGTGTTCGAGGCCGGCGAGCTGCACCCCGGCCTGGTGGCCTCTGCCACCCGGCTTGAAGTAATCGGTGATCTCGACGATGGAGGGCACGGCCTCGCGCACCTGGCCGAAGAATTCCAGGCAGACGGTGCGGGTCACCGGCGGCATCTGGTGCAGCACCCAGCGCGCCGCGACGATGATGCCGTCCGTGCCTTCCTTTTGTACGCCGGGCACGCCGCCCAGGAACTTGTCGGTCACGTCCTTGCCCAGGCCGGCCTTGCGGCAGCTGGCGCCGGGCATTTCCAGGACTTCCTCGGCCAGCAGGTTCTTGCCGCCCACATCGAAACGCTTGAGCCGGAACTGCACCCGGTCCTGCTCGTGGATCTTGCCGTAGTTGTGGTTCAGACGTTCCACTTCCAGCCAGTTGCCGTCCGGAGTCACCATCTTCCACCAGGCCAGGTTGTCCAGGGCCGTGCCCCAGAGCACGGCTTTCTTGCCCCCGGCGTTCATGGCGATGTTGCCGCCGATGCAGGAGGCGGAAGCCGAGGTGGGGTCCACGGCGAACACCCGGCCGGCCTTGCCGGCGGCTTCGGAAACCCGGTCGGTGACCACGCCGGCGCCGGTGCGGATGGTGGCGTAGGGCTCGCGCATTCTTGGCTCATCGCCGGGCAGGACGATCTCCTCCACCGGGCCCAGGTCGATCAGCTTCTCGGTGTTGATCACCACCGAGTAACGGCTGAGCGGCACGGCGCCGCCCGTATAACCGGTGCCGCCACCGCGGGGAATGATGGTCAGTCCGGCCTCGATGCAGCCGCGCACCAGGGCGCCGATTTCCTCTTCCGTATCAGGATAGAGAATCACGAAGGGATATTCGACGCGCCAGTCGGTGGCGTCAGTGACGTGGGAAACCCGGGCCAGGCCATCGAAGGCGATATTGTCCTTGCGGGTGTGGCGCCCGAGAATCTTTTGCACCTTCTTGCGCAACAAGATGGTTTCCTGGAACCACTGCTCGAAGCGCTCCACGGCCTCCTTGGCCGCCTGGACCAGGCGGGCCACCTTGGCGCTGCGTTCCAGGTCTTCCCCCTGGCTGTCCTGACGCCGTTTTTCCACCTCGATGATGCGGTGATGCAGGGCATTCACCAGGGCTAGGCGGCGTTCCTGATTGGCGAGCAGGTCGTCTTCCAGGTAGGGATTGCGCTGCACCACCCAGATGTCGCCGAGCACCTCATAGAGCATCCGGGCCGAGCGGCCGGTGACGCGCTCGCTCCTCAGTTCATCGAGAATCCGCCAGTTTGCCTCGCCCAGCAGGCGGATGACGATCTCCCGGTCGGAAAAGGAGGTGTAGTTGTAGGGAATCTCTCGGAGGCGTGCGGTCATCGTGATTGGGCGGCGGAGCCGGTTCCTTCAAAAAAAGGATTCTAACTTACCCGTCCACAGGCAGGGGCGGATCTCCTCGGGATCTCCTTGGTGTGCCGGCAGGCCCCAGAGGTTCCCGGCGTGTTGCAAGAAGGCATGCTGTCGAATCAAAAAGCCCGGGGCCCCCAACCGCTGCAAAGGGAGCGGCCCATCCTCAATCCATTCCTGAAGGTCATGCGAAACGGTATGCCTTCAGCCCAGGAACAGCTTGTACACCGGGTTTTCGGTCTCATTCCAGCAGCAGTAGCCAAGCTTGTTCAGGAAGCTCTGGAACTCGCCCATCTCGTCGGGCGGCACCTGCATCCCCACCAGCACCCGGGCCGTGTCGGCGCCGTGGTTGCGGTAGTGGAACAGGCTGATGTTCCAGCCGGCGCTCATCTGGTCGAGAAAGTTCATCAGGGCGCCGGGCCGCTCGGGAAACTCGAAGCGATACACCCGCTCGCTCATGCCCCCTTGCCGCACCTGGGGCGCATGGCCGCCGACCATGTGGCGCACATGCAGCTTCGCCATCTCGTCCTCGGACAGGTCGAGCGTCGGGTAGCCGTGCTTCTTCAGGCTTTCCACCAGCTTCAGGGATTCGGCCCGGTTTGCGACCTGGACGCCGACATAGACGTGGGCCGCGGCAGGGTGGTGGTAGCGGTAGTTGAACTCGGTGATGTTGTGCTTGCCGATCAGGGCGACAAACTTCTTGTAGGCGCCAGGCTCTTCGGGCAGGGTCACGGCCAGCACCGCCTCCCGCTGCTCGCCGATCTCGGCCCGCTCGGCCACGAAGCGCAGCCGGTCGAAGTTGGTGTTGGCGCCGGAAGCCACGGCCACCAGCACCTTGTCCTTCAATTTATGCTGACGGGCATATTCCTTGGCCCCGGCAATGGCCAGGGCGCCGGAGGGCTCGAGAATCGAACGGGTATCCTCGAACACGTCCTTGATGGCGGCGCAGATGGCATCCGTATCCACCAGGACGATGTCATCGAGCAGATCCTTGCAGAGCCGGAAGGTCTCTTCGCCGACCCACTTGACCGCCGTGCCGTCGGCGAACAGGCCGACTTGCTCGAGACGCACCCGTTTGCCGGCGGCGATGGAGCGCTTCATGGCGTCCGCATCGAAGGTCTCGACCCCGATCACCTTGATCTCCGGCCGCACTGCCTTGATGTAGGCCGCCACCCCGGCCGCCAGCCCGCCGCCGCCGATGGCGACGAAGACGGCGTGGAGCTTGCCGTCGTGGCGGGAATGCTGGCGCAGGATTTCCATGCCGATGGTGCCCTGGCCGGCGATCACCTCCGGGTCGTCGAAGGGATGCACGAAGGTCAGCTTCTCGGCCTTTTCCAGTTCCCGGGCATGGGCGTGGGCCTCGTCGTAGGAATCCCCGGCCAGCACCACCTCGCCGCCGCGTTTCTTCACCGCCTCGACCTTGATCGCCGGGGTGGTGGTGGGCATCACGATCACCGCCCGGCAGCCCAGGTGGGCGGCGGACATGGCGACGCCCTGGGCGTGATTGCCGGCCGAGGCGCAGATCACACCGCGCTTGAGCTTCTCGCTGGAGAGGCTGGCGATCTTGTTGTAAGCGCCCCGGAGCTTGAAGGAAAACACCGGCTGCATGTCTTCCCGCTTGAGGTAGATCCGGTTGCCGACCCGGGCGGAAAGATTCGAGGCAAAATCCAGGGGCGTCTCCACGGCCAGGTCGTACACCTGGGCGTTGAGGATCTTCTGCAGGTAATCCGCGGGCATGGGCTTCTTTTTTGAATCAAAGAGGGGATTTTAAGGGTGGAATGGCTACACGTCACCGCTGAACAGGGCTTATGGGGCATTTTTCTCGCGAGCTTCCTCGCCGCCACGGTATTGCCCGGCGGTTCCGAGTTGTTGCTGTTCGGCTACCTCGGGCTGCACCCGGAACAATTCTGGCCGGTCCTGGGCCTGGCCACCCTGGGCAACAGCCTGGGCGGCCTTTGCAACTACGCCTGCGGCCGCTTCCTGCCCCGCTGGCAGCGCCTGGAGAACCTGCCCCAGAAGGAACGGCTGGAACGCTGGGGCAGCAGCGCCCTGATCTTTGCCTGGCTACCCCTGATCGGCGACGCCCTTTGTCTTGCCGCCGGCTGGCTGCGGCTGCACTGGCTGCCCTGCCTGCTGTACATGGCCCTGGGCAAGGCCCTGCGCTATGCCCTGGTGGGGCAAGGCGCCATGCTCTGAAGTCTCAGACACTCCACTCCCAGGCATCATCACCGGCGCTCAGTTGTATGGCGGTTTCCAGACGGTTCACCGCCAAACCGGGATAGGGCAGAGTCAGAGCCACCTCGAAGTGATGATTTTCCTTGCCGACCCGATAGCCGATATCCACCCGCCCCGCCAACGGTCGAAGCTCGAGATAGCCCTGGCAGTGAGGACAACGGGCAGCCAGCACCCCCAGCTCCGTATCCAGCAGAGCGGTCGTTGCACCAAGCCAGTCCCTCGCGGTCATGTTTGCACCACAAAGGGGACAGCCCGCCTGACGTTTACGCATGGGACACCTGCAATAATTCATGACAGAAACCCCACGAAGCAAATTCCGGACCACTGCCTGCAATCATGGCGCAGCCCTTGCCCGGACGGGAAAAACAGCGGGCAGCGACGCCGGGCATGACATGATCAAGTAACAAACAAGCAGAAAAATGCCCCAGTGCCCAGGCACAACCCTTGGCAGCAAGGTCTGGCACCAAGGTCTGGCACATTACCTGCTTAGACGATTGTCATTTGAATGAGGAGAACTCCAGTGGAAGTGATCACCTGGCAACCGGAATACGATATTGGCATTCAAGAAATCGACGAGCAGCACAAGAAACTCGTGGCCTTGATCAATGATCTCTACTCAGCCATCGTGCGCAAAAGCAATCAGGAAGAACTCGCCAAGGTCATCGAGGCGGTAGTCGATTACACCAAGGTGCACTTTGCCATCGAAGAGTGCCTGCTGCGCATGTTCGAGTATGACGAATACACGCTCCACAAACGCGGCCATGACCTGTTCGTTGAAAAAATATCAAGCATCGACCAGCGTTTCCGCGCCGGCGATACCAGCGTCAGCATGGAACTGTTCTGCCTGCTGCGGGACTGGCTGATCCAGCACATCCAGGAGAAGGACACCCAGTACGCCCCGGTGCTGCTGAAACGGGGGGCCAAGAAAAGCTGGTTGCACAAGTTCTGGTAAGGGGTTCTGGTAAGGGGTTCTGGTGAGGGGTTCTGGTGAGGGGTTCTGGTAAGGGGTTCTGGTAAGGGGTTCTGGTAAGGGAGCCGCCCTTCGGGGAGCGGCGGGGAAGTTCAGCGGGAGTCCTCGCCGGCCCGCCCGGGCTGGCAACTCACCGCCATGGTGCGTATCCGAAGTGCGTACCCGGAGGTTGCGTACCCCGCCACCCGGGCCACCCCGGCGGTTTTTCGTCCGCAAGCAATCCACCGCGCACCGGGCCCAGACCATGACCGCATCGGCGGCACGGGAGGGTGGAGGGTGGAGGGTGGAGCCGGGATTTACCGCCAAGGGCCAACAAGGGAGCCAAGGGAGCCAGGAAAGCAGAAAGCCCACCGGTCAGGGTGGGCTTTCTGCTTGAATTACTTGGTGACTTGGTGGGGCGTCACAGATTCGAACTGTGGACCTACGGATTAAGAGTCCGCTGCTCTACCAGCTGAGCTAACGCCCCTTTCTCAGCTTGCGCCTTTGAAAGAGCGCGCATGATACTGAAAATGCGCGTTTGCTGCAAATTTTTTCAGACTGCTGGTGGGTCGGCCGGGATTCGAACTCGGGACCAACGGATTGCAAGTGCGCTGGACAGCCTCGTTGAGAGCGTCTTAACTATTTGAAAGAAAATAGATTATCTTTGTGGTTGATGCGGATTTTACTGTCTTGATGATTCGCCTGTAATACAACCAGTATCAGGGGCCTTGATTGATGCGGATTCCGCTTAACCATTCACTTACAGGCGTGGTCTCATCCAGATTGCATCGATCATGGCCCACCATGTTTGGCCCAGAAGTCTGCGGGCGGGATGATGGGATAACGATCGGCGAGGACGAGTAAATCCTTGTCGTCTGTGATCAGATAATGGACGTCGGCCGACTGAATCGCCGCTGACAGAGTGCCCAACACCGGCAGATCGTTCGCGTCCCTGAGCCATTGCTCGTCGATTGAGTGCGGCTCAAGGATTTCGGCTTGTACTGACAAGATGTCTAACAGGTCCTCGATCTCCAAGGCTGTCAGGCCATGCCTGTGGCTGAGACGGGGCAAGACACGGCGCAATTCTTCAATGATGAAATCCGATAGCACGACCTCAATCGATCCCAGCCGCCAGGCAGACATGATCTTCCCGGGGATGCTACCCGGGAAGGCGATGCCGGAAAGTAGCACATTGGTGTCGAGGACGACCCGCAGGGTATGCCCCATGGTCAGCGAGCGGCGAGTTTGCCTTGCTCTTGACGATCCATGGCTATTGCAGCCTCGATCTCGGCCATTCCGTCCGCTTCGGAACTTCCGGAAAACCCCGCCTCGATGCGCTGGCACAGGGCATCAAAGCGCCCCTGCATGCGACGAATGCGTTCAAAAAGGCGGGCGTCGACCAAGGCCGCTACAGGTTTTCCGTCCTTGTTGATGACTACGCTATCGTGGCGATATTGGACGAGGTTAAGCATCTCGCCCAGGTTCTGACGGAAGGTGACGGCACTTGTTTGGGTAATCATGATGACCTCTACGAAACCAGTTTGACCATTATGATCATGCTGGTCCGGTTTTGCAAATTGACAGGAATCTAAAAGCGATCAGCTTCTTCTCTCGCAGGGTGGACAATCATGATTTGCTCCGCATGACTGAGATCCGCACAGATATTGGCGATGCGCGCCGCCCGCTTGCCCACGGCGGCAGGCATCGGCGTCAAATACAACGTAGTCTGTCCGGCATGCCTGACCGCCCACACCGGCCACCCCTGCCAGCAGCAAGGCGCGGCTCGTGATGGCCTCCATCCGGGCGCCCAGGCTTTGGCAACACGTTATTGTTCAAGCGTGACCGCGTCATCGAGCAACCCCTGAAAACCGGAAATAAAGCATCCTTGGCGGCATGATGCACGCGGCAACCATCTTGACTTGCTCCGGGTAGAATCACGCGTTTTGAAGATTTTCAGCGCAAAAGTGACAACAAAAAAGCAGATCCCGGAAGCCGATGCCGGCCATAATTTTCACCCCGACTACCGCCCTGACATTGATGGGCTCAGGGCCGCTGCGATTCTCTTTGTCGTGCTTTTTCACGCCTTCCCAATGTGGCTACGGGGCGGTTTCGTTGGTGTGGATATTTTCTTTGTCATCTCCGGCTTTTTGATTTCGACGATCATTTTCCGGAGCCTGCAGAAAAACGATTTCAGTTTTTTCGAGTTCTATGCGCACCGCGCCAAGCGTATTTTCCCCGCGCTGATCGTTGTTCTGGCGGCTTGTTATCCCTTTGGCTGGTTCGCCTTGCTGCCGGACGAGTTCAAGCAGTTGGGAAAGCACATGGCGGCCGGGGCCGGATTTGTGCAGAACCTGGTACTCTGGAAAGAGGCCGGGTATTTCGACACGGCGTCCGAGCTGAAGCCATTGATGCACCTGTGGTCACTGGCGATCGAGGAGCAGTTTTACTTGATCTTTCCGGTACTGATCTGGGCGGCATGGCGAGCGGGCCTGAATGTACTGACAGTTGTGATCCTTCTGGCCTTGATTTCGTTTGGACTGAATGTTTCCTGGATTGGAAAAGATGCGGTCAAGACGTTTTTTATGCCACAGACACGCTTCTGGGAATTGCTGGCGGGTTCGGTCTTGGCCTACCTTCAGTTTTTCAAACCCAAGGCAATCGAGGACTGGCTGAATCGCTGGGTCTTTCATCGGGTCGTTTTTAGGCACCCTCCGCTTCCCGCCAGGCAAGGCGCAGTGCTTCTCAGGCTGACTTCGGCTTTTGGTTTGCTGCTGATTATTCTGGCGGTGCTCGCCCTTCACAGGGGCAAGCCGTTTCCGGGAGGGTGGGCGTTGGCTCCCGTCGTTGGCGCGGCCTTGCTGATTTTTTCCGGGCCGAATGCCTGGGTGAACCGGAAAATTCTGAGCAATCGGCTCATGGTATTCGTGGGGGTGATCAGTTACCCACTTTATCTGTGGCACTGGCCAATCCTGTCATTTGCAAGAATTATTGAATCCGGAATGCCTTCGCGGGAAATTCGTATCGCTGCCGTCGCGTTGAGTTTTGTTCTTGCCTGGCTGACCTATCGGCTTGTAGAGCGACCGATTCGCTTCGGTCGAAAATTCGGGGGAGGTACTACAGTTGCGCTGTGCGTGGCGCTACTGACCGTGGGGTATGTCGGCTTCAATGCTTATGAACGGGATGGACTGGAATTCCGTCTGAGGGAATTCACGAAAACTCCTGCGGTATTTGACAAGAAAAATCTACCGTGGGGCCCCAATGAACACTGCAAAGCACGCTTCCCATTTGCGACAGGCTATTGTCGGGTCAGTAAAGATGCCTCGCCATCGATTTTGATCGTCGGCGACTCGCACAGTGCCGCCCTCTATCCCGGGATCACTGCGCTACTGGGTGAAAACAGCACGGCAGTTGTCGCCAACATTGGCAGGGACGGAAGCATTCCTTTCAGAAACACGACTTCCCTGGACCGCAAAGAGCCTGAAACTGCGAAGGCGGACGCACTGCGCGTGATCAACCAGGCTCTGGACGCCGCCAAGAACCCCGATGTCCGCACGATTCTGCTCGTTTCGCGTGGCCCGGTCTATCTGAGCGGCAAAGGATTCTCTGTAGGGGATCGTGCTGAAGAGAAAGGTCATGACCGCGTTCTGCGTGACCACGCTCGCCCAGAACTGACCGAACACACCGCCATCTGGGAAGCGGCCATGCGCGCTACGCTGACCGAATTGAGCACCGCTGGCAAGCGCGTCATTGTCGTTCTCGACAATCCCGAGTTGGGCTTCGATCCGAAGACTTGCCTCGCTTTACGCCCGCTGCATCTGACATCCACAAATCTTCGCACCCCCTGCGCCGTCTCCCGCGCCGAGTTCGAGGAACGCAATCGCGACTATCGCGCGTTGGTAACCAAGGTGCAGGCGGATTTCCCCCAAACGATCCTGGTCGACGGCGCAAAGCCTTTCTGCGACGAGCAATGGTGCTGGGCCATGAAAGATGGCGAGACGCTCTACCTCGATGACGATCACCTCTCCCTCTACGGGGCGCGGCTCGTTGCCAAGGAAATCCAGCCGCATCTCCTGTCACCCTAAGTGCAGACCAGCAGAAGACGACGAGGCTGTCCGTGTATTTCACATTTTTTCAAGCCTTAACAAGCCTTAACACCTCTGCCGTGCAGGGAAAATACGCGGTTCGAAATTGCCAAGGACGTACTCGAGATCCCGGAACGTAATTTTCTGGGGAATCGCAAGGTTAAGGCAGCGCGGTCGACCACACCCCAGCCACGCTACCCGATTTCCTGTTTTTTGCGCATTTTCCGTCCGAAGCTTGCGATCTGCGGTTGAGAGCCCAAAAGTGGCTTTCCGGCCCTGATTGGGAGGCAAGCAGACTATGCCAGATTGTGCATGACGTGGCGGGATCAGAGATAGTCCAGACACCACCCAGAAAACAAAAAAACCAACCGGCTGGTTGGCTTTTTTGTTTTCCTGATCTTTTTGGTGGGTCGGCCGAGATTCGAACTCGGGACCAACGGATTAAAAGTCCGCTGCTCTACCGACTGAGCTACCGACCCAAACCTGGAAAAGCACGGGATTATAGGGACGGGGGGCGCGGGCGTCAACGGATGAAAGCAGCAAAAGCCTTTTAGAATCAGGCTTCGGAGTTCATCGCCTTCCCGTATTGATATTTGAGTGCCGCCCAGGCGCCCAGGAGGATGGCGGCAAAGGTGATGATGGAGCCCAGTGCCAGGGTGGAAAAGCCGGTGATGCCCTGGCCTATCGAGCAGCCCATGGCGGTGATGCCGCCAAAGCCCATCAGGGCTGCGCCGATCAGGTGGTGGGCGGTGTCTTCCACATCCCGAAAGCCTTCCCAGCGAAAGCGGCGGGTGAGCAGGGCATGGGCCGCGGAACCGCAGATAACGCCGAGCACGGTGACAATGGCGACGGTAAGCTTGCGGCTGGCGTCGGACCAGAACATGAGCAGGTCCAGGGTGTAGGCCTGGGGTGCCACGAAGGTGAGCGATTCCATGCGGCCCGATTGGGTGGCGAGGAAGGCTTCTTCCAGGGTTTCCGGGTCTTCGGGCAGGTAGCCGAGGTGGCCGCTGATGTACCAGCAAACGACGACGATGAGGCCGGTGCCGACCCCGCCCAGCAGGTTGTCAAATGTCCAGAATCCGCGCTCCTTGAGGACGAACAGCAGGAGGCCGCCACCCAGTACCAGGGCGCTGATGGCCAGGGCCATGCCGGGGGCGATGCCCAGGCCGGTTTCGAGCAGATTGGGAAGATCCTGCCCCCCTTCGAGGGTGAAGGCGGCCTGTTCCAGCACATTGACCCGGAACACGCTCAGGATGCCGCGCATCGTGGTGTAGGCGGAGATGGCCAGCACCAGCATCACCACCAGTGACTTGAGGTTGCCGCCGCCGATGCGGATCAGGGTCTTGGAGCCGCAGCCGGAGGCCAGCACCATGCCGATGCCGAAGGCAAAGCCGCCGACGAGATGGGACAGCCAGGTGAAGTGGGCGCCGCGGTAGAGGCTTTTGTCCAGGTCGATGAGTCCCGCCCCATGGAGCGCGGCGCTGCCGAGAATGGCCACGGCAATGGCCAGCAGCCACTGACGCATGCGGCTCCAGTCCTCCATGTTCACGATGTCGGATACGGCTCCCATGGTGCAAAAGTGGGTGCGCTGCCCGATCACGCCGAAGGCGAAGGCTGCGGCGAAGAAGAGCCAGAGGATGGTGGTGCTGGAAACATGGGCGACGGCTTCCATGGATTCAGTTCCGGTAGGGCGTGGGGTCCGCCACCCCGGCGGCGGCAAAGCCTTCCCGGCGCAGGCGGCAGGAGTCACAGACGCCGCAGGCCCGGCCAAGCTCATCGGCCTGGTAGCAGGAGACGGTGAGGCCGTAATCCACGCCCAGCCGGGAGCCCATCTCGATGATGCGGGCCTTGGAGAGGGTCATCAGCGGGGTGTGCAGCGTGAGCTTGTGGCCTTCGACCCCGGCCTTGGTGGCCAGATTGGCCATGGTTTCGAAGGCGGCGATGTATTCGGGCCGGCAGTCCGGGTAACCGGAGTAATCCACCGCATTGACGCCGACGAAAATGTCCCGGCTGCCCAGCACCTCGGCCCAGGCCATGGCCAGGGACAGCATGATGGTGTTGCGGGCCGGCACATAGGTGATGGGAATGCCGGGATGCAGGCCATCCACGGGCACCTCCAGCGCGGTATCCGTGAGGGCCGAGCCGCCGAACTGGCCCAGGTCCAGTTTCAGGCTGCGATGTTCGGCAGCGCCCAGGGCCCGGGCGACCCGGGCGGCCGCCACGAGTTCGGCCCGGTGGCGCTGGCCGTAATCGAAGGAAAGACAGTAGGCGGCAAAACCCCGGTGGCGGGCTTCGGCCAGGCAGGTGGCGGAATCGAGTCCGCCCGAGAGGAGAACGACGGCTTTGGGCTGCATGATGGGGGCGGAATTGATGGGGGCGGAATATAGCGCGTTTGCTGCCGGGCGAAAACCAGGAAACTCGCCGGCAAGCCGGGTCTCAGTGCTGTCGCAGCTTCATTTCAGGATTTGACCAGGGCTTCCAGTTCCCGGTGCAGGAGGGAATCGTCACCCAGATTGAGTTCCACCAGACGGCGCAGGTGGGTGATGCTGTCCAGGTCAATTTCGATGCAGCGCAGGCCGACGATCTGGCCTTCCACATGGGCCACCTCGGCCTCCATGCCGATGCCTGCGCCGTTGGCCGCCAGGCTCAGGCGCAAGGTGCAGCGCTGGCCGGTCTGCAGGGGGGCGGGTGCTGCCAGCAGGAGCATGGCGCCCTTGAGGGAAAGGTCGATGATTTCCACCGGACACTCCCCTCCCGGAAAGAGCAGCTTGCCATCCGTATTGAAGTGAATGCGGGAAAAATGGCGGCGGTTGGAATCCATGCTTTCTCTCCTCGGAGCTTCATTTGCCTTGCATGTTACCCCAGAGCAGCTTGTGGAGTTGCAGCTGAAAGCGCACGGGCAGGCCATCGGCGAGTATCCATTCGGCAAGATCGCGAGGCTCGATTTGCCCCTGGGCCGGTGACAGCAGCACCGGACAGCGGCGGATGATCCCGAATTCGGCCAGACGCGCCCTGGCCCAGTCGTAATCGGCACGAGAGGCGATGATGATCTTCACTTCATCGCGGGGGGTGAGGCACTCCAGATTTTCCCAGCGGTTGCGGCTCGCTTCGCCGGAGCCGGGCGCCTTCAAGTCCATGATCCGGGACACCCGGGCGTCCACCGGGCTCACATCCAGGGCCCCCGAAGTTTCCAGGGAAACGTCGTAACCCCGGTCGCACAGGGCCGTGAGCAGATCCAGGCAGGCTTTCTGGGCCAGGGGCTCGCCGCCGGTCACGCAGACCTGCCGGGCCGGAAATTCAGCTACCTGGGCCAGGATCGCGGCCAGCGTCATGCTCTCTTTGCCGGTAAAGGCATGAGCGGTATCGCACCAGCTACAGCGCAAGGGGCAACCGGTCAGGCGCACGAACACGGTGGGCAGGCCGACCCGGGAGGACTCCCCTTGCAGGGAGAAAAAAATCTCGCTGATGCGCAGCGAGATCCTGGCAGCCGGGACAGGATTCACTTACTTTTGCCCCAGACGCTGTCTGGCCTGACTGGCGGCCTGCGAATCGGGATATTTGGCAATGACGTTACTCAATGTGCGCCTGGCCGCCTGGGTGTTGCCCCAGTCGCGCTGACAGTTGGCGATGGCCAGCATGGCGTCCGGCGCCCGGGCTGAATCAGGCCAGCGGGTGGTGACCAGCAGCTGGGCGTCGATGGCCTTTTTGCAATCCTTCTGGGCGTACCAGGCATTGCCCAGCCAGAACTGGGCACTGGGGGCCAGATCGCTGTCGGGATGCGCGCTGACGAAGGCTTCGAACGCCTGGGCAGCCTCCTTGTATTTGGCCGCCTTGAACAAGTTCAGGGCGGCCTCGTAGGCCTTGGACTCCCCGGCGGGGTCCGCCGGCCGGGCGGCGGGAGCCGCCTCGTGCCCGGCTTCGGAGGTACCCGGAGTGCTGCCGGGTGCTGCGGCAGGTGGGCTGGGTTCAAGATTGCGCAACCGCGAATCCAGGTCCAGGTAAAGATCCTGCTGGCGCTTTTTCATCTGCTCATTTTCGTAAATCAGCGCTTCGTTCTGGCCGCGCAGGCGGGAGATTTCCTCGCGCAGGCCCATGATCTGGGTCGCCAGTTCCATCTGGGCTTTGGCCTGGGTATCGAAACGCTGCTCGCTCTGGGCTTTGAGATCGGCGATCTGCTGGCGCGCCTCCGAATCGTCGAAGAGGCCGGCCTGGGCCGCCGGTGCGGCCAGCAGGGAGCACAGCAGAACTGCGGGCAGTACCGGACGGCGCAGCATGATCAGAACTCGCCGAGGTAGAGAATGTCAGCGCGGCGGTTCTCGGCCCAGGCTTCTTCATCATGGCCTTCGGCCTTGGGCTTTTCCTCGCCCAGGCTGACAGACTCGATCTGGTCCTCGCGCACGCCCAGAAGCACCATCATCTGCTTGACGGCGTCGGCCCGCTTCTGGCCCAGGGAGAGGTTGTATTCGCGGCTGCCGCGCTCGTCGGTATTGCCCTGGATCAGGATTTTGAACTGCCGGTTTTCCACCAGGAACTTGGCGTGCGCATTGATCAGGCCGCGGTACTGCTCGGACACGTCGTAGCGGTCCAGGTCGAAGTAGATGCTGCGCTTCGACAAGATGCTGTTTGGATCGGTCAGCACGGCGGGCAGCTTGCCGCTCTGCACGCCACCGGCTTCGACCCGGGTCACGCCCGTGCTGGGGGATTCACGGCTCTCGACGGGGGCGCCGCCGCCTTCTTTTTCGCTGGTCGTGCCACAACCGGCCAGGGCCAAGGTGACGGCTGCCGCCGCCAGGGAAAGTTTCATGCTGGTTTTCATGGGTTTTTGCTCCATCTCATCTCTGTCGTTATTTACTGAATGGCCCCCAGGCGGGTTCCCGTACATCACCTGCCGTCACCGACAGGCGCTGTTTGATGCGGCCATCTGCCGAAACGGCGGACAGCACCCCCCGCCCGCCCACTTCGGTCGCCATGACGATCATGCGGCCATTGGGGGCAAAGCTGGGCGACTCATCCTTGTAGGAGTCGGAAATGATCTGCACCTGACGGCTGGCCAGGTCCATGATGGAGAGTTGGAAACGGCCCTCGTGCCGGGCGATGAAAGCCAGGCTCTTGCCATCGGGAGAGGGGCGGGGCGTGACGTTGTAGTTACCTTCGAAAGTGATCCGTTCGACGTTGCCCCCACTGCTGGGGACCCGGTAAATCTGCGGGCTACCGCCCCGGTTCGAGGTGAAGTAGACATAGGCCCCGTCGGGAGAAAACTGGGGCTCGGTGTCGATACCGGCGGAACTGGTCAGACGCTGGGCCGCGCCGCCGCTGGCATTGATCAGGTAAATCTGGGAGCTGCCATCCTTGGTGAGCACCACCGCCAGACGCTGGCCATCGGGGGCCCAGGCCGGGGCGGAATTGGAGCCCTTGAAGTTGGCCAGCACATCGCGTTTGCCGCTCGCCAGGGAATGCACGATGATGATCGGCTTCCTGTTTTCAAAGGAAACGTAGGCGAGGCGGCTGCCATCGGGAGACCAGGCCGGCGAAATGATGGGCTCGCGCGACACCAGGGCCTCATGCGCGTTCTGGCCGTCGGAATCAGCGATCCACAACACATAGCGGCTGCCCGACTTCACCACATAGGCGATGCGGGTGGAGAAGATGCCCCGCTCGCCGGTCAGCTTTTCATAGATGTAATCCGCGATCCGGTGCCCGGCGGCCCGCAGTTGCGGGACGCCGGTCAGATAGGCCGCACCGCCCAGCTGGGTCTGGCGGTTCACGTCATAGAGGCGGAAACGTGCTTCCATGCGGCCATCGGCGCTGGTCCCCAGGCTGCCGGCCGCGAGGGCATCGGCCCCCAGGGATTTCCAGCTCGGGTAATCGATGGGAGAAGTCTCGGTCAGGACGGCACCGTGGGGATCGACCAGTTTGAACAGGCCGCTGCGCTCCAGGTCGCCACGCACGACGGAGGTCAGGGAGCGGCTGGTGCCGGGGTCGCCGCCAAAATCGGCAATGGCAACGGGAATCTGGTTGGCCCCGGCACCGGTGATCTGAATGGAAAGCTGGGCCTGGGCCAGGCTGGCCCCCCATAACAGCAGGCTGAGCAGGAGGCGGGGGGCAAAACGGCGGGTATTGGGCAAGTTCATGTTCTTCAAGGGCATTTCCAGGTCCGGCGATTATACAAGGGCGATTCAGCCTGGGGGCTCATTCGTCAACAGGGCGATACTTGATTTCCAGGATGCGCTGGAACACGGCTGGATCATCGGGTTTGGGCAGCGGCGAGGACTTCAGCAGGGCCCGCTCGATGGCCGCATCCAGGGCCGGATTGCCGCTCGAACGCTTGAGCTGGACCCGCTGCACCTCGCAGGTGGGCAGCAGGTTCACCTCGAACACGGCCTCGGGATTACCCTGGATGCCGGGCGGCAACACCACGTTGCCGCGCACCTTGGCTTTGATCTTGCCCGCCCAGTTACTCTCGGCACTCTTGCGGCCCGCCGCTTTCTGCTCCCGGTCAGCCTCGGCCGCCATCTGGGCAATGCGGCTCGCCTGAGTCTGCGTCCTGGCCTTGCTCTGGGTCAGCTTCGTTTCCTGTTCGAGCAAATCCTTGAACGGGTCCTTGGGTGGCTCGGACTTCCTGGGCTCCGGCTTTTTGGGTTCGGGCTTGGGTTCGGGCTTGGGTTCGGGCTTGGGTTCGGGCTTGGGCTCGGTTTTTTTAGGTTCGGGCTTGGGCTCCGGTTTTTTGGGCTCGGGCTTCTTTTCTTCCTTCTTCACCGCAATATCCGGCTTGGGGTCGGGCTTGGGGTCGGACTTCGGCGCCACCCTGGGCTCGGGCTTCGGTTCTGGCCTGGGCTGTTCCCTGGGCGGCGGCGGAGGCGGCGGCAAGGAGGTCGCCTGGCGCGGCACCGGGGACCAGAGCTCCACTTCCACCACGGTCTCCTCGGTCTTCCACTGCACGCCCAGGAACAGGGCCACCGCCAGCAGCAAGTGCACGGCAAGGGCAAGCATCAGGGCCTTGCCCTTGCCGGGCTCCTGGTGCGCGGGCGGGATCATTTGCGTGTGGTTTCCAGGCCCACGCGCTTGAAGCCCAGGGCCTTGATTTCATCCAGGGCCGCCAGCACCGATTCGTAGCTGGCCTTCTTGTCGCCGGCCACCAGCACGGCGGTCTCGGGATTCTTCTCCTGCTCCTGGCGCAGCAGCTCGGCCAGTTCCTCCTTGTCCACGGACCGGGGTTTGCCGCTGCTGCCCAGCAGGGTCAGTTCGCCGCTGGCTCCGACACTGAGCTTCACCGGGTTTTCCGGCGGGGTGTTGGCCTGCCCGACGCTGGGCAGATCCACGGAGCCGGTCTGCATCATCGGCGTGGCCACCATGAAAATGACCAGCAGCACCAGCATCACGTCGATGTAGGGCACGACGTTGATTTCGTTCTTGAGACGGCGGGCGCGGCGCATGGCTTATCTCATCTGCCGCTGGAGGATGTTGGAGAACTCTTCCATGAAGGACTCGTAGCGCGTGGCGAGCCGGTCGATGTCGTGCGAGAAACGGTTGTAGGCGAGCACGGCGGGAATCGCGGCGAAGAGGCCGATGGCGGTGGCCACCAGGGCTTCGGCAATGCCGGGGGCCACCGAAGAGAGGGTGGCCTGGCCGACGTTGCCCAGGGCGCGAAAGGCATGCATGATGCCCCAGACGGTGCCAAACAGGCCGATGTAGGGCGAGACGGAGCCTGCGGAAGCCAGGAAGGCCAGGTGGGCTTCGAGGGCATCGAGCTCGCGCTGGTAGGTCGCCCGCATGGCGCGGCGCGAGCCGTCGATCACGTCGCTGGCATCAAGCCCCTTCTGGCCGCGCAGTTTGGTGAATTCGCGGAAACCGGCTTCGAAGATGCGCTCCATGCTGCCGGCGTGGTGACGGTCGTTCACCGCACTGTTGTAGAGGCTGTTGAGGTCGCCGCCGGACCAGAAATCCTTCTCGAAAACTTCGGTCTTCCTGCGCGAGTCCCGCACTGCGAACCACTTCATGAAGATGTAGTACCAGGACATGAAGGACACTCCCGCAAGGATGGCCATCACGGCCTGGACCACCGCGGAGGCCTGGAGAATCAGATGCAGGATGGACATATCCTGGGTGACGTTCATTGCAGGGACTCCATTTTTTGCCGCAACCAGTCGGGGATGGCCGTGGCTTTCATTTTTTCGGGATCGACACAGACGATATCCACCGTGCCGGTCGCCAGTTCCTCGTCGCCCCGGCGCACCTGCTGGCGAAATACGGCATGAGCCCGGCCCAGCTTTTCGACTTCCAGCGCCACCGTGAGGGCATCATCCAGCCGGGCCGGCTTCAGGTACCTGACCGTGACGCTGCCCACCACCAGGACGATGCCGTGATCCCGGGCCAGCCGGGATTGGTCATGACCCAGGGAACGCAACCATTCGGTGCGGCAGCGCTCGAAAAAATTGAGGTAATTGGCGTGATACACCACGCCGCCCGCATCGGTATCTTCGTAATAGACCCGCACGGGAATGCTAAAAGCGTTGGCTTGGTGCGCATGTTTCATGGCCTGCGATTCTACCCCAGGGTAAAAGGCTGTAATTGTAATGAATTGTTGTGCTGCGCAAACCACTCATCCGCACTCCCGCTCGGATCGTTCGCCAATCCGCTCGGCCAGAAAATCGACCAGCACCCGGACCCGGTGGGGCAGATAGCGGTTACCGGGATAAACCGCATGGATCTGCAGCATCGGCAGTTCGAAATCCGCCAGCAACACCTCCAGCCGCCCGGCCTGCACGGCCTCGGCGGTGATGAAGGTGGGCTGGCAGGTCACGCCCAGGCCGCAGATCGCCGCTTCCAGCAGGGCATCGCCATTGTTGGCCTGGAGCCGGCCCTGGACGGGAACCGTCTGCCACTCCCCTGCCACCCGGAAGTTCCAGCCCGCACCGGGCGCCAGGGTATAGCCCAGGCATTCATGGTGCACCAGATCTTCCGGCCGGGCCGGTCGGCCATGACGCGCCAGATAGGCCGGCGCCGCCACCACCGCCATGCGGCTAAAACCCAGGCGCCGCGCCACGGTGCCTGGCGCCAGGCCGGTACTGACGCGGATGCCCAGGTCAAACCCGGCTTCGATCAGGTTGGAGCGCCGGTCAGAGAGTTCCAGCACCAGTTCCACTTCCGGGTACAGGGCCGCGAAATCGGCCAGCAGCGGCATCAGGCGACGCGTCCCCAGGCTCACCGGCACCGTCGCCCGGATCGTACCCCGAGGCGCCAGCCGCTCACCGGCCAGATCGTCTTCGGCCGCGGCCACCAGGCCGAGAATGTCGCGGCATTTCTCCAGATAGGCCGCCCCTTCCGGCGTCAGGTACAGGCGCCGGGTGCTGCGCGCCAGCAGTTTCGCCCCCAGATGCGCTTCCAGGGCGGCGATCTGGCGGGTCACGTTGGAGCGAGCCACTCCCAGGCGCTCAGCCACCGCCGCGAAACTGCCGGCTTCCACCACCCGCACGAATGTTTCCATGGCCTCGAGCCGGTCCATCATTCCTCTTTTGGCAACAATAGATTGTCAAATCGCTGCTATTTTAGTCTGCTCTCAAGCCCTACAGTGGGCATCCCACGATCCACCCCCTTTCTGCGGCCATGCCTCTGCACCCTGTCCTCTTTGTTTCACACGGCGCCCCGGATCTGCTCCTCCATCCAGGCCGCACGGGCGCCTTGTGGGCCGAACTGGGCCAGACCCTGCCCCGGCCCCGGGCGATCCTGGCCGTCTCTGCCCACTGGGGCAGCTCCCGGCCGGTGGTGAGCGCCACGCCCAAGCCCGAGACACTTCACGATTTCAGCGGCTTTCCCGCCGCGCTCTACCAGCAGCGCCATGAAGCCCCCGGAGCGCCGGACCTGGCCCCGCGTGTCCAGGACTTGCTCAGCAGCGCCGGTTTGCCCATCGACATCGATCATCGACGAGGCCTGGATCACGGCGCCTGGGTGCCCTTGCAGTTGCTCTACCCCGCTGCGGACATCCCCGTCACGCAGCTCTCGCTGCAACCTGCCGCCGGGCCGGAATGGCACCTGCGCCTGGGCGAAGCCCTTGCCCCCTTGCGACAGGAAGGCGTGCTGATCCTGGCTTCCGGTGCCATCACGCATAACTTCGGCTGGCTCTCCTGGTCCGCCGACGCCCCACCCTACGGCCCGGCCAGGGAGTTTTCCGACTGGGTGGCGGCCCGGATCACGGCCGGTGAGCGGCACGCCCTGCTTGATTACCGCCGCCTGGCACCCCACGGCAGCAGCGCCCACCCCACCGAAGAGCACCTGCATCCCCTGTTCGTGGCCCTGGGCGCCGGCAAAAACCAGACGCCCCGGCGCTACACCCCCGAATTCATCTATGGCGGCCTCGCCATGGATGTCTACCTCTGGAACACCGCCCACGACGAAGCAAACCAGCAAGCTTCCTGATTCCGTTCCTGATTTCGCCAACCTCGCCCCGACTCGGGATCATCCTCTTTGTGAAAATTGACCCGGGGCCCTTCCTGGCCGGCCTGATTGCCCGCCTGATTGCCGGCCTGATTGCCCGCCTGATTGCCGGCCTGATTGCCCGCCGTACCCATCACCGCCAGATAGTTTTGTACAAATAACGGATTCCTGGCTACCCTGACGACTTTCGAGCCCGGCCCTCATCCCATGAACCCCTCCCCCCTCCAGCTGGTTGGCGCCGCCTTGTTCGCCCTTGCCATCGTGCACACCTTTTCCACCAAGTTGTTCGAGCACCTCGCGCATGTTCGTCCCGCCCATGCGGGCCTGTGGCACCTGCTGGGCGAAGTGGAAGCCGTGTTCGGTTTCTGGGCGATTGTCCTGATCGTGTTCATGGGCTTTGCCGTGGGCAAGGATGAAGCCGTCGCCTACCTGGACAGCCGCAATTACACGGAGCCCATGTTCGTCTTCGCGATCATGGTGATGGCCGCCAGCAAACCGGTGCTCCTGTTCACTTCCAGCACTGTCCGCAGGGTGGCGGGCTTCATTCCCCTGGCTCAGCCGGTCGCCGTCTATTTCACCATCATGGCCGTGGTACCCCTGCTCGGCTCCTTCATCACCGAACCTGCCGCCATGACGGTGGCGGCCTTGATGCTCAGAGCGCTTTACTACAGCAAGGGCATTTCCTCGAAACTGATGTACGTCACCATCGGCACCCTGTTCGTGAACATTTCCATCGGCGGCACCCTCACCAACTTCGCCGCGCCGCCGGTGTTGATGGTCGCCACCACCTGGAATTGGGATAGCGGGTTCATGCTGTCCCACTTCGGCTGGAAGAGCGTCTTGGCCGTCTTCATCAATGCCGCCGGGGCCACCCTGATCTTTCACAAGGAATTACGCCAGGTGCCCCTGACGGCGCCCCGGAGCGAGGCTGGCATCCCCGCCCTGATGGTGGGCATGCACCTGCTGTTACTGTTCCTGATCGTGGCATTTGCGCACCATCCGCCGGTGTTTCTCGGTGTCTTCCTGCTGTTCATGGGCATCGCCTCCGCCTATCCCCAGTTCCAGGACCGCCTGATCCTGCGTGAAGGCCTGATGGTGGCCTTCTTCCTGACCGGGCTGGTGGTCCTGGGCGGGCAGCAATCCTGGTGGCTGCAGCCCATGCTGAGCCAGATGAACGCCACCAGCATCTACTTCGGCGCCACGGCCCTGACCGCCATTACCGACAATGCCGCCCTCACCTATCTGGGCTCGCTGGTCGAAGGCCTCTCCGACGAATTCAAGTACGCCCTGGTCGCCGGCGCCGTCACCGGTGGCGGCCTCACCGTGATCGCCAATGCCCCCAACCCGGCCGGCATCTCCATCTTGCGAGCTCACTTCGACGAAGGCTCGGTCAACCCCTTGGGCCTGCTGGCCGCCGCCATGCCGCCCACCCTGGTCGCCATTTTGGCTTTCCAGTTGCTCTGAGGCCGGAACCGCCTCACCTCCAGAAGCCGCCCACTCCGGGCCTCGCCGGCGCGGCGTGAGAAAACCTGCAAAACCCTGAGCCGTTTTCCGGGCAGGGATTTTTTGTTGCAATTCCTACAAAATACGCGGCGCCGTGCGATCCCAGGCCCTTGCAGGGCCAGGAATGGTAATTGCTCTACCCACCTGGCCCTTCATTTTCCTTCTCCGAGACATGCCATGAACCCGACAACCCTGCAAATGGTGGGTGCGGCGATCTTCGCCGTGGCCATCCTGCACACGTTTTCCACCAAATTCTTCGAACATCTGGCCCATACCCAGCCTGCCCATGCCGGAGTCTGGCATTTGCTGGCCGAAGTGGAGGCCGTGTTCGGCTTCTGGGCCATCATCCTGGTCCTGTTCATGGGTTTCGATGGCGGCAAGGACTCCGCGGTCGAATATCTGGATACCCGCAACTACACCGAACCCCTGTTCGTGTTCGCCATCATGGTGGTAGCGGCCAGCAAGCCGATCCTCCAGTTTGCCTCGGCCGTGGTGCGCATGATCGCCCGCTTCGTCCCCCTGCCGGCCCCGGTCGCCATTTACTTCACGGTCATGGGCGTGGTCCCCCTGCTGGGTTCCTTCATCACCGAACCCGCCGCCATGACCCTGGCCGCCCTGATCCTGCGGGAGCGTTACTACCGCCGCAAAATTTCCTCCAAACTGATGTATGTCACCATCGGCACCCTGTTCGTCAATGTCTCCATTGGCGGCACCCTCACCAATTTTGCCGCGCCGCCGGTACTGATGGTGGCGGGCACCTGGAATTGGGATAGCTGGCACATGCTGTCCCACTTCGGCTGGAAGTCCGCCCTGGCCGTCTTCGTCAATGCCGGCATCGCCACCCTGATTTTTCAGAAGGAACTGCGCAAGGTGGTGGTGGATGCCCACAACAATGCCGGCGATGTGCCGTTTCCCATGCTGCTGTTGCACGTATTCCTGCTCGGTCTGATCGTGACCTTCTCCCACCATCCGCCGGTGTTTCTCGGCATCTTCCTGCTGTTCATGGGCATCGCCACCGCCTATCCCCAGTTCCAGGACCGCCTGATCCTGCGTGAAGGCCTGATGGTGGCCTTCTTCCTGACCGGGCTGGTGGTCCTGGGCGGGCAGCAATCCTGGTGGCTGCAGCCCATGCTGAGCCAGATGAACGCCACCAGCATCTACTTCGGCGCCACGGCCCTGACCGCCATTACCGACAATGCCGCCCTCACCTATCTGGGCTCGCTGGTCGAAGGCCTCTCCGACGAATTCAAGTACGCCCTGGTCGCCGGCGCCGTCACCGGTGGCGGCCTCACCGTGATCGCCAATGCCCCCAACCCGGCCGGCATGTCGCTCCTGAAGGAATACTTCGATGAAGGCGCCGTGAATCCCCTGGGTCTGTTTGTGTCCGCCACCCCTCCGACCCTGGTGGCGATCCTGGCCTTCCAGTTGCTCTGAGGCTTCCCTTCGCGGTCCGCATGCAGTGTAATGACTGCATGCCCGACATTCGTGATCCCTCCGAGAGCAGCCTTGGCCATGGGCATACCCATGGCGCGGCATCGTTCAATCGCGCTTTCATCATCGGCACGACGCTGAATGTTGCCTTTGTCATCATCGAAGTCTTCTATGGCTGGCATGCCGGGTCGCTGGCCTTGCTGGCGGATGCCGGACACAATCTTTCCGATGTCGCCGGTCTGCTGCTGGCCTGGGGCGCCCAGGCCGCAGGCAGACGCGAGCCCGATGCGCGCTACACATATGGGTGGCAGCGGGCATCCATTCTTGCGGCATTCACCAATGCCGTCTTGTTGTTGGTCGCCATGGGCTCGCTCATGTGGGAGGCGGCGCATCGCTTGCATTCACCCGTGCCTGTCGAAGGGATGACGGTCATCGTGGTGGCCGCCATCGGCGTGGTGATCAATGGCCTCAGCGCTGCACTTTTCATGGTCGGGCGCGATGATGACATCAACATTCGCGGCGCCTTTGTGCATATGGCCGCCGATGCCCTGGTATCCCTCGGCGTTGTATTTGCAGGAATGTTATATCTATGGCAAGGCTGGGCCTGGGTTGATCCGGTCACCAGCCTGGCCGTTGCACTGGTGATCATCGCGGGTACCTGGGGCTTGTTGCGTCAGTCACTGCGGCTGCTGTTCGACGGCGTGCCCGAGCGGATCGATCTTGCCGCCGTTGCGGCCTCGTTGCGCAGCCAGCCCGGTGTGACGGAGGTGCATGACCTGCATGTCTGGGCGATGAGTACAACCGGGTACGCGCTGACGGCGCATCTCGTGATGCCCGCCGGGCATCCAGGAGATAGTGCGCTCGAGGCAATCGCCGCGGTACTGCGGCGGGATTTTTCGATCACACATTCCACGTTGCAGATTGAACTGGCGAGTCATGACCATGGCTGCCACACCATCTGATTTGAAAATCGGGCACGGATGAGACGGCGAACCCGGGGGCGAGGAGTGCCTCAGGGCAGACTCAGCCCCCCTCCCAGAGATCGGGGCTGACGCCGGCGCCGCCGGGCACGGCCAGACCCACATGCCGGTAAATGGCCGGAGTTGCCATGCGGCCGCGCAGGGTGCGCTGCAGGTAGCCCTGCTGGATCAAATAAGGTTCCAGCACATCTTCGATGGTGTCCCGGGATTCGCCGATGGCCGCCGCCAGGTTGTCCACCCCCACCGGACCCCCGCCGAACTTGTCGATGATGGCAAAGATCAGCTTGCGGTCCATCAGGTCCAGGCCTGCCGGGTCCACATCCAGCATCCGCAGGGCCGCATCCGCCACCGGCCGGGTGATCTGGCCGTCCGCCTTGACCTCGGCGTAATCCCGCACCCGGCGCAGCAGGCGGTTGGCGATCCGCGGCGTCCCCCGGGAACGGCGGGCAATTTCCAGGGCGCCCTGACTGTCCATGGGCACATTGAGCAGATGGGCCGAGCGTCCGACGATCTGCTGCAACTCTTCTGGCGTGTAGAACTCCAGCCGGGCGACGATACCGAAGCGGTCGCGCAGGGGATTGGTGAGCATGCCGGCCCGGGTAGTGGCGCCCACCAGGGTGAACGGCGGCAGGTCGAGCTTCACCGAGCGGGCCGAGGGGCCTTCGCCGATCATGATGTCGATCTGAAAATCTTCCAGGGCCGGATACAGGATTTCCTCCACCACCGGGCTGAGGCGGTGGATTTCGTCGATGAACAGGACGTCGTGGGGTTCCAGATTCGTGAGCATGGCGGCCAGGTCGCCGGCCCGCTCCAGCACCGGGC
>JANLJE010000054.1 GCA_029255645.1 Comamonadaceae bacterium | reverse complement strand
TTTTCTTCTTTACATCTTTGGCATTTTATCAACCAGAAATTCCGGATACCCAAAATTTCGCAGCGCCTGTTCGTCCGCCGGCGAGAGAGGTGCCAGGATGCGCAGCACCAGACTGGCACATTGATCGCCAATGGCAATGTCGATCTGAGGCAGACGGTCACTGATGGAGAGCGCATCAATCAATTGCCGCAAGGGAAGGATCAGGTTCGATACCGCCGGGTGCAAGATCGGGCATTCGCTGATTTCCGCAATATAACTACTCTTGCGTTCATGAAAACCCACGAGCACCCCGCCGCACCGGGGAATCTTGCGCACGCCCAAGCGCGCCTTGTGGCGATAGCCCCAGGTGGGTCCCAGAATGGGCGACATGATCTGCTCTGGCCTCGTGCGTCCGATATGCCAGAGACTATCTTCCAATATCCTCTGTTTGATCGAGACTTGAGCCCCTGCATCCAGATGCTGCATGGCGCATCCGCCACAGACACCATAATGCGGGCAGCGCGGCTCTACTCTGGCTGGCGCGGGCTTGATGACCCGTACCAGATGGGCCTGTTCGTATTTGGCTTTACGCCGGTAGCTGGCATACTCCACCCACTCTCCCGGCAAGGCTCCTTCCACAAAGATGGCCTTGCCGTTCAGGCGAGCGATGCCTCTTGCTTCATGATCCAGGGATTCAATCACACCGGCAGGCATGAGCATCTCCGAAAAAATCCGGCTATTTTAACAACGCCTTGCCACTGACTGCCATGACGACTTATATCCTTGATAATTGGGGCGAGTTTCGTAATGCCTTGGAACGAACGCTGAGCCTGGCTGAGGATGGCGTGTGCGTTTTTGATGCGGACCTTGCCCAACTCGGCTTCCAGCAAGCCACATGCATCGAGCAACTACAGCGTCTTTTGGTCGGCAACCCCGCCGCAAGCATCAGGATTGCATTAAAAAGGGTGGATCATCTGCACCGCGACCATCCTCGCCTGATCCAGCTTCTGACGCACCATTCTCATGCAGTGCAGGTGCAGCAAATTCACGAGAATCTTGCCCATCTACGCGAGACGATTGTCATCAGCGATGCCCGCCATGCCGTCATCCGCTTCGACCAGGATAGTCCGCGCAGCAAGCTGATCCTGGCCGCACCCCTTGAAGTGGCGCCCTACCGGAAGCGCTTTGAAGACATCTGGCGAGAAGGTGGGGAAGCATTCAGCCCGACTCAACTGGGCCTTTGAGCCGACAGATTTTCTCGAGTTGCGACGCGTCAGGAAAAAATTTTTTGCGGCGCACAATCCCCCTATGAAACAGAAAATATCTTGATATAATCCCCGCCTGACCAATCAACCTTGGTCTTGGGGTTTTCGTTAAGCTATCTACAAAAGGAACATAAAATGAAACAGTCTCTCCTCGTCGCCGCTCTGGTTGCTCTGGCCGTCTCCGCCTGTGGCAAGAAAGAAGAACCCGCTGCTCCTGCTCCTGCTCCCGCTCCGGTAACCGCTCCTGCTGCTGGGGCTCCTGCCGCGACTCCTGCTGCAGAACAAGGTTCCGCCGCTACTCCTGCCGCTCCCGCTGCGGCTCCCTCTGAGGCTGCCCCGGAAAAGGGCGCTGAAGGCAGCAAGGACGCAGCCGAGAAGTAATCTTTTTGCTCCAGATGCCAAAAAGCAGGGGGTTTCTCCTGCTTTTTTCTTTGGCCCAACAAAAAACCCAGAGGTCTGCTCTGGGTTTTTTGTTGGTGCGTCGCCGTTTTTTGTTGGTGCGTCGCCGTCCTTATTTGAGCTGCTCGAACAGGAGCGCCAGGATTTTCTGGGACGTTTCTGAACGATCCACCCCGCCTTCCGGTGAAAGAACCTGAATCCTGGTTTCACCTGAAACCTCTTCCACAAAAATGCGGTAACGGGTTTGCGGAACATTTTTGGAACTGCTTTTCCAGATTGCCAGACGAGACAACCAGCCTTCGTCTTTCTTCTGCGTGTCAGCCTCGGGATCCACATAGCGGACAAAATACAAACCACGGCTGCGATCGCGATCTTCAACGGTGAAACCAACGCGATCGAGTGCCAATCCGACTCGGCGCCAGGCACGGTCGAAGCGTTCCTGGACTTCCAGAATACCGGTGCCATCTTCGGCGCGAACCAGTTTGGCGCGTTCTTCAACACGGGCCGATGCTACCGCAGCTTCAGCACGGCGCTCATCCGTTCCCAGACGCACCATCAGGCGACGCAGCATTTCGGCCTCGAGCTCCGGGTCAGGATCCGCCGGTTGCCAACGCGTATCATCCTGAGCGGAAGAGGTGTAGACCTCCTCCATGCGCCGGTTGCTGATGAAAATCTCCGTGGTTCCAGGGGTTGCCCCTATTTCGAGGCGTGTCCGGAATTTATCCCGTTCCCCGGTTGAATAGAGGGAATCCAGCAACTTGCCGAGGGTATTGCGGATGATGTCGGAAGGTATTTTGGCCCGGTTTTCTGCCCAGTCGGTTTCCATGATGCCGGCTTCCGGCATTTCGGTGACGATGATGAAGCCCATCTCCTGCCAGAAGTCCTTGATCGAATCCCACAGACGGTCTGCCGGCGCATTGACGACCAGCCAGCGCTGGTTGCCGGATCGTTCAATACGAATGTTGTCGATTGTCGGCAATACGGTCGAGCTTTGTGCGGCGGCTCCCGGGGTCCGTTCCGCACTGTATTCGGAAAAGGTCGCCCGTCCTCGTGCGGAAAAATCCGGGACAGCAAAGCGGTCATCCCGGGATACCTGCGTCAGATCGGGAGGAACTTCGAGGGTAGGCGCCTTGGCCGCCGACTTGTAGTCGATTTTCTTGCTCTCAGGCATGAAGCTGGAGCATCCACTCAAAGCCAAGGTCAGCAGGCCCAGTAACAAGGGTGAAACCTTGCGCATACTCATGCTCCCTGGATCTTCACGCCAGCAAGTTTCATGGCGGCAACAAGTTTTTTCTGGCCGGCTGCCTCCAGAGGCGTCAGCGGCAGGCGAATCCCTGCTTGCATGAGCCCCATCTGCTGCACCGCCCACTTCACGGGAATGGGGTTGGCCTCGCAAAACAGGTCGCGATGCAGCCCCAGCAGGCGGAAATGAATGTCGCGGGCGAGTTTGCCATCCCCTGCCGCAGCCGCGACACACATCTCGTGCATCAAGCGGGGCGCGACATTGGCGGTAACGGAGATGGTGCCATGAAAGCCCAGCAGGATGGCCGCCATGCAGGTCATGTCATCGCCGCTGTAAAGGGCAAAATCCTTGGGGGCCCGGGCTATCAGGTCGCAAGCCCGGTCAATGTTGCCGGTGGCATCCTTGATCCCCACTACATTGGGAATCTGGGCCAGGCGCAAGGTGGTGTCGTTGCTCATGTCGGCCACGGTACGGCTGGGGACATTGTAGGGAATGACGGGAATATCCACCGATTCGGCAATGGTGCGAAAGTGCTGGTACAGGCCTTCCTGGGTCGGCTTGTTGTAGTAGGGCACTACGGAGAGGACGGCATCTGCACCTGCCTCCTTGGCAAAGCGGGTCAGTTCGATCGCTTCGGCCGTGGAATTGGCACCCGTTCCGGCAATCACGGGAATACGCCCGGCGGCATGCTGGACGGTCACCCGGATCAACTCGCAATGCTCTTCCACATCGACCGTGGGCGATTCGCCGGTCGTGCCGACGATGACGATACCATCGGTTTGTTCTGCCACATGAAAATCCACCAGTTTCCTGAGGGCGTCAAAATCAAGACTGCCATCCTCGAACATGGGGGTAACAACAGCAACAATGGATCCGGTAATCATGGGTGTGCAGGTCAAAAAGTAAGTGAGGGATTGTACCCGAAGGCCCCGGAGGGTGAAATGCAGTCCGGGGCAGGGAAAGATCTGCTGGCGGGGCTCAAAGATCCGCCAGTGCGCGCAGATGAGCCCCTACGCTTCTGGCCAGGGACGACAGGACATAACCGCCTTCCAGCATGGAGACGATACGTTTCTGGGCGGTTTCGGCGGCCACCCTCTTCAACTGGGCCGTACACCAGGCGTAGTCTTTTTCCAGCAGCTTCAGACCGCCCATATCATCCTCGTAATGGCCATCGAAACCGGCCGAGATGAAGATCATCCGGGGCTTGAACTCCCGCAGGCGCGGCAGCCAGACATCCTGGACGGCCCCCATGAATTCTTCGCCGCCGGAATAGGCGGGCAGAGGCACATTGCACATGTTGGCGGCAGGATCCTCGGTGCCGCAATAGGGAAAGAAGGGATGCTGGAAGGTGCTGCACATCAGCACCCGCTCATCGCCCTTGAAAATATCTTCGGTGCCATTGCCGTGGTGCACATCGAAGTCGATGATCGCCACCCGCTCCAGACCATGGGCCTCCAGGGCATGGCGTGCCGCCACCGCCACATTATTGATGAAGCAAAAGCCCATGGCAGTTTCGCGTTCCGCGTGGTGACCTGGGGGACGAATGGCACAAAAGGCATTTTCAACCTCGCCGCTCATGACCAGATCCACGGCCATGACGCCTGCTCCAGCCGAACGCAAGGCCGCCTGCCAGGTATGGGGATTCATGGCGGTATCCGGGTCGAGGTGCACAATGCCGTGCTCGGGCGACGAACGCTTCAGGCGGTCCAGATGGGTGGCGGAATGTGCCCGGTGCAATTGCTCCAGGGTTGCCAGAGGCGCATCGTAATAGACGAAGTAGGCATCGATGCCTTGGGCAATCAGATGATCATTGATCGCGGTCAAACGGCCCGGAGACTCGGGGTGGTAGGACCCCATGTCATGCAACTGGCAATCCCGATGGGTAATGAAAGCAGTGGTCACAGTTTCTCTCTTCTGTCGTCCTGATCACTCTGGATCGATGCATGCCCGATGCATTCCGGATCACATGGACCCGGTTCATCCCGGCCATTATCGGTCCAAGCCCCACGAAGATACAAGGGACGGCCATTTCAGACAACACAATTACACTTTGAATCGATTTTGCAGAAAAACGGCCCCGCATCCCCAGTTACAATCATGCGGCCCATTCCCTGACACTGAGCTGCCATGCATCCAGAACACCCGCTGAAAAAGGTACTGACCCAGGCCGAAGGCATCATCCTGGGCAAGCAGAAGGAACTTCGCCTCGCCCTCGCCTGCCTGCTGGCCGGTGGGCATCTGCTGATCGAGGATTTACCCGGACTGGGAAAAACCACCCTGGCCCACACCCTGGCCAAGCTGCTGAATCTGAAGTTCTCCCGCATTCAGTTCACCAGTGACCTGTTGCCCGCCGACATTCTTGGACTTTCCGTCTTCGAGCGTGAAACCAGCACCTTCCGCTTCATCCCCGGTCCCGTCTTTGCCCAGCTGGTGCTGGCTGACGAAATCAATCGGGCGACTCCCAAGACCCAAAGCGCCCTGCTGGAGGCGATGGAAGAAAGGCAGGTGACCGCGGAAGGGGAAACCCGCTTGCTGCCCTCCCCCTTTTTCGTGATTGCCACCCAGAACCCGACCCACCAGATTGGCACTTTTCCCCTGCCGGAATCCCAGCTTGATCGTTTTTTATTGCGGCTCGAACTCGGCTATCCGGACCATGCGGCAGAACGCGCCCTGCTGGTCAGCGGCGACCAGCGCCACCGGCTGGCAATGCTCGAGCCGCAATTGGATGCCGCCGAGCTGCCTATCTACCAACAAGAGGCGAGTCAGATTTTTGTCGCGCCAGCCCTGCTCGATTATGTTCAGGCGATCCTCGAAGCGACCCGCCATGCCCCCCAGTTCTGCCACGGTCTTTCCCCCCGGGCGGGGCTCGGTCTGCTCGCGGTGGCGCGGGCCTGGGCTTATCTGGAGGGAAGGGAAGCCGTACTGCCGGACGACATTCAGACCGTGCTCCCCGGGATCGCCTGTCATCGCCTCCAGGTCAGGAAAGGAGACGGTCATGCCCGACCTGAAGACATCCAGAGCCTGATTCACGGCATTCCGATTCCCTGATGTTGCTGTCCCGCCACCTGGGCCGCTGGCTGGCCCGCCTGACCCAGCCCAGACAGCCGGAATCCGGCTGCATCAGGCTGAACCGGCGCCGGATCTACATCCTGCCCACCCGGGCCGGGTTTCTTTACCTGGCCACACTCTTCACCATGCTGCTGGGGGCGATCAACTATGACCTGGCCCTGGGCCATGCCCTGGTCTTCCTGCTGGCCGGGCTGGGGCTGGTCGGCATGCTGCACACCCATCGCAACCTGCTGGGCATCGAAATCACGGGGTCCGGCGCCGAACCCGTGACCGCAGGGGAATTCGCCCACTTTCAGCTGCTCATCCACAACCCGGATCAACGCCCCCGCACGAGCTGCGCATGGAGCGATGCGCGCCAGACCCTGGCACCGCTCGAACAGCATCTGCCTGCGCAGCACCAGACCCTGCTCTTGCTCCCCATTCCGACCCAGGGCAGAGGCTGGCTGACGTTACCGCCCTTGCGCCTGAGTAGCCGCTATCCATTGGGCCTGTTCGAAGCCTGGGCCAATCCCTGGCCTCAAGGACGCTGTCTGGTCTACCCTCGTCCTCATTTCACCCCCTTGCCCATTGAGCAGCAAACCGGCACCACGGGCAACTACCAGGGGCGGGAGGGGCAGGAGGATTTTGCCGGCCTGCGCGAACGACAACCTGCCGACTCGCCCCGTCACATCGCCTGGAAAGCCGTTGCCCGGGACATGGGCAGCCGCCCGCTCCTGGTCAAGATCTTCAGCGGCGGCGCCCGGCCAGAACTCTGGCTGGACTGGGAGGCGGCGCAAGGGGATCTGGAGCAGCGCCTTTCCCAACTGACCGCCTGGGTCATGGATGCCGAAGCCGCAGGGCTGGAATACGGCCTCCGCTTACCCGATCGCCACTGGCCTCCAGCTCGCGGTGCGGCGCACCAGCAGCGCTGCCTGGAAGCCCTGGCCCTTTACTCCCTCTGAACCCGGCATGTCTCATCCTCCCCTTGCCCTGCACCACGGCCACATTCCCTGGCTACTGCTGGTTGCCTTGCTGACCACCCTGCCCCACAGCCGATACCAGCCCCTCTGGCTGAGCGCCGTGACCGGCCTGATCCTGCTGGGCGTAGCCTGGCAATGGCGCCAGGGTTACCGTGCGGCCCGTGGCTGGCTGAAAACATTACTGGTGATGGCCGGATGCGCCGGCATCGTGGTTCATTACCATACCTTGTTTGGCCGTGATGCCGGGGTTGCCATGCTGATGCTGTTCATGGCCCTGAAACTGCTGGAACTCAAGCATCGACGTGATGCCATCGTCCTCATCACCCTTGGCTATTTCCTGCTGCTGACCCATTACTTTTACTCCCAGAGCATTCCCACCGGGCTCTGGCTCCTGTTTTCCACTTTCGTCATCACGGCAGCCCTGATCCATTTACATGGCGATGCTGCAGCACCGCCCCGCACCAGCCTGCGGCTTTCCGGCAAATTGCTGCTGCAGGCATTGCCCTTCATGGTGGTGCTGTACCTGCTCTTTCCCCGCATCAGCGGCCCCCTCTGGGGCTTGCCTCAGGATGCCCATGCCGGACGCACCGGCCTGTCGGACACCATGAGCCCGGGCAGCATTTCCAACCTGGCCCAGAGTGGCGAAATTGCCTTGCGCGCCTATTTCAACGGTCCCGTACCGGCCAGGAAGGTGCTCTACTGGCGCGGCCCGGTGCTCGATACCTATGATGGACAGACCTGGACAACAGCCATGGTCCGCAGATTCTCCCCGCCGCCACTCGTACCCCTGGGTCCGGGCCTGAGCTACAGCCTCACCTTGGAAGCGCATAACCAGCGCTGGCTGCTGCCGCTGGAAATGCCCACCATGCTCCCCAGTCAGAAGGACATGGAAGCCAGGATGGATGGCAATGGAGTGGTTCAGGCCAAATCGGTCCTGCGTAGCCGCCAGCGGCTGGACTTCACGTCGACGCCCCAGTACCGGTTGGGAATCACAACCGCTCCCACCGTGCTGCGGCGGAATCTGCAACTTCCGGCGGATTTCAATCCCCGCGCCCAGGCCCTGGCCCAGGAATGGCAAAAGCGTCATGCCCTGCCCGCCGATCGGGTCAATGCGGCACTGAACTACTTCCGCAACGAGAATTTCGTCTATACCCTGCGTCCGCCACCGCTCGGCCACCACGCCATGGATGATTTTCTCTTCAATACCCGGCGCGGCTTTTGTGAGCACTATGCCTCGGCCTTCGTGATCCTGATGCGGGCCGCTGGCGTGCCGGCCCGCATCGTCACGGGCTACCAGGGCGGGGAAATCAACCCTGTCGACGGCTTTCTGGTGGTGCGCCAGTCCGACGCCCATGCCTGGGCCGAGGTCTGGCTGGAAGGCCAGGGCTGGGTGCGGGTGGACCCCACCGCTGCCATCTCCCCGGCCCGGATCGAAGCCGGCATCACCTGGGCCCTGCCCGAGGGAGAAGGCTTGCCTGTGCTGGCCAATGTGCGCCAGGATTGGCTCAAATCCCTGCAAAACCGCTGGGAAGCCGTCAACAATCGCTGGAACCAGCTGGTACTGGGCTACAACCCGGAACGCCAGCGTGAATTCCTTGCCCGCCTGGGATTCCCGGATCCGGACTGGAAAACCATGGGCATGGCACTGGGCATCAGCATGGGGACCTTGCTCCTCATTCTGGCAGCCTGGATGTTCCGGCCTGTGCCCGAAACGGATCGGGCCCGCGCCATCTGGCGGCAGGCCATCAAACGGCTGGAACGCAGGGGCATCACCTGCCCCCCCTGGGAAACCCCCTTGGCGCTGGCGCGCCGAATGGAACAGGAGGCCCCCGAACTGGCACCGGCCCTGCAGCATCTGGCTGAACTGGTCTGCGCCGCCCGCTATCACCCGGTAAGCCCTAAAATGGAGGCTCTGCGCCTCGCCCTCCAGCAACTGCCTCGCCGCTGAACATCATGAAAAACAAATTCCTGCCCCTCGTCTACAGCCTCGCCCTGCTGCTGCCGGTTTCCGCCCACGCCCAGAATGAAGTCCTGGGCACCCCCCCCGAAGTGCAAGCCTTCGTCGCGGAGATGGCCAGCCTGCACGGTTTCGACGCTCAGGAACTGACACTCCGCCTGAGCCAGATCACCCCCAGCAGCCGGGTCTTGCAACTCATCGCCCCTCCCGGCAAACCTGCCCAGCGTTCCTGGCAGCGCTACCGCAGCCGTTTCATCGAGGAGAGCCGGATCAAGCAGGGCGTCCGCTTCTGGCAGGAAAACTCCGCTACCCTGGCCAAGGCCCGGGTCCTGTACGGGGTGCCGGAAGAAGTGATCGTTGCCATCATCGGCGTGGAAACCATCTACGGGCGCAATACCGGCAGTTTCAATACCCTCGAAGCGTTGGCCACCCTGGCTTTCCTCTCCCCGAACCGGGCCGGATATTTTCGCCAGGAACTGGAACAATTGCTGCTGCTGGCTCGGGAAAATGGGGTAGACCCGGCCTGTTACACAGGTTCCTTCGCCGGCGCCCTGGGCATTCCCCAGTTCATGCCGGGCAGTCTGCGCCGCTATGCGGAGGATTTTGACGGAGATGGCCGGATCGACCTGGAGGGTAGCCGCGCCGATGCCATCGGCAGCGTCGCCCGTTTTCTGGAACAGCATGGCTGGCAACAAGGAGAGCCGGTGGCAGTGCCCGCCTACTTGAGCCAGGCGCCAGACCAGGCCTGGATCGAAGCCGGCATCCGCCCCAGCCTGGATACCGGCATGCTGCTGGCCACTGGCGTACGAGCCGATGCCCTGCCGGAGCGCAAAGTGACGTTCGTGGATCTGGTGACCCCGGGCCAGGCAACCGAATACTGGCTGGGCTATGAAAACTTCTACGTCATCACCCGTTACAACCGTTCCAGCTTCTACGCCATGTCGGTCCATCAACTGGCCAAAGCGTTGCGGCAACGCTACCAGACCGTCGATTCCCAGGCCCCCCTCTGACCGACCTGAAAAGCGTTACAGCAGGCTATCCCGGGTCAGTCCGCCGCGCTTGAGAATGCGGCGCAGGTGCTCCAGCCCCTCGACCTGAATCTGGCGCACCCGCTCGCGGGTCAGCGCCAGATCCTTCGCAATGATGTCCAGGGTGGCGATTTCATGGCCATTGAGGCCATAGCGCCGCTCCACCACCTGCCGCTGTCGCTCCGTCAGCTGTCCCAGCCAGTCCTCGACCAGGCGGTTGAGTTCATGGCTCTGCAGCAGGGTTTCAGGATCGATGGCATTTTCATCCGCGATAAAGTCCCCCACCGAATGGCCCGAGTCGATTTCCAGAGGCATGTCCAGGGAGGCAATGTGTTCGTTCAGGTGCAGGATATGCCGCACCTCCTCGGCTGACTTGTCCAGTAACAGGGCAACCTGTTCGATGGTGCGCTCCCGGGAGGCTTCCGACTCCAGGTGGCGCATGGCCCGCAACACCACATTGATTTCCTTGAGCACATGCACCGGCAGGCGGATGGTACGCGACTGATTCATGATGCCGCGTTCGATGGACTGGCGTACCCACCAGGTGGCGTAGGTGGAAAAGCGGAAGCCCCGTTCCGGATCAAACTTTTCCAGGGCATGAATCAGGCCCAGATTGCCTTCCTCCACCAGATCCAGGAGCGGAATGCCCCGATTCAGGTAGTGCTTGGCAATATTCACGACGAGCCGCAAATTGTGCTCGATCATCTTCTGACGGGCGGCAAAATCCCCCTGGCGCACCTTGCGGGTGATTTCAAGTTCTTCCGCCGGGGTCAGCAGGGGTTTGGCACCAATCTGATTGAGATAGAGCTGGGTGACATCCTCGAGGAAATCGGGCTCGGGCGTGGCGGACTCGGCATCAGGCAGATCCGCCGCCGGCAGCGCTTCACCTTCCTCCTCATCCTCGTCAGAAAACCCGAATCCCGCTTCGCGCATCCCATTCATCGTTTCGGCAGAAAATCGAGAGGCTCAACGGGCTTGCCCTGGCGCCGCACTTCGAAGTGCAGTTTCACCGTATTGCTGTCGGTATTCCCCATTTCTGCAATTTTCTGGCCTCGCTTCACGGACTGGCCTTCCTTCACCAGGATTTTCTGGTTGTGGGCATACGCCGACAAAAAAGTAGCGTCATGTTTGACGATCACCAGTTGGCCGTAACCGCGCAGGCCACTCCCGGCATATACCACCTTGCCATCGGCTGCGGCCAGTACGGGATCACCGGCCTTGCCGGCAATATCGACCCCCTTGGTCTGGGCAAAATTGCTGATCACCTTGCCCTGCGCCGGCCAGGACCAGGTCACCCCATCGGGCACTCGCTCTTCAGGGGTGGCGGGGGTGGAGGCGGCAGCGGCGGTGGAGGCGGCGGCGGCGGCAACGGGCGGCTCCGGCTTGCCTTCAGGCGGCTTAGTGGCGGCAGGTCCGGGATTTTGCAACTGGGCATAAGCGGCCTCCGAATAAGGGATCTTGCTGACCTTCGGGTCCCGCTTCAGGCTGCCGCTGCTGGCAGGGCTCCCCCCGCCATCCGCCAGGGGGCGCTGCTCCACCCCGGCGCCGGCCGCCACCGAAGTCACGACCGGGGACGCCACGGCCGCTTCCTGGCCAGCCGGCGGCAAGACCCGCAAGGTCTGCCCCACCGTGATCCGGTTCGGGTCGGCAATATTGTTCCAACTTGCAATATCCCGATAATCCTGACCATATTCCAGCGCAATGGCGTACAGGGTCTCGCGGGGCTGGACCGTGTGGTAACCCGGTCCGACAGGCGCCGCCGTACTCTTCAAGGACGAGGAGCGATCTTCGACCGGCGCAGGGAATTTGCTGGCACAAGCCGCCAGCAACAAGAGAGAAAGGACGATCGGTAATCTTTTAATCATTCGACACCAGGTAGCAGGGGCACGAAACGCACGGCTTCCAGACGCGATTCCGTAAACCCCTGTGAATTACGTTCGATGAGAGAAAGATACTGTTCATTCCCCCCTACTGGCAAGACCAGTCGTCCACCCATGGCCAATTGCTGCAGCAACTCGGGGGGCACCCGTCCCGCCGCTGCGGCCACGATGATACTGTCAAACGGAGCAAGCTCTGGCAGCCCCATGCGGCCATCCGTGTGTTTCAGACGTACCTGAATGCCGGGGATCAGGGCCAGATTCTTCCTGGCCAGCCCCAACAGGGGTTGGATGCGTTCCACGGAATACACTTCCCGGCTCAACTGCCCCAGCACCGCTGCCTGATAGCCGCAACCGGTGCCCACTTCCAGGGTCTTGCCCAGCCCCTCGCGCCCGGACAGCAGGACTTCGATCATGCGGGCCACGATGTAAGGCTGGGAAATGGTCTGGGAAAACCCGAGCGGCAGGGCCGTGTCTTCGTAGGCACGGGAAGACAGGGCCTCCTCCACGAAAACATGACGGGGCACCGCCGCCATGGCGGCCAGGACCGTTTCGTTGACGATCCCTTTGGCGCGCAGGCGATCGATCATGCGCGCCCGGGTTCGCTGGGAAGTCATGCCGATGCCGGCGAGTGCTGAATTCATGAGGCCAACCAGGAACGAATGCGGGGAAATTGCTGTTGATCGGTGAGGTCGATCTGCAGGGGCGTGACGGAGACATAGCCGGCGGCCACGGCGTGGAAATCCGTCCCCTCCCCCGCATCCTGGGCCGCGCCGGCGGCACCGACCCAGTACATGGTTTCATTTCGGGGCGTGGTGATCTTGATCACGGGTTCCGCCTTGTGCCGCTTGCCCAAGCGGGTGAGCTGCAAACCCGCCAACTGCTCATGGGGCAGATCCGGCACATTCACATTCAGCAGCACGGGCTCATGGATCGGATTGGCAATGAAACGCTCTGCCAATTCACGGGCAACCCGGGCGGCCGTTGCAAATCGGGAGGGTTCCTTGCCCACCAGGGAAATGGCAATGGCGGGAACGCCGAGCAAAAACCCCTCGGTTGCTGCGGCAACCGTGCCGGAATAAATGGTGTCATCGCCCATATTGGCGCCATGGTTGATGCCGGAAATCACCATATCCGGCAATTCGTCCAGCATGCCGGTGACGGCCAGATGCACACAATCAGTGGGGGTGCCATTGACAAAATAAAACCCGTTCGGGGCCTGCCGCAAGGAAAGGGGGCGATCCAGGGTCAATGAATTACTGGCTCCGGAACGGTCCCGCTCCGGAGCCACCACGACGATTTCACCCAGGCCCCGGAGTGCCTCTGCCAGAACGGCAATCCCCGGGGCAAAGTACCCGTCATCGTTACTCAAAAGGATACGCATGGGCTTGTTCAGATCAGCAACTGGTCAATACTGCCGCCGCTGGACAACCAGTCTTCCACCCACTTCGGCTTGCGGCCCCGGCCCGTCCACTCCAGATCAGCTTGCCGGGGATGGCGGTACTTGGGGGCAACCTTGCTCCCCGAACGGGAGGAGCGGCCCCTTTCAACGCCCACATTGCCCACCAGGTCGCCCAGGGAAAAACCGCGGGCCTGCACGAAAGCCTCCAGCTCCTTGCGCACCTTGGCCTTTTCTTCCATTTCCCGGCGCATGATTTCCTTGGGAAGGATGCGCTCGAGCTCTTTTAACTGGGCCAGTGATAAATTCGAAATGTCCATGATAACTCCGTTGATAATCAAAAAAACTCCGGCATTCTAAAAAACATCGGGCCACCCGGCAAGGATTAATGGATGAATTTCTATTCAGGACAACAGATGGGGCAGGGTCAGATACTCTTTTGAGCGCATTTCCGTCAGCCGGCTCACCGTGCGGAAAAATTCGCTGGATTGCGTGCCCTGGGTATACAGCTTTTCCGGCTCGCAATCGGCAGTGGCAATCAGTTTGACCTTGTGGTCATAAAACACATCCACCAGCCAGGTAAAACGCCGGGCCTCGGAAGCCTGATCCTGAGTCATGCGGGGAACATGAGAAAGCAGCACCGTATGATAAGCCCGGGCAATTTCCAGGTAATCATTCTGGGAGCGGGGGCCGCCGCACAGGGTGTGAAAATCGAACCAGATCACGCCATTTGCGCGCCGCAAGGTGGAAATATTGCGCCCCAGCACCTCGATATGCCCTCCCTTCCTGCCTTCTTCGCCGGCCACCTTGAGAAAGTAGTCGTTCATTCTGGCCTCGGCTACCGGGTCCGCCGGATGATGATAAATCTCCACCTGCTCCAGGGCCCGGAGCCGGTAGTCGATCCCCGCCTCTACCTCGATGACATCCAGCTGCCGTTTCAGGAGGGCAATGGCAGGCAGGAAACTTTCACGATGCAGGCCATTGGGGTAGAGATCATCGGGAGGATAGTTGGAGGTCATCACCAGGATCACCCCATGGGCTTCGAGACCCGTCAGCAGGCGGCCCAAAATCATGGCATCGGCAATATCCGAGACATGGAATTCGTCAAAACAGAGCAGACGGGCTTCCTTGGCGATTTTTTCCGCCACCTTCAGCACCGGGTCCGCCTCACCCTTGAAAGCGTCCAGTTCCTTGTGGATGCGCTGCATGAAGGCGTGAAAGTGAATGCGCTTCTTGCGGCGATAGGGAACCGCCTCATAGAAACAATCCATCAAGAAACTCTTGCCACGCCCCACCCCACCCCAGAAATAAACCCCCCTGGGCGGCGCCGGCCGGCTCAGGAGGCGCTTCAGGGGGCTGCCTCGCACCACCTTGAAATCCAGCAACTCGGTATACAACCGCTGCAGCCGGGAGGCCGCCGCCATCTGGGCGGCATCCGCCGTATATCCCCGCTCAGCCAGGGTCTTTTCATAGGCATCCAGCATGCCTCGTTCAGGGACGTTCAACTTGCGGTGCGGCATGATCTTCCAGTGAGGGGAAAAGGCGTGATTTTAAGGCATCGCACCCGGCATACCTTGAGAAAATCAGTACAGATCCCGGCTCACCACCGCCTGGCGCAACTGCCGGGCGTGCAAATGACGGGCCATGAGGCGAGGATCATCCAGCACCTGCCCAATGGTTTCCCCCAGCACCATGATCACGCCCAACACAGGCAGCACCAGCATCAAACCAGAAATGCCCGCCACAGCACCGCCTACAAAAATCATCACCACGGTCAACAAGGGATGCAGTTTGAGACTGCGTCCCACCGTCATCGGCATGAACAGGAAATCATCGAGGATCCGCACCACGATGAAGAGCGCGATGGCCCCATAGGCCACCTGAGGAACTTCGGGGAAATCCGTGGCAGCCACCAGCACTACCAGCAAGCAGCCCAGCACCGACCCCACATAGGGAATCCAGGCCAGCACTGCCGTGACCACGCCCAGCAACAAGGGGGCGGAAACTCCCAGCCACCACAAACCGGCTGCCAGACACAGGGCATCGAGCAAGGTCAAGGCCAGCAAGCCCTGGAAATAAAGCCGGGCGGTGCGATCTACCTGGTCGAACAAATACAGGGTGCGCTCAAAAAAAGCATTGGGCACCGCCCGGATCAGGAAATGGCGGAAGGCCGAACCATCGCGCAGCATGAAATAGGCAATGAAAGGCGACAGCAGGAACAGGGGCGTCCAGGCCGCCACCCCGACGGCCAGGGGGCCCAGGTATTTACTGGCAAAACTGTCGATCAGTTCTGCTACCTGGCGGACGAACTCGGTGCTGACATGAGCGTCGGCCAGCATGTCGAAGCGGCCCTCCAGTTGATAAAGGGCCTGAACCACGAAAAATAGCCCACCCTGCAAATAGCGCATGGCACTTTCCTGCCAACCGACCGCATGGGCGGCGAGCCAGGGAAAAGCGAGGGCCATGCCGCCCACCAGTACGCCAAAGGCGCCCAGGCTGACGAGATTGGTGGCGTGAGCCCGGGACACCCCGCGCAAGACCAGATGCTCCTGCATGGGCAGCAGCAGGTAGTAAATCACCACCGCCAGCAAGAAGGGCAGCACCAGCCAGAGGATTTTCTGGAAGAGGAACAACACCAGACAAGTGCCGGCGATGACGAGGGCCCAGACCAGGGGGCCGGAGCGATAACGGTATCCCCGCGCCTCGTTCATGGCTGCACGCCCTGGGCATTGACGGTGCGCCGCAGGCGGTCCCCCAGCTGACGTGCCAGTTCCAGTGCAATATGGGAGGCGATCCGGGCATGGTCGTCCATCAGATTGAGAAAGTCGCCACGGAACAGGACCAACACCTCGACAGGACTCCTTGCCCTGGCCTGGGCCATCCGGGGGGCTCCATCCAGAATCGCCATTTCCCCAAAAAAGTCGCCTGGCCCCAGCATCGCAAGCGGCGTATTCTCAGCGCCTTGCCGACAGATGCCGACCTGGCCGGACATCAGGATGTACAGCGCCTGGCCCTCTTCGCCTTCATCAAAAATGACCTCGCCCGCCTGGTAATGGCGCGCGTGCAAGAATCCCTGAACAATCTGGATATCCCTGGCGGGCAAAGCAGAAAACAGACAACAGGAGCGCAAGGGAGGGTTTTCATCCCCCCTTCGCGCCTGAAAAAACTTGAACATATCCCGACCCTCGCCACCCGAATGAGAAGATTCTAACTTCAGCCCGGCAGGGTGGCCAGGTCAGCCGCCTGACACCATGAAACTGGAAAAATAAACTTCCTCGACCAGCGGCTTTTCAAAGTAGTGATTCAGATGGGCAGCAATGACTTCCTGAGCCTTGCGTTTGCCCTCGATGGAATAGAGGTCCTGCTCTGACATCTGGCCCAGGCCATTCACCACCCGGTCCATCACCTGAGGCCGGTAGGTTTCGAACAAACCGGCATATTCAGGCCCGGCAATCTCCAGTTGCACCTCGGTGCGGATGAAGCGGCCGCCACCCACCTGGGCAATGACCGGCCCCAGGTTCACATAGACGGGTGGCGCAGCGGCCGCCTGCTCCGGGGTCTGCTTCAAGATCAGAAAGCCCGCAATGGTACCCAGGATGAAGATCAGTATGGCCAGCGCAACGACCATGATTACATTCGCAATGCCGCGCATTTTGGCTGACACGAAACCCCCCTCTGTCGCTATTCCCTCTGTCACCATTCATCGCCATGGGAGACCGGAGGCATGCGCCGCAGAATTCAGGTGGGAATGCGCCTGAATCAAGTCCTGCAACCCAGCCTCCTTCCCGTCGGGAGTCGGATCTACCGGCTTTACGTCCCGGAATCACGCCCGGTTTGCCCTTGAACGCGTCAAGGCCTGATCATAGCACGAGGATTTGCCCGAGCCAGTCCGGCATCGGCGGCTGCCATCCACCCTCAGCAAGCAACTGAATATTCTTGATATTCTTGATCTGGCGCGGTTACTGCCAGCGATTCGGGGAACGATAATCGGCGCCCCGGATCGGAGACCCCATGCACAACGACCCCATGCACAACGAAACGCTCGATCCCAGGCTAAAGATCAAACACCGGTCTGCCTCCCGCCCGCCGCTGCCCTCCCTGAACCGGAACTTGCCGGCAGGTCCGCTGGTGGACCAATACGGCCGCCAGATCAGCTATGTGCGCCTCTCGATCACCGACCGTTGCGACTTCCGCTGCACCTACTGCATGAGCAAAGCGATGACCTTCCTGCCCCGGGATCAAATCATGAGTCTGGAAGAGTGTCTGCGGGTCGCCCGGGTGTTCGTCGGGCTCGGGGTCAGCAAGCTGCGCATCACCGGGGGTGAGCCCATGGTACGCCCCAACGCCTTGTGGCTGCTGGAGCAAATCGGACAACTGCAAGGGCTGCGCGAACGGGTGCTGACCACCAACGGTTCCCAGCTGAAGCATTACGCCGCGGCGCTCCGGAATGCGGGGGTCAACCGTCTCAACATCAGCCTCGACACCCTCGATGCCAGGCGCTTCAGGACCATCACCCGCACCGGCAGCCTGGACAAGGTGTTGCAAGGCATCCGCGCCGCCGCCGCCGCCGGTTTCGTGCACACCAAGCTCAACGTGGTCATGATGAAGGGTTTCAATGACGACGAATTCGAGGACCTGGTGCGCTTTGCCCTGAACGAGCAACTGGACATTTCCTTCATCGAGGCCATGCCCCTGGGCGCCATTTCCGGCCGTTCCGGAACCCATGTTTCCAGCCAGGCAACCCTGGCCCGCCTGCAACGGCACTTCGAACTCATCCCTTCTACTGAAAGCTCCGGCGGCCCGGCCCGTTACTGGCGCATCCCCGGCCACCAGACCCGGGTCGGCTTCATCTCCCCCCTCAGCCACAACTTCTGCGATACCTGCAACCGGGTGCGCATCACCGCCAAGGGGGAACTTCATCCCTGCCTGGGCCACAACGCTGCCACCGCCTTGCTGCCACTCCTGCGCCAGCATCCTGATGACGACGAAGCCGTGCGCCAGGCCATCATGGACAGCATGAGCAGCAAGCCCAGGGCCCACGACTTCAAGCACCAGATGGACACTCCCCAGGTCATGCGCTTCATGTCCATGACCGGCGGCTGAAGATCCAGGTGAGCCTGAGCCGGTATAATCACGCCCTTTCCCGTTCCGCCGCCCTGCCGTGACCCCTTCCACCAGTCTTTCTGCCTTGCCCCTGCCGCCCCTGCCTCAACCCGGAAACCGGGTGGACTGGCCGGCCGGCGCGGGCGCCTTCGATGCCCTGTTGCTGGCCCAGGCCGCCCAGGAAGCCGGAGGACGCTTGCTTGCCGTCATTACCGCCAATGCCCTGGACGCCCAGCGCCTGCTGGAAGAAATCCCCTGGTTCGCGCCCGGCATCAAGGTGCGGCTGCTGCCGGACTGGGAAACCCTGCCCTACGACAGTTTCTCGCCGCACCAGGATCTGATCTCCGAGCGCCTGGCCACCCTCTGGGCCGTGCGCCAGGGGGAATGCCAGGTGCTGCTGGTGCCGGCCTCGACCGCCGTCTACCGCCTCGCGCCCCCCGCCTTCCTCGCCGCCTATACCTTCTCCTTCGGCAAGGGCGAACAGCTCGACGCCGAGCAGTTCCGCACTCAGGTCACCCTGGCCGGTTACAACCATGTCACCCAGGTGATTTCCCCGGGGGAATACTCGATCCGCGGCGGGCTGATCGACCTGTTTCCCATGGGCTCGCCCCTGCCCTACCGGATCGATCTGTTCGACGACGAGATTGAATCCATCCGCACCTTCGATGTGGATACCCAGCGCTCCCTCTACCCTGTACCCGCTGTCCGCCTGCTGCCGGCCCGGGAATTTCCCATGGACGACAAGGGCCGCACCCGCTTTCGCCAGAAGTTCCGCGAGACCTTCGAAGGGGACCCGGCCAAGGCGGCCGTGTACAAGGATGTCTCTGCCGGCATCGCCACCGCCGGCATCGAGTATTACCTGCCCCTCTTTTTCGAGGAAACCGCCAGCCTGTTCGATTACCTGCCGGACAACGCCCTGCTGGTGACCCACGCAGACGTATCCGGGGCCCTGGCGGATTTCTGGAAAAACACCCGCTCCCGCCATGACATGCTCCAGGGCGACAAGACCAAACCCCTGCTGCCCCCCAGGGAATTGTTCGTTCCGGAAGAAGACTTCTTCCTGGCGGCCAGACCTTACGGCCGCATCCAGTTCCAGCCCCTGGCCGGCAGTCCCCTGCCCGACATTGCGGTGGACCGGCGCGCCGAAGAGCCCCTGGCGGCCCTGAAAAACTTCCTCGCCGGCTTTGACGGACGGGTATTGATCCTGGCCGAATCCCACGGTCGCCGGGAAACCCTGGCCCAGACCCTGGCCGAGCATGGGATACGGCCGGAGCCCAGCGCCGACCTGGCCGCTTTCCTGGCCGGGGACAGCAAGCTGGCCCTGAGCACCGCCCCGCTCCAGAGCGGCCTGCTGCTCGACCAGCTGGCCTTCATCACCGAAAGCGAGCTCTACGCCGGCAGCCCCAGGAAAACCCGCAAGGAACAAAAGCGCAAGGCCAGCCTGGACAACTGGCTGAAGGACCTGACCGAACTCAAGGTAGGCGACCCGGTGGTGCACGAAACCCACGGCATCGGCCGCTACATGGGCCTCGTGCACATGGACCTGGCAAATGGTGACCAAGGCGGTCCCCTGGAGTTCCTGGAGCTGCATTACGCCCTCGATGCCAAGCTGTTCGTGCCGGTATCGCAGTTGCATGTGATCTCCCGCTACTCGGGCGCCGACCCGGATGCGGCCCCCCTGCACACCCTGGGCTCCGGCCAGTGGGAAAAAGCCAAGCGCAAGGCCGCCCTCCAGGCCCGCGACACGGCCGCCGAACTACTGGCCCTGTACACCCGCCGGGCCGCCCGCCAGGGCCACGCCTTCGAATTCACCGAGCAGGACTACGAGGCCTTTGCGGCTGGCTTCGGCTTCGAGGAAACCCCGGACCAGGCCGCCGCCATCGCCGCCGTGATCGAGGACATGAAGTCCGGCAAACCCATGGACCGGCTGGTGTGCGGCGACGTGGGCTTCGGCAAGACCGAAGTGGCCCTGCGCGCCGCCTTCTGCGCCGTGGCCGGCGGACGCCAGGTGGCCGTGCTCTGCCCCACCACCTTGCTTTGCGAACAGCACTACCAGACCTTTGCCGACCGCTTCGCCGACTGGCCGGTGAAGGTGGCCGAAATTTCCCGCTTCAAGACCGCCAAGGAAACCGCCCAGGCCCTCAAGGAACTCGAAGAAGGCAAGATCGACATCGTCATCGGCACCCACAAGCTGATTGCCAGGAACGTGAAATTCGCCCGCCTGGGCCTGGTGATGATCGACGAAGAACACCGCTTCGGGGTGCGCCAGAAGGAAGCCCTGAAAGCCCTGCGCGCCGAAGTGGACGTGCTGACCCTCACCGCCACCCCGATTCCCCGGACCCTCGCGATGAGCCTCGAAGGTCTGCGCGATTTCTCGGTGATCGCCACGGCGCCGCAAAAACGGCTGGCGATCAAGACCTTCGTCTCCCGCTTCTCGGACGGCATCATCCGCGAAGCCGTGCTGCGGGAATTGAAGCGGGGCGGCCAGGTGTACTTCCTCCACAACGAGGTGGACACCATCGAGAACATGCGGGAAAAGCTGGAAAAGCTGCTCCCCGAAGCCCGCATCCTGGTCGGCCACGGCCAGCTGGGGGAACGGGATCTGGAGCGGGTGATGCGCGATTTCACCAGCCAGCGGGCCAACCTGCTGCTTTGCACCACCATCATCGAAACCGGCATCGACAACCCCCACGCCAACACCATCTTGATCAACCGGGCGGAAAAATTCGGCCTCGCCCAACTGCACCAGCTCCGCGGCCGGGTGGGCCGCTCGCATCACCAGGCCTATGCCTACCTGCTGGTCCAGGACGAACAAGCCATGACCCAGCAGGCCCGGCAGCGCCTCGAAGCAATCCAGATGATGGAAGACCTGGGTTCCGGCTTCTACCTCGCCATGCACGACCTGGAGATCCGCGGCGCCGGCGAAGTGCTGGGGGACAACCAGTCGGGCGAGATGCAGGAAGTGGGCTTCAACGTGTTTACCGACATGCTGAACCGGGCCGTCTCCGCCCTGCGCCAGGGCAAGCACCTGACCGAAGAGGACCTGACCCAGCCTATCGGGATCACGACGGACATCAACCTGCACGTGCCCGCCCTGCTCCCCGACGCCTACTGCCCGGACGTGCACGAGCGGCTCAACCTCTACAAGCGCCTGGCCAACTGCGAGCAGCAAGAAGAAGTGGACGCCCTGCAAGAAGAGCTGATCGACCGCTTCGGCGAACTGCCGCCCCAGGGCGAATCCCTGATCGCCACCCACCGCCTGCGCATCCTGGTCAAGCCCTGCTGCGTGCAGAAGCTGGACGCCACCGCCGACCAGATCCTGATCACCTTCGGCCCGGAATTTTCCAAGCTGGCGCCTATCGAACCGAGCCGGATCATCGACTTGATCCAGAAGAACCGGAACTACAAACTGGCCGGACAGGATAAACTCGCGCTGGTGCGCCACAGCCCCACCCTGAAGGACAAGGTGGCTGCCGTCAAAGACATGATAAGGACCCTAACGCAATGACCCAGGTAACGCCCCTCGACGACAAGATCGACACCCTCGAAAATATCAATGTCGCGGCTTTCGACCCCATGCCCAGCCCGGCCGAACTCCACGCCCGTCTGCCCATGAGCAAGACTGCCGCCCGCACCGTCTCCAACGGCCGCAAGGCGCTGAACGCCATCCTGGACCGCCAGGACCCGCGCCTGTTCGTGGTGGTCGGCCCCTGTTCCATCCACGACCCGGTCGCCGGCCTGGATTATGCCCGCCGCCTGAAGACCCTGGCCGACGAGCTGGCCGACGTGCTCTTGATCGTGATGCGCGTCTATTTCGAAAAGCCCCGCACCACCGTGGGCTGGAAGGGCTATATCAACGACCCCTTCATGGACGACTCCTTCCAGGTGGACGTGGGCATGGAAAAGGCCCGGGAATTCCTGCTCCAGGTCAATGAAACCGGCCTGCCCACCGGCACCGAGGCGCTCGACCCCAACTCACCCCAGTACTATGGCGACCTGATTTCCTGGACCGCCATCGGCGCCCGCACCGCCGAATCCCAGACCCACCGGGAAATGTCCTCCGGCCTCTCGACCCCGGTCGGTTTCAAGAACGGCACCAGCGGCGATTTGAGCGTCGCCATCAACGCCATCCTCTCCGCCTCCCGGCCCCACTCCTTCCTCGGGCTGGACATGGACGGCAAGGTCTGCATCGTGCGCACCACCGGCAACCCCTACGGCCACATGGTGCTGCGCGGCGGCGACGGCAAGCCCAACTACGACACGGTCTCCATCGCCCTGGCCGAGGCAGCCCTGAAAAAGGCCGGCCTGCCCGCCAACCTGGTAGTGGACTGCTCGCACGCCAACAGTTACAAGAAGCCGGAAATGCAGCCTCTGGTGATGGCCGACGTGGTGAGCCAGATCCGCGCCGGCAACCAGTCCATCGTCGGAGTGATGATCGAATCCAACATCGAAGCCGGCAACCAGCCCATCCCTGCCGATCTATCCCAGTTGAAGTACGGCTGCTCGGTCACCGACGCCTGCGTCGATTGGCCCACCACCGAGAAAATGCTGCGCGACGCCGCCACCTCGCTGCGCGACATACTGCCCGAACGCCTGGGCAGCTAAATCCCCCTGCCCCATCAAAAACCCTGGTTCGCCAGGGTTTTTTGCTTGGTGCGCCCGGCCGGGCGCACCAAGCAAAAAAAACGGCCCAGAGACCGTTTTTTCATTCGCCTTCAACTACCCCCGCAGAGACGTTCGCACCCATTCGTGCGGCCGTCGCTACGGGGCGGGTTCGTATCGGCTCAGGAGCGCAGCGAGCGCTTGCGTTCGTTTTCGGACAGGAAGCGCTTGCGGATGCGGATGCTCTTCGGGGTGATTTCCACCAGCTCGTCATCGGCGATGAACTCGATGGCCGATTCCAGGGTGAGCTGCACCGGCGGCACCAGGCGCACGGCTTCGTCGGTCCCGGAAGCGCGCACATTGGTGAGCTGCTTGCCCTTGACCGGATTGACCACCAAGTCGTTTTCCCGGCTGTGGATGCCGATGATCATGCCCTCATAAACCTTGTCGTTGTGCACCACGAACATGCGGCCGCGGTCCTGCAGCTTCCAGATGGCGTAGGCCACGGCTTCGCCGTTTTCCTGGGAGATCAGCACGCCGTTGCGACGGTCCCCCACGCCACCTTCCTTGACGGGCGCATATTCGTCGAACACATGGCTCATCAGGCCGGTACCGCGGGTCAGGTTCATGAATTCACCCTGGAAGCCGATCAGGCCCCGGGCAGGAATGCGGTATTCGATGCGCACCCGGCCACGGCCATCCGGCACCATGTCCAGCAGGTCGCCCTTGCGCAAGCCCAGGGATTCCATGACGCCGCCCTGGTGACCTTCTTCGACGTCCACCGTCAGCATTTCAAAAGGCTCGCACTCGACACCATCGATGATGCGTTTGACGACACGGGGACGGCCCACGGCCAGTTCGAAGCCTTCGCGACGCATGTTCTCGAGCAGGATGGACAGGTGCAGTTCGCCCCGGCCGCAGACATCGAACACGTCGGCGTTGGAGGTGTCATCCACCCGCAGGGCCATGTCGGTCAGCAATTCCTTGTGCAGACGGTCGCGAATCTGGCGGCTGGTGACGAACTTGCCTTCGGTACCGGCCAGGGGGCTGGTATTGACCATGAACTGCATGGACAGGGTGGGTTCGTCGATCTTCAGCAGGGGCAGGGTTTCGGGATGATCAGGATCGGTCAGGGTGCAACCCAGGACCAGGTCCTGGATGCCGGTCACCTGGACGATGTCGCCGGCGGTCCCCTCTTCCAGTTCCACCTTGTTCAGGCCCTTGTAGCCGAATACCTGGCCGATCTTGGCCTTGAAGGGGGTACGCTCGTGCAGGGCAGCCTCTTCCTCGGTACCAAACATGACCATCACCTGCTGGCCGGACTTGACCTTGCCGCGCTTGATGCGGCCGATACCGATACGCCCCACGTAAGAGTCATAGTCGAGCGCGGAAATCTGGAATTGCAGGGGTGCATTCACGTCGGCATCGGGTGCGGCCACATGGCGCAGGATGGTGTCGAACAGGGGACGCATGTTCTCCCGCGGTGCATCCAGTTCCAGGGCGGCCCAGCCGTTCAGGCCGGAAGCGTAAACAATGGGAAAATCCATCTGTTCGTCGGTGGCGCCCAGTTTGTCGAACAGGTCGAAGGTCAGGTTGACGGCGTTGTCGGGATCGGCGCCGTCCCGGTCCACCTTGTTCACCACGACGATGGGCTTCAGACCCAGGCCCAGGGCCTTCTTGGTCACGAAGCGGGTCTGCGGCATCGGGCCTTCGACCGCGTCCACCAGCAGCACCACGCCGTCCACCATGCCCAGCACCCGTTCCACTTCACCGCCGAAATCCGCGTGTCCCGGGGTGTCGACGATATTGATGTGAATGCCTTCGTATTCGACGGAGGTGTTTTTGGCGAGGATGGTGATGCCTCGTTCCTTTTCCAGGTCGTTGGAGTCCATCACCCGCTCGGCCACCTGCTGGTGGGCTGCAAAGGTGCCGGACTGGCGCAGGAGTTGGTCGACCAGGGTGGTCTTGCCGTGGTCAACGTGGGCAATGATGGCGATGTTGCGAATGGGGCGGGTGGACATGGGTAGGGGCCAGAAATTCAAAAGCACGGATTCTAACAAAATCCGGGCCGCACCTGCTGCATTGCAGCAACTTATTGTTGCTCTTTCAATCCGGTTTGTTGCGCATGAAGTCGGCCGTGTTGAAAAAGTTCTCCAGCAATTTCTTTCGCAGCCCTTCTTCCACGCCCACATCTTCCATCGCCAGGACCATGCAGGCCACCCACTGGTCCCGCTCGGCGGTGCCGATGGCAAAGGGCAGGTGCCGGGCCCGCAGGCGGGGGTGGCCGAATTTTTCCACGAACAGATCGGGGCCGCCAAACCAGCCCGAGAGAAACATGAACAGCTTGTCCCGGGAGCCCTGCAGGCTTGCCGGATGCATGGCGCGGATGCCAGCAAACTGAGGCACGGTATCCATCAGTTCATAAAAACGATCCGCCAGTCGACCTACAACCACCTCTCCACCCACGGCCTCGTAGGGAGTCAGCGCTTTCTCCATAGGCGTCTTCATGTGCGTCTTCATATACAATCCCCGGTCTTGGAAAAATAACGCCCGGGATCATACTCTTTTGTCCGCCCCGACCCACCTGCCTTCCCGCTTTCCCGACATCAACGCCTGCATTACAAACAGTTCGGACGGCTATCAAGCCCGGCCCCCCAGGCTGGACGGCATCACCCTGAGTTCCCACTATCAGCCTATCTTCAGCCTTTCCCACCGCCGCCCAGTAGGCCATGAAGCGCTGATGCGCCCCAGGAACAGGGCCAATGAACCCATCTCGCCCTTGCAGGTCCTGCAAAGCGTCAGTCAGGATTTCGAGCAACTGCTGGAACTGGACCGGCTCTGTCGCGCCCTGCACCTGGCCAATTTCGCGGGCCAGCGCCAGCGCCCGGGCCAGGCGCCAGGATGGCTGTTTCTCAACATGAATGCAGAAGTGTTCCTGCAAGGCCGGGCACGGGGCGAGCAGGGCTTCCTGCTGGATGCCTGCCAGCGTGCCGGCGTTGCCCCTCAGCGCCTGGTGATCGAAGTGCTTGAAGATGCAGTTCAGGATGTCTCCCAGCTACAAAATGCCGTGGACTACTTTCGCGACATGGGCTGCCTGATCGCCCTGGACGACTTCGGGGCCGGACATTCCAATTTCGACCGGGTATGGCGCCTGAAGCCGGAAATCGTCAAGCTGGACCGCTCTCTCATCGTCTCCGCTGCGGCGGACAGCAAGCTGCGACGCTTCATGGCCCAGATGGTGCAACTGCTGCATGAAGCCGGCGCCATGGTGCTGGTGGAAGGCATCGAAACGCCCCAGGAAGCTTATATTGCCCTGGAGGGGGATGTCGATTTCGTCCAGGGTTACTACTTCGGGCGCCCGAACGCTGAACGGGTCAGCCACAACGCAGGTGAAACCATCATTGACAAACTCTGGAGCGATTTCGACCACCGGTGGCGAGACGAAAAAGCGGGCTATCAGGAGGCTGTTGCTCCCTACATCAACGCCATTGGCTATGCTTCGGTGCTGTTATCCGCCGAACGCAGCCTGGAAGAAGCCTGCGCATCCTTTCTGGATCTGCCCCAGGCCGACTTCTGCTATGTGCTGGATGCCGCAGGGCAGCAGATCGGCACCAATCTCTACGCCCAGGTGCACCCTGCCTGCGACATCCGCTTTGCCCCGCTGGCCGATGCCCAGAGCGCCCGCTGGGCCCGGCGCCCTTACTTCCGCCGGGCCCTGGAAAACTTCGGCAAGGTCCAGGTCACCCGGCCCTACCTCTCCGTTGCCAGTGCCCAGCTTTGTGTCACCCTCTCCGCCAGCTTCAAGGTCAAGGGAGAAACCAGGGTGATCTGTGGCGACATCATCTGGAACTTCTGAACGACCCGACAACCACGCCTGGACACGTCTGGACACGTCTTGAAGTGGCTCAGTGCCAGCTTTTCAGACTGGCAGTAAAGACCTGCTGTGAACTTTCGGGAAACTGGAACTGGGCAAGCGTGTCGCGGACTCTAGCCGCATCCACCACACCCTCCTCCGGCTCCTGGAAGCGGATGCCGATCGAACGACCATGAGCGGCCAGCGTCATGAAGGCATAGCGCCAGGCCTGAGCTTCCGCCAGACGTTCTCGCAACTCCTGCTCACGGGTAATGCTGATACCAGCGGCCTTGAGTTGCTCCAGGAATTCTTCAAAAGACTCGTAACTGAGACTGCCCATCTGTGTACTCTCCTGTGGATATGAATGGATGCTCCATGGGCAGAGAAAACGCAGCAATCCCCGAAGCGGTTGACACACGGCCCAGGTTGCGCAATTGAAATTGCATTAAAGCTGAAACCCTGCCACGCGGATGACCGGGCAGCGGCGGGCTCATCGAGGCACTCGCCGGTCCGGTGACAAAGCCACCCGACAAAGCCACGGCGAGGTCTCAGCCGCCAGGGCGCACCCCGCTTCGGCCACCGCAAGGTGTCCCCCGATGCGATCGTACCCGCCTGCCCGAAATTTCCCGAATTCGCCATTTCACATGGCAAGCGCGGTCTTGATCCTGGCCCGACCACCCGGCACGCACGCTTGGCCCATGCCCGCGTCCAGAACACCCAAAACCCCCGCCATCGGGCCATGAGGCTTCAAACGCGAAATTTAGCTCGAATTCCATTTGACCTCCGCCGCTTGTGTGCCTATAATGCGGACCTCGTTTGGCCAGTTAGCTCAGTTGGTAGAGCAGCGGATTGAAAATCCGCGTGTCCGTGGTTCGATTCCGCGACTGGCCACCAAAATTCAAACCCCAACCACTCTCGGTTGGGGTTTTTTCTTATGTGCTCCCGCCAGACCCCGCGAACATGCGCGAAACGCTGAGTAGGTTTGCGGACTTCGACAGTCCGGCTGCCAGCCTCCCTCTGGCCACATGGCGCTCTCTCCGGGCCATTCCTCTCTCCTTTCTGTCCGGCTCAAAACTGCCCGAAGTCCGCAAGCGTCACGCCAGCGACCTATGTAAATCAACGGCTTGCGCGTTGATTGATCAAGCGGTTGTTTTTTGGCATCGGTGAGCAATCAGTGATTTAGTCCTTGGCCAGCATCGCCATGCACTCACCTGTTGTTTGCGGTTTGTCAGAAATGTAAGCAATCCGTCAAAACTGGATTGAATCTTGCTTCTGAGGGAGTGGCTTGACTCCCGAAAGCCGGCGATGAAAATCAACCTGACCCTGAGCCCCTGCAAATGCGAAACCTTGTTCCAGCTGTCGGTCCATCATCCCTGGCGGGATGCGCGGTTGCGGGCAGCGGGCTTGTTGATGCTGAGCAAAGGCGAACACCGGACAGCGGTTGCCCTGCAATGCGGTGTCAGTGCCCCACCTCTCCTTGGGGCGATCCGTCTGGATCGATCCGTCGTGCAGGATCTTCGCCCTGGGGGCGACGATGGAGAGACAGCAAGCCGTTCTCGCGCATCAGGCGCAGCGCACGAGCACGGGAGACGCG
>JANLJE010000053.1 GCA_029255645.1 Comamonadaceae bacterium | reverse complement strand
AGCAAAACCCCGCGCGCTGGTCCGGCCACACCCGTGACTGGACCCCCGTCGGCCCGGTCACCTTCAACCCCGAGCGCGACCGCGTCATCGAGCAACACCTGAAAACCGGAAATAAAACACCATTAGCGGCATGATTCACGCGACAACTATCTTGACTTGCTCCGGGGCGACCTAGGCAATAGCAGGGGCGGGATGAGGAGTAGGCATGCCTGGCATTTTGCGCGTGCACGACCTCTAAAATCAGGACGATAGGGTCGGCGGCGATGACATAATCAAGGCATGATTTCGACAGGAGGAGCCGCCATGACGTCCGATGTGATCTGCCCGCATTGCGGGGCGCTGCGCAATCCCATGGCCAGCACGCCAGCCTGGGTGTGCCCGGCCTGTGGCCGTAAGTATTACGAGCCGGTGGCGGGGGGTTCCGGGGGGATTGCAATGGCGCATCAAAGCCGCTGGCCCAAGGCAAGCCTGAAGCAATGGATGATGGCAGGGGGATTTTTGCTGCTGCTGCTCCCTGCATTGGCTATCGTCATTCCGTATTTTGGCGCCCCGCGCGAAGCTCCACAAGCGTCGGCTGAGCGCCCATTGATCAGCCCGTTCGAACTCGACCGGGCCGGGGTGCATTTGAGTTGCAGCCGGGCGGTGCGTCAGATGCTGATCGCGCCCGGCACGGCCAAGATCCAACTCGACGTATACGTATACAGCGGGAGTGGTACCGCCAACGGCTATGTCGATGCTCAAAACGCTTTCGGCGTGCCCCTGCGCCACAACATCCACTGCGAAGCTCAAAAAACAGGCGATGCCTGGGTGGCCCGGGCCGAAATTCGCCGACCTGGGGTTTAGCCGATCCATCGGCGACATGAACCATGCCAAACCAGTACACGTCTCAGCTCAGTGTCTTGCTGGTCGCCGTAAAGAAGCAAGCCGAAAAACCAAGCCGCATTGGCTTCGTCCTCGACCAAAAGGTTGCAAGGAAAAATGAGAGCGGGGGTAGCTAAAACGTTGAGTGTCAGCTTTCCAAGTGCTTGATCGCTTGCAATGGGACGAAAGCAGCACCACCTCCACCGCCTTTCGCAGCTCATGTGGGCATCACTCTTTCCATCGAAACCGATCCGCCACCCACGCTACCACCCTGCGCTTGGCCTTTGTGCGCAGCGCCCTGCGCCCTTCTGGCTGGTCAGGCATAAGGCGATATCTCTCCAGGAAAAAAGCACTCTTACGCTCTCTGTACAACCGCCGGATCTACGCCACCTCGCTTGGGCGGGACTTACGCCCGCAGGAGTGGGCCCATGCTGGGCGCACAAAGAGTAAGCCGCGGAAAAAATCTTCCTCGGCCTTTTGTTGACGGAATAACGGCTTGCGGAAGCCCCAGGGTTTTTTGTGGACCTGATTTGGCGCAAACGGGGCATGCAAGCCTGGCGGGTGGCGATGCTGCGCTGCGGCAACCAGCGGGACAGGGATTTGTTAGACTATTCAGGATGGAGGGAAGAGAAAGTGCGCAGCCGGCTGAAGCCCCCAAACCGGTGAGCCCAAACCGGTGAGCCCAGGCCGGTGAGCCCAGGCCGGTGAGATTGAAAGACGGTGAGATTGAAAGACGGTGAGATTGAAAGACGGGGAGCCCGAAAGCTGGGGAGCCCGAAAGTTGGTGAGCCCGAAAGCCGGTGGGGGCGGTTCGCTGCAGGATTGATCGTTCCTCGGGTTCCGGTGTCTCGAAACTCCATGATCCGAAGGAGAGCAGCGGGATTGGTTCTGGAAGTCCCGACTGACATGAAGCTGACCGTGACCAAAAATGGAGTTCCATGCGTATCCTGATTGCAGAGGATGACCGGATCATTGCCGATGGGTTATGTCGAACCCTGCGCCAGAGTGGGTATGCCGTGGATTGTGCGGGTAATGGCATGGATGCGGAAAGCGCCCTGCTGACCTATCACTATGATCTGCTGATCCTGGATCTGGGGCTGCCGAAACTGAATGGCCTGGAGGTCCTGCGGCGCCTGCGGGGGCGGAATTCCTTGCTGCCGGTGCTCGTTCTCACCGCCCTCGACAGTACCGTCGATCGGGTCAAGGGGCTGGACCTGGGGGCTGACGACTACATGGGCAAGCCTTTTGATCTGGCCGAGGTGGAGGCTCGGGTGCGGGCACTGACCCGCCGTTCCTCCGGCACGGCCCCGGTCGTGCAGCACGGGGCGCTGAGTTATGACCAGGTGGGGCGGGTGGCGTCTGTCAATGGTCAATCCCTCGATCTTTCGGCCCGGGAGCTGGGCCTGCTCGAGATCATGCTTGCCCGGGTCGGGCGTCTGGTGAGCAAGGATCAGCTGGTGGATCACCTTTGCGGCTGGGGCGAAGAGGTGAGCCACAATGCCATCGAGGTGTATATCCATCGCCTGCGCAAGAAACTGGAGCTGGCAGGGGTCAAAATCGTGACCGTCCGTGGTCTTGGGTATTGCCTTGAAAAACCCGCCGAAGACACGCCGTACCCCGGATAGCCAGCGTTCCCTGTTTGGGGAGATTCTGGACTGGATGCTGGCGCCGCTATTGTTTGTGTGGCCGATCAGCATCGTGCTGACCCATTACTTTGCTAACAATGTGGCGGCGTTTCCTTATGACCAGGCCCTGCGCGAGGATGTCGCCGCCATTTCCCGGCAACTCAAGTTCGTCAATGGCAAGCCGGTCATCAATCTTCCTGGCGCTGCACGGGCCGTGATCCGCTCCGACGAAATCGACTCGGTTTATTTTCATGTGCTGACCCGTAATGGCCGGGTGCTGGCGGGGGACAAGGAGTTTCCCTTGCCTGACCAGAGTCGCCTCGCAGGCGTCGAGCCCGGGGAAATCCATTTCCGTGATGACGAATTGAACGGGCGGGAATTGCGGGTGGCCTATTCCTATCTTCACGATGCCGGAATGCCGCCCGGGAAGTGGGTGCTGGTGGAGGTAGGCGAAACCCTGGAAAAGCGTGCTCAGCTGGCCAACAAGATTATCGCCAGCGTCATCATTCCCCAGTTCATCATCATTCCATTGGCGGTGCTGCTGGTCTGGTTCGGCCTGACCAAGGGCTTGCAACCTTTGACCCGCTTGCGGGAAACCATCGAGGCGCGCCAGTCCGCCGATCTTTCGCCGATCTCGAACCGCCGGGTTCCAGAAGAGCTGGAGCCCCTGATCGGGGCATTCAACGCCATGCTCGAACGCATGAAGCGCAACGTCGATGCCCAGCAGCGTTTCATTGCCGACGCGGCCCACCAGATGCGCACGCCCCTGGCCGGGCTCAAGACTCAGGCCCAACTGGCCTTGCGCGAGTCCAATCCACGGCAGTTGCAAAATTCCCTGCGCCAGATTGCGACCGGAGTCGACCGTGCCTCACGGCTGGTCAACCAGCTGTTGACCCTGGCCCGTACCGAGGCGGGTGATCAGTTGCATCAGCAACAGGATCCGCTCGATCTGGACCAGCTCCTGCGCGAAGTGGTGGGGGACTGGGTGATGCGGGCGGTGGAAGATCGCATCGATCTGGGGTTTGAAACCAGTGGCCCCGCCATCATCCGGGGCAATCCTTTCTTGTTGCGCGAGCTGGTCAATAACCTGATCGACAACGCGCTGCGTTACACCCCGGAGGGCGGTCAGGTGACCTGCCGTGTGGTCGGGCATGGCGATTTTGCCATTCTCGAAGTGGAAGATAGCGGTGTCGGTATCAGCGAGGCACAGTCCGAACGGGTATTCGAACGGTTTTGCCGGGTCGATGACGCCGCGACAGAAGGCAGTGGCCTGGGGCTTGCCATCGTGCGGGAGATTGCCGGGCAGCATCGAGCCTCTGCATCGCTGAGTCCGAATCCCAAGGGCAGAGGCGCCATTGCCCGGGTGATCTTTCCTGCCTGGCATCTGGTGCATCCGGACATTCCGCCAGAGCCGGGAGGGCATGCTGAAAAACCTTGAATTCCATTTGATTCCGCGGTTCTTCTTCCCGCGCGGCGGGTGGGGTCAGTAGAATCCGTTCCCATGAAATCTGCGCGCACCTCGTCCAAGTCTTCTTCCCCCGATTTTCATGATTGCCTGAGCCTCGACCGTCGCCGCCTGCAGGGGTTGTCCCGGGACGCACGTCAATTGCAGGGGGCGCGGCGGGAGCAGGCCGCCGCCGAGTTTGCCGCCCTCCTGGAAAAATCCCGGGCCGCCTTTGCCGCGCGGCGGGCCCGCCTGCCTAGGCCCGAGTTTCAGGCCGATCTGCCGGTCAATGAGAAGCAAGAAGAAATCGCCGCGCTGATCCGTGCCCACCCGGTGGTGATCGTCTGCGGCGAGACCGGCTCCGGCAAGACCACCCAGTTGCCCAAGATCTGCCTCGAACTGGGCCGGGGGGCGGCGGGGCTGATCGGCCACACCCAGCCGCGGCGGCTGGCGGCCCGTGCGGTGGCTGCCCGCCTGGCCCAGGAACTCCACACCCAGGTGGGGGCCGGGGTCGGGGTGAAGATCCGCTTTCAGGACCGGACCTCGCCGGATGCCTGGGTGAAGCTGATGACGGACGGCATCCTGCTCGCGGAAACCCAGACCGACCCGACCCTCTCGGCCTACGACACGATCCTCATCGACGAGGCCCACGAGCGCAGCCTCAACATCGATTTCCTGCTCGGCTATCTGAAGGAAGTGTTGCCGCGCCGCCCCGATCTGAAGCTCATCATCACCTCCGCCACCCTCGATGCGGAGCGCTTCTCCCGGCATTTCGATGGCGCCCCGGTGATCGAGGTGTCCGGCCGCCTGTATCCGGTCGAGCAGCGTTACCGCCCGGTGCAGACCGAGGCGGATGACGACGAGCGGGATCTCTTCGATGCCATCGTCGATGCCTGCGACGAGCTGGCCCGTTCGGGCCCCGGCGACATCCTGGTGTTTTTGCCCGGCGAGCGGGAAATCCGAGAGGCGGCCGAGGCCCTGAGAAAGCGGCATCCGCCGCAGACGGAAATCCTGCCGCTCTTTTCCCGCCTGTCGGGCGCCGAGCAGGACCGCATCTTCAAGCCTTGCGGCGCCCGGCGCATCGTGCTCGCCACCAACGTGGCGGAAACCTCGCTGACCGTGCCCGGCATCCGCTACGTCGTCGATACCGGCCTCGCCCGGGTCAAGCGCTATTCCTACCGCAACAAGGTGGAGCAGTTGCAGATCGAGAAGATCAGCCAGGCGGCGGCCCGGCAGCGGGCCGGGCGCTGCGGCCGGGTGGCGGCCGGAGTGTGCATCCGCCTTTATGACGAGGCGGACTTCAATGCCCGCCCGCCCTTTACCGACCCGGAAATCCTGCGCACCGCGCTGGCCGGGGTGATCCTGCGGATGAAGTCTTTGAAGCTCACCGAGGTGGAGCGCTTTCCCTTTCTCGAAGCGCCACCGCCCAAGGCCATCAGCGACGGCTACACCCTGCTCCAGGAGCTGGGCGCCCTGGACGAGGAGCGCCGCCTCACCGAGGTGGGCCGCACCCTGGCCCGGCTGCCCCTCGACCCGCGCCTCGCCCGCATGATCGTGGCGGCCAAGGCACACGGCTGCCTGCGCGAAGTGCTGGTGATCGCGGCGGCCCTCTCCACCCAGGACCCGCGCGAGCGGCCGCAGGACAAGCAGCAGGCGGCGGATGAAAAGCATCGGCGCATCCTGTTTCCCGGCCAGGGGCAGGGCGGGGGCGAGGAAAAATCCGAGTTCCTCGGCTGGTTGCGGCTTTGGGATTGGTTTGCCCAGGAACTTACGCACAAGAAGTCCACCAAGAAGCTGGTGGAAGTCTGCCACGCCCACTTTCTTTCCTACCTGCGCCTGCGCGAGTGGCGCGAGGTGCACGGCCAGCTCCATGCCCTGGTGGCGGAACTGGGCTGGAAGGAAAACGAGATTCCCGGCCACTATGAGGCCATCCACAAGGCCCTTCTCACCGGCCTGCTCGGTAATTTCGGCTGCAAGTCGGATGAGAGCGGCCATTATCTCGGGGCCCGGGGCATCCGCTACCTGATCCACCCGGCCTCGCCGCTGCAAAAGAAGGCGGGCAAGTGGATCATGGCCGCCGAGATCACCGAGACCACCCGGCTTTACGGCCGCTGCATCGCCCGCATCGAACCCGAATGGCTGGAGGAAGTGGGATCGCACCTCCTCAAGCGGAGCTACTTCGATCCCCACTGGGAAAAGAAGAGCATGCAGGTCGCAGCCTGGGAGCGCACCACCTTGCATGGCGTGGTGATCACCCCCAAGCGGCGCGTCCATTACGGCCCCATGGCGCCGGCCGAGGCGCGGGAAATCTTCATCCGCCAGGCCCTCGTGGGCGGCGAGGTGGAGGAGAGCTACGCCCGGCGCTGGCCCTTCTGGCAGCACAATCAGAAGCTGATCCGGGAAATCGAGAACCTGGAGCACAAGCAGCGCCGCCAGGACGTGCTGGTGGATGACGAGCTGATCTTTGCCTTCTACGACCACCTGATTCCGGCGGACATCCACAACGGCGCCACCTTCGAGCACTGGCGCAAGGAGGCGGAGCGGGAGCAGCCCAAGCTGCTGTTCCTCTCCCGCGCCGACCTGATGCGCCACTCGGCGGCGGGCATCACCACCGAGGCCTTTCCCCATCATCTCAAGCTGGGCGGGGTCGAATACCCGCTCTCCTACCACTTCGAGCCCGGCAGCCCCCGGGACGGGGTGACGCTCACTCTGCCGCTCGCCCAGCTCAACCCGCTCCCCGCCCCCCGGCTGGAGTGGCTGGTGCCGGGACTCCTGAAGGAAAAGCTGGTGCAGCTCATCAAGACCCTGCCGCAGAAGATCCGCGCCAAGCTCGTGCCGGTGCCGGAGTTCGCGGAGGAATTCATCGCCTGGGTCGGCCAGGATGAAAAGCGCATGAGCCAGGGCCTCGTCGCGCCCCTCATCGACTACATCCTCAGCGCCCGGGGCCTCAATGCCCGCGGCTGGGCGCTGACCCCGGATGCCTTCCGGCCCGATGCCCTGCCGGCCCATTTTTCGATGAACATCGTGTTGATCGATGAACATGGCCGGCAGCTCGACATGGGGCGGAACCTCGCCCAGTTGAAAGCCCAGTGGGGCAAGGAAGCGCGCCAGGAGTTCGCCGGGCTGCACGAGACGCCGGCCGACTTGAGCGGCCAGACGGACTGGACCTTCGGAGAATTGCCGGAATGGATGGAAGTGCGGCTCGGCCCCAAAGCCGCCGGCCAGACCGTGCTCGGCTACCCCGCCCTGCACGACGACGAAACGAGCGTCAGCCTCAAGGTTTTCGATGATCAAGAGGAAGCCCTGCGGGTCCATCGCCGCGGCCTCTTGCGCCTCTTCATGCTGCAGTTCAAGGAGCCGCTCAAGTCGTTCGAGAAGAACCTGCCCGGCCTCACCCAGATGGCGATGCAGTACATGAGCCTGGGCTCGCGCGAGGAACTGCAGCGCCAGCTCATCGAGCTAGGCTGCGAGCGCGCCTGCCTGGCCGAGCCCTGGCCGAAGGATGCGGAGAGCTTTCGCGCCCGCTGCGCCGAAGCGAGGCCGCGCCTGGGCCTCTTGCTGCAGGAAATCGCCCGGCTGGTGGGCCAGGTGCTCTGCGAGTGGCAGACCCTCATGAAGAAGCTGCCGGCCTTCAAGGCGCACGCTGCGGCGCTTTCCGACATCGAGGCCCAGGTCAAGCGGCTGATCGGCCCGCGCTTCATCATGGAGACCCCGTTTGAACGGCTGCAACACTTTCCCCGCTACCTGAAGGCCGCCCAGGTGCGGCTCGACAAGCTCAAGGCCGACCCGGCCCGGGATGCGCGGCTATTGGCCGAGTACCAGCCGCTCTGGGCCCAGTATGAGCGGCGGGCCTTGCAACTCGCCCGGCAGGGCGCCCATGATCCGCAACTCGAGCAGTTCCGCTGGCTGCTGGAGGAATTGCGGGTTAATCTCTTTGCCCAGGAATTGAAGACCCCGGTGCCGGTGTCGGTCAAACGGCTACAGAAAATGTGGGAAGGAATCCAGTATGGATAAGGTGATTCAGGCGCTGCTGCGCAGTTTTGCGAGTCTGGCCAAGCCGGGGTTGTGGCGCTATCTGCTGGCGCCGGCTTTTTTTTCCCTGCTGCTGTGGCTGGGGCTGGCCTGGTTTGGCCTTGCGAAACTGGTGGCCTGGCTGATCGACAATCCCCCCATGACCCTGCTGGTTTCCTGGGGCCTCGTCTGGCTGGCCCATTTCCTTGCTTACCTGGGGGGCTGGCTGGCCATCTTCGCCCTGGCTTACCTGACCACGGCCTTGCTCGCCGCCGTGTTCGTGCTGCCCTGGCTGCTGCAAAAGGTGGCAGCCCAGGAGTACCCGGAACTGGCGGCTCTGGGCAAGGACAGTTTCGTGGCAGCGCTCTGGAACAGCCTTGCGGCCACGGCCCTGTTCGTCTTTGGCTGGCTGGCGAGCCTGCCTTTTTGGCTGATTCCCGGCCTGGGGTTGATCCTGCCGATGCTGCTGTTGGCCTGGTTCAACCGCCAGACCTTTGCTTTTGATTGCCTGGCGGTTCATGCCACATCGGAGGAGTGGAGCGTCATCCGCCGCCAGCACGCCGTGCCCTTGTTCATGCTCGGCCTGGTTCTGGCCTTGCTGGCCCATGTGCCGGTGCTGGGCTTGCTGGTGCCGGCCTTGTCGGCCCTGGCCTATATTCATTACTGTCTCGAGGCCCTGCGTCAGTTGCGCGGCGGGGCCTTGGTCAGTGTCAGCGCAGTTGCCATTGAAGGAGAGAGTCCTTGAGTTCGCCAACTATTGAAGAAAACCGGGTGTTCGGCGCCGTGATCATCGGCGATGAGATTATTTCGGGCAAACGCCAGGACAAGCACTTTGCCAGGATCGCCGAACTGATGGCCGACCGGGGCCTGCGCCTGTCCTGGGTGCAGTACCTGGGGGATGACCAGAACCGGCTGGCAGAGGTGTTCAAACGCAGCATGGCGGCGGGGGAGGTGGTGTTTTCCTGCGGCGGCATCGGCAATACGCCGGATGACTATACGCGTCAGGCCGTGGCTCAGGCGCTGGGGGTCGGGCTGAGTCTGAGCCCGGAAGCGGAGGCCGCGCTCGAGGCGCGCTTTGGCGACGGGCTGGACGAGGTGAGAAAGTTGCTGGGCACTTTCCCCGATGGCGCGAAGATCATCCCCAATCCCATCAACGGAGTGCCGGGCTTCATGATCCGCGAGCACTACTTCGTCCCGGGCTTTCCCCAGATGGCCCACCCGATGATCGAATGGGTGCTCGATACTTTCTATGCGCAGCTCTTCCACCGTAAGCCGATGGTGGAGAAGGCGCTGCTGCTGACCGGCGAGAAGGCCTATGAATCGGAACTGCTCGACCTGATGCAGCACATCGTGGCGGCTTACCCGGACCTGCGCCTGTTTTCCCTGCCCTCCTTGGTGGGCAAGGAGCGCCGGCATCTGGAATTGGGGGTGGAGGGCGAAGCCTGCCGGGTGGATCAGGCCATGGAGGAAATCCGCCGGGAAGTGGAACGGCGCGGCATCACCTGGGCCTGGCGGGATTGATCCCGCCGCCCGCATAAATCGACAAAGCAACAACAAAGCAACGACAAAGCAAACGACCAAGACGACAAGACTGACGACAAGGCAAAAGCCCCGGCGCGGACCGGGGCTTTTGCTGGCTTTTGCTGGCTTTTGCTGGCAGGAGGCGGATTACTTCTTGGCGATGGCAGCGGCCTTGCTCACGGCGCTGGTCGCCTGGTTGGTGGTGTTGGCCACCACTTGCATATTGGTTTCAGCGATTTCAGCCGCTTGCCTGGCCACGGCGTTCATCTGCTCGAAAGCACGGCCGGAGACATCCAGCGCGGATTTCATGGCCGCGGCGAAGATGTCGCCACCGGGAGCAGACTTGGTCTTGTCCAGGTTGGCAGCGGCTGTCTTGGAGAAATGCTGGTACTGGCTTTCCATGACGGAGGTCACTTCCTTCTGCACGGAAGTCACCAGGTCATATAAATTGCGGGAGTAGTCCATCCACTTTGCCAGGGCAGGCTGCGCCAGGTTGGCGTTCAGCTTGGGGAGTTCGCTGGGGTCCTTGATGGCCAGCAACTGCTGGGTATTGGTCACGGCAGCGTTGAAGAACTCGCGGGAGGCCGCCATGTTCAGGGCAGCCAGGCGTTCCATGCCATTGAAAGAAGCGCGCAGCAAGGCAGTCATCACTTCAGCGTTAGCCTTCTGGGCGGCGGTCAGTTGTTCGATGTTGGGTGTGCTCATGGTTTCCTCCGGGATGTGGATGGTAAAAACCCCCGCCGTAGCGGGGGTTGTGTTGCGGTGCCAGAACTCAGGCAACCTTTTTCTTGGCAGCGGCGGCGGTGGCGCCAACAGCCTTGACCGTGGCGTTGGTGGCGGCAGCGACGTTGGCTTCAGCGATTTCGGACACTTGCTTGGCTGCCTTGTTCATGCTGTCAAAGGCAGAGTTGGCGGCGGCGATGGCGGACTTGACGGCAGCCACAGCGACATCGGAACCGGCGGGAGAAGACTTGGTGGCCTGATCGAGCAGGGAAGCCACTTGTTTCTGGAAGTCGGCGAACTGGCTTTCAATCATCTTGGCGAGCTCTTCCCTGGTCTGGGCGGTGATTTCGTACATGCTGCGGGTGTAGGCCACGGCCTTTTCCACATTGGGTTGGGTCAGGGAGGCTTGCAGGGACATGGCTTCCTGCGGGTCCTTGGCGCCAAGGATGGCCTTGGTGTTGGAGACCGAGTCTTCCAGCACGGAACGGGCGGTGTTCAGGTTCAGGGCAGCGATGCGCTCGGCAGAAGCCAGGGCGGTGTTGGCCAGGGACAGCATGGAATCAACGGCGGCCTTGTTGGCAACGGCGAACTGTTCGGGGGATGTGATCATGGTGAATCTCCTGTAAGAGGTAAATGAAACAGAGGTAGATGAGGCATCGCTGCGGTGCACCGCGTTACATGACACGCAGCGATGACACGCATGACACGCAGCGATGCTGCACTGCAACATGGGCTCAATTATAAGGAAGAAGACGCAGATGTCAACTTTTTTCTGTGCGCCGCGCCGGATGAAATTCTGCTTTGCTTACAAGGACTTGTAAGGTTTGTGTAAGTTTTGGTTTGAGTCAGTGCGGATCGGGGAGATCAAGCTCGTCCGTGCGCTTGAGCTCGATGCCGGAGGGGCGGCTGGTGTTTGCGGGAGGCGGCGCTTCCCGGCTCTTGGGCTGGATGATGGCCCGGACGCGGCTGGGCTTTTTCAGGGAACTTTCGCCGGCGGATGCCAGGTAGCGTTCGTCGATGGCGTCGTACCAGATGTATTCACCCTTGATCTGATCTTCCCCGTTTTTCACCCAGGCGCGGTGGAACAGTTCGGCCACTTCGGTGCGGGTATCGTATTCGATGCGTTCGGCCTCGCCTTCGATCCATTCCTCGCTGCCTTCCCGCTTCTGCTTGAAGCGGGCCAGGCCTTTGGGGCCGCCATAGGCAACGCCGCGCTGGAAGCCGTAGGGGTCTTCGGTCACGACGATCTTGTCGGACAGGATCATCAGGGTGCCCTGGGTCAGGATCACGTTGCCTTCCAGAATCTGCACCCCCTTGATGTCGTCGATGGTGACCTTGTCGGCTTCGATCGCGATGGGTTTTTCCCGGTCGGCTCGTTCGGCCCGGGCGGGGGCGGCTCCCAGGGTGGCAAGTACCAGCAGCAGGGCGGGGGCAAGGGACAGGATGCGGATCATGGCGTTGCGGCCTCTCTCGGGGGCTTGTTGAAATATTCGCCGGTAACCTGGGATTGCAGGCTGAACATGCCCAGGTTGTTGTCGACCTGAATGCCGACGCCCTTCATCCAGCTGGCGCCCTGGGTGATCAGGACCGGGTGCTGGTTGAACGCCTGTCCCGCGTCGGGGAGTACGGTGAGTTCCTCGGTGCGCAGCACCAGTTCTGGCCGGTCGGCGAAGGCGGCGCGGGTGATGACGACATTTTCCTGGACCAGTACATGCTTGCCCTCCTGAGTCACCAGGGCTTGCTTGCCGGTGAGGACGACATCCGGCTTCTCCGGCCGGTAGCTGGTCAGCCGGGGGCTGAACACCCGGCTGCTTTCGTTGTCAGGATAGTGTTCCATGTGTGTGGCGACCAGTTTGTACTGGAGTACGCCATCGGGGCCGAAGCGGTGCACCGAGAGATTGTCCACCAGGGTGTCCGGGTCGTGACGGGTCTTGCTGTCGTTCCGGATCAGGGGGACTTGGGTCGCTTGCTCCAGCCAGAAGGAAAGCCCGGCCAGGATGCCCAGGAGCATGAGCGGAAAGTATCGGCTCAGACCTGGGTTCACAACAGGGCTTTGCCGGGCGCGGCTTGCAGATACGGGGCCAGGGCCGCGTCGAGCCGGTCCTGGGCGGCGAGGATGAGTTCGCAGACTTCACGGACAGCACCACGCCCTCCGCCGGCTTCGCTCACGAAAGCCGCCCGGGCCTTGACGGCGGCATGGCTGCTGGCAGGGGCCGCAGAAAAACCACAGGCCTGCATGACGGGCAGGTCTACCACGTCGTCACCCATATAACCGGCGGCCTGCCAGGGGAGTTGCAGTCTGGCCAGCAGCTGGCCGAGGCATTGCAGCTTGTTGTCCGCGCCCTGGTACAGGTGGCGGATACCCAGGTTGGCAGCCCGGGCGCTGACGGCGCCGGAAGTGCGGCCGGTGATGATGGCCAGTTCCACCCCGGCCTTTTGCAGCATCTTCAGACCGTGGCCATCCAGCGTGTTGAAGGCCTTGAATTCACGGCCATCTTCGGTGAAATAGAGGCTGCCATCGGTCATCACGCCATCGATGTCGAAAGCCATCAGTTTGAGCCTTGCGGCGCGGGCCCTTGCATCCATCAGATGACCTTGGCGCGGAAAAGGTCGTGCATGTTGAGGGCACCTTGCAGCCGGTTTTCACGATCGGCGACCAGCAACTGGTTGATGCGATGGCGTTCCATCATTTCCACGGCTTCAACTGCCAGCTTTTCCGGGGCGATGGTATGGGGGTTGGGGTGCATGAGGGTGGCGATGCGGGCCTGACTCAAATCCAGACCCTGGGCAAAGGCGCGGCGCAGGTCGCCGTCGGTGAAGATACCCAGAATCTTCTGGTCGGGGCCGGTAATGGCCGTCATGCCGAGCCCGCCCCGGCTGATGGCCAGGATGGCTTCGGTCAGTGGCGCATCGGCCGCCACGGCCGGGACATCATCGGGGCCGTGCATGACATCCCGGACATGGGTCAGCAGGCGACGCCCCAGGCTGCCGCCGGGGTGGGACATGGCAAAGTCGGCGGGGCTGAAGCCGCGGGCATCGAGCAAGGCGACCGCCAGCGCATCCCCCAGGGCCAGGGCGGCGGTGGTGCTGGCCGTCGGGGCGAGGTTGAGCGGGCAGGCTTCCTGGCTGACGCCGGAATAGAGGTGGGCATCGGCCTCCCGGGCCAGGCTGGAGGCGGGGGCGCCGGTCATGGCAATGAGTTTGGCGCCCTGGCGTTTGATGGCGGGCAGGATGCGCAGAATTTCGTCCGACTCCCCCGAATTGGAAAGCGCCAGAAAGACATCGGCCCCGGTCACCATGCCTAAATCCCCATGACTGGCTTCGGCCGGGTGCACGAAATAAGCCGGGGTGCCGGTGCTGGCCAGGGTGGCGGCAATCTTGCGGGCGATGTGGCCGGATTTCCCCATGCCGCTGACGATGACGCGACCGGAACTGGCGAGAATCAGGGCGACGCAGCGCACGAAATCCTCGTTCAAGTGGGGAATCAGGGCCAGCAGGGCTTCCGCCTCGATCCGCAGGGTCTGCGCGGCGAGTTCGATGATCCGGGCGGGATCATGGGACGAAGGGGCGGGCTTCTGGAGGCTGCTGCCGACCGGGTGAGGTGTCATGGGGTTCCAGCGCTGATGAGGGTCGCCGATTATAACAAGATCACCTTGGCCCAAGCGGCCCTGGCATTGCCGCCGGGCGCTCAGGCACGCTCTGGCACGCTCTGGCAGAGCGGGCTGGAGGGCGGGGGCTCCCCGGTCGTGGCGTCTGGGCTGGCGCCGACCGGAGGCGTGATGGCGGGGTCAGATGGCTTTACAGATGAGGTAGAGCTGGCTGCCATCGTCCACATAGCCGGTGTCTGAGCTTGCGGTTCCTCCCGCGGCCGCATTCAGGGCGGCTTTTGCCCCACGAATGCTGCCCGTGTTGGGAGCGCCGTCATCCAGCTGTGCATCGATGGAGCTGGCAATTTTTGCGGGCAGATTGCTGGTGCAGATCACATGGCCTGGTAGCCCGAAGGCACCGGCCTGGATGCCGGTGAAGCCCCCCACGGCATTTTGCGGCATCTCCGCGCTGCTGCCTGCTCCCGTGACCAGACCGGCCGAACGCAGATGTTGCCAGAGCAGCGTTGATTCATTTTCGCCGGTACAGCTTGCTCCGCTACCCGTCGTGGCGGCGGCCGTGCCGTTGTAGGTGCCGCAAATCACGCCGTTGCCGTCGCCGCCATGGACACCCGCCCAGCGGGGCGTTGCAGCGGCCTTTTCGTCTCCGGGCAGGGCACGATAGCGATCCTGGTAAGCATAAATCGCGGCCGGGATACCGTTCAGGTCATTGATGACATTCTTGATCCTGGCTTGCGTGATCAATTCCTGCCCCTTCAGCACGCCGCCGAGCAAGAGGCCGATGATGACCAGCACGATGGCGATTTCCACCAGGGTGAAGCCGGATTGGTTGCGGGTTTTCATGATGGACTCCTGTGTCAAAAGTTTTACGATCGTTCCCTGGCAGGGTTCATGCCTGAAAGACAGGGCAAAAGGCCCGGACAGCACCTGATTATCTCCCCGCCGCAGCTCGAAGGTGAGCGGTGGGGGCGGTGGGGGGCGGTAAGTGAGCGGCGGGGAGCAGGGGCGGGTCGTCATAGCAGGCGTCCGGAGGCGATGAGGCGGCTGATCAGGGTGGGGCGTGCGAGCCAATGCAGCAGATCATCGAAGTCGTTGCTGGGTGGGTTGGCCTGATAAATGGCGTTTGTCGCTGCAAAGCTGGCATTGCCGCCATCGGCTCGCTGGTTGGGGCCGAGCGAGTAGAAAATGGCGATGGGCCGCTCCAAGGTGGTGGTGAGGGGGTCGCCGGCTGCATTTTTGACCAGCAGGCTGTCGCTGCCGAAGTGGGTGGCCAGGGTGATGGGGCTGGTACTGGCGGCAAAGTTGCGATCGACCCGGTAGCGCCAGCGTTGTTCCCAGGGGTCCTTTTCCTGCAGGCCCAGGGATTTGAAGGGCAGAAAGCCTTCCTGGGCAGGGGCGTTGCAAGTGGATTCCGCCTCGCCGTAACCGGCGGTGGCGGGGTCCGTGTCGGTATCCGGGCAGGGCAGGTGGCCGTGGATGGCGGCAAAACCCAGGAGCGCCTCGCGGATCTCGGCTAGCCCGGTTTCTGCCTGGCGCAGTTGCTGCACCCCGCGCTGCGCCGCAAGTGGAAAGATCAGCCCGCCCACCAAAAGGGAGAGGATGATCATGACCACGGCCAGTTCCGTGAGGGAGAAGCCTCGTTGCGAGGTGTTCAGCGGCATGTTTCGAGGGACTGAATCGCGGCCTGGCAGGCGGCTGGGTTGAGGGAGTCCAGGCAGGGCGGGCTGATGAAGCGGGTGGCGGCATCCTGGCAGGCGCAGCCGGCCAGTTTGGCCTGGGCCTGGAGGCAGGCGGGCAGGACGCTGCCGCCGGTATGGCAGAGATTGCCGTGGCCGGCGATGCGGGCCAGCAGTTTGCCGGACTCCTGCTCACAGTCCGGATTGCCACAATTCGGCACCAGCTTGAAGCCCGGTGAGGTGGCGCTGGGGCCCTTCAGGCAGGCGATCTGGTCATTGCCGGCCAACTCCAGTTCGTTACGTTTGCCCTGCACGGCGAGCAGATTTTTCCCCTCCAGATAATTTTCCGGATTCATGCGCTCGCTGCTGCTGTTGCGGCTCTGGCCGGGTAGCGGAGCCCCGGCAAAGATCAGGGCGGCGGCATAGGCCTGGCCGTTGATCTCGAGGCACTGGCCGGGCTCCTGTTCGCAATCGGCGGCATCCTGGGTGGCGGGCGTAAAGCCGGGGGCCACGACATAGAACAGGTGATCCTTCCACTTTTCCCACCAGCCATCCGGGCTGTCCTGGTGCGTGGCGCCGTCATCTGGCGTGGGATACCCTGCCACCGCCAGAAATTCCGGGCAGTTGTCGCTGCGCAGCAGGCGGCAGGCGGCATGGCTGAGGTTGGTGGAGGGGCAATGGCCGAGGCTGCCCAGCGTGCTCTGCAGGACCTGCTGCGAGCGGCCCACGGCAAAGGGCGGGCGGCCGGCGCTCAAGTTGCTCCGGTCGGCGAAATTTACATTCGTGAACTTGTCCGGGGCGCTGCCGCCGAGGCTCGCGGGCGCCGCCCAGGGCAGGCGGTTCCAGCGGTTCATGTCGCCGAAGCGGGCCAGGCAGCTGGCGACCCGCTGGGTCAGGGCGGCCGGCGCATTGTTGCCACTGTAGTTTGCATCGAACAGGGCGAGCTGAGGCTGCGGGCGGCGGGCGATGCGCCGTTCGAAAATTTCCTCGCGGCGGATCCAGAGCATGCGGTCGTTGAAGGAGGGGCCGGGGGGGCCGGCGATGAGCCGGGTCAGACCCTCGGCGCTGCGGTCGGGGGTGCTGTTGTCGATGCCTTGCCGTCCCTCCAGGAATTGCCGGGCATCGTAATCGAGCCGGCATTCCCCACCCTGATGCGAGCGGTTTTGTCCGGGCAGGGCGGGGCCGGGCGCGAACAGGACGGCGACGGGGCGGGTTTCTGGCGTACTCCCGGCGATTTCGAGCGTGCCATCGGCGTTGTAAATCTGGAACTGGCCGGGAATGTCCGGGTTCACCAGGTCGGCCTTGGGGTTGGCCTTGTAATTTCCCGAGACGGCGTACCAGAGGCATTCGCCGCTGCCGTCCCGGGGCGGCGGAATGCCCAGGCTGCGCCAGGGAAAGTGGCCGATCACCGTGACGCCCTTGGCGCCGCAGGTGCCGGCCTCCGCGCCTTCGTTGCCCAGCGCACTGCCGGTGTCCGGGCAGGGGAGATGGCCGGGTACGAAAGCCGTCCGTGGCGGGGCGCCGCGCTGGGTGTATTCCGGGTAGGCGGCGGCGTAGCCCAGCAGCGCTTCCTTGGCCTCGGCAAGGGCCCGGTCGGTGGCTTTGTCCCGCGCCGAAAAGGCGGCGGCGCGGGTGGCGGGCCGTTGCAACAGCCAGGTCAGCCCGCCCAGGATCAGGGCCAGGAGCAGGATCAGCAGGGCGGCGCCGGATTGACGATGCATGACGTGTCCGTTCCCTTTACGGGCGCCGGCTGCCGCGTGCTGGATGCACGGTAATCTTGCCGCCTTGCTGCCATCCGGCGCCGGGGGGGTTTGGCGCCGGGGGGAGCGACCCCACTTCGATCCTGCCCGCGGCCGGGACCTGCTGAGGGATGCCATTGATCCACAGGGTGGTCGGCCCCTGGCTGCGCTGCACGAGGCCCTGGTAACGCGGTGCGGAGTCGTCTGTCCCGGCGTAGCGGTATTTTTCGGCATCGAGTTGGGCCCGTTCCGCCGGGGTGAAGAAGAGCCGCCCCGGCGCCCCGGCAAAGAGCGGCGGGGCGGCGAGCATCAAAAGACCCAGCAGGCCAAAGTGGCCAAAGTGGCCAAGGCGGCCAAGGAAGAAGGGATGCTTCATGGCGGCGAGGCTCCGGGTAGCTCGGCCGTGATCCAGTCGAGCTGACAATCCACCTCGATATTGGGGCCGGGACGCAGCGGCGGATCCGGGTTCGCGGCGCGGCCAAGGTCGCAGGCCCGGATCAGGATCAGGGCCTTGCCGTAGGCAAAAAGAGGCTGGAGGAAAGACTCCAGTTCCATTTCATGATCGAGGCCGAGATGCAGGTTCATTCGGCTCACCCGGAAATGCGGGCTGCCATTTTCCAGCGGGCGCTGCGGCTCGATTTCGTAATGCAGGACGGGAATCGCCAGCCGGGTGCGGCTCTGGCGCAGCAGTTCCACCCATTCCAGGCGGTTTTCGGGGGTGAGGAAGCCTTGCTGCGCCAGTTCCTGAAGGCGCAGGCGAAATTGGCGCAGTCCGGCCGCCTGTTCCCTGGCTTCCTGCAGACGGGCTTTGATCTGCTGCAATCGGGCGGCGCTCTGGCTTTGGGTCTGCCCTGCCCTCGTGCTTTCCCGGCTGCCCCACCCGGCAGCGCCCAGGCCGCTGAGCGCGAGCAGCACGGCGAGCCCCAGGGCCGGCCAGAGGCGGGCGAAGTCGTGGGCTTGCCGTTTCATGACGTGGGCTTCCCATAGAGACGCAGCTTGAAATCGGGAGCCGGGGCAGTGTCCTGGTCCAGATCGCTACCGCGCAAGGGTTTGTCCGGGCCGAAGTCCACCGGCTGGGTCAGGATTTCGGTGCGGATGCCCTGATTGCCAAGCGCGCGCAGCAATTGCTCGAAGCGGCTCATCAGCAGGCGCGGTTCCGTCGCGGGCAGGCGGCCTTCCACGGCCAGGGTGCTGCCTGCCCGGCCGCTTTCCCAATGCAGCTTCTCGAGTTGGGCGGCGGGGACGGCATCGAGGGCATGGCTGAGTTCGCCGAGGGTCCGCATCGGGCTGTCCTGCTGGCGCTGCAATTCGTCGTAACGGGTGAGCAAGAGGCGCAGGCTTTCCGGGTCCTGGGCCGGGCCGGAAACTTCCCGGGCGAGGTTCGCGTACTCGGCTTCATGGCTTGCGGCCTCGGCATCGAGGCGGGCGGTTTGTTCTTCTCGCTCGCTGGCGATCTGCCATGCCCTGCCCATCCACAGCATGCCGCTCAGGAAGATGACAAGGCCGGCGGCGATGAGTCCGGACCGGATGCGGGCCGCCTCATGATCGCGGCAAAGGGCCACCGGCGCGAACTGCGGACGAGGCCGGCGGCGGGCAAGAAGGGAGAGGAACAGGGCATCGGCATCGCTGTCCGGGCGCAGCTCCAGCCGCTCGGCGGCGCTAAAGAGATCCTCGACCTGAAAGCAGAGGGCGCCCTGATCCGGGCAGGCGGCCCGCACGGCTTTGACGGCCTGGGGTGGCAGCAGGGGGCAGACGGTCAGGCGCTCGTCCCGGTCGATCCAGCCCTGGCTAGAGAGATAGCGGTGCAGCTTGTGGGCTTCGCTGGCGATGCCGGCGGCCAATTCGGCAAGGCTGCCATCGGGAAGCCGCGTCAGGCGGGAGAACACGGCCTCTCCTTCTTGCACCAGGCTTTCCCGCAGGCCCTGGGGGTGCAGGGTGAGGATCAGGCAGCGCTCCCGGGGCAGCCCCAGCTGACGGCAGAGGCGGCCGGTGAGCTGGGCAATGCCATAGAGGCCGGTAAAGCGCACCCGGGCGGCGCGGATCGCTGCGAGCCAGGGCTCGACCAGGGCCGGCCGGGTCAGGGCGGCGAGCAGCACCCGCTCTTCCTTGCGGTGGCTGTGCCGATGTCCAAGGGACTGGGCCAGGGTCAGGGGGGTGCCGCCGAACTGCCGGGCGAGCTTGCGTTCCAGCACGGCCTGCCGGTCGCGGCCGCGCAGGTAGGGCAGGGTTTCCACCTGAAAGCCCTCTTCGGACAGGTTGGCCAGGAGGCTCAGTTCCGTATCCGGGTGGGCGGCGAGCCAAGCCTGGAAGGCGGCCTGGCCGGCCTCGTCCTGGCTAAAGCGCTGCACTTCCCCGAGGCGGGACGGGGGGCCGCTGAACAAGGTGAGTTCGCTGGCGTCCAGGAGCAGCAGGTGGCGGCTAGGCATGCTTCAAACCTTCAGACCTTTGGGCATTCAAACCTTTGGACCTCAGAACCTGAGCGCGCTGATGACGTCGTAGATCGGCCCCAGCACCGCGAGCATGATCCAGCCCAGCAGGGCGCCGAGGACCAGGGTGAGCAGGGGTTCGATCAGGGCCTGGGCGCGGTTCACGGATTCCTGCACGTCCCGGTTGTAGAAATAGCTGACATTGAGGAGTGCCGTGTCCAGTTCGCCGGTGCTCTCGCCGATGCGGATCATGCGCACCACCAGGGGCGGGAACAGGCCGGTGTCCTGGAAGGCGGCGGCCATGTTGCGACCTTCGCGGATGGCCTGTCCGGTTTCCTCCAGGGCGCGGCGCACGAGGCGGTTGCCCACCACCTCACGCGTGGTGTGCAGCGCTTCCAGCACCGGGATGCCGGCGGCATAGAGCATGGCAAAGGTGCTGGCAAAGCGGGACAGGATGATTTTCCTGAGAATGTCGCCGAGCAGCGGCAAACGCAGCTTCAGGGCATCGAAGCGGCGGCGGGCAAGGGGATTGGTACGCAGCAAGAAGACCAGGGTGCTCAGGCCGCCAGCAATGATCAGCAGGGGGATGTACCAGTAATTCACCAGCAGGTCCGAGATCAGGAACAGGGCGCGGGTGTGGGCCGGCAGGGCCTGACCCATGTTGGTTACGAACATTTTCAGCTGCGGCACCATGTAGATCATCAGGAACACGGTGGCGGACAGGACGATGGTGCCGACGAAGGCCGGGTAGATCAAGAGATGCCGGGTGTGGGTGATGAGCTCGTCTTCCCACTTCAGGGCGGCAGTGAGTTTGTTCAGCACCAGGGGCAGGTCTCCCGAAACTTCGCCGGCGCGGATCAGGCTGATGAATACCCGGTCGAACAGGGCCGGGTGGGCGGCCATGGACTGAGACAGGGTCTGGCCGCCGTCGATGTTTTCCACCAGATTGGCGGTGATTTCCCCGAGGCGGGGATGTTCGAGGGAATCGCGCAGGTCGGAGAGGGCCTCCCGCAGGGGCACCCCGGCCCGGGTCAGCTGCTCGAGCTGGAAGCAGAAGTTGATGAGCTCCTGACGCGGCACGCCGGATAGTCCCGGCAGGAAGCGGCGGGTCATCGGTTTTTCCTGCACCAGATCCAGGCCCATGTGCTTCAGGCGCATTTCCAGATCCACCGGGTTGCTCGCTGCCATGCGCCCATTCACCCGGCGGCCATCGGCGTTGACGGAAGAGTAGTGGTACAGCATGGCTACATCCTGTCGGTCAGGTCCACCACCCGGCCCAGTTCTGCCAGGGAGGTGGTGCCGGCCAGTACCCGGGCGATGCCATCTTCGGCCAGGGGGCAAAAACCCTGGCTGCGGGCGTGTTTGAGCATTTGGCTGCGGTTGGCCTGGCCGGCGATCAGGTCGTCCAGTTCCGGGTCGATGCGCAGCAGTTCCATCAGGGCGAGGCGCCCCTTGTAGCCCAGGAAGTCGCAGTGTTCGCAGCCCACCGGGTGGCAGGTCTGGGGCGGCGGCGCGCTGGCCGCCAGGCCGAGCAGCCGGCATTCCTGGGGATCCGCCGGCGCCGCACGCTTGCAATGCGGGCAGAGGCGGCGCACCAGGCGCTGGGCGACGATGCCGATGATGTTGCCGGAGAGGATGTCCGGGGTCACGCCGATGTCCAGCAGGCGGGGAATGGCTCCCACGGCGGAGTTGGTGTGCAGGGTGGAAAAGACTTGATGGCCGGTCATGGCGGCGCGAAAAGCCATTTCGGCGGTGGCGGTATCGCGGATCTCGCCCACCAGGATCACGTCGGGGTCCTGGCGCATCATGGAACGGATGCCGTTGGCAAAATCCAGCTTGGCACTCTCGGCGACGGCGGTCTGGCGCACCAGCGGCATGGGGTACTCGACCGGGTCCTCCAGGGTCATGATGTGGATGCCTTCGGAGTTGATGTGGTTGAGCACCGAATAGAGGGTGGTGGTCTTGCCGCTGCCGGTGGGGCCGGTGACGAGGATGATGCCTTCGGGGCGGGCAATCATCCGTTTCAGGAGGCGCAGATTGTCCTCGGCCAGGCCCAGGTGTTCCAGCGGCACGATGCCTTTCTGCCGGTCCAGCACCCGCAGCACGATGTTTTCGCCGTGCAGGGTGGGCTGGCTGGAGACCCGGAAATCCACCGCCCGGCCCGATACCGAGAGGGCGATGTGGCCGTCCTGGGGCGCCCGGGTTTCGGCGATGTTGATGCCGCTGATGACCTTGATGCGCACCGCCATGGCGGGCCAGTAAGACTGATGCAAGGCGCGGATCTGGTGCAGGATGCCATCCTGGCGGTAGCGGATGCGCAAGAAACCGTGCTCGGGCTCGAAGTGGATGTCCGAGGCTTCCCGCTTCACGGCGTCGGTGAGGATGGCGTCGATCAGGCGTACCACCGGCTGGCAGTATTCGTCGTTGGCCGTCTGCAGGCTGTGCCAGTCGATCTCCCCGGTTTCGATCTCCTTCAGGATGCCGTCGATGGAAAGTTCGTGGCCGTAGTGCTGGTCGATGGCCCGGTCGATTTCCGATTCCCCGGCCAGCAAGGTGTCGATGCGTACCTGCTCGCCCACCAGGGCGCGCACCCGGTCGAGGCCCGCCAGGTCGTTGCAGTCCGCCATGGCCAGGGTGATCTGCTGGCGCTCCGGCTTGTAATCGAGGGGCAGGATGAGGTGCCGCTTGGCAATCTGGCGCGGCACCAGTTCCAGGGCTGCGGGGTCCACCACGGCGCGGGACAGGTCGATGCTTTCCTTGCCCAGGTTTTCCGCCAGGGCCTCGCGCAGGGTGGTTTCCGGGATGAAGCCCAGATTCACCAGCAGCTTGCCGATCGGCAGGCTGGACTTCATCTGTTCCAGCAGCGCGATGCGCAACTGGTCTTCGGACAGGACGCCCCGCTCCAGCAGGATCTGACCCAGGGGGCGGCGGTGCAGGCCGGCGGGGGCGTTCATGGCGCGGCACTCCCGGCCAGAATCTGCAGCCGGGTCCGGACCTGGGTCGGGTCGAAGGCGGCGGGCCGGTGCTGCGCGGCTTCCAGGGCCTGGCGGTAATGGTCGGCGGCCGGTTTGCCTTGGCGCAACTGGTCGAGGCTGACGGCCAGGTTGAAGCGGTAATCGGGGTTGCTGCCGTCCAGGCTACTGGCCTGGAAGTAGGCGGCCTGAGCCTCATGCCAGCGGCCTTGCCCGGCGAGCAGATTGCCCAGGGCAAAGTAGAGGGACGGGGCGTCGGCCTGTTCCTGCAGCAGGGTTTTCAGGCGGCTTTCCGTGCCTTCTGGATCACGGCTGGCGCTGAGACCAAGGTAACCGGCCAGGGCGCGGGCATTTTTGGGGTGGGCAGTCAGGGCTGCCTGGTAGAGCTGCAGCGCTACCGGCGGGCGCCCTTCCTTGAGGGCAATCGCGGCCAGGCTCAGCAGCGCCTCGAGATTGTGAGGGTCGCCTTGCAAAACCTGCTCGAAATCCTGGCGGGCCTGGGGTAGCGCGCCTCGTTCCAGGGCGGCATGGCCATTTTGCAGGTTCGGATCGAGCGGCGGCGTGCCGCGCTGAATGCGCAGGGTGGGCGGTTCTGGCGCCGCAGCGGGCATCGCCGCGCTGGCCTCGTGGATGAGCGGGCGGTGCTGATCATTCAGGGCCGGGCGGATTGCCTGGGCATCCCCCTCCCGGCTTTCTGGCGCGGGGCGATTGGCGGGCGCGGGCTGTTCCGGCGCCTGGGGCCGGGCGGGGAGGGGGGCGGTGGGAGGGGGGCGGCTAACCGGGGGGGCCGGATCGAGCGCTGGCCCTTGCCACCAGAAGTAGCCGCCCAGCACCAGCAACAGGATCAGCCCGGTGGTCCCGATCCAGAACCGGAGGTGGCGGGGTCCGGGTTGCGGCGGAAGCCGGGCGGCAAAGGCTGCGCGGCTCTGGTCCCGTGCCTCCTGCGCCAGGGGGGCCGGGCGCGGTGGCAGGCCGGCGGCCAGGTCGGCATTCATCGCCTCCAGATGCAGGGCCAGACCGGGCCGGCCGGCAGGGGCGGCAGCGGGGCCGGCGGGCGCCCGTTTCAGGGCCTCCATGAGCAGGCTCATGGCGCGCTCTTCTTTGGGCCGGTGTCGGGCCAGGCCGGGTTGAGCGGCTGGGCCTCGGGTGGCTGGCTGAAGAAACGCTGATCGGGCAGGTAGCCTTCCAGGCTGCTGTAGTTGCCGCCCAGGCTGGGGTCACGAATGACGATGGGGCGCAGGAAGATCACCAGTTCCGATTTTTTGGCGTTGTTGTTGCGCGAGGTGAATAGCTCGCCGGCCAGGGGGATTTGGCCTAGCACGGGCACCCGGCCCGTCTTGTACTCGATCCGGTCTTCCATCAGGCCGCCCAGCACGGCAATATCGCCGCTGGAAACCCGCAGGACGGATTCGATTTCGCGGGTGCGGATCTGGGGTATCTGGTTGGCGACCTCGGTGGGAATGTCCGGGTTCGGATCTTTCACCATGGCGGCGATGCTGGAGATGGTGGGGCGGACATTGAGGATGATATTGTCGTTGTCGCTGATCTGGGGGGTTACCGTCATCACCAGGCCGACCGAAACCGTCTGGGGCGTCGTCGTATAGGCCACCATGGCATTGGTGTTGGTGTTGCCCGGGGTGATGTCGGCCTTGATGTTGAAATACACCACGTTTTCCACCACCTTGAGCAGGGCCGTCTGGTTGTTGAGGACCGACAGGCGGGGGCTGGACAGCACCTTGGTGGTGCCGAAGGATTCGAGCAGGTTCAAGGTCAGGTCGAGCGGGTTGCCCTGATTGGTGAATTTGAGCACGAACGGGGTCAGGGCCGGGTTGACGCCATTGGTGGATGAGGTGGAGGTCAGGCTGAAGGACTTGTTGCCGCCCGCCCAGATCCGGTTCCATTCGATGCCTTGCTGGTAGCCGTCGCCTAGTTCCACCTCGACGATGGTGGCTTCGATCATCACCTGGCGGCGGGCGGAATTGCTGACCTTGTCGATGAATTCCTGGATGCGTTCATGCTGTCGTCCGGTGGCGCGCACGGTGACCACGCCCGTTTCGGGATTGATGATCACCGAGGCCGCTTCACGGAAGGTGCTGCGCCGCGTGATCCGGGTGCCGCGCGCCTGGCCTTCGCTCAGGCTGGGCTGAGGATTGCTGCGGCTGTTGCTGCGGCTGTTGCGGTTGGGGGTTGGCTGGGGTGTGCCGCTGAAGGCGCCGGAAAACTCTTCCGCTTCCTCGGCGCTGCCTTCGGGCAGGATTTTGTCCGTTTCCCGCAGGATGTCCTGGATGTTTTTTTCCAGGGAATCCCAGAACATGTTCTTCGAGCTGTTCTCGACCCGGGTGCTGGAAATGTTGCCGCTGCCCAGCGCTGATGTCGTGCCGTTGTCGCCTGTTCCCCCGGTGCTGATCTGCGTGTTGGTGGCCACGGTGCCGGTGACGCTGCGGCTCAGATTGACGTAATCCATCTTGTAGTGCTTCAGGAAGGGCGTATCCGGCATGACGACCAGATTCGGGCCGTCCAGTTCGAAGCGCATGTCGACCTGTTTGGCGATGCGGGAGAGCAACTGAGGCAGAGTCTGGTCGATGGCATTGAGGCTGACGTTGCCGCTCATGCCCGGGTAAATGTCGACATTGAGTTTGGCATCCCGGGCCAAGGCAAAGAGCAAATCTTCGACCCGGACATTGTGGACCACGACACTATAGGTTTCTGCCTTGGGAGCCGGCCTGGGAGGTGGCAGCGCCAGGGTTTGCCGGACCGGTGCGGGGATGGTGCCGGCGGCGAGAGGGGCCTGATTCTGCTGGCGGTTGAGGTGACCTTTGAGCGGTTCCCGGGGAGCGGGGGCCGCGCAGGCTGCCAGGATGCCGGGAAGCAGGCTGGCAGTGAGGAGTCTTGCAAGCATTGTTCACCTTTTCAGGGTGATGCGATCAACATGAAATTTCCGCTGCGGCCCTGACGCCCTCCCTTAGGCCGATGGCATGATCCTAGCATGGCGAAAGCTCGTTGTAACCCCTGAACCAAAAAATCTCGGTGGGTGACGTGCATTTAGTCGGAACGGCTGGCAAGCTAAGGTTTTGGGGTTGATCAAGGGAGTCACCCGATGGGTGTCCCCTATGATCCGGGGCGCCCCAGCCATGCGCTCCCCACCTACTGGGTCGGCAACCTGCGCCGGGTGCTCGATGTCGTGGTCTCTCCCGGGCGGGAACACCGTGCGGCCAAAGCCCGTCCGCGAGGCCCGGCGCCCGAATGGAGGCCATCACGAGCCGCGCCTTGCTGCTCGCCGGGGTGGGCGGTCAGGCATGCCGGACAGACTACGCTGTACTTGACGCCGATGCCTGCCGCCGTGACAAGCGGGCGGCGCGCATCGCCCATATCCGGGCGGCTCTCGGTCATGTGAGCTCAGTTGCAAAGCCGTTGCCCCAGGCCAAGCGCTGGAAGGCGTTCGTAGACGATGGGGTGGCGAAAATCACCCGACCGCCCCCGCCCTGGCTCCCCCCAGAGCCGCTCGCATTGACCGGGTAACGGCCGGATTCAGGATCAAGCACCCATGAGCGCAAGGGCAAAAGCCTGACCACGGTTTTCTGTCTTTTCAGTTTGACGCTTGAGGTGCTAATCTTCAGGCCCCCCTTCGCAAGAGGGGTGGGGGGGTTTTCTGAGTACATCGCTGAGTGCATCGCTGAGTGTATCGATCGGCAATGCCCTCAGAAAAAACTCCGCACCTACGAAAGGATTGCGCATGTCTGACTGGACCGCCGGCTACGTGGCCGACATTGGCTATACCTACGGCTACTACAATGAACTGAACCCGCTGCGCGTCAAGCTTGCTTTCCTGAAAGCCGGTCTGGCGCTGCCGACGATAGGCACGGCCTGCGAACTCGGCTTTGGCCAGGGTATGAGCGTCAACATCCACGCTGCGGCTTCCATCACCCAATGGCACGGCACCGATTTCAACCCCAGCCAGGCCGCCTTTGCCCAGGAACTGGCCACCGCCAGCGCTGCAGGCGCCCACCTGGCGGACGACGCTTTTGCCGATTTCGCCCAACGCCCGGACCTGCCCGGGTTTGACTACATCGGGGTGCACGGCATCTGGAGCTGGATTTCCGACGAAAACCGCGCCGTGATGGTCGAATTCATCCGCCGTAAACTCAAAGTCGGCGGCGTGCTCTACATCAGCTACAACACCCTGCCGGGCTGGGCCAGCTTCGCGCCGATGCGCCATTTGATGACCCAGCATGCCGACGTGCTCGGGGCCGAAGGCCGTGGCATCGTCAGCCGCATCGACGGTGCCATCGACTTCGCCGACAAGTTACTCAAGACCCATCCCGCCTTCGCCCGCGCCAACCCGCAAGTCGCTGGCCGTCTGGAAGCCTTGAAAGACCAGAACCGCCAGTACCTCGCCCACGAATACTTCAACCGCGACTGGCACCCGATGCACTTCGCCACCATGGCCGACTGGCTCGCCCCGGCCAAAGTCCAGTTCGCCTGCTCGGCCAATTACTTCGACCACATCGACAGCATCAACCTCTCCGCCGATCAGCAGGCTCTCCTCAATGAAATCCCCGACCCGATGTTCCGCCAGAGCGTGCGCGACTTCATGGTCAACCAGCAATTCAGAAAAGATTACTGGGTCAAGGGTGCTCGCCAGGGCAACAAGCTCGAACAAGCCGAAGTGCTGCGTCAATATTGTGTGCTGCTCACCACCCCGCGCGACCAGGTGTCGCTGAAGGTGAATGGCGCGCTTGGCGAAGCGACGATGACCGAAAGCATCTACGCCCCGATCCTCGACCAACTCGCCGACCACAAGCCCAAAACCCTGGGCCAACTCGAAACCGCCCTGGCCGAACACGGTATCCGCATGCCGCAACTGCTCGAAGTCGCCCTGCTGCTCACCGGCGCCGGCCACTTGTCGGCGGTGCAGGAAGAGGATGTGACCCGCAAAGCCAGAAAGCAGACCGATGCCCTCAACACCCGCCTGATCTCGCTCGCCCGCAGCAGCAACGACATCGCTTACCTCGCCAGCCCGGTCACCGGCGGCGGTATCACGGTCAACCGCTTCGAACAGCTGTTTTTGCTCGCCCGCAGCCAGGGCATCAAGACGCCGGACGGCTGGGTGCAATCGATCTGGAATTTCATCAACGCCCAGGGTCAGAAGCTGGTCAAGGAAGGCAAGACGCTGGAGAGCGTTGAAGAGAACCTCGCCGAACTGAGCCGCCAGGCCAACGAGTTCAACGACAAACGCTTGCCGGTGCTGAAGGCTTTGCAGATTGCGTGACTTCCCGCTCAGCGTTGAAGATGCCCAGTGGCTGGCTGAAGCCGAACCCGAAGCCGGGTCGATCAAGTCCTGGCCGACCGGATCAACCTCGCCAATCAGCGCCTGGCGGCGTTCGGAGCGGAACCGCCCGATGCCGCGGGCAGGATCAATGTTGCAAAACCTCGCGATAGAGCGCCAGCGTCCGCTCACCCATGGCGGCCCGGGAAAACTCGGACAATACCCTGGCCCGGGCTTGATGCCCCAGACGCAGGCGCAGCCCTTCATCCCCCAACAGGGTCGCCAGCGCCTCCGCCAGCGCCCCGGCATCCCCGGGCGGCGCCGTCAGACCAGTAAGCCCGTGGCGATTGACAAAATCCACGCCGTTGCCCAAGGCCGAGCTGACCACGGGCTTGCCCGCCGCCATTGCTTCCACCTGGACGATACCGAAAGCCTCTGCCTGATTCACGGAGGGCAGACAGAACACATCGCAAGCCTGGTAATAAGCGGGCAG
>JANLJE010000052.1 GCA_029255645.1 Comamonadaceae bacterium | reverse complement strand
CACGACCGCGCAGGTCGGCCAGAACGACATCGATGCCCTTCTTGTCGATGAGGCGCAGGCCGGCGTTGGAAACGCGCAGACGAACGAAACGGTTTTCACTTTCAACCCAGAAACGACGGTACTGCAGATTCGGCAGGAAGCGACGCTTCGTTTTATTGTTGGCGTGGGAGACATTGTTCCCCACCATCGGGGCTTTGCCCGTAACTTGGCAGACTCGCGCCATGACAGATGCTCCAGAAAATCCAGTTCAGGAAAGACGGCGATTATATCTTGTGAAAACATGAAAGATCAAGCCTGTTCTTTGGCTTTGTTCCAGAATCAGGGTTTGAGCGTGCCCTGGATGCGGGACTCGATGGCTTGCTGCAGTTGATGGCGGGCATCTCCCTTGAAATTCATGAATTCGATACCGCTACGGAAGCGATCGATGTCACAGGCCAGGAGGGTGTAGCACATGCGGGCGCGAATTTCGAGCACCTTCCGCTTGCCCAGGGGGCTTTCGGCAGGTAGCGATATCAGGAGGGTCAGGGGGTGGTTGCTATAAACGTTGTAGTCGGTGAGCAGGGAGCAACCACTCAGCGACAATTCGTGGGTCGTGCCGTGGTAAGTGGTATTTTTTGCCTTGTCTTTGAAATGGTCGAAGACCAGGGCCACCGGCCAGTGGAAGTGAAAGCGTTTGTGGACGCGGTTTTCTGGCATGGCAGTAGAAGGCGGAGGAGGGCGTGGGCGAATTCTACTACTTTGGTGAGAATGGCTTTCTTTCTTTAAGACAGCCATCCCCGTTCGGCCATGGAAAGCGGTGGGCTATTGCCCGCTACGATGAAGTGATCCAGCAGACGCACATCGACCAGCGCCAGAGCGGCCTTCAACTGGCTGGTGAGCTGCGTGTCGGCCTGCGAGGGGTCGCGGTTCCCCGAGGGGTGATTGTGGGCGAAGATGACGGCGGCGGCATTGTGGGCCAGGGCGGATTTGACGATTTCCCGGGGGTAAACGCTGGTCTGGGAGAGGGTGCCGCGAAACAGGTCTTCGCTGGCAATCAGGCGGTTCTGGCTGTCGAGCCAGAGGGCGACGAACAGTTCGTAGGGCAGGTGGGTCAGGTGCAGGCGCAGCCAGTCACGCACGGCACCGGGGGCATTCATGAGGTCGCGTTCCTTGATTTCTTCGCTCAGGGCACGACGTGCCAGTTCGAAGCTGGCCTTGAGCTGGGCGGCTTTGGCCAGCCCGATGCCGGGCGTTGCCGACAGGCTTTTCAGGCTGGCCTGGGCCAGCCTGGCCAAGCTGTTGCCGTGGTGCTGCAAGAGTTCCCGGGCCAGGTCAACCGCGCTTTTGCCACGGATGCCGACGCGCAGGTAAATGGCCAGCAACTCGGCATCGGAGAGTGCTTGAGGGCCTTGTTGCAGCAGGCGTTCCCGGGGGCGCTCACCCTCGGGCCAGTCGGAGATGGACATGTGTTTTCCAGTAGAATGGCCGGCAGACTTTCTGGATTCTAAGACAATGGAATTGCAAGGCAAGCGAATCTTGTTGGGGATCACCGGCGGAGTGGCCGCCTACAAGGCAGCGTCGTTGCTGCGGCTCATGACCGGAGCGGGGGCCCAGGTGCAGGTGGTGATGACCGGGCCGGCGACCCGCTTCGTGACGCCCGTGACGTTCCAGGCCCTTTCCGGCCGGCCGGTGTATGTGGATCAGTGGGACCCGCGCATGCCCAATAACATGGCCCATATCGACCTGAGCCGGGAGGCCGATGCGATTCTGGTGGCGCCGGCTTCTGCCAATTTTCTGGCCCGGGTGGCCCAGGGCCTGGCGGACGATCTGCTCACCACCCTGGTGCTGGCCCGGGATTGCCCGCTCCTGGTGGCGCCCGCCATGAACCGGCAGATGTGGGAGAATCCGGCGACCCGCCGCAATGTGGCCAGCCTGCGTCAGGACGGCATCGAGATATTCGGGCCAGCCGCCGGGGTGCAGGCCTGCGGCGAGGCGGGGGAGGGCCGGATGCTGGAACCCGGGGAACTGCTGGAATCCCTGCTGGCCTTTTTCACGCCCAAGCTCCTGGCGGGGCGGCGGGTGCTGATGACGGCCGGGCCAACTTTCGAGGCCATCGATCCGGTGCGGGGCATCACCAATCTTTCCTCCGGCCGCATGGGCTATGCCATTGCCCAGGCCGCCGCCCGGGCGGGGAGCCAGGTGACACTGGTGTCCGGCCCGGTCTCCTTGCCGGTGCCTCAGGGGGTGGAACGGATACCGGTGCTGAGCGCCCTGGAAATGCACGCGGCGGTCATGGAACGGGCTGCCCGGGCCGATGTGTTCATTGGGGTGGCGGCGGTGGCCGATTACCGGGTGGCGGCGGTGGCCCACCAGAAGCTCAAGAAGGAACTGGGCGGTCTGCCGGAAATCCGGCTGCTGGCCAATCCCGATATCCTGGCCGACGTGGCGGCCCTGCCCGGGGCTCCGTTCTGCGTCGGCTTTGCCGCCGAGAGCGAAAATCTCGAGGAGTACGCCCAGCGCAAGCGGCAACGCAAGAATGTCCCCCTCATCGTGGGTAACCTGATCCAGGATGGTTTCGGGGGTGAGGACAACCGGGTGATCCTGTTCGATGATCAGGGTTCCCACCCGCTCCCGCCGGCCAGCAAGGCCGAGCTGGCGCGCCAGCTGATAGAGTATCTGGCTCGATTACTGGAGAAACGTGAATGCACCGGATCGACGTGAAAATCCTGGATGGGCGGATCAAGGAACATCCGCCCTGTTATGCTTCCCGTGGTGCGGCGGGCATGGATCTGCGCGCCTGCGTGGATGTGCCGCTGCGGCTTGATCCGGGCAACACCCTGCTGGTGCCCACCGGAATTGCCCTTCATCTGGCGGATCCGGGGCTTGCGGCGCTGATCCTGCCCCGTTCGGGTCTGGGGCACAAACATGGCATCGTGCTGGGCAATCTGGTGGGCCTGATCGACTCTGATTACCAGGGGGAAATCATGGTGTCGGCCTGGAATCGGGGAAAAGAGAGTTTCGTGATCAATCCCATGGAGCGGCTGGCCCAGCTGGTGGTGGTGCCGGTACTCCAGGTGGCCATGAATATCGTGGATGAATTCCCTCCCAGCCAGCGCGGCGAGGGAGGTTTTGGCAGCACCGGCCAGCACTGATGCTGGCCTTGCCCCGGGCTATCGTCAGGCCAGCATGTCGGCCCAGATGTTCTGGGCCCAGCCCAGGGCGGCCTTGCCTTCCAGCTCGTTGCGGGCGGCCGAGACGCCGCCTGCGCCCTTGACCGGCTGCATGGTCTTGGTGGCCGTATCGTACTGGTGCACCGAGGCGACGTGGATGCCGTTCTTGCCATCGACGAAGCTATAGCAGGTATTCATCAGCACCGGGTCCGGGTTGGGCTCCTCGCCGGCGAGCAGGTTGAGGATGGCGGCCGCGGCGAGCTTGCCGTGCTGATTGGCCATGTGGCCGGACTTGGGCATGGTGGGGGCGGGGAAGATGGCATCGCCCAGCACATGCACCCCAGGCGTGCCGATGGCTTCCATGGACAGCCAGTCCACATCCACCCAGCGTTTGTTGATCAGCTTCAGTCCCGTGGTGGCGGCGATCTGGCCGGCGCGCTGCGGCGGAATCACGTTGAGTACATCGGCCTTGACCCGGTCGAATTCGAGGATGGCCGTCCTGCCCGCCACATCCACGTCCCTTAGCTCGTTGTTGGGGCGGTATTCGAGGATGTCCGGGTAGAGGTCGGCCCAGGCCTTCATGAACAGGGCCTTCTTCGATTGCACGTCCTCGTTGGCGTCGAGGATCAGCACCTTCGACCGGGGCTTGGCCGTCTTGAAATAATTGGCGACGAGACAGGCCCGCTCGTAGGGGCCGGGAGGGCAGCGGTAGGGCGCCCGGGGAATGGTGATGGCATAGACGCCGCCATCCTTCATGTCTTCGAGCTGTTTGCGCAGGGCGACGGTCTGGGGGCCGGCCTTCCAGGCATGCAGGATGCGGCGCTGGGCTTCGGCGGACTTGAGGCCAGGCAGCTGCTCCCAGAGAAAATCGACTCCGGGGGAGAGCACCAGCCGGTCATAGGAGAGTTCCCCGCCCTTTTCCAGCTTCACCTTGCGGCTCACGGCGTCGATGCCGGTGACCTCGTCCTCAATGACCCGCACTCCCCATTTGTTCTTGAGGTTGTCGTAGCTCACGGTAATGTCGGCCAGGGTCTTGAGGCCGCCGATGACCAGATTGGAGATCGGGCAGGAGATGAATTCGGCATCCCGTTCGACCAGGGTGACCTCGACATTGCCCTGGCTCCACATGCGCAGGTACTTGGCGACAGTGGCCCCGCCATAGCCGCCGCCCACGACGAGCACATGGCCCGAGGCCTTGCTGCTCCCGGAGGCGCAGCCATAGAGGGCGGCCATGGCCGCGGCGCCGGCGCTGGCTTTGAGAAAATCGCGACGATTGATGATCATGGTCTCCCCTCTCAGTTCTGGGCCGCGAAGTAGGCGGCGATCCGGTCCATCTGCTCGTCGGTATAACCCTTGGAGATCTGCTGCATGACGGTGGCGGGCTTGGTGCCGGACTTGAAATCCTTGAGTTTTTGCAGCAGTTTTTCTTTTTCCATGCCGGCCAGGGCGTCCATGCCGGCGCCCGGCACGGCCTTGCCGTTGGTGCCGTGGCAACTGGCGCAGGTGGCGGCGAGGTTGCGGCCCAGGTCGGGATCGGCCGCCGAGGCCGAAACGGCAGCCCCTGTCAGGCAGATTGCGGCAAGGAGGGGGGGCAACTTCATATCGGTTCTCCGGTTCTTGGAAGTGCGCGCCTGGCGGTTCGGGCGGCGTATCGGCGCGATGCGGCGGAAATGCCGGGTTTTCTGGGCACAGGCCGAACATTGCGCAGGCCGAAGAGTAAAACGCGAAATGCCGATGGGCAAATCTTTTTCAGGCTGCGCACGCTCTGCCTGCCCCTCCGCACATCGTAACCGGACTGGGCCGGGACGGGCCTAAAAACGCGCTGAAGATCAAAGCAGGCGGCCGGAGTCCGGATTGCTGACGCAGATGCAACAGCGCGCGCCAATTGGATTTTGCCGGGCGCTCCGGCACAATGAACCCGCCCTCAACAAGGAGACAAGGCATGATCAAGCAACGTCGTGATGTACTCAAGAGCGGTAGCAGCCTGGGTGTGCTGGGCCTGCTGGCGGCTGCCGGCGTGATCAAACCCGGGTTGGCCCTGGCGGCCTGGAACGAAAGCGCCTTCAAGGTCGGGAGTCTGGAAAAGACCCTGGCCGCGCTGGGGGCTGGCAGGCCCGCCACCTCTGCCGCTATCAGCATCGAGGCTCCGGAGATCGCCGAAAACGGTGCCGAGGTGCGCATTGGCGTTTCTTCCACCCTGCCCAAGGTGGAATCCATCTCGATCCTGATCGAAAAGAACCCGGATGCCCTGGCGGCCGCCTTCAAACTGCCCGAAGGCACAGAGGCCAATGTTCAGATCCGCTGCAAGATGAGCCAGACCTCCAATGTCTACGCCCTGATCAAGTCTGACGGCAAGTTTCTGGTGGCCATGAAGGAAGTCAAGGTCACCCTCGGTGGCTGCGGCGGCTAAGCTTGATCAATCAAGGAGAGAACGACATGGCAAATCCCATGAAAATCCGCGCTGCCGCCAAGGATGGCGTGACCGAAGTCAAGGTGCTGATGAGCCACGAAATGGAAACCGGCCAGCGCAAGGATGCTTCCGGCGCGCGGGTGCCGGCCCATTTCATCACGGAACTGAGCGCTACCTGGAATGGCAAGGTTGTGCTGGAGGCCCAGTTTGGCACGGCGGTTTCCAGGAACCCCTTCCTGGCCTTCAAGTTCAAGGGCGGGGCCAGGGGCGACAAGGTCGTCGTGACCTGGAAGGACAACAAGGGCGACACTCGCACCGACGAAGCCGCAATTTCCTGATCCATCAGGACGCCTGGCCGTGATCAGGCCGGGTGGGTTCCGGTGCGGCGGGATCCCCGGCCATGAAAACGACCTCGATTCATCCGCAATCACAAAGCCCCCTGAAAGGTTTCAGACGGGATTGACGGGAATGATGGGAGTGGTCCGGCTTACTCGGCAAGCCGTAGCAGTCGCGTGGCATTGGCATGGAGCACCCGCTCCAGGACTTCATCCTTCCAGCCCAGGGCCATGAAATCCTGCACAGTCTGGGTCATCTCCCGGAAGGGGTAGGAGGTGCCGAACAGGAACTGTTCCCGCAATACCCCATTGGCCGCTTCCACATAGGCTTGGCTGCCGGGGGCAAAGAGGTACATGTCCGGCACCAGATGCACGTTCTCGTAACGGAAGGCGACGCCGATGATTTCCTGCACCCGGGGATAGAAGCCGTGGTAGCAGATGATGGGGAGTTGCGGGAAGTGCCGGGCCACCCGGCCCACGGCACTGGGGTCGTTATAGGCCAGATCCGGCGTGGTGGGGCCCGACATCAGGCAGACGGGCACCTGAAGACTCTGACAAAGTTCATAGATGGGGTGATAAAGCGGATCATCTGCTTGCAGCGCCGGCTTGCCGAAGCCGGGTTCCAGGTTGATCGCCTTCTGACCCAGGCGCTTGACCGAGCGTTCCACTTCCGCCAGTGCGGCCTCGATGCCGCGGGTTTGCGGGTCCACCGAGCCCAGGCCGATCAGGGCGGCCTGACCCCGGGTCAGGGCATGGATGCGGTCGTTGTCCACGGTCAGGCCCGGGGTTTCCCGGCCCACCACCACGGCCTGGGTGATGCCGGCTTCCTGGAGGGCGACGAGATAACCGTCCAGGGTGCAGGAGCGTTCAAAGTGGGTGTCGCTGCGGGAGCCGGTGCGGCGGTTCAGCCATTGGGCGGTGGCATGGCCGGGGGTGCCCGGGGTGGCACCATAAAAGTCGTCCAGGAATGCCGGACGACTGCGCATGTCGATGATTTTCCGGTGCATGGAAGTTCCCGTTCAGGCGGCCTTGACGAGGGGCTTTTCCACCCGGGCGGGGGCGTCGAAGGGACCGCCGCTGACGACCTCGCCGGCCGCTGCCAGATGGGCTTTGCCGGGCAGGAGGGGGAACACCAGTTCGGCAAAGCGGTAGGCTTCTTCGAGGTGGGGGTAGCCGGAGAGGACGAAACTCTCGATGCCCAGCTCGGCGTATTCCTTGAGCCGGGCGGCGACGGTTTCCGGATCGCCGACCAGCGCCGTGCCGGCCCCGCCGCGTGCCAGGCCGACGCCGGCCCAGAGGTTGGGGCTGACTTCGAGCTGGTCGCGCTTGCCGCCGTGCAGGGCGGCCATGCGCTGCTGGCCGACCGAGTCATAGCCGGCATAGGTTTTCATGGTGCGGGCAATGGCCTCGTCATCGACATGACGGATCAGTTCCTCGGCGGCAGCCCAGGCTTGTTCGTTGGTTTCCCGCACGATCACATGCACCCGCAGGCCGAACTTGACGGTGCGTCCATGCTTGGCCGCTTTGGCACGCACATCGGCAATTTTTTCGGCCACGGCAGCAGGCGGTTCGCCCCAGCTCAGGTAGGCATCGACATGCTTGCCGGCCAGTTCGTGGGCGGCGGGGGAGGAACCACCAAAATAAATCGGGGGATACGGCTTTTGCACCGGGGGGAACTTCTGCTGGGCGCCCACGACCTGGTGATATTTGCCCGAGAAATCCACTTTTTCACCGGCGCACAGCCGCCGCCAGATCGAGAGGAATTCGTCGGCTTTTGCATAGCGTTCGTCGTGATCGAGAAAGACGCCGTCGGCGGCGAGTTCGGTGGCATTGCCACCGGGCACGACGTTGACCATCAGCCGTCCGCCGGAGGCCCGGTCCAGGCTGGCGGCCATGCGGGCACTGACGGCGGGCAGGATGCCGTTGGTGCGTAGCGCCACCAGAAAGCGCAGGCGGCGGGTGACGGGAACCAGGGTGGAGGCGGTGATCCAGGGATCTTCGCAGCCGCTGCCGACGGGGATCAGCACCCCATCAAAGCCCAGGTTTTCGGCCGCAACGGCGATTTGTTGCAGGTATTGATGGCTAACCGGGCGGGCGCTCTTGCTGGTGCCCAGGTGGCGGGTGTCGCCGCCGGAGGGGAGAAACCAGAGGATGTCGAAACTCATGTCATTGCTCCAGAAAATCGTTGTTCGAGTCCGGGCTGGCGGGATTGCTGCCCGTGGCCATCGAATTATCTGGAGACGGGGGTAGCGGGGGAAATCATCAATCGGGATGAGCTTATCGTCAGGAGCGGCAGATCGTCATGCGCTCCGGCCTGATTAGCTCATACGGAAAAAATCGTTCGGCCGGGAAGGCCGGCTTCTGATAATCAAACCCGTCATCACGCACCGCCTCCGAATCTCTCGCGGTTGCTCCCCGATTTCACTTTCAGAAGGACATCGACATGAGTCGTTACAAGACATCATCATACAAAGCAAACAAGACAGCCAGGCGCCGCAGCCTCGGCCTCCTCGCCGGGCTGGGAATTTTCGCTCTGACGGGGTTTTCTCAGGCCGCAGAACCGGAGCAGCTCCGCATCGGTTACCAGAAATACGGCACCCTGGTGCTGCTCAAGGCCCAGGGGAATCTCGACAAGCGTCTGGCGGCCCAGGGCATCCAGGTGAAATGGACCGAATTTCCTTCCGGTCCGGCCCTGCTGGAGGCGCTCAACGTGGGGGCGCTGGATTTTGGCCAGGCGGGGGAAGCGCCGCCGATCTTTGCCCAGGCCGCCGGCGCCAATCTGGTTTATGTGGGTAACGAACCGCCGGAACCGGAAGGCGAGGCGATCGTCGTTCCCCAGCATTCCCCGATCAAGAGCGTGGCGGAACTGAAGGGCAAGAAGATTGCGCTCAACAAGGGCTCCAATGTCCATTACCTGCTGGTCAAGCTCTTGGAAAAGGCGGGTCTGCAATACCAGGATATCGACGCGGTCTTCCTGCCCCCGGCCGACGCCCGCGCCGCTTTCGAGCGGGGCAGTGTCGATGCCTGGGCGATCTGGGACCCCTTCCTCGCCGCCGTCCAGACCCAGACCGGCGCCCGGATACTGGCCGATGGCAAGGGCGTGGTGAGCAATCATGCCTTCTATCTGGCGGCGCGCCCCTATGCGGAAAAGCGGGGGAATGTAGTGAGCCTCGTCCTCGAGGAACTGGCCAGGACCGATCAGTGGGCGGCCCGCAACCGGAAGGCGGCGGCCAAAGAGATCGCGCCCTTGCTGGGCCTTGGTCTTGCGGCGACCGAACTGGCGCTGAGCCGCAACAGCTTCGGCGTCAAACCGGTCAGCGCCGAGGTGCTGGAAGCGCAGCAGAAGATCGCCGATGTGTTCCACCGGCTCAAGCTGATACCCAAACCGATCGTGGTGAAGGCTGCCGCCTTGCCGCAAAAATGAGCCGGCACCCGCCATTTGCCTCGCTTTGCCTCACTTGCCGTTCGCGACCGGAGCTTCTTCATGACGCTGAAAACTTCCCTGCTACGCCAGCTTGCCCCCTGGAGCCTGCCGATCCTGCTCCTCGCCTTCTGGCAAGCGGCTTCCAGCTTTGGCTGGCTCTCCACCCGCATCCTGCCTTCGCCCTGGGCGGTCGTAGCGGCCTTCATCGCGCTCTCGGCCTCGGGTGAATTGTGGCAGCACGTTCAGGTCAGCACCCTGCGCGCCCTTTCCGGCTTCGTCATCGGTGGCGGGCTGGGGCTGCTGCTCGGCTTACTCACCGGCGCTCTGAAAACTGCCGAAACCCTGCTCGATTCGACCCTGCAGATGATCCGCAACATTCCGCCCCTGGCCCTGATCCCCCTGGTGATCCTGTGGTTTGGCATCGATGAAGAGGCGAAGTTGTTCCTGGTCTCCCTGGGGGTTTTCTTTCCCATCTACATCAATACCTTCCATGGCATCCGCGCCATCGACAAGGGCTTGATCGAAATGGGCAAGAGCTATGGCCTGTCTGCCGGCGGCCTGTACCGGGAGATCATCCTGCCCGGAGCCTTGCCCTCGATTCTGGTCGGCGTGCGCTTTTCCCTGGGCTTCATGTGGGTGATCCTGATCGTGGCGGAAACCATTTCCGCTCAGTCCGGCATCGGTTACATGACCATGAATGCCCGCGAGTTCCTGCAGACCGATGTGGTGCTGCTGGGCATCCTGCTCTATGCCCTGCTGGGCAAACTCGCCGATGTACTGGCCAAGGGGCTCGAACGGGTCAGCCTGCGCTGGCACCCGAGCTATCAAAACAGCCATTAGGACATGAACATGAACAACGACGCACTCGAACAACAAGCTTTGCGCCAGGCTTCTGCTGGCCAGGGCCTGGCCCTTCACCTCGAAGCCCTGCACAAGGCCTATGGCAGCCGCCCGGTGCTGGAACGACTGGATCTGCAGATCGAACCGGGAGAATTCGTGGCGATCGTGGGGCGTAGCGGCTGTGGCAAAAGCACCTTGCTGCGCCTCATCGCCGGCTTGGAAATCCCCTCGGCGGGGAGCGTTCGCGTCGGCGGGCGGAGCGGCCCTGGGGCGCATCCCGGCCTGCGCTTCATGTTCCAGGACCCCCGCCTCTTACCCTGGCGGCGGGTGCTGGCCAACGTCGCCCTGGGCCTTTCTCCGGCGGAACGTCCCCGGGCGCAGGAGGTCCTCGCCCAGGTGGGTCTGGCGGAACGGGCCGGGGAATGGCCTGCCGCGCTTTCCGGCGGGCAGCGGCAACGGGTGGCCCTGGCCCGGGCCCTGGTGCATGAACCGGCGGCGCTGCTCCTGGATGAACCCTTGGGAGCGCTGGATGCCCTGACCCGGATCGAGATGCAGCAATTGATCGAAGACCTGTGGCGGCGCCGGGGGTTTACCGCCGTGCTGGTGACCCACGATGTTGCCGAAGCGGTCGCCCTGGCGGACCGGGTGATCTTGATCGAAGCCGGGCGCATCACCCTGGATGAACGCGTTAATCTACCCCGTCCCCGGCACCGGGGCAGCCCCGCCTTTGCCGCCCTGGAAGAACACATCCTGAACCGGGTACTGCAACGTCCGGGGAGTGCGCCCCAGGAAGAAGATCCGCATCCGGCCGCGGCGCTGGACCTCGATGCCTTGCGCTGGGCGGTGTGATGGGGGACTTGTCCTTCAAACTCTTGGAGTCCCTATTGATGCTCGTTTGATGGCGCTCGTTTGATTTCATCGCCGGATGGGACTTCGCCCATTTTTTGGGTTGATGTGAAAGGGGCAAGGTCAAATGACACTGCCTCTTTCTTTGCTGCTTTCTTGCGCGGTCCAGGTTTTTGCGCGGTGAGACTTACCTTGCGTACATGTGCTCCCGGGTCAGGGGATAGTCGATATGCCCGTTCTTGAGGGGCTTGGCCGCCAGCAGTTGGTAGAGGGACACCCAGCCCCGCTCGAAGGCGTGGGCCGCGCCCGCCATGTAAATCTGCCAGATGCGGAAATGATGCTCTCCCACGATGCGGCGGGCTTCCTCCTGTTGGCGTTCCAGCCGCTCCACCCAGTGCCACAGGGTCCGGGCGTAGTGTGGGCGCAGGCACTCGCTGTCCAGGCATTCCAGTTTCTGCTGGGCCATGCTTGCGATCACCTTCGAGACATGGGTCAGCTCCCCGTCCGGGAACACGTAGCGGTCGATGAACTCGCTGATGTCGCTGCCCAGGCCCTCGGTGTCCAGGGCGGTGGAGGTGATGCCGTGGTTCAGCACCAGGCCGCCCGGGCGCAGCAGGCGCTCGATCTTGGCGAAATAGAGGGGCAGATTCTTGCGTCCCACATGCTCGAACATGCCGACGCTGGCGATCTTGTCGAAGGAGGCGTCCTCCGGCAGGTCCCGGTAGTCCATCAGGCGCACTTCGCAGCGGTCCTCCAGGCCCCGCTTACGAATCTGCTCCAGGGCGTAGTCGTGCTGGTTCTGGCTCAGGGTGATGCCGGTGGCGTGGACGTTGTAGTTCTCCGCCGCCCACAGGATCAGCCCGCCCCAGCCGCAGCCGATGTCCAGGAAGCGCTCGCCGGGTTGCAGCAGGAGCTTGCGGCAGATGTGGTCCAGTTTCTGTTCCTGGGCCAGTTCCAGGCTGTCGTCCGGCGTGCGGAAATAGGCGCAGGAATAGACCCGGCGCGGGTCCAGCCACAAGGCGTAAAAGTCGTTGGAAACGTCGTAGTGGTAGTTGATGGCGTGGCGGTCGGACTTGCGGTTGTGGCGCCACCATTTGAGGTCGATGCCGCCCTTTCTCTTGATGGAGTCGGCGGCGTCGCACAGGGCCTCCCCCAGCTTGATGATGTCCCGGGAGTTGCCCTCCAGGTCGATTTCCTGTTGCACATATTGAGTGGCGAGTTTTCCCATGGAGGGGTTGATCAGGGAGAGCAGTGCCTTCGGACTGCGCACCCGCAGCTTGACCGTGTGGGGTTCCGACGGATGCATCACCTTGCCGTTCCACAATTCCACCGCCAGCGGGATGCGGCGGCTGTGCAGATGATGTTTCACTTTCTTGATGACGTGGCTGTTGAGCATGGTTTTCTCTCCGGGCAACGATATGTCTTCAGTATAGTGGGCTTGAAGAAAGAGAAGTGGCCCCGAAATTTTGAACAGCGCGATCAGTGGAAACTCTTGGCATAAAGCCTGGCCAAAGAAGGCTGGGCAAGCAGGCGTTTTCAATGGTCAAGAAATCAGCGCGTCGCACCCGTCGCACCCACCCACCGGCATTCAAAGCTCGGGTGGCCCTGGCCGCATTGCGAGAAGAGAAGACGATGGCCGAGCTTTGCAGCCAGTTTGAACTGCATGCCAACCAGATCACCGAGTGGAAGCGCCCACTGCTGGAGCATGCCGCCGACGTCTTCGGGGGTGCGCCCGCGCAGAAGGAGCCTGTAGATCTGGTGCCGCTACATGCCAAGCTCGGACAGCTCACGCTGGAGAACGATTTTTTCGAGCGCGCGCTCGCCAAGGCGGGATTGCTGAGCGCAAAGCCATCGACCGCAAGCACGACCTCCCCATCAGCGCCCAAGCCAAGCTGCTGGGCCTCAGCCGGGGCACGGTGTACTACCTGCCGCGCCCGGTCAGCGATGCCGATTTGGCGCTCATGCGCCGCATTGACGAACGGCATCTGCAGCCCCCCTTCATGGGGGCTCGCATGCTGCGCGATCAACTCGCCCGCGAGGGCGTGCATGCTACCCAAACGGGTCGAGGCTGCATAAAATGAAATTTCTGGTGCGCCCCGAGTTGCCCACCGCGTCGGTCGGTTCGTGGCAAGCGACCACCGCCGCCGTGGACAACTCTGCACCTTTGGCAACCCGCCCGGAGTCCATTTATAAATCGGGGAAAGCTGTTCAAACCAACGGAGCCACTTCTGGAGTCGCAATGCAGATTCACCTAGCAGATTATCCGCAACTTAAATTGCTTGCGTGGAATCGACGGGATGATGATCTCGTCGAGGAAGAGGAAGCATTCGCCTTGTATGAACGGAACTGGCATTTCGTTGAAGAAGAGAAACTATCACTCAACGAACGACAGTTAATCGAACGGCTTACAACGCTGTTCGGGAAGGGGGTGATGAATGTTTGATCGCCCTCACCACCAGCGTATTGAAAAGGTACTGCACGCCTTCAATTGTGATCTCCTGGGCCAAACAGAGTGCTATTTTGGCGGTGGAACAGCGATAGTTCTATCCCTTGCCGAATACAGAGAATCACTCGACATTGATTTCCTATGCGCTTCCAACGAAGGCTATCGCCTCTTGCGAAACACAATCTCACCAGGCAGCCTTGGGGCTTTGCTTAAAGAGCCAATTCAGCATCTTCGTGAAGTGCGGGCGGACCGATATGGAATCCGTACTATTCTTGAAGTTGATGGAACTCCGATCAAAGTCGAGATTGTCAGCGAAGCTCGCATTGCGATACAAGGCAGCCAGCACCCGGTCTTCCGCGTGCCGACACTCTCACTTGAAGACATGTACGCGGAAAAGTTGCTTGCAAACGCAGATCGCGGACTGGATAAGGCCACAATGAGCCGCGACATCATCGACTTGGCGATGATGATCGACAACTGGGGAGAGATACCGAATTCCTCATGGGAGAAGGTCAAGACCGCTTACGGTGAGCACGTCGTTAAAGCCTTTCGCTCATCATTGGAGATGGTTTGCAACAGGGACTATCTCAAGCTCTGCCTTCAAAAAATGCATATGGATGAAGGCTTGGTTGACCGCATACCGATGGTGCTCAATTGCCCCCAACCGGATTGTTGTGCGGGCAGGCAGGGGAGCCTGGGTGGCTGACATCCCTCGACCTTTCCGCGATAATCGACCGGCGTGCTTGCCGGAAACATCCCTGCCGGCGGCGCTGGCGTTACCCGTGCCGCACGGGGGAGACAAGACAGGAATCCCTGTCATCCATACTGACAAGCACTGGAGGGGAAATGAGCCCATCTCACATCGAGGTTCCCGCGGGGGGTCAGAAGATCGTTCCGGGTCAGGCAACTCCGGACAATCCCATCATTCCCTTCATTGAAGGCGACGGCATCGGCGTGGATATCACCCCGGTGATGATCAAGGTGATCGATGCGGCCGTGGCCAAGGCCTATGGCGGCAAAAGGCGGATCCACTGGATGGAAGTCCATGCCGGGGAGAAAGCCACCCGGCTTTATGGTCCGGACGAGTGGCTGCCCAAGGAAACCTTTGCTGCCCTGAAGGAATACTCGGTCTCCATCAAGGGGCCGATCACCACGCCGGTCGGCGGTGGCATCCGCTCCTTGAACGTGGCCCTGCGCCAGGAGCTGGATCTTTACCAGTGCGTTCGCCCGGTGCGCTATTTCAAGGGCGTGCCCTCGCCCCTGAAGCACCCGGAGCAGACCAACATGGTCATCTTCCGGGAAAACACCGAGGATATCTATGCTGGTGTCGAATGGGCGGTGGGTTCGGAGGCGGTCAAAAAAGTGATCGATTTCCTGCAAAAGGAGATGGGGGTCAGGAAGATCCGCTTTCCGGAGAGTTCCGGCATCGGCATCAAGCCCATTTCCATCGAGGGCTCTGCCCGCCTCGTGCGCGCCGCGATCCGGTACGCCATCGACAACGACCGCAAGTCGGTGACCCTCGTGCATAAGGGCAACATCATGAAGTTTACCGAGGGCCTGTTCCGCGACACCGGCTATCAGGTGGCACGCGAGGAATTCGGCGCCGAGCCGATCGACGGCGGCCCGTGGTGCCGGATCAAGAACCCCAAGAGCGGCCGCGAGGTCACCCTCAAGGATTCCATTGCCGATGCCTTCTTGCAGCAGATCCTGCTGCGCCCCGCCGAGTATGACGTGATCGCCACCACCAATTTGAACGGCGACTACATCTCCGACGCCCTGGCGGCCCAGGTGGGCGGCATCGGCATCGCCCCGGGGGCCAATATGTCCGACCGGTATGCCTGTTTCGAGGCCACCCACGGCACCGCCCCCAAGTACGCCGGGCTCGACAAGGTCAATCCCGGTTCGCTGATCCTCTCCGCCGAGATGATGCTGCGTCACCTGGGCTGGGTCGAGGCGGCCGATCGGGTCATCAAGGCGATGGAAGCAGCCATCGGCGACAAGCAGGTCACCTATGATTTTGCCCGGCTGATGGAGGGAGCGAACGAACTGTCCTGCTCCGGGTTCGGCGATGCCATGATTGCGCGGATGTAAGTCGTGTGTTCCTGTTTCGTGTGTTCCTGTTGTATGCAAGTCAACTGGCGCAGCCCCCATGAATTCCTGTCAACCCATCGGCGTCTTCGATTCCGGCCTGGGCGGCCTCACCGTCCTGGCTGCGCTGCGGGCGCGGCTGCCTGGCGAAGACTTCATCTACTTTGCCGATACCCATTTCCTGCCCTACGGGGACCGGCCCGAGTCCTTCATCCAGGCCCGGGGCCAGGCCATTGCCGCGGCCCTGGTGGAGCGCGGTGCCAAAGCCATCGTGGTGGCCTGCAATACGGCTACGGCGGCGGCGGCGGAGTTGATCCGGGCCGCTATCCCCAAGCCCGTGGTGGCCCTGGAGCCGGCGGTGAAGCCGGCAGCCGGACTGACCCGGACCGGGGTGGTGGGCGTCCTGGCCACCACCCGTACCCTGGCCAGTGGCCGTTTCCAGCGTCTGGTGCAGACCTATGCCGAATCCGTGCAGGTGATATCCCAGGCTTGCCCCGGGCTGGCGGAGGCGATCGAGACCGAGGGGCCCGACAGCCCCAGGGTGCAAGCCCTGCTGGATGAATACCTGCAGCCTCTGGCCCGGGCCGGCGCCGATGTGGTGGTGCTGGGCTGCACCCATTACCCCTGGGTGCGGGCCGGCATTTCGGCCCGTCTGCCCGAGGGCGTCATCCTCGTCGATACCGGCGAGGCGGTGGCCCGTCAGGTGGAGCGCCGCCTTCAGGGCGAAAGCCGGCTGGGCGGCCATGGCCAACTGCAACTGGCCACCAGCGGCAACCCGCTGCAGGTGCGGGAAACCGTGGCGCGGTTGTGGGGCTCCTTCCTGCCGGTAGAAAGGTGGCAAATCTGACGGCAAGGAAGCCCCTTGCCGGGGTGCGGCCAGCCGGCTTGCCGAGCCCTGGTCTTTGCTGTCGTTCACAGCCGCGGCCAGACCGGCCCATGACGGGACGCGCATGAAGGGACGCGCACAAAAAAGACGCGCACAAAAAAGCCCCGGACCGGAAGTCGGGGGCTTTTTGCTGTTCTTTCAGTGGATCACTGGTGCCCAGGAGAGGACTCGAACCTCCACGGAGTTACCCGCTAGTACCTGAAACTAGTGCGTCTACCAATTCCGCCACCTGGGCGTGAACCGACTGAAACAACTGCTTTGCTTTGCAGCATTTAGCGACTAAAATTGAAGCTTTGCCGAAGCTTTGATCGCCAGTTTAGCTGGTGCCCAGGAGAGGACTCGAACCTCCACGCCTTGCAGCGCTAGTACCTGAAACTAGTGCGTCTACCAATTCCGCCACCTGGGCACAGGTGCGAAGAGCGCCATATTCTAAAGAAAGAAAATTTGATGTCAACAAGAAAAATATCCAAAGTCCGCCGTGCGGACCCTTTTTACGAGCGCGAATGCAAGCGCTATGAGTTTCCCCTGCCATCGCGGGAATATATCGTCCAGGTGCTCGAAGAGCAGGGCCAGCCGCTCTCGCTCGAACGATTGCTCGAACTGCTCGACATCGGCGCCGACGAGCGGGAGATGTTCTGCCGGCGTCTCTCTGCCATGGAGCGCGAAGGGCAACTGCTCAAGAACCGCAAGGGCGATTTCATCCTGCCCGAGAAGGCCAGCCTCATCGCCGGCCGGGTACAGGGCCATCCCGATGGTTTCGGTTTCCTGATCCCCGACGACGGCAGCCCCGATATTTTCCTGGAACAGCGCCAGATGGAAAAAGTGCTGCACGGCGACCGGGCGCTGGTGCGCATCACCGGCAAGGACAAGAAGGGCCGTCCCGAAGGTTCGATCGTCGAAGTCACCGACCGGGCCAATTCGCGGGTGGTGGGCCGGGTGTTCGTGGAACACGGCGTGGCCTTCGTGGTGCCCGAGAATCGCCGCATCACCCAGGACATCCTGATTCCGCCCGAGAAGAAGCCCAAGTTCAAGCCCGTGGCCGGCCAGGTGGTGATGGTGGACATCATCGAACAGCCCTCAAGGTATTCCCAGCCCATGGGCAGGATCAGCGAGGTGCTGGGCAATTACGCCGATCCGGGTATGGAGATCGAGATTGCCCTCCGCAAGCACGACCTGCCCTTCGAGTTTTCGGCGGATTGCCTGGCCGAAAACGCCAAGGTGCCCGATGCGGTGAGGAAGACCGACCACAAGGCCCGCGAAGACTTGCGCGATCTGCCCCTGGTGACCATCGACGGGGAAACCGCCAAGGACTTCGATGACGCCGTGTTCTGCGACAAGCAGGGTAAGGGCTGGCGCCTGGTGGTGGCGATTGCCGACGTGTCCCATTACGTGCGGCCGGGCATGGCCCTGGATGCGGAGGCTTTCCAGCGCGGCAATTCCGTGTATTTTCCGCGCCGGGTGATTCCCATGCTGCCGGAAAAGCTCTCCAACGGCATCTGCTCCCTCAACCCCGATGTGGAGCGCCTGGCCATGGTCTGCGATGCCAGCATCAGCGCCACGGGGGAGATCAGGCAGTACCGCTTCTACCCGGCCGTGTTCCGCTCCCACGCCCGGCTGACCTACAACCAGGTGTGGGACTGGCTCTCCGGCGCGGCCCGGCCGGAAAGCGAGATCCACAAGGCCCTCGAGCCGCAGCTACAGAACCTCTACAAGCTCTATCAGGTCCTGGCCAAGGCCCGGGTCAAGCGCGGCGCCATCGATTTCGAGACCATCGAAACCCAGATGATCTTCAACGCCGAGGGCAAGATCGAGAACATCGTGCCGGTGATCCGTAACGATGCCCACCGCATCATCGAGGAATGCATGCTGGCGGCCAATGTCTGCGCCTCGGATTTCCTGGCCAAGCATGAGCAGCCCTGCCTGTACCGCATCCACGAAGGCCCGAATGAGGAAAAGCTGAAGAACCTGCGCAGCTTCCTCTCCGAATTCGGCCTCGCCCTTACCGGCGGGGATGATCCCAAGGCCAAGGATTACGCCTTGCTCCTGGAAAAGGTGAAGGAACGGCCCGACGCCCAGTTGCTGCAGACCGTGATGCTGCGCTCCTTGAAGCAGGCCAGGTACAGCCCGGAGAACGTGGGTCACTTCGGTCTGGCCTATGAGCACTACACCCATTTCACCTCGCCCATCCGCCGTTACCCGGACCTGCTCGTGCACCGGGCCATCAAGGCGGTGCTGGCCGGCGAACGCTACAACCCCGGTGACTGGGAGGCGATCGGCCTGCACTGCTCGCAGACCGAGCGGCGCGCCGACGAAGCCACCCGCGATGTGGAGAACTGGTTGAAGTGCTACTTCATGAAGGAGCGTATCGGCGAAATTTTCGACGGCACCATTTCCGCCGTCACCGGCTTTGGCATCTTCGTGGCGCTGGACCTGGTCTATGTGGAAGGCTTGGTGCACGTCTCCGAGCTGGGTTCCGACTACTTCCAGTTCGACCCGGTCAAGCACCAGATGCTGGGCGAACGCACCGGCCAGCGTTTCCGTCTGGGCGACCGGGTGCGGGTGAAACTGGTGAAGGCCGATCTGGAAACCAACCGCATCGACTTTACCTTGGTGCCCAAGGAAGCTGCGGATGCGGTTCCCGGGCGTGCGCGTCGTCCTGGCGAGGCCCGGGCCCAGCCCAAGCCCGGGGCGCGCTCCAGGCCGGCCGCCGCCACGGCGCCGCTGCCGGTTGCTGCCGCGGCGCCGCTGCCGGTCGCCAAGCCGGGCAAGAAGAGCGCTTCCCAGCGGGCCGCCGGGGCAGTGGGTGACTTCATGGGCAAGATGGCCGGCAAGATTGGCAAGGCCGTGGATCAGGCCTCGGCCGGCATCAAGGCCTCGAAGGCAAAATCCAGGGCCAGGTCGGAGGCTAAGTCGGAAGCCAGGTCGGAAGCCAAAGCCGCTGCCAAATCGAAAGCCAGGGCCGGCAAGAAGAAGTAAGCGCCGCAGGCCTGTCCTGCGTTGCCGGGCAGCCGGAGTTCAAGCCGGGGTTCATCGAGCGTCTGGATGGCCCCGGTTTTCATGGCATAGACGGTAGAATCGGCTTTTGTCCGTTGTGAGAATGTCCATGTCTGCTGCCCGCCTGATCTTCGGTTTCCACGCCGTCATCGCCAAGCTGCGCCACGATCCTGACGCGGTGAAGGAAGTGCTTCTGGATGGGAGCCGGCACGACAAGCGGGCTCAGGACCTGATCGCTCACGCCGAACTCAAGGGCGTGAAGCTGACGCTGGCCGATGGCAAGCGCCTGGATGCGATGTTGCCCGGTGCCCGGCATCAAGGGGTGGTGGCCCGGGTCGAAGGCGGGCGCAAGGTGCTGCATCTGGATGATGTGCTCGATACCCTGGAAGAACCCGCCTTCCTGCTGGTGCTGGACGGCATCACCGACCCGCGCAATCTGGGTGCCTGCCTGCGGGTTGCCGATGCGGCCGGCGCCCATGCGGTGATCGCCCCCAAGGACCGGGCCGTCGGCCTCACCGAGGTGGCAGCCAAGACCGCCAGCGGCGCGGCCGAGACCGTGCCCTACCTGATGGTGACCAACCTGGCGCGCACCCTGCGCGAATTGAAGGAGCGCGACATCGAGGTGATCGGCACCGCCGGCGAAGCCGGGCAGGATATCTACCAGGCGAGTTGGCCGGCCGCCACCGCCTGGGTGCTGGGAGCGGAAGGGGAGGGCATGCGCCGCCTCACCCGGGAAACCTGCAATCAGCTGGTGCGGATTCCCATGTTCGGCTCCGTGGAGAGCCTGAACGTCTCCGTCGCCGCCGGAATCTGCCTCTTCGAAGCCCGCCGCCGGCTGATCTGAGTGTCGCCGTGTCAATCATTCATTCCGTTTTTCAGAGGCATTTTCATGGACAGTCAAGCTTCCGGACCTGACGCCTGCCCGACCTCCTTGCGTCAGAAACTGCAAACCCGGGGCCAGGCGGTATGGCGCTCTCCCCGGGTACGCAAGAGGGGGCTGATTTTCGTGGGGCTGCTGGCCCTGTCTGGCCTGCTGGCTTACCTGTGGCTGCCCAGCTTTTTGCACGCCAAGCTGGAGCAGGTTCTGGCCGGGCAACTGGAGCGCCCGGTCACCCTCGGCAAGGTCGAGGTGCAGCCCTTTCGCCTTGAAGTCACCGTGCGGGATTTGCGCATCGGCAACCGGGAGGGCGATCAGCCCCTGGCCGGCTTTGGCGCCTTGACGGTCAATGTCAGTTCCGCCTCCCTCTGGCAGCTGGCGCTCGTTTTCGATGCGCTGCGACTGGAACGGCCTTATGTCCATCTGGTGCGTCAGGCCGATGGCCGGACCAATGTCTCCGACCTGATCGAAAAGTTCGCCAGCACTGACGAAGAAAAGCAGCCAACGCCCGCGTTCGCGATCAACAACCTGGAAATCAGCGCGGGCCGCTTCACCCTGGACGACAAGGCGAATGGCAGCCGGCATGAGATTGCCGACCTCCATCTCGGAGTGCCGCGGCTGGCCTCCTTTCCGGGCGAGGTCGAGCGCCTGGTGCAACCCCATTTTTCCGCCACCCTGGATGGCGCGCCGATCAATGTCGCCGGGGAGGTGCGGCCCTTTTCCGAGCCGCGTGATGGGCGTCTGAAGCTCAAGGTGGAAGGGCTGGATCTGGCGCGCCTGGCCGCCTTTTCGCCGGTGCGCCTGCCTGTGCAACTGAAGTCCGCCAAGCTCGATGGCGATTTGCTGCTGGATTTCAGAAACGGTTCCAATGATGACAAGCTCGCCTTGTACGGCCAGCTCGGCCTGCGGCAGGTGCAGGCCCGTATCGCCAGGCTCGATGCCCGGCTTGGACGGCTGGACTTCAAACTGGAGGCGCCGGACCTGCTCCACGCCCCGATCCGTCTGGACACCCTCAAACTCGAACAGCTGGCTTTGCAGCGCCAGGGAGAAGCGCAAGCCTTTTTCAGTCTGGCCGGGATGAAGATCGACCGGCTCAGCCTCGATACCGGCAAGCGGCAACTGGGCGTCGGCACTCTGGGACTTGATCGGCTCGATTTGAAACTTGTCCGCAACAGCCCCGACAGCCTGGATGTGCTCGACACCATGAGTCAGATCCAGGCCAGTCTGGTCCCGGAAAACGGCCCGCCCGCCGCGCCCGCCGCCCCGGCCTGGCGCTGGACGGTGGCTGGGGTGAAGCTGAGCCAGGCGAAACTGGAGTTCATCGACCAGACCGTGGACAATCCCGTCCCCCTGCGCTTGCATGGCCTGGATCTGGACGTGGGCGCCCTTGCCTCGCAGGGTGGCGCAGCGATCCACCTGGAACTGGGCGGCAAGGTCAATGAAAACGGCAGCCTGGCGGTTGCCGGCCAGATCAATCCGGAGATTCCGTCCGGCGAATTGACGCTGGACATCAGCAGCCTCGACCTGGTGCCGCTGCAAGGCTGGATGCCGCACCACTTCAATCTGGTGCTCAGCAGGGGCGCGGCTTCGGCCAGGGGCCAGATCAAGTTTGGCGGGGCGCCGTTCAATGTGAGCTATCAGGGGCAAGGGCGTCTGGCCGATCTATCCCTGCTCGACAAAGAGACCAGCCGGTCCCTGCTGCGCTGGCAGAACCTCGACCTGACCGGGCTCGACTTCGATACCGAACCCCTGAAGGTGAAGCTGGAAGATGCGGCCCTGACCCGTTTCTTTGCCCGGCTGATGGTGACGCCCCAGGGGCGTTTTCATCTGGGCCAGTTGATGGGAAATGAGGCCGGGCCTCCCAAAGCGGCTGCCCCGGCCAGCCCCTCTCAGGTGTCCAGCGCGCCGCTGCCGGGCGAAGCGCCGGTCAGCCATGCTGCCGCCCCCGCCGAGCAGGTCGCCGCGCTGCCGGCACGCAGCGCCCCGCTGCCCGTGCGCATCGGCCGCATCCGGCTCGAGGGTGGCACGGTGTTGTTCAATGACCTGTTCATCAAGCCCAGCTACAAAGCCAATCTCACCGGCCTTACCGGCCAGATCGGCCCCCTGGCGGCAGGAGAGCGGGGCAAGCTGAAGATCGAGGGCAAGGTGGACAAGACCGCGCCGCTCATGATTACCGGCGAACTGGAGCCGTTCAGCAAGGAGCTGTTTCTCGACATCAAGGCCCAGGCGCGCGGCATCGACATGCCCTCCTTCAGCCCCTATTCCGGCCGTTACATGGGCTACCTGATCCAGAAGGGCAAGCTCTCGGCGGATGTGAGCTACCATATCGAGAACGGCCTGCTGGAAGCCGGCAACCACCTCTTCCTGGACCAGTTCACCCTGGGCGAGCCGGTGGACAGCCCGGATGCCCTGGCGATCCCGATCAAGATGGGCCTTGCCCTGCTGAAGAACTCCCGGGGCGAGATCGAGATCGACCTGCCCATCAGCGGTTCCATCAATGATCCCCAGTTCAGCATCGGCGGCATCCTTTTGAAGGCGATCATGAGCCTGCTGGTGAAAGCGGTGACCTCGCCCTTCACCCTGCTCGGTTCCCTGTTTGGCGGTGGCGAAGAACTTTCCCATGTGGAATTTGACCCCGGCCTCAGCGCCCTCAGCCCCGAGGCGGAAAAACGACTCCAGGCCCTGAGCAAGGCCTTGATCGACCGTCCCGCCCTGACCCTGGAAGTAACCGGCATGGCCGACCCGGTGGCCGACTCCGAAGGCTATCGCCGAGTGCTGCTGGCGCGCCAGGTAAAGGCAAAGAAGGTGGCCGCCGATGTCGCCCAGGGCAAATCCGCGGCCCGGATCGGCGAGCTGACCCTGACACCCCAGGAATACGAAAAGTACCTGACCCAGCTCTATAAGGAAGCCAAGTTCGACAAACCCAGGAACATGATCGGCCTCACCAAAAGCCTGCCGGTCCATGAAATGGAAACCCTGCTGGTGACCCACATGGAGCTGGATGAAAGCGCCTTCAACGACCTGGCCGCCCGGCGCGGCAAGTTGGTGCGCGACTGGCTGGTGGAACAGGGCCAGGTGCCCTCCGAGCGGATCTTTGTCATGGCCCCGGAGGTGGGCAAAGGCGATCCTGCCAGCCCGGCCAACCGGGTGGCCTTCAGCCTGCGCTGAGCGGCGGCGGACAAGGCCTTGCTGCCCTAGCGCCTTGAGCCGATGCAGCTGCTCAGCCCAGGCCCCGGCGCAACAAGGCGATTGCGGATGGTGTAGCGGATTTTGCGGATGGTGTCGCACCGCTTGAGCGCCTGATGTCGTGCGTCAGACGGGCGTGGGTTTCCGGCGCTCCGCCCCGAGCGTAGGGGCTGGGGTGGGCCGAGCCGTTCCCATGCCGCGCAGATAGGTGTCCAGCAAGGGAGCGGCGTAGGTTTCCAGGGGAAACATGTCGAGGTTCTTGGTCCAGTTGAAGGCCAGGCCATCCACCATGGCCATGAAGCCGATGGTGGCCTGATGGGGCGTGAGGCAGGGGTTCAACTGGCCTTTTTCCTGGGCCAGGGTCATGGCCTGTTCGATGATGTCGATGTGGTTCTCGCCCTCTTCCAGGTACTTCTGTCGCAAGCGGGCCATCTCGCCGATGTATTCGCACTTGTGCCAGAAGATTTCGAACACCTTGCGAAAGTTGGAATCCTCGCGGAGCCTGGTCAGAAATTCGAGGGTCGAAGCCCGCAAAAAACCCAGGGGGTCCTGCTCCATCAGCTGCTGGCGTTGTTCGCTTTTCAGGAGCAGGGGGCAGAACAGGCGTTCGAGCATGGCATTGAAGAGATCCACCTTGTTCTCGAAGTGCCAGTAGATGGCGCCCCGGGTGACTCCGGCTTCCTTGGCGATGTCGTTCAAGGAAGTCTTCGAGACGCCCTGGCGGCCAAACACATTCACGGCTGCATCGAGGATGTGGTGGCGGGTGACCTGAGCATCTTGCTTGGTTTTTCTGGCCATTACTTACTCGACGGCTTCCGGCCGCCAGCCGCCGCCCAGGGCCTTGAACAGGTCGACGGCAGCAGAGAGGCTGTTCTTGTGGCCGGCCAGGTAGAGCATCTGGGCGCTGTTGAGGCTGCGCTGGCTGTCCAGGACTTCCATGAAGCCGCTGTAGCCGGCCTCGTAGCGGGTCTGGGCGAGCTTGAGGGAGCGCTGGGCGGTATCCACCTGAGTGGCCAGGGCGATTTCCTCCTCGCTGTACTCCTTGAGGCGGATCAGGGCGTCGCTGACTTCCTTGAAGGCGGTCTGCAAGGTCTTCTGGTAGTTGGCAACGGCTTCCTTCTGGGCTGCCGTGGCCTGATCGACCCGGGCGCCGGTACGGCCCCCGTCGAAGATCGGCATGGCCAGGGCGGCGCCGTAGGACCAGATCGAGGCGCTGCTGGAAAACAGGTTGGAGAGGGAAGCGCTTTCGCTGCCCAGCAGACCCGTGAGGCTGATGGTGGGGAAGAAGGCGGACCGGGCCATGCCGATGCGGGCATTGGCGGCCACCAGTTGTTCCTCGGCCTGGCGCACGTCGGGCCGGACTTCGAGCAGGGACGAGGGCAGGCCCACGGGCGGCATCGGTGGCATCGGCAGCCGGGCGAAGTCCCCCGGCACGAGTTTCAGGCCGGGTTTGCCGGTCAACAGCGCAAGTTGCGTCTCGCCCACGCCCCGCTCGCGGCGCAGCTGGTTCACCTGGGCCTGGGCGGCGGCCACGGCGGATTCGGCCTGGGCCAGATCCAGCGCCGAGGCCGTGCCGGCATCGAGGCGCGCCCGGACGATCTTCAGGGTCTGTTCCCGGCTTTGCAGGGTTTCCCGGGTGGTCTGCAACTGGGCATCCAGGCTCAGAAGGCTCAGGTAGGTGTTGGCCACCTGGCTGGAAAGGCTGATGCGCAGGGCATCCCGGCCGAACTGGCTGGACAGGGCCATGGCCCGGGCGGCTTCGTTGCTGCGCCGGATACGTCCCCAGAGGTCGAGCTCGTAGTTGATGCCCAGGGCCATGCGCCGGTCGTTGGCGGTCACGGACCCTCCGGTGTTCTGGCCGGCCACGGTCTCGCCGCTGCTGCGGTTGCGGCTGGAGCTGCCGGAGAGGTCGACGGCGGGGAAAAACTCCGCCCGGGCTTCGCGGGCGGCCGCCTCGGCGGCTTCCATCCGGGCCACGGCGGCCTGTAGATCCTGGTTGTTCTCCAGGGCCTGGGCCACCAGTTCATCTAGCATCGGGTCGGAAAAGAGCTTCCACCAGTCGGGATTGACGGCGGGATTGGCCGAAACCGTGGCGTCGGCCGCGGGATTGGCGGCGGGATTGGCTGCGGGATTGGCTGCGGGACTGGCTGCAGGACTGGCTGCAGGACTGGCCGTGGGCGCATCCCGGTACTGCTCGGGCAGGCTGGAACCGGGGCGCAGGAAATCCGGGCCCAGGGCACAGCCGGAGAGCAGCAGGGCGGTGCCGAGGGAGAGCGCCAGGGGGTTCATGGAAGGCTTAGTCATGCGGGTTTTCCTCCTTGACATGGTGGTCGACGGCGCCTGCCGGAAGGGGCTGTTTGCCCCGTTCGAGCCACTTGAAGAAGATGGGAATGAACAAGGGGGCGATGAAGGTGGCGGCGATCATGCCGCCAAACACGCCGGTCCCCATGGACTGGCGCGCCGCCGCGCCGGCGCCGGTGGCCTTGACCAGCGGTACGACGCCGAGCACGAAGGCGAGCGAGGTCATGACGATGGGCCGAAAGCGCAGCCGCGCCGCTTCGAGGGCGGCATCGACCACATTCATGCCTTCGGCGTACTTTTGCGCCGCAAATTCCACGATCAGGATGGCGTTTTTGGAGGCCAGGCCAATCAGCACGACGATGCCGATCTGGAAGTAGATGTCGTTGGGCATGCCGCGGATCCAGATGGCGGTAAACGCCCCCATCAGGGCAAAGGGCACGGCCATGATCACGGCAAGTGGCAACGACCATTTTTCGTACTGGGCGGCGAGGATCAGGAACACCATGACGATGGCAAGGATGAAGGCCGAGGACGAGGAGCCGGAGGACTTCTTTTCTTGGAAGGCCTGGCCGGTCCAGGCGATCTCGTAGCCGGCGGGCAGGGTGGCGGCGGCCACCTTTTCGACCAGATCGATGGCGTCGCCGGAGCTCACATCGGGCCTGGAATCGCCCATGACCTTGGCGGCCAGAAAGCCGTTGAAGCGTTCCACCTGTTCCGGGCCGACCACCCGTTTCACCGTACTCACGGCAGAAATCGGGATCATGGCGCCGCTGCCGGCCCGCACATAGACCTTGCCCAGATCCTCGGGCTTCATGCGGTAGCCGGATTCGGCCTGCAGCTGCACCCGGTACACCTTGCTGCCCAGGTTGAAGTCATTGACATAAAGGGCGCCCATGGTGCTTTGCAAGGTGGCGTAGAGGTCGGCGATGGGGATTCCCAGGGAGATGGCCTTGGGTTCATCCACTTCCACGAACAGCTGCGGTACCGTGGGCCGGTAGAAGGTGGAGATGCGGGTGAATTCCGGATGTTTTTGCAGTTCGGCCATGAACTGCTGCACCACCTCGTTCAGGTTTTTGGCATCGCCATCGACCCGGTTCTGCACATAGACCTCGAAGCCCCCGGCGGTGCCCAGGCCCCGGATCGGGGGAGGGTTGAACACCAGGCCCAGGCCGTCGGGCTGCATCATGCCGATGCCCATGAACTTGCCGGCCAGTTCCTGGGCCTTGGCCTTTCGTTCCTTCCAGTCCTTCAAGGGGATGAAGAGGGTGCCGGCGTTGGGTTTGTTGCCACCGCCGATCAGGTCGAAGCCGGACACCACGAAGGTGTAGGCCACCGCCGGGTCATTGGCGATGGGCTGGCGCATGCTCTCACCCATGGCGGCGGTGCGCTTCAGGGTGGCGGCATCGGGCAGCATCAGGGCCGAAATCAGGAAGCCCTGGTCTTCCGCCGGCACGAAGCTGCCCGGCGCGGTGCGTGCCAGCAGCAGGGTCACGCCGATCACCGTCGCGAAGACCAGGGCGCCGATGATGCCGCGCTTCAGGATGAAGGTCACCGTGGAGGTATAGGAGCCGGTAAAGCGTTCGAACAAGCGGTTGAAGGGAGCAAACAGCTTCGATTCCTCGTGCTTGGACTTTAGCAGCAGGGCGCACAGGGCCGGCGACAGGGTCAGGGCGACGACGCCGGAAATCACCACGGACACGGCCACGGTGACGGCGAACTGTTTGTAGAGCTGGCCGGCGATGCCACCCAGGAAGGCGACGGGGATGAACACCGCGCAGAGCACCAGCACGATCGCCACCAGGGCGCCGGAGACTTCCTGCATGGCTTTCACGGCGGCGTGGTAGGGGGAGAGCTTTTCCTCTTCCATCAGCCGTTCGACGTTCTCCAGCACCACGATGGCATCGTCCACCACGATCCCGATGGCCAGCACCATGGCAAACAGGGTCAAGGTGTTGATGGAAAAGCCAAACAGCCACAAGCCGGCAAAGGTGCCGATCAGGGAGATGGGCACGGCGATCATGGGAATCAGGGTGGCGCGCCAGCTCTGCAGGAACAGGTACACCACGGCGATCACCAGCAGGCCGGCTTCGATCAGGGTGCTGACCACTTCATCGATGGAGGCAGAGACGAAGCGGGTGGTGTCGAAGGGAATGATGTAGTCCATGCCCTCGGGGAATTTCTTCTTGAGCTCATCCATCTTGTCGATGACGAGATCGGCGACTTCCAGGGCGTTGGCGCCGGTTTGCAGGAATACCCCCATGCCGATGGTGGGCTGGCCGTTCAGGGTCACGCTCTGGTCGTAGTTGTAGGCGCCCAGTTCGACGCGGGCCACGTCCTTGACGCGCAGCACCCCGCCCGGACCGCTGGCGCGCACGATGATGTTGCCGAATTCTTCCGGCGTCAGCAGGCGGCCCTTGGCGGTCACCGTATAGACCAGTTGCTGGTCGGAGGGGGCCGGTTCCTGGCCGATCTTGCCCGCCGCATTCTGGGCGTTCTGGGCCTGGATGGCGCGGGCGATGTCGCTCGTGGTGATGCCCAGTTGCGCCATCCGGTCCGGCTTGAGCCAGATCCGCATCGAGTAGTCCAGGGCGCCGAAGACGATCACGTCGCCGACCCCCTTGACCCGCTTGAGTTCATCCACGATGTTGATGCTGGCGTAGTTGGAGAGGTACAGGTTGTTGTAGCGCCCCCCTTCGGATTTCAGGGATACGATCTGGAGGATGTCGGTGGAACGCTTCTGGACGATCACCCCGTTACGGCGCACTTCTTCCGGGAGCCGGGCTTCGGCCGCCTTGACCCGGTTGTTGACGTTCATGGAGGCGGTGTCCACGTTCGTGCCGACATCGAAGGTGGCCGTGATGCTGACCGAGCCATTGGCCGAGGCGGAAGAATTGAAGTAGGAGAGCCCCTCCACCCCGTTCAACTGCTCCTCGATGGGCGCCGCTACCGTCTTGGCCAGGGTTTCCGCCGACGCTCCGGGGTAGGAGGCGGAAATCATGACCGTCGGCGGCGCGATTTCCGGATACTGGGCGACGGGCAGCACCTGGGAGGCCACCAGGCCGGCGATGACGATGACGATGGAAATGACCGAGGAAAAGATCGGCCGGTCGATGAAGAATTTTGATGACATGGCAGTTCCTCAGCCTTGCTTGGCCGGTGCGGCTTCGGTCTTGGCAGGGGCTTCCTGGGCCGGGGCTGCGCCTGGCTTGCCGCCTGGCGCGCCAGCGGGGCCGCCGGGGGCAGCGCCTGGTGCATGGGGTGCCACGGGGGCGCCCGGCTTGAGTTTCATCAGGTTGTCGATGATCACCTTGTCGCCGGGATTGAGGCCGCCCAGCACCACCCAGTCGCTGCCGTACCAGTCGCTGGTCTGGATGGGGCGGGGGGCTACCTTGTTTTCGGCATCCGCCGTCATCACCAGATTGCCGCGTTCGGTCTGCAGCACGGCCTTCTGGGGCACCAGATACACCCCTTCCCGCTCACCGGCCAGAAGCCGCACGCGCACGAACTGGCCGGGCAGCAGGATGCCTTCCTTGTTGGGGAATTCGGCCCGCAGCTGCTGGGTGCCCAGGGTGGGGTCGATGCTGGAGGCAAGGAAGTTGAGCTTGCCCTGGGCGGGGTAAACGCTGCCATCGGGCAGGATCAGTTCCACGCCGGTGATGCTGTCCGGGGTCAGGCGCTGGCTCGGTAGCTTGGCGGCTTCGCTCTCGGCCAGACTGAAGCGCACCCACATCGGGTCGTTCTGGGAGAGGGTGGTGAGCAGGCTGTCTGCCCCGGTGGTGATCAAATTGCCCACGGACTTGTCGGCCCGGCCGGTGATGCCATCCACCGGCGCCGTGACGAGGGTCCAGGACAGGTTGAGCTGGGCCTGGCGCAGGGCGGCCTGGGCCATGTCGTTGGCGCTGACCGCATCATCGTATTCCTTGCGGCTCACCCCCTGGACGTCCACCAGCTTCTTCATGCGCGCCATTTCCCGCGCGGTCTGGTCGGCCCGGGCCTTGGCTTCGGCGTAGGCGATCTCGTAGGGGTCGCGGTCGATCTGGAACAGGGGCTGGCCGGACTTGACGGGCTGGCCTTCCTGGTAAAGCTGTTTCATCAGGATGCCGCCCACCCGGGCGCGGACCTCGGTTTCCTTGGCGCCTTCGGTCTGCGCCATGATTTCCACCGAGTAGGGCACATTTCTGGGCTGCATTTCCAGCACCGTCACCGGCAAGGGGCCCATCGCCGGCGCCTGGGGCGCACTGGACTTGGAGCAGGCGCTCAGGGCCAGGACGCTACTGAGCAGCAATGGGAGCAGTTTGAGAGCTTGGGGGCAGGACATGTTCTGATCTCCGGACGAGTTTTGGATGTTTGGCGGCCATTATACATACATCCATGAATGTATGTCTTGGGGCGAAAGGGTGAAAGGTTGGCATTCAGAGGCTGTCCCGCCGTCCCCATCCCGGCGCTCACCGGCACCGTGGGCTGGCCTGGACCCGGATGACGCCGTCCGGCGGCGCCTCAGCTGTAAAGCCGTTCGATTTCCTGGGTCAGGGTGCTTTTGGGCAGTAGTTCCGCGGTCGGGTAGCTGACCCGCAGGATGACCCCCCGGCGCGGATGGGGGGCGGTAAAGCTGAAGTGGGAAAAATGCAGGTCTTCACCGGGTTGATCAGGGGGCACCCGTTGATTGAGGCTATTGACACGGTAGTCGAGGCTTTTGACTTCGACCAGCTGCTGCGGTGTTTGCAGGGTTGTGGCGATCCAGGTCAGGGTGTCGTCCAGGGTGGGCAGGCGCTGCCGGGATTCGCCCAGGGGGGCCTGGTGGCTCTTGATCTGTGCTGCCAGCGCCTCGCTTGTGTCCACGGGGGCGCCCGATTCATCGCAGAAAATGTCGCCGATACCCTGGTGTTCCAGGTGAGCCTGCTGGGTGCGCAGCAGGGCGATTTCCTCCTGCAGGTCCGCCTGGCCTTCCTTGATGGCCGAGAGCCGGGTGAGGATTTCCCGCCCCAGCTGGTCGAACAGGGCCCAGACCAGTTCCTGATCCAGGGCTTCCGGGGTGCTGCAGGGCAGGTGCAGCTGGTGGTGCGTGAAGTTGAGCGTGGTGACGGCCACGTCGTGCTGCAGGGCATCCCCGGTCAGGGCGACGCCAAAGCCTTTTTTTTCCTGCAGCACGGCGCCCAGGATGGCGTAGAAGGTCTGGACTTCCGGGTGCTGCTCGACGAACTCCTGAACGACGGCCTGGCGGCTGAAAATTT
>JANLJE010000051.1 GCA_029255645.1 Comamonadaceae bacterium | reverse complement strand
TGAATCGTGTCTGGAAAAGGAGCTGAAGTCATGCGAAGGGATCGCAGGTTGAAGAGGTTGCGCCGGAGTCGGCGGATGGAGCGCGTAGCGCGACTGGAGGCAAGCCCGGCGCGGCCGCCGAGGTGAAGCGCGGGTCGGCGGGTCGGAAGAAGGAGGTTGTCTTGCGACGGTTACGTGGCGAGCCGGTCGACGCTATCTCAAGGGAGGTGTCGGTGCCGATATACAAACTCGAAACGTGGCGCGACCGGGCCTGGCGGGCATTGACGCCGGTCTCAAGGAACGCGAGAACGATCCGGTGGAGCGGCAACTCGACGACGCCAACCGGCGCATCGGCGAACTGGTCATGGAAGTCGAGATCCTGCAGAAGGAAAGGCGGGCGAAGCGCCCTTTGGTCGGTCGGAGGTCGTCGCGATGAGCCGCGAGACCTCCGTGGGTACCGGCAAGCCCTATGGCCTGGAGCGGGTCTGCCGGGTGCTCGAATTTCCCCGCTCGACGGTCTATGCGCAGCAGGCGCGGGAGTCGGCCAACGGGGTGGCCTTGCACCCGCAGCGGCGTGGTCCGAAACCGAACCTGAAGGCTGGAACGCTGCACTTAGCTCAACACCCAGAATGCATCGAAGCGGGTTTTCGGATGCATTGAGCCAGATAGAGATCAAGGGGCGAGTGGGTCCTGCCTTGGGAGAGGTCGAGTGACCTTAGGCTTTCTGGGGATATCGTGAATCTTCCAGTATTCCTCCATTTTGCGCGCCACGTCAGGCACGCCAAAAAAACTTCCGGAGGATACGATGCCGATCATGTCCTCCTTGGTCAACCGTGGAGCCTTCGTGTCCTGTAGGGTCTTGAGCAGACTGCCCATCACTGCATCGGGATAATCCTGAAAAAGGGCCGCCAAGCCCGTTCCTTGGTTAACCGACCACACATCGTAGCGCTTGAAAATCCCCGGAGGCAGATGCTTCTGATTCTCTGACACGAGCCACGCCTCATCCTCCTTGAAGGTTCGTGCCATGGCTATCGCTGCGAGGGCCACAGAATAGTCCTTCGGATGAACACCGTGAGTCTCTCCTACCCGCAGCCTATCCGGAGGAACGGCTTGGCGCATCTTCTCCATATTCCAACCTGGGATGCTCCATTCGGGCTGCATGGCCTCGAAATTAGACAGGCGCTCGCGCGCTTTTTCCTCGTTTGCCAAGATGACAGAATCGTATTTCCGCTGTGGCGTGACATCCTTCTTGATATCGTCGGACCACGCTCGCTTGATTGCCCAATTACGTATGAACTCCTCGCCGATCTCCGGGGTCCAGTGAAGCGAGACGAGGCCCGTCTGAGCCATGTCAAAAAAAACATTCGAGACGTTGCCCTTGACCAGGATGCAGGCATCAACCAGAAGACGGGCTGCAACAGTCATTTACGCCGCCTCGCCGGCCGGTGCATCTCCGACTCGGCCCGCTCTGCGGCTATGCGGGCGAGTGCGGCCTCCTGCCCTTCCTCGGGAGGGGGCTCGTCAAAGAATTCAGCCGGGGAGTCGTTGAGGATATTCCTTTCGGGACGGACAGCAGGCCCCGAAAGACCGCGCGACTCCATCCACGCCTCAACATCCGAGCGAAGGACGGAACGCTGCCCACCCGTGGAGCGTTTGACCTTCCCCTCGAACTCATCGGAATCGAGCAGCGCGACCACGTAAGGTCTACTGTATCCGAGCATGGAGGCGACGGCCTCGGTTTTCATCCATATATCCGCACTGCGGACGGGATGCAGGACCGAAATAGCCCCGGCGACTTGGTCGTCTTTCTCGATGACGTCCACAAGGGCCCCGACTACGGCTGCCGCACCCTTTCTGCTGGCTTTGGCCTTGGCACCATCCCCTCCGAACATGAGGACATCCACCTTACTGAGAAAGGCGTCCTCAATGATTTTTCTGGCATCGCGCTTGGTGAGAACAGTCATAACAACCTCCATTAAACTCGAAAAACTCGAAACAATACTCTCTCTACCCGACGGCGATGTCAAGCCCTCCTTATGGCACTACCTGCATCGTTTTAGCGTAGCAAGGGAAACTGAATTCTCCGTAATTCGCACCCCTCGATCACTACATGCAAGGCGGCGACATGCATCGGATTTCCCCCTATGTTCCGGGCCTTCCTGTATTTCGGACAAAACAAAGCCCTTTGCTGGGCTTCAAAGTTGGACCATTGCGTCGGTCTCGTTTCTCTCGGACATGCCAGGTCTATTCCCCATGATCTCGGAAAGGGCCTTCACCGCTTAGGGGCGCAAGCATGTCGCAAAAATCCAAGCTCAAGTTAGCTCTCGGAAGTAATTTCCAGCAATTCAAACTCCTCCTGAATCGCTCTCGACCAGCTGGCCTCATTCCGGAGGAGCTCCGAGTAGGCGTCTTGAAACAGCGCCCGAGCCTTCGTGTCGGACCACGGCACGCCCATCGCCTCAATCACCGAGAGCCACACGATTTCGAGGACGGCCGATTTTTCGTCAAAGCGAGAGAGGCCGAGCCGATCAGGGCCGGAGAGTCGAGCTTGCCGTCCGCCGATTGCCAGAATGGCTGAGGGATCGCCAAATCCATGAGCGAGGCAAAACAGAGCCCCCGGCTTTTTGCCGCCTCCATCGTCGAGGACACCTAGCCGCTCCGATGCCATCGGCGCAGATCCTCCATCCGGTAGGAAACCTTCGCATTCCGACCGCCCTCCTTCGGCTGGGAATAATCCGGCCCGCCGCCTTCGCTTCTCAGCCTAGCGAGCGTCTGCTCCGAGACTCTCAGGTAGAGCGCCGCCAAGGCCGGTTCAAGGATCGACTCGTCCGGCATTCTTCCTAGGGCGTCAAGCAGCAGGATTTCCTGCAACGAGGGTAATCCGGGGATCTGGATGCTCGCAGGATCAATCGAAAGCGCCGAAGCGGGCGCGGCCATCGCCAAGTCGGTCATGTTTATCCTTTTGATAGTGGCGAATTCGGCGGCTGCCGGCCCATCGCCGCGCCGAAATCGCAAACGCCATAATCATACATCGCCGCCATCCAATTGCTTTCTGGGGCGGCCCGGCCGAGGCTTCGTCGGCTTCAATTGGTGCGGTTCCGGAGCCGGCAGCTCTTCGGCGCCATCCGGCCGCAAAGCATTCCAGACGTTCGGCGCCGCTTTGAGGATGATCTCTTCAACCTTGGTGATCGCGTCCTTGACCATCCCCCATTCCGCTTGCGTGTAACGATCCGTCACGTCGCCGCTGGCATGATTGAGCAGGCGCTTCACCAAGTGGGGCTGAAGTCCCGCATGGTTTAGAGCGATCTGTCCAAAGGTCCGCCGAATGTCGTGCTGAGTGATGCCCGGAAGCCCAGCCTCTTCCGCTAGGCGTTCCAATAGATCATTCGAGTTGACGTAGTGGCCAGCCTTGGAGGCCTCGCTCTGGGCCGGGAACACGAAGCGGCGTTTTTTCACGAAGCCCTCTTTGTTGGTCCAACGCTCGGACTGAGCCTGCTGCCTCATTTGCAGAAGTTTTTGAGCGCAAGGGCCCAGCGGCAGTTTGTGCGGCCGCTGATTCTTGGTTTTGTGGAAGCGCAGAGCCCCTTCCGAAAGGTCCAGCCAAGAAACCTTGAATGGGTCATCCTGCGGGGACTTCGGCTCCCTCCCCTCCGGAGCCAGAATTTCCCGCCAAACCAAACCGGCGTGCTCGCTCTTCCTGCATCCCCACAGGAGCATCAGCAAAATGAAGTCGCAGCCCGTGTCGTTGTCGTTGACGAACCGCTTGGCCCAAACCGCTTCGAGGAAGCGGCCGACTTCGGCCAAATCCATCGGCTTGCGCATCCGGTTCTTCTCCCACTCCGTTTCCAACTCGGCACGTGTTCGGTAGCAGCCGAGGTGAACGAGGGTTTTGAAGGGATTCGCCAACAAGCCGGGCTGCCGCCCCTCGGACTGGGCGTTCACCGCCTCCAAGCTGAGAACATGCTCGACAGACACCGAGGCCCAGCGAAACGTCTGCTCGGTGGCCGTCCGCGCCGTAGCGGCCAGCTCGTCGAACTTTTCCTTGATCTCGTCTGACGCAAGCGATTTCACTCGTCGCCCTTTCCAGAAGGAAAGCTTGCGCTCTGAACGCTCGAAGCCCTTGATCGTGTTTTCCGTGGCCGGATTCTTTCGATTCTTCAAGTGCGTGAGGTAGCGGGCCATCGCATCTCCGAGCGTGATTTCCGAAGCGATCAATCGGCGACGCTCTGCGTTTGGGTTGGAGCCTGTTTGGCGAATCGAGAGCGACAACTCCGTCGCCTTGGTTCGAGCGTCTTCAAGCTTCGCGAAGTCCGAAACGTCGCCGACCTTTGCCTTGACCACTCGCCCGGCGACCTTCTTTTGTATGACGAATGTCTTCCGGCCTGCGGAGACTTTGACCCCGAAACCCACCAGCTTGGTGTCGAAAACGATGTAGGGAGCCTTTTGGGGGTTGGGCTCGAAGATCATCTTCCCGTCGACGATCCCGACAGGCTTCTCGTCGATTCGGAGCTGATCAAGGATAATTCGTCTATTCAGTTCAATTTTCACGCGAAGCCTCACGAGCGAATAGGTAGCCCAACACGTTTATGCAACCAACTGTTTTTATTGAAGAAAATAAAACACCGAGCACCAACAACAGGGAAGGTAGCCCAATGTTTGACGCACGGGCAGACAATACCTCTCGAAAGCTACCCATGGGCTACTTTTTGCAAGGCAATACGCGATATCACCTGATGTCAAATGAGTTCAAAAAATAACCAAAACCAAGAAACCACAAGGGATACAAGCGGACCGGACGTGGTGGCAAAGGGCTTTGAAAAACACACCCCGATGATGCGCCAGTACCTGCGCCTCAAGGTACAGCACCCGGACATGCTTTTGTTCTATCGCATGGGGGACTTCTACGAGCTGTTTTACGAGGATGCGGAAAAGGCGGCGCGGCTGCTGGACATCACCCTCACCACCCGGGGCCAGTCGCTCGGGGTGCCGATCAAGATGTGCGGCATTCCCTATCATGCCCTGGAAGGCTACCTGGCCAAGCTCGTGAAGCTGGGGGAATCCGTGGTGATCTGCGAGCAGATCGGCGACCCGGCCACCAGCAAGGGGCCGGTGGAGCGGGCGGTCTCCCGCATCGTCACCCCGGGCACCCTCACCGATGCCTCCTTGCTCGATGAACGCCGGGATGTGCTGCTCCTGGCCCTCACCCAGGCGCGCCAGACGGTCGGCCTGGCCCGCCTCAACCTGGCGAGCGGCGAATTCATCCTCACCGAGATTCCCGCCGCCCAGCTGGGCGCCACCCTGGAGCGCATCCGCCCGGCGGAGATCCTGCTCCCGGAGGGCCTGGAAATCCCCCTGCCCGAGGGCGTGGCATCGACCCGGCGGCCGGACTGGCATTTCGATCCGGACAGCGCCCGGACCCTGCTCTGCGAGCATTTCAAGGTGCGCTCCCTGGGCGGCTTCGGGGCCGATGAGCTAGGCCCGGCCCTGGCCGCGGCCGGCGCCCTGCTACAGTACGCCCAGATCACCCAGGCCCGGGCTCTGCCCCATGTGCAGGGCCTGCAGGTAGAGCAGGAAGGGGCCTACCTGGGCCTGGACACGGCCACCCGGCGCAACCTGGAGCTTACCGAGACCCTGCGGGGCCAGCCCTCCCCTACCTTGTTTTCCCTGCTCGACACCTGCGTCACCAGCATGGGGGGCCGCTACCTGCGTCAGGCCCTGCACCATCCTCTGCGGGACACGGCCCTGCCCACCGCCCGCCAGGAGGCGGTAGCCGTGCTGCTGGAAGATTACGGCCATCTGGCCGGTCAAGTGCGCCGGGCCTTGAAGGGCCTGGCCGACCTGGAACGCATCGCCGGCCGCATCGCCCTGATGAACGCCCGGCCCAGGGACCTTTCCGCCCTGCGGGATTCCCTGGCCCAGCTGCCGGAATTGGCCGACATCTTGGCGGCGCCGCCATCGTCCGCCCTCGAAGCCAGCCCCCTGCTCGCCCAGCTGGCGGCCGAGCTGGTGGCCCCGGGCGAAGCCCTGGACCTGCTTTGCCGGGCCATTGCGGCGGAGCCTGCTGCCCTGATCCGGGACGGGGGCGTGATCGCTCCGGGCTTTGATGCAGAGCTGGACGAACTGCGGGCCCTGAGCGACAACTGCGGTGCCTTCCTGATGGACCTGGAAGCGCGGGAGCGGGAGCGCACCGGCATCGCCAGCCTCAAGGTGGAATACAACAAGGTGCATGGCTTTTACATCGAGGTGACCCACACCCACACCGACAAGATTCCCGAGGATTACCGCCGCCGCCAGACCCTGAAGAATGCCGAGCGCTACATCACCCCGGAGCTGAAGGTGTTTGAAGACAAGGCCCTCTCCGCCCAGGAGCGGGGCCTGGCCTGTGAAAAGGCCCTGTTCGAGGACATCCTGACGCGTCTGCAGCCGGAAGTGGGCCGCCTGCAGGCCATTGCCCGGGCCGTGGCCCAGCTCGACATGCTGGCCAGCTTTGCCGACACGGCCCTGCGCCGCAACTGGTGCCGGCCGGAATTCAGCCACGAGCCGGGCCTTTACATCGAAGCGGGACGCCACCCGGTGGTGGAAGGAGAAATGGAAGGCAGCGGCGCCAGCTTCATCGCCAACGACCTGGAGCTCTCCGGGAGCCGCCGGCTGCTGCTCATCACCGGCCCCAACATGGGCGGCAAATCCACCTACATGCGCCAGACGGCCCTGATCGCCCTGCTTGCCCAGGTGGGCAGCTTCGTGCCCGCCCGCACCGCCCGACTAGGGCCCCTGGACCGCATCTTCACCCGCATCGGCGCCTCCGACGACCTGGCTTCCGGCCGCTCCACGTTCATGGTGGAAATGACCGAGGCCGCCGCCATCTTGCACCATGCCAGTCCCAACAGCCTGGTGTTGATGGACGAGATCGGCCGGGGCACCTCCACCTTCGATGGTCTGGCCCTGGCCTTTGCCATCTGCCGCCACCTCCTGGAAAAGAACCGCAGCCTGACCTTGTTCGCCACCCACTATTTCGAACTCACCCGCCTGGCCCAGGATCACCCTACCCTGGCCAATGTACATCTGGATGCGGTGGAACACGGGGATCGCATCGTCTTTTTGCACGCCGTGGAGGAAGGTCCGGCCAACCAGAGCTACGGCATCCAGGTAGCGGCCCTGGCTGGCATGCCCGGCGCCGTGGTGCGGGCGGCGAAAAAGCAGCTCCGGGAACTGGAACAAAAAGCTTCGGAAAACCCTCTGCAGCCCGACCTGTTTGCCAGCGCCCCGGCCCTCGAGCCGGAAGTCCGGACGGAGCCCCACCCGGTGCTGGCAGAGCTCGAAGCCCTGGACCCGGACCGCCTCAGCCCCCGGGAAGCCCTGGAAGCCCTGTACCGTATCAAGGAAGCCCTGCGGTAAGCACCGCGGGAAACCCTGCGGTCAGCCCTCTGAACAACAAGGCTCCCGAGGGAGCCTTGTTGCCATTCGTGGCACACGGCGGCGTTTATCGGCCGCGTTTATCGGCCGCGTTTATCGGCCGCGTTTATCGGCGGCGTTTATCGGCAGTGATCATCCGGCCTCCCCGGATGCCGCGGCGCCGGGCGCTTCCTCCTCGCTCGTGCGGGACAGGGCGGCGGCCTCGTCGATCAGCCGGGACAGGCTGGCGCCCCGCTCCAGGGAATCGTCATGGATGAAGTGCAGTTCGGGCAGGGTATGGATGCGCACCCGACGCCCCAGTTCCCGGCGCATGAAACCGCCGGCGCGGCGCAGACCGACCTGGATTTCCGGCAGATGCGACGTGTCCAGGGTGGTGAAATAAATCTTGGCATGGGCGTAGTCGGGGGTCAGCTCCACGGCGGTGAGGCTGATCATGCCGATACGAGGGTCCTTCAATTCGGTGCGGATGATGTCGGCCAGGTCGCGGCGGATTTGCTCGCAGACCCGGTCAGATCGGGAAAAACTTTTCATGTTCTGACTCCCGGAAAAGTGCAGCGAGGCCGGGGCTGACAAGCCTCGCCTCGCCGCACGATTTCCATTGCTGGCAGCTTAAAGGGTACGGGCCACTTCCTGAATCTCGTAGGCTTCGAGCATGTCGCCTTCCTTGATTTCATTGAAGTTCTTGAGAGACAGACCGCACTCGAAGCCGGCCTTGACTTCCTTGACGTCGTCCTTGAAGCGCTTCAGGGACTCCAGCTCGCCGTCCCAGATGACCACATGGTTGCGCAGCAGACGGACACGGGAGTTGCGCCGGATGACGCCTTCTTGCACCAGACAGCCGGCGATGGCACCCACCTTGGAGATGAGGAACACCTGGCGGATTTCCACGAGGCCGGTGATGACCTCCCGTTTTTCGGGAGTGAGCATGCCGGACAGGGCGGCCTTCACGTCATCGACCGCATCGTAGATGACGTTGTAGTAACGGATATCCACACCGAAGTTCTCGGCCAGCTTGCGGGCGTTGGCATCGGCACGGATGTTGAAGCCGATGATGACGGCGCCGGAAGCCTGGGCCAGATTGACGTCGGATTCGGTGATGCCGCCGACGGCGCCATGAATCACATTGACCCGCACTTCCGGAGTGGAAAGCTTGGTCAGGGTCTGCACCAGGGCTTCCTGGGAACCTTGCACGTCGGCCTTGATGATCAGGGCCAGGGACTTCACTTCGCCTTCGCCCATCTGCTCGAACATGTTTTCCAGCTTGGCGGCCTGCTGCTTGGCGAGCTTGACGTCGCGGAACTTGCCTTGACGGAACAGGGCGATTTCCCGGGCCTTCTTTTCGTCGGTCATCACCATGGCTTCCTCGCCGGCAGCCGGCACATCGGAAAGACCGAGGATTTCCACGGGGATGGAAGGACCGGCTTCCTTGATGGGCTTGCCGTTCTCGTCGAGCATGGCACGGATGCGGCCGAATACCGGGCCGGCCAGCACCACGTCACCCTGCTTCAGGGTGCCGGACAGCACCAGCATGGTGGCCACCGGGCCCCGTCCCTTGTCGAGGCGGGCTTCGATGATCAGGCCCTTGGCGGGGGCTTTTCTGGGAGCCTTGAGTTCCAGGACCTCGGCCTGGAGCAGCACGTTCTCGAGCAGTTCGTCGATGCCCAGGCCCTTCTTGGCCGAGACGGGGATGAAGGGGGAATCGCCGCCGTATTCTTCCGGCACGACGCCTTCGGCCACCAGTTCCTGCTTGACCCGGTCATCATTGGCATCGGGCTTGTCGATCTTGTTGACCGCTACGACGATGGGCACACCGGCCGCCTTGGCGTGGTGGATGGCTTCCCTGGTCTGGGGCATGACGCCGTCGTCGGCGGCCACCACCAGGATGACGATGTCGGTGGCTTTGGCGCCGCGCGCGCGCATGGCCGTGAAGGCCTCGTGACCCGGGGTGTCGAGGAAGGTGATCATGCCGCGATCGGTTTCGACATGGTAGGCACCGATGTGCTGGGTGATGCCGCCGGCTTCGCCGGAAGCCACCTTGGCGCGGCGGATGCAGTCCAGGAGCGAGGTCTTGCCGTGGTCGACGTGACCCATGACCGTCACCACCGGAGCACGGGGCTCGAGCGTGGCGTCATTGTGTTCGGCGTGATGATCCTCATCGAGGAAGGCATCGGGATCGTCCAGCTTGGCAGCAACCGCGACATGGCCCATTTCTTCCACCACGATCATGGCGGTTTCCTGGTCCAGCACCTGGTTGATGGTGACCATGGAGCCCATCTTCATCAGGGTCTTGATCACTTCAGTGGCCTTGACGGCCATCTTGTGCGCCAGATCGGCAACCGAGATGGTCTCGGGCACATGCACTTCGCGCACGATGGGTTCGGTTGGGGCCTGGAAGCCGCCTTCACCCTCGCTCTTGGGGGCGCTCTTCTTGCCGTGCTTGCCGCCTTCCTTCCAGCCCGTGCCGCCCACGGCGCCACGCGTCTTGAGGCCCGGCTTTTTCTTGCCGTCGTTCCAGGCATCCTTGCCGCTCTTGGCGCCCTTCTTCTCGGCATCCGGCTTCTTGTGCAGGGTCTTCTCGGACGGCTTGGCCTCGGTTGTAACCTGAGCCGCCACCTGCTGCTTGGCAAGCTCGGCGGCCTTGGCGACCACGGCCTTTTCCTCGGCCTCGCGGCGCAGCCGGATGATTTCGGCCTGGCGCTCCTGCTTTTCCTTCAGTTCCCGGGCCTGGCGTTCGAGCAGACTCTGGTGGCGGCGCTCTTCATCGGCGCGGGCCTTGAGTTCGGCTTCGCCCAGGAAAGATTGCTTGACCACGGTCTTGGCCTTGCGCACCGGCGCGGCGGCGGCGCCGGCCCTGGTTTCGGGCCGGGCCGGTGCGGGGGCGGCTTCGGCCGGCTTCCCGACAACCGGGGCGGGCTCGGGAACCACTTCGGGTTCGGGTGCGGGTGCGGGCACCTTGACGACGGGCTCGATCACCGGCTCAACCACCGGCTCGACCACGGGCTCGATCACCGGCTCGACCACGGGCTCAGGCACCCTTTCAGGTGCAACAGGCGCAGGTGCAACGGGCGCAGGTGCAACGGGCGCCACGGTTTCGGGTACGGGAACGGGCTTCTGTTCTGGGGCGGCGGACGGGGCTCCAGACTTGGCCTCGGCCGCCCCCGGTTCGGGCGTGTCGCGCTTGACCAGCACGCGCTTCTTGCGCACTTCGACCTGGACGGTGCGGGCACGGCCATGGGAGTCCGTGGCACGGATTTCCGAGGTCTCCTTGCGGGTCAGGGTGATTTTGGTCTTGGTTTCGGCTTCGCCGTGGGAACGACGCAGGAAATCCAGCAGCTTGGCCTTGTCCTGATCGGTCAGGCGATCCTGAGCTCCCTGCTTGCTGACCCCTGCCTTCGCCAGTTGCTCCAGCAGGGCATCCACAGGCATTTTAAGTTCGCCAGCGAACTGGGAAACGATGGTTGTCGACATACTTCTACCCCCTTACTCGAACCAATGGGCCCGGGCCTTGAGAATCATGGCCTTGGCCTTTTCCTCGTCCATCCCGGTCATATCGGTGAGTTCATCCACGGCCAGTTCGGCCAATTCATCCCGAGTCTTGATGCCGTGGGCCGCCAGCTTGGCGGCCACTTCCTTGTCCATGCCTTCCAGACTCAGGAGATCTTCGGCCACCTGGTCCAGATGTTCTTCAGTGGCGATGGCTTCTGTCAACAAAACATTACGGGCGCGATTACGGAGCTCATTGACGATACCCTCGTCCAGCCCCTCGATTTCCAGCATTTCAGCAAGCGGCACATAGGCCACCTCTTCCAGCGAGGAAAAACCTTCTTCAATCAGCAGGTCCGCCAGTTCCTCGTCGATATCCAGCTTTTCCATGAACAGCACCCGGGTGGCGGCAGACTCGGCCTCCAGGCGCTTCTCGGATTCGTCCTGGGTCATCAGATTGATGTTCCAGCCGGTCAGTTCGGACGCCAGGCGCACGTTCTGGCCGCTGCGGCCGATGGCGATGGCCAGGTTGGCCTCATCCACCACCACATCCATGGCGTGTTTCTCTTCGTCCACCACGATCGAGGAAACCTCCGCCGGTGCCAGTGCGCCGATCACGAACTGGGCCGGGTCGGCAGACCACAGGACGATGTCGATGTTCTCACCGCCAATTTCGTTACGCACCGCGGTCACCCGGCTGCCGCGCATACCCACGCAGGTGCCAATGGGATCAACGCGGGGATCATTGGATTTGACCGCAATCTTGGCGCGCTGACCGGGGTCCCGGGCGCAGGCCTTGATCTCCATCAGGCCGTCCTCGATTTCCGGCACTTCGATTTCAAAGAGCCGGATGATGAATTCAGGGGCCGTGCGGGACAAGATGATCTGGGGACCGCGGGCACCCCGGTCGATGCGCAGCAGATAAGCCCGGACCCGGTCGCCGACGCGCAGGTTTTCCTTGGGGATCATCTGGTCGCGGGGCAGGATGGCTTCGATCTTGCCGGCTTCGACGATGGCATTGCCGCGTTCCATGCGCTTGATGGTACCGGAGACGATGTGCTCCTTGCGCTCCAGGAAATCGGCCAGAATCTGTTCCCGCTCCGCGTCGCGAATCTTCTGCAGGATCACCTGCTTGGCGGCCTGGGCGCCGATCCGGCCAAAATCGATGGGCTCCAGGGCTTCTTCCAGGTAGTCGCCGACTTCCACGTCCGGATCGTCCTTGCGGGCCTCGGAGAGAGGAATCTCCGTGAATTCATTGACGTAGGCACTATCGTCCACTACCTGCCAGCGGCGGAAGGACTCGTAATTCCCCGTGTTCCGGTCAATGGTCACCCAGACATCGGCCTCGTCGTGGATACGCTTCTTGGTAGCCGAAGCCAGCGCACTTTCCAGGGCGCTGAACACCACATCCTTGGCCACATTCTTTTCCCGGGCCAGGGCATCCACCAGCAACAACATTTCACGGCTCATCGTTTCAGACCTCCTAATCCGCCGGGCTCAACCAAAGTCAGGCACCAGACGTGCTTTCTCGATATTTTCCAGATCCAGTTCCACTTCGCCCGTTTCCAGGCGCAGTGCCACCTTGCCATCACGCAGACCCAGGAGTTCCCCCTGGAAGTTGCGCCGCCCATTCAGGGGCATGCGCACACGCAACTGGATGTCCTGCCCGGCAAAGCGTTCAAAATCCGCTCGTTTTTTCACGGGCCTGTCCAGCCCGGGAGATGACACCTCCAGGCGGTCATAGTCCACATTTTCCACTTCCAGGAGTCGGGACAACTGGTTGGAGACGGTGACGCAATCATCCACGTCAATTCCACCTTCCCTGTCGAGCTTGTCGATGAAGACGCGCAGGGTCCGCCCCTTGGGGGACATTTCCAGATCCACCAGCTCGTAGCCGAGGCCGTTGACCGTTTTTTCCAGCAGGGTATGTAAATCCATAGCCACAATAAAAAAATGGGCGCGAAGCCCATCACAATAAAACCGCACCGAATTCCGGCCGGCGGAACAAACCGTAGAATTATAACGACTTTTGCCGAACGAGCCAAGGCCCGATCGGCAAGCGGGAGTCAACAGGAAACGGGGCGGCGCCGGATGAAGTCTGCGGAACTCAGTCTTCCTTTGCCGCAACGGGTTTTGCCGACGCGGCCTTGAGGCCTTGCATCAGCCGCTTCACATCCGCCTCTTCGAGTTCCCGGCTCTGGCCCCGTTTCAACCAGGGCGGCAGCAAGAAGGGGCCGTAGCGGACCCGGATCAGGCGGCTGACCCTGGAACCGACGGCTTCGAACATGCGCCGCACTTCCCGGTTACGCCCTTCATGAAGGGTGACCTTGTACCAATGATTGGCGCCCTGGCCGCCGCCATCTTCCAGGGAATCGAACTGGGCCATGCCGTCTTCGAGCATCACGCCATCGAGCAACTGGCGCTGGGATGCCATCGACAATTCGCCCAGCACCCGCACGGCGTATTCGCGCAGCAGTTCCGAGCCCGGGTGCATCAATTGATTGGCGAGTTCACCGGAAGTGGTAAACAGGATCAGCCCCGAGGTATTCAGGTCCAGACGCCCCACGGCCACCCAGCGGCCACCGCGCAGGCGCGGCAGGGCGGTAAAGACATTCGGGCGGCCTTCCGGATCGTCCCGGGAGACGATTTCGCCTTCGGGCTTGTGGTACATGAGTACCCGCGGCAGACGATTGGAGAAATGCAGGCTGACGAGCTTGCCGTTGACCTTGACCCGGTCCCGGGGACCGACGCTCTGACCCACCTGGGCGGGCTCCCCATTGACCTGGACCCGGCCTTCGGCGATCCAGGTTTCCATTTCCCGCCGGGAACCGAGGCCGGCCTGGGCCAGCACCTTGTGCAAGCGCTCGCTTTCTGGAGCTTCAGGGACGGGTTTGGCGCGCGGCTGGGCCGGACGGGAAGCATCGCCCCGGGGGCCGCCGGTAGGCCGTGCCGGACGTCGGCGCTGAGCCGCCTCGGGAGAAGGGTCAGTTTCGGCAGTGCCGTGCCGCCGTTCGCCAGCAGGGGCGGAACGCGGGGTGGCAGGGCGAAAAGGGGTTTTCTTAGGCCGCATCGGCAAGCTCCAGATTTGTTGGGGGAATGGCCTCCAGGGCCGGTAATTCAGTCAGGCTGCGCAAACCCAGATCGTCAAGGAATTTGCGGGTGGTGGCATAGAGGGCCGGGCGCCCGGGCGTTTCCCGGTGGCCCACGACATCGATCCAGCCCCGCTCTTCGAGCACGCGGATGGCATGGGTATTGACGGCCACGCCGCGGATTTCCTCGATATCCCCTCGCGTAACCGGCTGGCGGTAGGCAATGATGGAAAGGGTTTCCAGCACGGCGCGAGAATAACGGGGAGGCTTTTCCGGGTTCAGGCGTTCGAGATAGGGCATGAACTCGGCCCGGGTGCGAAAACGCCAACCGGAGGCCAGCTGGATCAATTCGGCTGGCCGCGCCTTCCACTCGTTACGGATCTGGTCGAGCAGCTTGCACAACACCTCGTTTGACAATTCGTCATCAAACATCTTCTTGAGATCAGCGAGGCTCAGCGGCTCCTGGGCTGCCAGCAGCGCGGCTTCAAGCACCTGCCTGATCGTTGCCAGTTCCATAATTCACCTCGCTTTCACGGTTCGTGCAGGCCTGTCTGACATAAATCGGCTCAAAGGCTTCGGTCTGCGTGATTTCCACCAGCCGCTCCCGCGCCAGTTCGAGCATGGCAAGAAAATGTACCACCAGGCCGGGCGCGCCCATGGCCGGATCAAACAGGGCTTCAAATTGCACGTAGCCGCCCTGCGCCTGCAGCTGGCGCAGGATGATGCCCATGTGCTCGCGCACCGACAACTCTTCCCGACCGATCTGATGGTGCTGGTGCAAGCGGGCCTGGCGCAGGATACCCAGCCAGGCGTCCTTGAGGTCGTCGAGTCTCACTTCCGGGTAGCGCTTGAGCCGGCACTTTTCGACCAGGGTTTCGACCCAGAGGAAATCCCGCCCGGCCTGATCCAGGGCATTGAGCTGCTGGGCGGCCAGCTTGATCTGTTCGTACTCCATCAACCGCCGCACCAGTTCGGCCCGGGGATCGTCAGCCTCCTCGCCCTCTGCCGCTTTGGGCCGGGGCAGCAGCATGCGCGACTTGATCTCGATCAGCATCGCCGCCATCACCAGGTATTCCGCTGCCAGTTCCAGGTTATGGACCTGCATGGAGTCGATGTAACTCAGGTACTGGCGGGTCAGGGGGGCCATGGGAATGTCGAGGATGTCGATATTGGCCTTGCGGATCAGGTACAGCAACAGGTCGAGGGGACCTTCAAAGGCATCGAGCATGACCTCCAGGGCATCGGGCGGGATGTAGAGGTCGGCGGGCATCTCGGCCAGGGGCTGACCATAGATGCGCGCCAGCATCGGCAGCCCGGCCTGCACCGCCCCGGGTGCGTCCAGCACCCCGGTCATTGCGGGGCCTGCGGCGATTCCCGGTGCCGATGGATGAGCACCAGATTGCGCACATAAATCAGCAGCCCCAGGCTCTGACCAAAGATGAAGACCGGGTCCTTGCGATAGATGGCGTAGGCGGTGAGCACGGCGCCGCCGGCGATGCTGAAGTACCAGAAGGACAAGGGCACGACACTTTTCCGGGCCTTCTCGCTGTGCAGCCACTGGATGATGAAACGGGCGGAAAACAGGGCCTGGCCAAGAAAGCCGATGACCACCCAGACCATGGCCTCGTCAAGGGTGAAATCCATCAGCGGTAATCCAGCCCCATGGCACTGCGCACATCACGCAGGGTGGCGCACGCCAGTTCCCGAGCCTGGTCTGCGCCATCCGCCAGAATTTTCCGGATCAGCGCCGGATTTTCCTGGTAGTGACGTGCCCGCTCCTGCATGGGGGCCTGTTCCTCGAGAATGCCGTCGATCACCGGCTGCTTGCATTCGAGGCAGCCGATGCCGGCGCTCTTGCAACCTTGCTGCACCCAGTCGCGGCAGCTTGAGCCGGAATAGATCTGATGCAGCTGCCAGACCGGGCACTTCTCCGGGTCGCCCGGATCGTTACGACGCACACGGGCCGGATCGGTCGGCATGGCCTTGATCTTCTTCGCGACGGAATCCGCAGCTTCGCGCAGCGCAATGGTGTTGCCATAGGACTTGCTCATTTTCTGGCCATCCAGCCCCGGCATTTTCGCGGCTTGGGTAAGCAGGTAGCCGGGCTCCACGAGAATGGTCTTGCCCGTGCCTTCCAGGTATCCCAGCAGACGTTCCCGGTCTTCCAGGGACAGGCTGGCTTCGGCCAGCAGGGCCTTGCCCTTGTCCACGGCGGTTTTGTCCCCCTCCTGCTGAAAGCGGGTACGCAGTTCCTTGTAACTGCGGCGATGCTTGCTGTTCAGCTGCGCCAGGGCCGCCTCGACCTTGTCCGCAAAACCGGGTTCGCGGCCATACAGGTAGTTGAAACGCCGCGCCAGCTCGCGGGTGAATTCGACATGCGGAATCTGGTCCTCGCCCACCGGCACCTTGTCGGCCCGGTAGATCAGGATGTCGGCGCTCATCAGCAAGGGATAGCCGAGAAAGCCGTAGGTGGAAAGGTCCTTGCTGGCGAGCTTTTCCTGCTGATCCTTGTAGGTCGGCACCCGCTCCAGCCAGCCCAGGGGCGTCATCATCGACAACAGCAGGTGCAGTTCGGCATGCTCGGGCACCTGGGATTGAATGAAGATCGTGGCTTGCGCCGGGTCCACGCCCGCCGCCAGCCAGTCCACCACCATGTCCATGCTGTTCTGGTGGATATTGCGGGGATCGTCGTACTGGGTGGTCAGGGCATGCCAGTCCGCCACGAAAAACAGGCAGGGATAGTCCTGCTGGAGTTTGACCCAGTTGGCCAGTACCCCATGGTAATGACCCAGGTGCAAGGCCCCCGTGGGGCGCATGCCGGAAAGCACTCGTTCTGCGTACATGGCTCGTCAATACAACTGAAAGATGGATTCGATACCACCCTGCACCACCCCGATGACGGGCCAGAGAATCTGCCCGAGGACACCGGTAAAGAGCAGCAGGATGAGGATGGGAAAACCAAAGGGTTCGATCCGGGCAAACTGCCAGGCCAGGCGGCCCGGCAGCAGGCTTACGGCAATCCGGCCGCCATCCAGCGGTGGCAGCGGCAGGAGGTTGAGCACCATCAGCACGAGGTTGATGGAAATGCCGATCTTGCTCATTTCGGAAAGCGGCAGGGTGTAGGGGTTGCTGGGCATCTCCCAGGCCAGCTTCAGCAAGGCGGCCCAGAAGAAGGCCATGAGCAGATTCGACGCCGGTCCCGCCGCCGCCACCCAGAGCATGTCACGCTTGGGATGCCTCAGCCGGCCGAAATCCACCGGCACCGGCTTGGCGTAGCCAAACAAGATCCCCCCGGACGACAAGAGCAAAATACCCAGGGGCAGCAGGATGGTGCCAAACAGGTCGATGTGGCGCAGGGGATTGAGGCTGATGCGCCCCGCCAGCCAGGCGGTGGGATCGCCGAAATGGCGGGCGGCATAGCCATGGGCGGCCTCGTGCAAGGTGATGGCGAAGATCACCGGCAGGGCCGCAAGGGCCAGGGTCTGGATCAGGTTTTCCATCGGGCACCGCCAAAAAACGTCATGTTATCAGAGCCCTGCCAAGTCATTTCGCATTCAGGCCAAAGGGTTCCAGGGGGCCACGCCCCTGGCGCACCAGCACCGGCACCGTTCCGGTCAGATCAATCACCGTGGTGGGATCGGTGCCGCATTGCCCGCCATCCAGAATCAGTTCGATCCGCCCGGACAGGGCATCCTGAATCTCCCAGCCCTCGGTGAGCGGGGCTTCATGACCGGGGAGCTGCAAGGTGGTGGTGAGCAAAGGTTCCCCCAGCTCATCGAGCAGGGCCAGGGCGACAGGGTGATCCGGTACCCGCAGGCCGATGGTCTTTCTTTTGGGGTGCATCACCCGGCGCGGCAATTCCTTGGTGCCTTCCAGGATGAACACATAGCTCCCCGGGGTCGCCGCCTTGAGGAGGCGATACTGGGCATTATCGACCCGGGCGTACTTGGCGATCTCGGAGAGGTCCCGGCACATCAGGGTCAGGTGATGCCGGTCATCCACCTCCCGGATGGCGCGGATGCGGTCCAGAGCCTCCTTGTCCCCCAGATGGCAGGCCAGGGCGTAACAAGAGTCGGTGGGAAAGGCGATCACCGCGCCATCGCGCAGCATCTCTGCCGCACGGGCCAGATAGCGCTGCTGGGGGTTTTCATTATTGATGGCAAGTAATTGGGGCATGAATCGTTCTTTTGATTTTCAGATATCGAGCAGGCGCCAGACCGGCTTCAGGTCTTCAGGCAGGGCAGGCAGGCAGCCCAGGTCCACATAGCTCTCTACGGGGCCATGAAAGTCCGAACCCCGGGAGGCATGAAAGGCAAACTGGCGCGCCAGGCGGGCATAGTGAAGGATATGGTCCGGGCTGTGACTCCCGCAAACCACCTCGATGGCCTGCCCGCCCAGGTCCTTGAAGTCGCCGAGGAAGCGGCGCATCTGGCCGCTGGAAAGCTTGTAGCGGGCAGGATGGGCCACCACGGCCACACCGCCGGCGGCATGAATCCAGCCCAGGGCCGCACCGAGGCTGGCCCAGCGGTGTTCCACATAACCCGGCTTGCCTGGCACCAGGTAATGATCAAAGACGTTGCGGGGCTCCTTGAACAGGCCGGTTTCCACCAGGTGGCGGGCAAAGTGGGCCCGGGAAATCAGCAGGGGATTGCCCGCATGGCGCATGGCGCCTTCAAACACACCGGGAATGCCGATGGCGGCAAACGCATCACCCATGCGCCGCGCCCGTTCCACCCGGCCGCTGCGCACACTGACGAGTCCCTCCACGAAGCCGGGATGTCGGGCATCGAAACCCAGCCCCACCACGTGAATCGGGTTGCCTTCCCACTCGATGGAGATTTCCACTCCATTGACGAATACCAGCCCTCGTTCCTCTGCCGCCTGCCGGGCCTCCGGCAGACCGTCGATATCATCGTGGTCGGTGAGCGCCAGGTGGCTGACGCCCAGCCCGGCCGCCCGCGCCACCACTTCAGCCGGCGGCAGCAGGCCGTCGGAAACGGTGGAGTGGCAGTGAAAGTCGAAATTCGCGGGGGATGACACGGGCGGGAACGAAATACGCAGCAAAACGTGGATGCTAGCACATTCCCACCGCACGCCCCGCTCCGCCCCCGGCCCGGTGCTCAAAGACAGGCCCGCAAACCCGTATTGACCGATGCGGCCAAGCGGATGGCAAGCTGGAAGCTTTGCAGCCTGCAAAGGCAGTAAAAAAGGCTTAATGTAACTACAAAACGAATCTGCCATGAAGCCATGGACTTTGAATGGGACGCCGACAAAGAGGCGCTAAACCTGCGGAAACACGGCGTGCGATTCAGCCTTGCGGCGCGAGTGCTGCTCGACCCTTACCGCATTAAGGTGTACGACGGGCGCGAGGACTACGGCGAAGATCGATGGGCCACCATCGGCTATGCCGCCCCCGCCTTGCTGTATGTTGTTCATACCGTCCGGCATGAGGAAACCATCCGGCTAATTTCAGCGAGAAAAGCCAATGAGCAAGAACGCAAGCAATACCGTCAAGCTCACCCTTGACCCCAAGAATTTGCCGCCGTTGACGGCGCAACAACGTGCCGAGCTTGAGGCGGTAGCGGCCATGCCTGATGAGGCCATCGACTACAGCGACGCACCCTATCTGCCGGATGCCGTCTGGATGAAGGCGGCGGAGCAGTTGCCCCATGCCAAGAAACCAATCACGCTGCGCATTGATGCCGAAGTGTTGGAGTTTTTCAAGCACACCGGCAAGCGCTATCAGTCGCGCATGAACGCCGTTTTGCGCTCCTACGTCGAGGCGCACAAGGCGCAGGCGAAATGAACGACCCCTACCGCACCAGGCCAGCTGACCGGAGCTCACGGCGCGCATCGCCCATATCCGCCCATATCCGCCCATATCCGTGCATATCCGCCCATATCCGTGCATATCCGTGCGGCCTTGCGTCATGTCGGCGCAGTTGCGGAACCGTTGCCCCAGGCCAGGCGCGGGAAGGCGTTCGTGGCCGATGGGGTGGCGAAACGATGGGGTGGCGAAAATCACCCGACCGCCCCCGCCCTGGCTCCCCCCCAGGGCCGCTCGCATTGGCGGGGTAACGACCGGATTCAGGATCCTGCTTGTTGCCAGCCGCCACGCCCCCCTTTATAGTGCGCTGCGTTCCTTGGAAGAGGACGGGGCGACCTGCCCGCAGCCGTAAACGCGCAGGTAAAGGATCGTGAAACCCGACCGTGAAACCCGACCGTGAAACCATCAGGAACCCCTTGGAGCACCAGAATGTGACCACCGCAACTCTGGAGAACCGGCTTTTGCTGCCAGGATCGCAGTGCCCACCGATGGGGCAAACGGCCAGAACTGGCTGCCCCCGGTATCGAGGGTATCGAGGGTATCGAGAACAGGGAGGTGAATCGCATGGCCTGCCCAGTGCTCCCATCCGACTCACCCTTTTCTTTATCTCGAAACCGCGTCAAAACACGCCTCCAGGGGGTTGATCATGCTCAAGACCACGGTACTCAATACCGCCCACCGCGCCCTCGGCGCCCGGATGGTGGATTTCGGCGGCTGGGAGATGCCGCTCCATTACGGCTCCCAGATCGAGGAGCACCACGCCGTGCGCCGCGACTGCGGCATGTTCGATGTCTCGCACATGTGCGCCGTGGAGGCCCTCGGCCCCGACGTCAAGACCTTCCTGCTTCGCCTCATCGCCAATGACATAGGCAAGCTGAAGACCCCCGGCAAGGCGCTCTACAGCACCCTCTTGAACGAAGCCGGCGGTGTGGTGGACGACCTGATCGTCTATTACCTGTCCGACACCCACTACCGCCTCGTGATCAATGCCGGCAGCACCGACAAGGATCTCGCCTGGATGGCCGAGCGCCTTTGCGAGTGGCGGCTCGACGTGTGCCTGATCCCCTTGCGCACGGGGCCCACGGCCGTGGCCATGATCGCCGTGCAGGGCCCTCACGCCAAGGCCAGGGTCTGGGAAGTGCTGCCGGAAGTGCGGCCCGCCACCGAAAAGCCGGGCCCCTTCTTCGCAGTCGAGGTCGGCCCCCTCTGCATCGCCACCACCGGCTACACCGGCGAGGAAGGCTTCGAACTCACCGTCCCCGCCGCCCAGGCCGAGGACATCTGGAACGCCCTGCTCGCCGCCGGGGTCAAGCCCTGCGGCCTGGGCGCCCGCGACACCCTGCGCCTCGAAGCCGGCATGAACCTCTACGGTCAGGACATGGATGAGAGCGTCTCTCCCCTCGATGCGGGTCTGGCCTGGACCGTGGACCTTGCCTCGGAACGGGATTTCGTCGGCAAGGCCGCCTTGCTGGAAAAGGGCCGGCAGCGGCAGTTCCTGGGGCTGAAACTGCTCACGCAAGGAGTCCTGCGCGCCCACCAGAAGGTCGTCACCGCCCAGGGCGAGGGCGACATCACGAGCGGCAGCTTCTCCCCTACTCTGGGCTGTTCCATCGCCTTCGCCCGCCTGCCCCTGGGGGTTGCCATCGGCGACAGGGTGAAGGTGGAGATCCGCGGCAAGCGCCTCGACGCTGAAGTCACCCGTCCGCTCTTCGTCCGGCACGGCAAGGCCCTGATCTGATCGACCCAGGAACCTTCCTCGCACCTCATCTTCCTTGCAACCCTTTCTTCAAACGGAGTTTTCCATGAACATCCCCGCCGAACTCAAATACACCGCCTCGCACGAATGGGTCCGTCTCGAAGCCGACGGCACCCTTACCGTGGGCATCACCGACCACGCCCAGGACCTACTCGGGGATCTGGTCTTCGTGGAACTCCCCGCCGTGGGCCAGGAACTCGCCGCCGCCGAGGAGAGCTGCGTGGTGGAATCGGTGAAGGCCGCCGCCGATGTCTATGCCCCGGTGGCCGGAACCGTCACCGCCATCAACGAGGCCGTCGTGGAGGCCCCCGAAAGCGTGAATCAGGACGCCTACGCCGCCTGGCTATTCAAGCTCGCCCCGGCCAATGCCGCCGACCTCGCTGGCCTGCTCGATGCCGCCGGCTACAAGGCCAGCATCGATGCGGCCTGATCTACGTCCGCATTTCCGCCTCCGCTAGCGACCGGCTCGGGGCGGCCCGCCGCCCCAAAGCCTTGGCCGCCTTCAAAGCCTTTGCCCTTCAAAGCCTTTGCCGCCCGAAAGCCTTGGCCACGCCAAAGCCTTTGTGATTTTCTGAAAACGCCTGGATTTTCCATGACCCCATCTGCCCCCCGCCTTGCCGACCTGGAACAACAGGACGAATTCATCGCCCGCCACCTGGGCCCCGGCCCTGCCGAACAGGCCGCCATGCTGGCCGCGATCGGCGCCGGCAGCCTGGAAGCCCTGATGGATCAGACCCTCCCTGAAGCCATCCGCCTGCCTGCCGACCTGCCCCTGCCGGAGCCCCGCCGGGAACATGAGGCGCTCGCCGAGCTAAAGGCCATCGCCCAAAAAAACGTGCTGAAGAAGAATTTGATCGGCCTCGGCTACCACGACACCCTGACCCCCAAGGTGATCCTCCGGAATGTGCTGGAAAACCCGGGCTGGTACACCGCCTACACTCCCTATCAGGCCGAAATCGCCCAGGGGCGCCTCGAAGCCCTGCTCAATTTCCAGCAAATGGTGGTCGATTTGACCGGCCTCGAGCTTGCCAACGCCGCCTTGCTCGATGAAGCCACCGCCGCCGCCGAAGCCATGGCCATGGCGCACCGCCTCAGTCACCAAGACGGCAGGTCCGGGACGAAGCGTTTCTTCGTAGATCGCGACGCTTTTCCCCAGACGCTCGACGTGCTGCGCACCCGGGCCGAATACTTCGGCTTCGAGCTGGTGATCGGTAGCCCCGCCCAGGCCGCCGACGCGGAGGTGTTCGGCGCCCTGCTGCAATACCCCGACCAAAGGGGCGAAGTGACCGACCTTGGCGACTGCATCGCCGCCTTGAAGGCCACGGGAGCCGTGGTGGCCGTGGCCGCCGACCCGATGGCCCTGGTGCTGCTGCAATCCCCCGGCGCCATGGGCGCCGACATCGCCCTGGGTTCCAGCCAGCGCTTTGGCATTCCCCTGGGTTTCGGTGGCCCCCACGCCGCCTTCTTCGCCTGCCGGCAAGCCTTCGCCCGCTCCATGCCCGGCCGCATCATCGGCGTCTCGAAAGATGCGCGCGGCAAGCCGGCCCTGCGCCTCGCCCTACAGACCCGGGAACAGCACATCCGCCGGGAAAAGGCCAATTCCAACATCTGCACCTCGCAAGTGCTGCTCGCCAACATGGCCGGCTTCTATGCCGTCTATCACGGCCCCGAGGGCTTAAAGACCATCGCCCAGCGCATCCACCGGCTCACCGCCATCCTCGCCACGGGCCTGGCTGCCGTTGGCGTCAAGGTGCTCACCCAGCGCTATTTCGACACCATCCAGGTCTATCTGGGCGATGCCGCCTACGCCGCCGCCCAAGCCGCCGGTTTCAACCTGCGCCAGGCAGGCAGCGACACCCTGGGCATTTCCATCAATGAAAAAACCAGCGGCGCCGACATCCTCGCCCTGCTCAAGGCCCTGACCGGCAAGGCCATGGATCTGGCCGCCCTCGACCAGGAAGCGGCCCGCCATGACGTGCTCGCCGGCCTGAAACGGCAGGACGCCATCCTCACCCATCCCGTGTTCCAGCGCTACCACACCGAACACGAGATGCTGCGCTACCTGAAGAAACTGCAGAACAAGGACCTGGCCCTCGACCATTCCATGATCCCCCTGGGTTCTTGCACCATGAAGCTCAATGCCACGAGCGCCATGATCCCCCTGGGCTGGCCCGAGTTCAGCGACCTGCACCCCTTTGCGCCCTTGGACCAGGCCCAGGGCTATCTGGAAGTGCTGAAAGAACTCTCCGGCTGGCTCGAGACCCTCACCGGTTTTGCCGCCATCTGTCTGCAGCCCAACTCCGGCGCCCAGGGCGAATACGCCGGCCTCGTGGCGATCCGCCGCTACCATGCCAGCCGGGGCGAAGGCGAGCGCGACATCTGCCTGATCCCCCGCTCTGCCCACGGCACCAATCCCGCCAGCGCCCGGATGGCCGGCCTCACGGTGGTGCCGGTCGATTGCGATGCAAACGGCAACGTCGATGTCGCGGACCTGAAGGCCAAGGCCGCCCAACATGAGACCAGGCTTGCCTGCCTGATGCTCACCTATCCTTCCACGCACGGGGTGTTCGAAGCGGCGGTGCAGGAAATCTGCGCCATCGTGCACGCCCACGGCGGCCAGGTCTATATGGACGGCGCCAACCTCAATGCCCAGGTCGGCCTCACCTCTCCCGGGCGCATCGGCGCCGATGTCGCCCACATCAACCTGCACAAGACCTTCGCCATTCCCCACGGCGGCGGCGGTCCGGGCATGGGCCCGATCGGCATGAAGGCCCACCTCGCCCCCTTCATGGCCGACCACGTGCTCCAGGCCACCGGCCCGAAAGACCGGGTCAATGCCGGCCAGGGCGCGGTGTCCGCCGCCCCCTTCGGCTCCGCCTCGCTGTTGCCCATCTCCTGGATGTACATCGCCATGCTCGGTGGCCGGGGCCTCAAGCTCGCCACCCAGACCGCGATCTTGAACGCCAACTACCTGGCCTGCCGGCTGCAGGCGCACTATCCGGTGCTCTACCAGGGTCAAAATGGCCGGGTGGCGCACGAGTGCATCCTCGACATCCGCCCGCTCAAGGCCGCCACCGGCATCAGCGAGACGGATATCGCCAAGCGCCTGATGGACTACGGTTTTCACGCCCCCACGGTGAGCTTTCCGGTGGCCGGCACCCTGATGCTGGAACCCACCGAATCGGAATCGAAGGCCGAGCTCGACCGCTTCATCGCCGCCATGATCCATATCCGCGAGGAAATCCGCCGGGTAGAAACGGGGGAATGGCCGGCGGCAAACAACCCGCTCAAAAACGCGCCCCACACCCAGCAAGATCTGCTCGATGCCGAATGGAAGCGTCCCTACTGCCGCGCCGAGGCCTGCATCCCCCTGCCCTGGGTGGCCGAAAACAAGTTCTGGCCGAGCGTGAACCGTATCGACGACGTGTATGGGGACCGCAACCCGATCTTCACCTGTCCACCCATGGCGGACCATCAGTAAGCCACCAAACCCGGCCGGCTTTGATTCCGGTCAAGGCCGGCCGTCAGCTTTCATGGGAGCGGAGCCGCTTCCCCACCTTCCCACGGTCTGCCCATGAGCCCTCACCGTGAAATCCACAAGCCCAACTTCCCTGAATGCTGGGGCAACCCTTGAGCCGCCTGCCTTGCAGGGAAAGGAAAGGCGGAGAGCGGGAGGCGGGTCGCTTTTATGTGATCGCGAAGGGCGAGACGCCGATCAGTGGCTGGTGGCCGAAACGCGCAAAGGCAGCCCAGGCAACGATGCCGACAATGACCGTGATGATCGTCCGGCTCAGCGGCCCCGCGACATAGATCTTTCCGGCGGCGCGATCACGGCGGCGCGCGCTGATGAAGTCTGCTATTGCCCAGATCAGAAAGCCTCCGAAAAGCAGTACATCACCGAGATTGCCATTGGCCAGCAGATGCGCCAGCGCCCATATCATGGTTCCGGCCAGCAAGGGGTGGCCGACGGCGCTTTTGAAACGATCGCCCGGTACATAGGCGGCGATGATCAGGATGAAGGCGGGCAGCGTCAGCAGCGAAGCCACATGTCGCGTCCAGTCCGGCGGAGTCCAGATGACGATCGGGTTGATGCGGGTTGCCCCATAGCCCCAGACCAGCAGCCCGAAGGTGAGGAGCGCAACGACGGCGTATAGCCCTTTCCAGGGAATTTCGCCCAGTTTCGCCGCTTGTGCATCGCGCCAGGGGCGCGCGAAGATCGAGACGGAATGGCCGCCGAGGAAGCTCAGAAGGCCGACAACGAGCAGGGTGTAGTCCATGAATGACTCCTTGCAAAGAATGCTGGAATGAGATGATGGGATGAGATGATGGGAATGACAGGGCGAGCAAGCATACAATAGTTCTCCCAGAACTTGTTTTACACATAAGTGGCAGGAGGCAGGACAACACGGGGTTGTCACCCATGTCACCCATGGCACCCATGGCACCCATGGCACCCGCGCTTCATACCATGCCATCGGTCAAGCCATGAAAGGCATGCCTCACTCGACGTGAAATTGCAACGGGAGCAAAAGAAGCAATGCTGAACTTATCAGACGAACAGCTGCAAAACGCCAAAATCCTGCTGGCGCAGGTCAAGCAGGAAAGTGCCCATAACGGCGAATTACTGAAACTGATCCTGGCGGGGAACCTGGAACTGGACTCCTGGCTCATCGGCCACCACCTCCTCCCCGCACTCCGGGAGCATGACTTCAAGGTTTTCAATTTCAGCCGCGTACCTGAAAACGGGGCTGAACGCAGGGTGAGCCTGGTTCCGTTTCCGGATAGCAGCGCCTTTGTGCGCGACGCATCCGGCAACTGGCTGGCTCTTGAACCACATGAGGCCATCAGCGAGATTGAATACATCGGCGCACGCTATGCCCCCGACAATCGCTGGTTTCATGGCTTCCAGGCCGACATCACCACCCGGGATTCCCCGCAGACGCCGATCACCCCCTTTGAACTGGCGACAACTTGGGAAAAGATAACCGGTACCAGACCGCGGGGCTTTGCGACCGGTCTGCTCGATCAGGTGGAAGCCTTCAGCCTCAATGCCATCGGCATGGCCATCAATCTCCCCATGAACCTGATGCTGTAGGCCACCGGGTATGATTTTCCCCTCCTCATCACAACCCACCGACGAGGTGGCGCTGCGCAGGTGGTCGCAGCAGGAGGATTCGCGGACCCCGATTTCCCCGGAAAATCAAAGTGCCGTGCGCCGCTCCCGCCGCCGGTAGAGCCAGGCGATGGGGGCCAGGAGCAACAGTACGCTGCCGAGGATCAGCAGCAGGGGCCAGCGTTCGGGGGGATTCCATGCGGCCCGGCGCTGCTCCCTGACCTGGTAGTCCAGGCGCTGATATTTGAGGGTGTTGTTGCCCACGTCGTTGGGCTTGCGGTTCTTGAGCCAGGCGTGGGTCAGGGTGTAGGTCTTGGGATGGAAAGCGTAGATCCAGGGGGCGTCGTGCTGCAGCAGGCGGTTCATCTCGCGGATCAGGGTGAGGCGTTCCGGAGTGTTTTCCATGGCCTTCATCTTCTGGAACAGGCGGTCGTAGGCCGGGTTGGCGTAGTTGGAGGAGTTTTCGCCCCCGTACTTGACCCGGCCTTCACTGCCCTGGAGCAGGAAGAAGAAATTTTCAGGGTCCGGGTAGTCGGCGTTCCAGCCCAGGAAGTAGAGCTGCACCGCGCCTTTCCTGAGCTTGTCCTGGAAGCGGTTGAAGTCGGTGGCCCGCACCACCAGCTGGGCATCGATCTTCTGGAACTGGCGGGTGAGCCAGTCGAGCCGGGATTTTTCGCCCATGCCGCCGGAAGTGGTGTCCAGGTTGAGCACCAGCGCCTCGCCGGTGCGGGCGTTGCGGCCGTTGGGCCAGCCGGCTTCGGCGAGGAGGCGCCGGGCTTCTTCGACGGACTTGCGCCGCGGCTTGCCCTCGACCCAGTCATAGACGTAAGGGTTGAGCCCGGCCTCGCCCGCTTCAAAGCCGAAGATGCCGGGCGGTAGCGGGCTCATGGCGGGAATGCCGCGCCCGTTCATGAAGATGGAAATGTACTCTTCCTGGTCGATGGCAATGGAAATGGCCTGGCGCAGTTTGGCGGCTTCGAGGCTATCGCCACCCACTACCGGGTCGAGCAGGTTGAAGCCCATGTAGAAGGTGGAGGGGCGCACCGAGGTGAGGAGCTGGATGCCTTTCTCCTGCATTTCCTCGGTCAGGCCCACCTCGCCCCCCACCTGGATGCGCACGGCCTGATCGAAGCTGTCGGAGCCGATGCCGGATGCATCGTAATAACCCTGGAGGAACTTGTTCCAGTAGGGAATCGCTTCCTTCTCCCGGGTAAACACGGCCTGGTCGATGAAGGGTAATGGCTTACCGCAGTCGGCCAGGAGGCCGGCGGCTTCGTCTTCCGGCTCCCCTTCGCAGGGATAGGTTTCGCCCTCGAAGTAGGGATTGCGGGTGAGCACCATGCGCCGGTTGGGGTCGTTCTCGGTGAGCATGTAGGGGCCGGAGCCCACCGGCCACCAGTCCAGGGTCAGGTTCTTTTCCGCCATGCCGGGCTGGCTGAAGAAGCGGTCCACCTCCCTCGGCACGGGCGCAAAGAAGGGCATGGCAAGCCAGTAGGCAAACTGGGGATAGCGGCCCTTGATGCGGATGCGCCAGGTGAGTTCATCCACCTGGCGCACGCCTTCCAGGGGAAAGGCATCGAGATCGAGCCAGTCCTGGTCCGGCCTGGCCTTGTAGGCGGCTTCCAGGGCCTCACCCAGTTCCTTCAGGCCGACGATCTTCTCGGCCATCATGCCGAAGATGGGGGAATGCAGCCGGGGGTGGGCCAGGCGCTTGATCTGGTAGATGTAGTCGTCCGCCCGCAGGGTGCGGCGGCCGCTCACGGGGAAATCGGCGATCCCGAATTTGTCTTTCAGCTCGGCCGGCGGCAGATTCAGATAGAGGGGCCGGCCGGCCTCATCCAGGGCGAAGGCCGGGTGCGGCTGATAGCGGATGCCGGGCTTCAACTTCAGTTCATAGACGCTCTCCGCCACCTGTTCCGCCGGGGCATCGGCGCCCAGGCGCCGGCCCTGGGCGTCGTAGAACTCCGGCTCGGGCAGCCGCTCGACGGTGGCGGGAATGAGGGTGTAGGGCCGTTTCAGGTAGTGGTATTGCAGGGGCGGCTGGTAGATCTGGGCCGTGAAGGTGATTTCGTCTTCGGTGTAGGACTGGGCCGGATCGAGGTGCTTGGGGCGCTCGGTGAAGGCGGTATAGAGAATGTTGGCGCCCGCTTCCCGCAGGGGATAGGGGTCGTTCCAGACTTCGCCGCAGGCGCAAAGGAGCAGCGCCAGGGCCGGCAACAGCAGTTTCAGGACATTACGCATGGGCGGCAGTTTAGCCCAAGCCCTGCGCCGGCGGCATGAATGCCTTGCAATGCAGCATGAAATTTGATGATTCCGCTATAATCCTGCGGTTCGTCCTGACAGGGAGTTACAAATGGGCTTTCTCGCCGACAAGAAAATTCTGATCACCGGTCTGCTGTCCAAGCATTCCATCGCCTATGGCATTGCCAAGGCTTGCCACCGGGAAGGTGCCCAACTGGCCTTTACGTTCCAGAGCGAGCGCTTCGAGGAACGGGTGCGCAAGTTCGCCAATGAGTTCGACAGCGATCTGGTGCTGCCCTGCGATGTCGCCAGCGACGAGCAGATCGAGGCACTGTTTACCCACCTGGCCCAACATTGGGAGGGCCTCGATGGCCTCGTGCATTCGATTGCCTACGCCCCTTCCGATTCCATCGAAGGGGATTTCCTCGAAGGCCTGTCGCGGGAATCCTTCCGCATTGCCCACGAGATTTCCTCCTACAGCTACCCGGCGCTGGCCAAGGCGGCCCGCCCCATGATGAAAGGCCGCAAGGCCGCCTTGCTCGCCCTCTCCTATCTGGGCGCCGAGCGCACCATGCCCAACTACAACACCATGGGCCTGGCCAAGGCCAGCCTCGAAGCCGCCACCCGCTACCTGGCCTTCTGCCTGGGGCCCGAGGGCATCCGCGCCAATTCCATCTCCGCCGGCCCGATCAAGACCGTGGCGGCGTCCGGCATCGGCAACTTCAGCAAGCTGCTGGCTTACAACGCGCACCATGCCCCCCTGCGCCGCAACGTGACGATCGAGGAGGTGGGCAATGCCGCCGCCTTCATGCTCTCCGACCTGGCCAGCGGCATCACCGGTGAAATTCTCTATGTGGATGGCGGCATGCACTCCACCGCCCTGGGCAACACCGACCCCTTGCCCGCCTGATCCTTCCGGTCCGCAGGCACAAAAAAACCGACTGTTCAGGTCGGCTTTTTTACGCTCCGGCCCCTGGGAGACCGGAAAGGGAGACCGGAGGCTTACTCCTTCGCGGCGAGAGCTTCCTTGTTGATGTCCACCTTGTAACGCTGGCGCAGGGCCGCCATATAGGCTTGCACCTGGGCATTGGCTTCCAGGCTGGTCAGTTGCTCCTCCAGGGCCGCCTTCACATTGGCATCCACCTGGGCGCTTTCCACCTTGACTACCTTGTAGAGCCCATAACCCACGCCGGGCAATTCGACCCCCGTGTAGGCCGGGAGTGCCTTGGCATCGACCTGGAACACCGCCGTCAGGGCAGGTGCGGCCAATTTTCCGGGCGCCATGCGGGAAACGCTCTGGCTCGCACTCCAGGCCACGGACTCCTGCTTGCCGGCCTTGAGCGCAGCCAGCTTCTCTGCCCCCTGGCTGACGGCCAGGGCCAATGCTTTTTCCTGCTTCAAGCGGGCCTCGATCTCATCCTTCACCGCCTCCAGGGGCCGCAGTGCAGCGGGCTTGTGTTCCAGCAGGCGGGCAGAAACCAGGGTGCCGGGCGCCACTTCCACCGCCGCGGTGTTGCGGCCGTTCTTGACGACCTCGTCACCAAACAGGGCTTCCAGCAGCTTGGGATGATTCAGGATGCCGTCGGCCTTCTGGCGGGTGATCCAGCCGGATTGCTGGATAGGCAGCTTGTACTGCTCGGCAGCCGGTTTGAGGCTGTCGGACTGTTCATAGACCAGATTGGCGAAGTTCTCGGCCGCTTCAGCAAACTGGCGGGCAGCGCTCTGGCGCTTCAGATCGGCTTCGATCTGGCCCTTTACTTCGGCAAAGGGCTTCACCTGGGCTGCCTTGATGCCGGTCAGCTTGATGATATGAAAGCCAAAGTCGCTTTCGACCAGGTCGGACATTTCGCCTTCCTTGAGGGCGAAGGCGGCATCTTCAAAGGGTTTCACCATCATGCCTTTGGTAAAGAAGCCCAGATCGCCCCCCTTGCTGGCGGAACCCGGGTCCTGGGAATGCTTTTTGGCCAGTTCGGCAAACCGCTCGGGGTTCTTCTTCAGCTCGGCCAGCAAGGCCTCGGCCTCGGCCTTCACCTTGGCCTTCACCTCGGCCTTGTCGCCGCTGCCGGTGGTCAGCAGGATATGGCTGGCACGACGCTCTTCGGGCTGGCTGTACTGGTCCTTGTGGCTGTCGTACCAGGCCTTGATCTCGGCCTCGCTCACCCTGGCCTCCAGCTTGTCCTGGGAGAGCACCACATATTCCACCCGCAATTGCTCGGGAATACTGAAGCGGGCACTGTTCTCTTCGTAATGGCGCTGCACATCCGCCGCATCGACCTTCACCTGCCCGGCCAGGGACTGCCAGGGAATCAGGGCTTCTTGAACCTGGCGGGTTTCGGCCTGCAGGCCCACCACGCGATCCGCCACGGTACGCGCCACAAAGGCCGATTCGCCCACGGCGCCGATCAGGGCCTGGAGGGCCATGTCGCGCCGCAACTGGGCTTCGAAACCGGCGGGGTTCATGCCCTGGGAGGCCAGCACGGTCTCATAGCGCTGCCTGGAAAAACGGCCCTCTTCCTGGAAGGCGGGAATGCTGGCGATCATCTCCTGCAGCGCCTGAACGCTGACGCCGAGGCGCATCCGGTTCACTTCCTGGAGCAGCAGCTGCTGGTCCACCAGACCGTTCAGAACGCTCTCCCGGATGGCCGGGGAATCCAGCAGCTTCGCATCCACGCCCGGAAACTGGGCGCGCATCCGGGTCTGCTGCTCACGCATGGCTTGCTGGAACTGGTTCAGGGTGATCTTCTCATCCCCCACTTTGGCCACCTCTCTGGCACCGCCATCTTTGTCCATGTAGGAACCCAGGCCCCACATGGCAAAAGGGACCATGATCAACAGCAAGAAGACCTGGACGATGCGTTTGTTGTTACGGACGGCGTCAAACATGGCGGGATTTTCGACTGTAGTTGATGAAACGGAAAAGGCGAACCGGGTTCGCCTTTTCTGGAAGTTCTGGCGGAGCGGACGGGACTCGAACCCGCGACCCCCGGCGTGACAGGCCGGTATT
>JANLJE010000050.1 GCA_029255645.1 Comamonadaceae bacterium | reverse complement strand
GCGGTATTCTCGGCCACGACCCATGAAGTGAGGCAAGCCATCGAAGATGCCTTGCCCCGCTTGCGGGAAATGCTGGCAAGCGCCGGCATTTCCCTGGGCCAGACCCAGGTCGGCACCCAGTCCCAGCATGAGCAACAGGCCATGGCCCAACAGGGATGGGGCTCATCCCGGGCAAGAAAGGATGAGGCTATACTTGAGGGCGGATCGACCTCCGTTTCTGCACTGCTCGAACGGCGCGGCAACGGCATGGTGGATTTGTTTGCTTGATGAAGTTCTGGCACCCGTCAGAATGGCCAAAAGGATTTGAACAGCTATGGCAAAAGTCGCCAACCCCGTCGAGGAAGACCCTCCCAAAAAAAGCAAGAAACTGCTGATCATCAGCATTGCCGTGGCCTTGCTGCTCGTGGTTGCGGGAGCGGGGGCCGTCATCCTGCTGATGTCAGGAGATGACGGACAGGGTGACGAGGAAGATGTCGTCGTACCCGACAAGAAGCCCAGGAAGAAAAAAGCGGGGCCAGAAGTTCCACCGGTTTTCGTGAACCTGGATGCCTTCACCGTGAACCTGGTGCCGGAAGGCGACCAAGGTGATCAATACATGCAGGTGGTAATTGCCCTCGAGTTGGATGACATGAGCAGTGATGCCGCGCTGAAAAACCAGATGCCGCGGGTGCGTAACAACGTCACCATGATCTTGTCGAGCAAGAAAGCCTCCCAACTGCTGAGCAAGGAAGGCAAGGAGCAACTCGCCAAGGAAATCAGGGACGAGATCAACCGGATCCTGAATCCAGGCACCCAGGGACGCGCCCCGGAAACCCCCGTGCTGTCCGTGCTGTTTACCTCCTTCATCATCCAGTAAGCCTGACGGAGCACACTCATGGCCGGTGATTTCCTCTCCCAGGAAGAAGTTGACGCCCTCTTGAAGGGTGTCACGGGGGAAACGGACGAACCGGATGAAATGCCCTCGGAAGGATCGGGGGTCCGTTCCTACAATCTCGGCACCCAGGAACGCATCGTCCGGGGCCGCATGCCGACCCTGGAGCTGATCAACGAACGCTTTGCCCGCTACCTGCGCATCGGCATGTTCAACTACATGCACCGTAACACCGAGGTTTCGGTGGGACCGATCCGGGTGCAGAAATACAGTGAATTCATCCGCAACCTGGTGGTGCCCACCAACCTGAACCTGGTGTCTGCCAAGCCCCTGCGCGGCACGAGCCTGTTTGTCTTCGACCCCAATCTGGTGTTCCTGGTGGTCGACAACATGTTTGGTGGCGACGGGCGCTTCCATTCCCGGGTCGAGGGGCGCGACTTCACCCCCACCGAACAGCGCATCATCCAGGGCCTGCTCGGAGTGGTGTTCGCCGAATACAGCCGCTCCTGGAAGCCGGTGTATGAAATCAACTTCGAGTACATCCGTTCAGAAATGAATTCGCAGTTCGCCAACATCGCGACTCCCTCCGAAATCGTCATTTCCACAACGTTCACCCTGGAATTCGGGGGCGCGACGGCCGACATGCATATCTGCTTCCCCTACTCCATGATCGAACCCATCCGCGACCTGCTACACAGCACCATGCAAAGTGACCAGCTCTCTTCGGACAAACGCTGGATCAGCATGCTGCGCAAGCAATTGCAAGGAGCCGAGCTAGAACTGGTTGCCCAACTAGGCTCCACCAGCATCACCCTCGGGCAGATCCTGAAATTACGGGTCGGGGATATTGTCCCGCTCACCATCCCCGACCTGCTGAGCGTGGAAGTGGACGGCGTCGCGCTGATGGAGTGCCGCTATGGCCAGCAAAATGGCCAGTACGCGCTCCGGGTAGAACGCTTCATACAGACGGCATCCCAGACGGATGCCGCACCAGGAGAACGCAATGTCTGACGACGAGATTTCTGACGCCCAGGCGAACATGGGCATGGACGCCGCCCCCGCTACGGAAGAGCCCATTTCCGAAGATGACTGGGCCGCCGCGATGGCCGAGCAGACGGCCCCCAGGGAAGCGGCGGCGCCCGCCGCCCACCCCGCCGACATCTTCCCCTCCTTCAATGCCCCCGGGGCGGCTCCAGGCAGCATCATGAACGAACTGGACATGATCCTGGACATCCCCGTGCAAATGACCGTGGAGTTGGGACGCACCAAGATCACGATCAAGAACCTCCTGCAACTGGCCCATGGCTCCGTGGTCGAACTCGACGCCATGGCCGGAGAGCCCATGGATGTCCTGGTCAACGGCACCCTGATTGCCCAGGGCGAGGTCGTGGTGGTCAATGACAAATTCGGCATCCGCCTGACGGACATCATCACGCCCTCGGAGCGGATGCGCAAACTGGGACGCTGATGACCCACTGACCTCGCAGCACCTCACGGAAACGCTGCCCATGGAAACGCTGCCCATGGAGACGCTGCCCATGGAGACGCTGCCCACGGAGAGCAGATTGCTCTAAGATACGCAGATTCTTCGACCTGCGTTGTTCATGCCCCCACTTCTTTTTTTCGCCCTCCTCACCCCGTCCGTTGCCCTGGCTGATACGCCAGCCCCCGGCGTTTCTTCGTCTGCCTTTCTGCAAGCCATGCTGGGACTGGCCTTCATCATTGCGCTGCTCTTTCTTTTTGCCTTCATGGCACGCCGGCTTCTGGGCGGCAAGGGATTCGGCCAGGGCGGGCTGAAACTGCTGGGGGGAGTGGCCCTGGGGCCCAAGGAACGCATTGTGCTGCTCGAAGCCGGGGAGCAATGGCTCGTCATCGGGATTGTCCCTGGCCAGATCCGCACGCTCCATACCATGCCCAGAGGAGAACTTCCTCCTGACAGCCCGGCGGCGCCCCTGCCCTTTTCCCATTGGATGCAGCAGTTCTCGGATCGGCGTGGGCATGGCCAATAACAAGCTTTTCTCCGCCGCCGTGCTGCGCGCCCTCTGCCTGCCCGGTCTGCTGATCCTTCCCCAGCTGGCCCTGGCCCAGGCCGGGCTGCCCGCCTTCTCGGCGACGCCAGGCCCCGGCAACACGACCACTTACAGCCTGACCATCCAGACGCTGTTGCTGCTGACAGTGCTCTCCTTCATCCCCGCCAGCTTGCTGTTGATGACCTGCTTCACCCGCATCATCATCGTCTTTGCCCTGCTGCGCCACGCCATGGGCACCCAGACCACGCCGCCCACCCAGGTCTTGATCGCCCTGGCCCTGTTTCTCACCTTTTTCATCATGGCCCCGGTGGCAGACCGGGTGTACAACGAGGCCTATCTCCCACTTTCCGAAAACAGGATCGACATCATGGAAGCGGCCGAACGAGCCTCGGTCCCGCTCAAGGCTTTCATGCTCAAACAGACCCGGGAGGCCGATCTGGCCCTGTTTGCCCGGCTGGCCAATATCGCAAAAATCGAAAAGCCTGAAGATACCCCGATGCGGATCATGATTCCCGCCTTTGTCACCAGTGAATTGAAGACCGCCTTCCAGATCGGCTTCGTGGTATTCATCCCCTTTCTGGTCATCGACATGGTGGTGGCCAGCCTGCTGATGTCCATGGGCATGATGATGATGTCGCCGGTCATGGTCTCCCTGCCGTTCAAGATCATGCTGTTCGTGCTCGCGGATGGCTGGCAGTTGCTGATTGGCTCGCTGGTCAAGAGTTTTGGTACATGAACACGGGCACCGTCATGGAAATTGGCCGCCAGGCCATTGAAGTCACTTTGCTGCTGTCTGGCCCCATGCTGCTGGTCGCCCTGGTCGTCGGCTTGATCGTCAGTATTTTCCAGGCCGCCACGCAAATCAATGAGGCGACCCTCTCCTTCATTCCCAAGCTGGTCGCCGTTTTCCTCACCTTCTTGCTGGCCGGTCCCTGGATGCTGCAACTGATGCTTTCCTACATGCGCCGGATGCTGGAAAGCATCCCGAACATCATCGGCTAACGTGATCAGCGTCAGCTCGGCCCAACTCGACCTCTGGATCGCCAGCTTCATTTATCCCCTGGTGCGCATTCTGGCCGTGGCCGCCACCGCCCCTTTCCTCAGCAATGCGGCCTTGCCACGGCGCATCCGCTTGATGCTGGGCCTTGCACTGACCCTCGCCATCGCCCCCATCCTGCCCGCCATGCCGGCGGTATCTCCCGCCTCCGGCCTTGGGCTCTGGATACTGGCGCAACAGATTCTGATCGGGATCGGCATGGGGCTTTCCATGCGCATCATTTTCACAGCGATCGAAATGGCCTCCTCCATCATCGCCTTCCAGATGGGCCTGGGCTTTGCCACCTTCTACGACCCTCAGAGCACGTCCCAGACCTCGGTCATTGCCAATTTCTTGACATTGCTGGCCACCCTGGTTTTTCTGGCCCTCAATGGCCATCTGATTTATTTCTCGGTGATGGCGCAGAGTTTTCTTGCCATCCCCATCGCCAGCACCCCTTTGCACGCTTCAAGCTGGCATTTCCTGGCCAGTCTCGGCGCCAGGATATTCTCCACGGGGCTCCTCTTGTCGCTCCCCGTCATCGTGATTTTGCTGATCACCAACCTGGGCATGGGCGTCCTCAACCGTGCCGCACCGCAACTCAACCTCTTTGCGATCGGCTTTCCCATCACCCTGGCCCTGGGGTTTGCCGGCCTTTACCTGATGATGAGCTACCTGGTCGTGCCGCTAGAGCAAATCTTCAACGAAGGGCTAAATGCCATGCTCTATTTCGCCTTGCCCCCCGCTTAGCCTAGCGCCACACCAGCTGGATGCTGCCCTCGCCAAAACGGCGCGCCCCCAGGGTCTGGGAGTCAATGCCTTCCATATAATCGAGAATCCGGTAGCTGCCATACCCCAGTTCGCGCTGCAGCTGGGCTGCCCGGCGCTTGAGGATGAGCATCGATTCGCCCTCGCCCCCTTTGTGATAGCGCTTCATGCGCAGCTGCATGTGGAACACATCTTCGCTGACCCGGGTTTCGTGAATTTCCCAGTTGGGCGCCAGGGGATCATGAATCAGGTAGGCGATGCCAAAATTGATCCAGTCGCCGCTCCCGGGTTTGAGCAGGCGGCTGGCCAGAGCGGCTGGCGCCACATCCTGGATCGTACCGTCTTCAACCAGGGAGTCATCCAATCCCACCGCAGCGCAGCCGCCCAGCACGACGCTCAGCAACACGACGCCCGGCAACACCCGCACCCGGAGGGTCATAAGAAATTGAACAGACTCAAGCCTGTCACTTTCATGAAGGATTGCTGGGCGGCCTGCAATTGCAACTGGTTCCGGGAAAGATCGGTGATCGCCTTGGTGTAATCCAGGTCCACCAGATCCGAAATCTGCGACTGGTACTGCACATCCAGGTCCCCGCCCAGCGCGCTGAGCGAATCCAGTTCGGCCATGCGGGCGCCGACATCGGCGCGGCCATCCAGGACATGCTGGATGCCTTGATCGATGCTGGCGCCAATTCGCAGCATCGCGTTCTGGAAAGCGGCAGGATCAGACTTGTTGCCCTGCTCCAGGGTCTGGATGAAGGTGTCCAGCGTGGTAAAGAGGCTCTCCGTGGCACTAGGGCGCAGCGTGAAGCTGTCGTTGGTTGCAGGATCACCGGTAATGACGACGTTGAGCTCCTTCGTGGGGTCAGTCGGATCAGGCAGAAAAATGGCATCGCCGGACTTGTAGGCAAAGGGGCCCGAGGTGGGAGCGCCCGGCATGGCGGCCCCTGGCGCCCATTCATAGATCGAATACTCCACCGTGTCCTTGGTCGTGTCGGTAGGGTAGAGCGGGTCCGGGGTCCGCGTGAATTCGAGGCGGTAATTATTGCCGCTGTAGGCCGTCAGCACGCTGCCGTTGCTGATGACTCCCGAGCCGGTATTCCCCGTGTCAGCCCCCGTCACGAATACACCATTCCCCTCGGGAATGGCTTCAAAGAACTGCCGCCCGGAATAACTGACTTCCATGAAACGACTGGCTTCGACCTGTAGTTGCCGGGCGCCACTATCCCCCTTGTATTGCACCTGCCCACCTTCCTGCACGAAAGGCTGGGTAGCGCCTTGATAGCCGGCAAAACGGTACAAACCATTGGCATCCGCACTGTTGGCAATCCCCAGGAACTCCTGGAACTTGCTCCGCAGATCGACGGCAATGGCTTTCAGTTCGCTATCCGAATAGGCGCCGTTACCGGCCTCGACCCAGCGGCTCTTGACGTCAATCAGACTGGTCCCCACCGAAGCCATCAAGCTTTCCAGTTCGGCGAGCTGGGCGCGGGCATTGCCTTGATTATCCAGAAACTGCTGATTGACATTGAGCTTTTGCTCCGTCACCAAAGCCTGGGAGGCTGCCACCGGATCATCCGCGGGGGTCACCACCCGCCGCCCGGTGGAAAACTGGTTCTGCAGCTTGTACAGATCGTACTGATTGCGTAACAGGCCATTGGCCCCGGAATCATAAAGCTGCGTTGTGCTGATTCTCATGATCTCTCTCCTAAGCAGCAATGCTGAGCAGGGTATCGAACAAAGTGGAAGCCGTGCTCATCATTTTCGCGGCGGCCTGATAAGCCTGCTGGTACTTGATCAAATTGACGGCTTCTTCATCCAGATTGACACCAGAAACAGCGTCCCGTGCCGCGATGGCCTGTTCCAGCACCGTGGCCTGGGCCTCGCCATCCACCTGGGCGACCTTGGTCTTGGTGCCAATATCGCTCACCAGCTGGGCATAGGAAACCTGGAAGGTCGACACTCCCTTGCTGGCATCGCCGTTCATGGTCTGAGCGGTCTGCAGCGCCCCGATCTTGACGATGTTGCGGGCGTCAGCCATGCCTCCCGTATTGGGCTGAATGAAAAATACGTCATTCTTCCTGGCACCGCCGGAGAGGGAAAAGCTGAACCCGTCAAACGAAAAAGAAGTCGCTCCGGCATAGGCCAGCGGAGCCCCCGTAAAGCCGCCGTTGATCTGCAGGCCGCCACTGCCATCGTCTTCGATCGTCAGTTTCAGCCCGGCCTGGGTGTCAGGAGGGGTCGGCGCAATATCGATGGAAGTCATCAGATAACCGGCCGCAACTTCTCCTTGGGACAAAACCGCAGCCCCCGTATTCCCGGTGCCGGCAACAGAACGAACCGGGGCGGCGGCGGCAATCTTGCGCATATCGGCCGCAATATCCTGATTCACCGCAATATTGCGTGCCCCTTCACGCGTCGGCTGCAGCAGGTAGGTGTCACCCGCCGCATGGCCCACGGCCAGATCGAGCGTCAAGCCGTCGAAACTGGAGGGCGTACCTTCCATTCCGGCCACAACGACAACCGCATCGTCGCTCAGACGCTTGACGCTGAAAGCACCGCCCGCGGTAAAACGAACTTCGTAATCACTGCCGGTCAGCTGGGTGTAGTAATTCCCCTCGCCAGATACCTGGGGAGGGTCAAAGGTAAAGCTGGCAATGCTGCCGGTCCCGGTATTGTTGGTGTTTGCAACCGCCTTGGGGTCGCTGAAATTGAAAATCCGGTTGATGAAATCGGTGTCGCCGGCCACATTGCCGAGCAGGTCCTGCCCCAGAGCCTGCTGGGCATTGACCGTCAGGGCAAGACTGACCGCCATCTGCCCCAAGGCATTACTGGCCTGGTCCAGCGCCTCGTTACGGAAGGCCAGCACGCCACCGAGCGTGCCACCATCGAGATAATTTTCCGGCAATTCGGCGGAACTGCCCTGCTGGGCAATCACGTAGCGCTCCGGGTCGCGGGCCGAAGGACGCGCTTCTAGCGCCACCACCTGGTTGCCGACCACCAGTTGCTGCCCCATGCCACCAAAAACATTGATGGCGCCCTGAGAGTCCTGGACAGTGGTGACGCGGACCAGTTTATTGAGCTCAAGCACCATCTGGTCGCGCTGATCGAGCAGGTCATTGGGCGTATGCTGCCCGGACGCGCTCAGCGCGACGATCTTTTCATTGAACAGGGCAATCTGCTTGCTGTAACTATTGATCAGCCCAACCGTATCGCGGATCTGGGTATTGCTTTCATCATGCAGTTCGGCAAGGCGATTTTCGAGGGTCTGGAAGCGCGTCACCAGCGCCTGGGCCGAGCTGACCATCGACTGGCGGGCCGAGACCAGACCGGGATTGGCGGCAACATCCTGAACGCCCTGAAAGAACCCGGCCATGACCGGCGAGATGCCCGAGGTGGAATCGGCCAGCAGATTGTCGATGCGGGCGATCATGCTGTGATAGGTATCGAGCTGGCTCGATTTGCTCTGGGCGGAATCGACCTGGCTTTGCAGCACGGCGCTGTAGCTGCGCACGACCGTTGCGACATGTGCGCCCTGACCGATGGCACCCGCGCCGGTCATCATGGCCACATTGGTCGCCTGAACGGTCGATTGCCGGCTGAAGCCGGCCGTGTTGGCATTGGAAATATTGTGCTGGGTGGTTGCCAGGCCCAATTGGGCCGCATTCAATGCCGTTACACCCGTACTCAAGAGGCTCATGATTCATCTCCGGTTCTTGCCGTTTGTTTACGGCGGTGGCGGGGATATGTTTAGCCTGATTATCCGATCAAGGCTTGCCGGAGTGTGGGTCCGTTGATGATGCTGGCCAGTTTCCCGGCGTATCCTGGATCAGTGGCATAGCCCGCCTGCTGCAATCTACGAGCAAACTCCGTGCCATCCTGAGACCCGATGACGCTCCCATAACGCGGATTATTGCGCAGCAGTTGCGCGTAATCCTGAAAGGATTCGGCGTAGGAACCATAGGCCCTGAAGCTCTCCTTCATCTTCACCGGCTGGCCATCGACATATTCGGTGGTGGTGATTTCCGTCGTCTTGCCCTGCCAGTTCTTGCCGGCCTTGATCCCGAACAGGTTGAAGGAGGGGCTGCCATCCGCGTTGCGGATATCGCGCTTGCCCCAGCCGCTTTCGAGCGCGGCATGGGCCACCAGAAATTGCGGAGGAATGCCGGTACTGCGGCTGGCCTCCACCGCATGCGGCCAGACCTGATCAACGAATTCCCGGGTCGTCTGCGGGGCGGCGCTCTGCGCCGCGCTTTGTTCCATCAGCGCATTCCCCGCCGGCACCGCAGGCCGCACCGCGGCCGGCAAGCCCGGCCCCGCGCCGATGCCGCCCGGCCGGGCAAGCGGCAAGTCGCTGAGCTCCAAAGCGGAAATACTTGCCGGTGGCGACGCCGCCATTCCCATCTGCTGCGACAGTTGCTGCTCCAGCAATCCGGCCAGGCCAAGGCTGCCGCTCCGGGATAGATCCTTGGCCACCTGCTGATCGAGCATGCCGGTGAAGAACCGGCTGGAATCGCTGTCCATCAGGCTATCCTGGCTGGTGGTCGCGCGCATGGATTTCATGACCATCTGCAAAAACAGGGCCTCGAATTCCTGCGCGGCAGACTTGACGCCCGCCTGGGGGTCGGTCTTGAACTGGGCGCGCAGATCCTGGGCCCCCTTGACGTCCATCGCCAGCCCCGGGCTACCTGCCGTCTTGATGGCCATCAGATGATCTCCAGATCAGCGCGTAGCGCCCCTGCCGCCTTCATGGCTTGCAAAATGGCGAGCAGATCCTGCGGGTTGGCCCCCAGGGAATTCAAGGCCTTGACCACATCGGCGAGATTGGTGCCCGCCTTGATGTTGAGCAGATTGGTGCCGCCCTCCTGCACCAGCCGGACATTGGCTTGATTGCTCCCATCCACTTGTTGGTCATTACTGATGATGACCGAAAGGTTGCCGTGGGAAATGGCACAGGCGTCAATGGTGACCTGCTGGTTCATCACCACCGAGCCGGTACGGGGATTCATGACCACCTTGGCCTGGGAACGGGTCGGCACTACCTCGATGTTCTCCAGGCGGCCCATGAAAGCGACCCGGGCATCCGGATATTCAGGTGCGATGACACGGATCTGGCGGCCATCCACGGCTTGTGCCACCCCGGCCCCCATCTGCCGGTTGATCGCTTCGACCACCCGCCGGGCCATTTCAAAATCCGCTTTCTCGAGTTCATACACCACATGGGGTCCCTGGCCGATGGTGGTGGGGACCGCCCGCTCCACCGTTGCCCCGCCGGGAATGCGCCCGGCCGAGAGGTGATTGATCTGCACCCTGGCACCCGGCGCGGCGGCGCCGGCGCCGCCGACCACCAGGCTGCCCTGGGCCATGGCATAGGTCTGGCCATCGGCACCCTTGAGGGGGGTCATCAGCAAGGTGCCGCCGCGCAGACTCTTGGCATTGCCCATGGAGGACACGGTGACGTCGATGCTCTGCCCGGGCCGGGCAAAGGGCGGATGGTTGGCGGTGACCATCACGGCCGCCACGTTCTTCAACTGGATGCTCCTGATTTGATCCTGGGGAACATTCACCCCCATCTGGGAGAGCATGTTGATCACGGACTGGGAGGTGAAAGGGGTCTGGGTGGTCTGGTCGCCGCTATTATCCAGACCGACCACCAGACCATAGCCAACCAGCTGGTTGTCACGCACACCTTGAACCGACGCCAGTTCCTTGATGCGCTCGGCACGGGCCGGCAAGGTCCAGACTGACAGGGTGCAAAGAGCGGCCAGAATGGCCACCTTCCCCCGTGAATATTTGCTCAGACTTGCCATGATGCACTCCCCTATCAAAACGGAAGAGCCGTAAGGAAGAAACGTGCCAGCCAGCCCATGACCTGGGCTTCGCTGATGTAGCCGGCACTCTTGTATTCGATGCGGGCATCGGCGATCCGGCTCGAATCGACGCTCTCGGAGCGGATATCGAGCGGATTGACCACGCCCGAGAGCCGGATGAACTCCTGCTGATGGCCGATGGAGACCTGCTTTTCGCCGGACACGAGCAGATTGCCATTGGGCAGCACCTCGATCACGGTCACGGTAATGATGCCTTGAAAGACATTGTTGTTGTTCACATCGCCACTGCCGCTGAAGATATTGTCGCTTTTGGCCGCGGCATTGAGGCCAGTCGCCCGGTTCAGGGGATTGACGTTGAAGGGGGGCACGTTGAGGGCATCGATCTTGGCGTTCACTTCGGCGGAGCGGCTGGCATTGCTCTCGGCTTCGGCCGAGGCGCGGTTGTTTTCCCGGATATTCACGGTGAGGATGTCGCCCACGTAACGGGCGCGCCGGTCCTCGAACAGGGGCCGGGCCGAATAGGCCTGAAAGATGCCTCCGCTGGCGGCGGCCCCCCGGTCCTGGTAGGTCGGACGCACGGTCATGGGCTGATGCACGCTGGTGGGCGGCGTGGAGACACAGCCTGCCATGAGGGCGGCCAGCGTCAGGAGGACGGTCAAGACTTTCATGATCGCCTCGCTCACATCTGGGTCAGACGCGCCAGCATCTGGTCGGAAGTGCTGACCACCTTGGAATTGAGCTCATAGGCGCGCTGGGCTTCGATCATGGTCACCAGTTCCTCGGCCACATCGACGTTGGCGGTTTCCACATAGTTCTGCTTGAGCGCCCCCGCCCCGTTCAGGCCCGGCGTATTCGGCGTCGCGGTGCCGCTCGATCCCGTTTCCAGGAAGAGATTGTCACCCATGCTGTAGAGGCCGCCCGGATTGACGAAGGTGGCCACCTGGATCGTCCCCAGCGGCACCGGCGCCGGATTTGCCGCCTCGGTCATGGTGACGGTGCCGTCACTGCCGATGGTGACCGACAGCGCGGTAGTGGGAATGTTGATGTTGGGCTGCAGGGGATAGCCTTCCGGCGTGACGATATCGCCCTGGTTGTTTTTCTGAAAGGAGCCCGCCCGGGTGTAGGCCGAGGTGCCATCGGGCAGCAGGATCTGAAAGAAGCCATTGCCGTTGATGGCGACATCGAGGGCGTTCTGGGTGAATTTGAGGTTGCCCTGGGTGAAGATCCGGGCCGTGGACACCGGCTGCACCCCGGTCCCGAGTTGCAGGCCGTTGGAGACCTGGGTCTGCTGGGAAGACTGGGCGCCGGGCTGGCGGATCACCTGATAGAGCAGGTCGTTGAACACGGCGCGGGACTTCTTGAAGCCATCGGTGCTGACATTGGCGAGATTGTTGGCCACCACATCGATGTTGGTCTGCTGGGCATTAAGACCGGTGCGGGCAATCCAGAGTGAGCGAATCATGAGGGTTCTCCTTCTTAGCTGCTCAAGGCGAGCAATTGATCCGCCTGGCGGGCATTCTGGTCGGCGGTCTGGAGCAGCTTGATCTGCATTTCGAACTGGCGGGAAAGGCTGATGAGATTGACCATGGCCTCGGCTGCATTGACATTGCTGCCCTCCAGATTGCCGGAGGCCAGCCGCACATTTTCGTCTGCCGGCACAATGCCGCCGCCCCGCAGACGAAAGAGACCATCCTCGCCCCGTATCAGTTCGGTCTCGGGCGGGTTGGTGAGCTTGATGCGCCCCAGCACGTTGACCATGTTGGGCGTCCCGTAAGTCGGGATGGCGCTCACCGTGCCATCGCCACCGATGCTGACATTGTTGTCCGGCGGGATGCTGATGGGGCCGCCATCGCCGGCGACGATGTAACCGCTCTTGGTCTGCAACACCCCATTGACATTGATCTCCAATGCCCCGGCGCGGGTATAGGCTTCACCGCCATCCGGCGTCTGCACGGTAATCCAGCCCTGGCCATCGACCGCCACATCAAAGGGGTTGTCGGTACGCAGGATGGGCCCTTCATCAAAAACATCCTGGATCGACGCATCGACGACGAAGGCCCGGCTCGGCATGGCTTCGGAAAGCACGGGGACCGCCTGGAAACGATGCATCTGCGCCTTGAAGCCCAGGGTACTGGCATTGGCGAGATTATGGGCGACCCCGGCCTGCTGCAAGAAGCTATGCTTGGCCCCGGTCATGGCGGTGTAGATCAGGCGATCCATGGCGTTCTATCCTTGTTAGCGCAGATTGACCAGGGTCTGCAGGATCTGATCCTGGGTCTTGATCGACTGGGCATTGGCCTGGTAGTTACGCTGCATGACGATCATGTCCACCAGTTCCTGCGTCAGGTCGGTATTGGACTCTTCCACCGCGCCGGATTGCAGCTTGCCCCGGGTGCCTGCGCTGGGTGTGCCTATCGTCGGCTGTCCCGAGGCAAAAGTCTCGATCCAGAGGTTGTCGCCCATGTTCTGCAGACCATTGGGGTTGGTGAATTCGGCCAGCACCGCCTGGCCCATGAGCTTGGTCTGGCCATTGCTGTAGTTGCCCAGCACATAACCGGCCTCATCCACGCTCAGCCTGGTGAGCGTGCCGGCGGTGTAACCGTCCTGGGCAATATTGTCCGGATTGTAGGCCATGCCGAACTGGGTGGTTTCTGCCAGATTCATGTAAAAGGCAAAATTTCCGCTCACCCCGGGGCTCTGGGCAAACCAATTGAGCCCGGCATCCGAGGTGAGGTCCATGGACGTGCCGTCTTGCATCACGGTGGTGGATAAATCGAGTTCGAACCGGTTGTCTCCAGGATTCCCGACCAGGATGCCATTGGCTTCGAATTCCAGATCAATGGGGGTATTCGAAACCAGATATTTGTTGTCGATGACGCTATAGACGCCCCACTGGCGCGCAGCCACCCCTGTATCTCCGGCTCGAACGTAATAATTGGTCAGGGTATGCGCCGCACCGGACTGATCATAGATGGTGGCCGAGGTGGAATAGTTGTACATGCTGGTATTGAAGGTGGAATCCCAGGCAAACGGCATCAATTGCGTCCATTCCGAGCCGGCCGCAACAGTAACGGCCTTCTCGTCGCGGTTGTCCAGGTTGACCGCGATGGTCAAACCGCCCTGGGCGGCATTCAGGATGGAAGACCAGCCGGTCTGCTTGGGCTCAATCCCGGCGGTTCCGACGCTCAAAGGCACGATGCCTGCCGAATCCACCTTCACTCCATCGGGAGAGGCATAGCCCGTCAGGAAGCCACCATTTGTCGAATTGACGATGAAACCATCCTTGTTCAGGATGAACTGACCGTTGCGGGAGTAATACCCGCTCTGATCGAGGGGATCCTTTTGCAGCCGGAAAAACCCGTTGCCATTGATGGCGATATCGAGCGGATTATTGGTGGTGGCGATATTGCCCTGCGTGAATTGCTGCATGACGGCCGGAAGGCTTGCGCCGATCCCGACCTGCGTTGCCCCGGCACCATTGAGTGCCCCGGCATAGACATCGGCAAATTGTGCCTGGGCGGACTTGAAGCCGACGGTACTGGCGTTGGCAATGTTGTTGCTGACCACATCGAGGGCCTTGGCAAAAACATTGAGACCGCTTAAACCTTGTTGGAATGCCATGATGATCTCCCGTGCAATCCGCTGATCAAACCTTGATCCATCAAAAAACCTGCTTCACATTGTCGAGGGCCACCCCGCCCAGCCCGGCCACTTCAAGCTCGAAGCCACTCTTCCCTCTGACCAAAGCAGAAACCGCGCCAGCCTGGAGGGTACTGGCATCGACCGGCTCGCCGTTGAGCGTGGCGGCGACCGTGAAAGCATAGTTGCCGGGGGCAGCCTTTTCGCCATCGAGCCCCACGCCATCCCAGAAGAAAGCCAGTGCGCCCGCCTCCTGCTGTCCCAGGCTCTGGCGCGCCACTTCCTTGCCACTGCCATCGGAGATGATGACTTCGACCTTGTCCGCCGGAGCGCTGAGATCCAGGCCGAACAAACTACCGTCCGCCGTGAGCGTGATCCCTTCGCCTGGCACCAGCACATTCTTGCCGATCAAATTTGCCGCCTGCAGGGACAAGGCTTCGTCGTAGCTGCCCAGCAGGGTCTGCATGGATTTATTGAGATCTTCCAGACCACTGACCATGTTCATCTGGGCCAGCTGGGAAGTCATCTCGGCATTTTCCATGGGGTTCAAGGGGTCCTGATTCTGCAACTGAGCCAGGAACAAGGTCATGAACCGGTCTTCCATAGCCTTGCTGGAGCTTGCCGGAACAGCGGTCTGAACCTGATGGTTGGTATTGATCGTATCGATGGTTGAAGACATGATTTTTCTCCTGATTACTGCTGGCCAATTTGCAGGGTGCGCATCAGCATCTGCTTGGCGGTGTTCATCACTTCCACATTGGTCTGATAGGAGCGGGAAGCTGAAATCATGTTCACCATCTCCTCGACCGGATCCACGTTGGACATGCTCACGTAACCTTTTTCATCCGCCAGCGGATTATGGGGGTCATAAGTCATACGCGCCGGGGCCGCACTTTCCACGATTTGGGTCACCCGGACGCCCTGGGAAGCCTCACCTGCGCCCCCCATCGGAGTGGCTTGAAAAACCACCTGCCTGGCCCGATAAGGCTGTCCATTGGCGGACACCGCGCTATCCACATTCGCCAGGTTGGAAGCCACCGCATTGAGTCGCAGCGACTGGGCCGACATGGCGCTACTGGAAACCTTGAAAACATTGAAAAGGCTCATGCTCGTCTCTCCTCGTCAGCCCTGATTGCTGCTGATGGCGGTGCGCATGCCGCGCAGCTTGTCCGACATGAATTGCGAAATGATCTGATACTGCAAGGCGTTATCGGCGATCTGGGCGCGTTCCACATCCATATCGACCGTATTGCCATCGACGGCAGACTGGGTTTCGCTACGGTACTGGAGATTGACCGCCCCCACCCCGCCTGCCGTGCCCTGCAAATGCCCGGCATGAGTTCGCGCCATCCCTACCGCATCCACCCCCTGAGGCTGCCCTAGCGCCGTTTCAAATGCCGTCCTGAAATCAAGATCGCGGGCCTTGTAATGCGGGGTATCGGCATTGGCGATATTGGAAGCGAGGACCTGCTGGCGGTACGTGCGCAGATTGAGCGCCTGGGTATAGACATTCAGGTAGGCCTTGACGTCACCGATCATCCTTTACTCCTTGCTGGCTTTGACTGCCTGATTCCAAGCATGCTTCGTGCCATCATCCATCAGCCCGCATTTCCGGGGAGATCCGGGGACGCTGGCGGCAAGACTTGCCGATCTGGCTAAAGCAGAGCCACAAGGGTTTTTTTATCGAGCGCCTTGGGTGACAATGGGCCCATGAAACCGTTTCTCACCTTGCTGTTCTTCTGCTGGAGTCTGGCAGGCTTTGCCGCACCCGCCCATGCCGACGATCACGCCGCCTTACTCAAGTTGGTGGAAAACCATGTCCTTGGACAATTGCAAAACCAGGGCGGGCAAGTAAGCGTCAGGGCCGGCCCACTCGACCCGCGCATGCGCCTGCCCGCCTGCAGCAGCTACCAGGCCTTTACCCCGAACGGGGCGCGCCTGCAGGGGAACACCAGCATTGGCTTACGCTGCAATGCCCCGGGCCGCTGGAGTATTTTTGTGCCCGTGCGCATCTCGATACTTGGCAACTATGTCACCACCGCCGCACCCCTTACCACGGGCCAGGTCTTGCAAGCCACCGATCTGACCGTGCAATCCGGCGATCTGGGCGCGCTCCCCGCCGGAATCATTACGGACCCGGCCCAGGCCATCGGCAAAACCGTCCGGTTTTCCCTGCCTGCGGGTCAGCCACTGCGCCAGGATCAGCTCACGGCTCCCCTCGTCATTCAGCAGGGGCAGTCTGTCCAACTTGTTTTCCATGGCCCCGGCTTTACTGCCACGAACGAGGGCAAAGCCCTCAACAACGCCAGCGAGGGGCAAATCATCCAGGTTCGCACCCCGAGCGGGCTCATTGTCAGTGGCATGGCCCAGGCCGATGGCACGGTACGGGTCGGGCAATCCTCGCCCTGACACAAAAACGTCAAATTTTTCTGGCGCATCGCTCAACTTTCACCTTGCTTTGCCGTTAGAATCCATACCCTTATCTGCCATAGGTGACATCGTGAAAATCGATACCTCATTGAAAATGGTGCCTACGCCACCGGCTCGCACCCCCGCCAAGCCGGTCCCGGCCGAAGCCAGTGGGGAGCAGGTCCGCTTGAGCACTGCGGCGCAAATCAACAGCGCCGAACCTCCCGTCAATGCCGGCCGGGTCCAGGAAATCAAGCAAGCCATCACGGAAGGCCGTTTCCGTATCAATCCTGAAGCCATTGCAGATCACCTGATTGCTACGGCACAAGAACTGGTCAACGCTCAGCGTACGGCCTGATGGTGCCGCCCGTGCCGCCCTTCCACCAGCTGATCGCCAGCGAAATTGCTGCCGTGCAACGTTTCGTGGCCTTGCTGAAAAAGGAACACGCCGCCTTACGCGACAGTCAGTTCGATGTGCTCGAGAAACTGATGGAAGAAAAGGGAAACCTCATCGATGAGCTTTCCCGGATCGGACAGGAACGGCATCAGTCTTTGTTGCTGCTCGGCGTCGCGGAAAATCGCGAGGGTGTCGAACAATGGCTGCGGACTCAACAAAACCCGAAACTGACCGAGGCCTGGCAAGTGCTGCAACAGCTGGCGCGCGAAGCCAAAACCCTCAATGAATTGAATGGCCAGTGCATCACCTTGTTATCCAGGAATAATCGCCAACGGCTGGAAACCATCACCGGACAGCATGCACGCGGGACCTTTTATGGTCCGGATGGGCAAACCTCATTCTCGTCCCGTTTCCGTATCAGCGATTCAGTCTGACCTCACGGCTCCGGCTTCAGCTTCATCCTCCGGCTTCAACTCCGTCACCACCTCGGCCGGCATTTCGGGCGCGAAGGAATCGATCAGGATGGTGACCCGGCGGTTTCTGGCCCGCCCTTCGACGCTGTCATTGCTCTCTACCGCCCGCTGCTCCCCATACCCAATGGCCGTCAGTCTGTCCGGACTCACGCCTGAATCGACGAAGAGCCGCAGTACGGTGGTTGCCCGCACGGCGGAGAGTTCCCAATTTGAAGGAAATTGTGGGGTGCTGATGGGGATGTTATCGGTATGCCCTTCGATGGTAATGGGGAAATTGCTATCCGCCAGCACTTGGGCAACCGCCTGCAAGGCAGCAATGGAGCGCGGTTCGAGGCGCGCCTGGCCGGGAGCGAAGAGAATGCTGTCATTGATCTCGATGCTGACTCCACGACTGGTCTCCAGCACCCTGACCTTGCCCTGCCGCACCAGTGGCGCCAGCACCTTCATGATTTCCCGGGCCATATTGCGCATCTTCTCACGCTGGCGCAGTTTGCCTTCATCCACCGCCTTTGCTGCCGTGGCCACTGGCGCGGGCACGGGCACGGGTGGAGCCCCCTCGGTCATCAACATGATCTGCCCGGCGGATCTGTCGGTCACATTCCGGAAGGCACTGTTCAGGGATTCACTCAGGATCCGGTATTTGCCTTCATTGATCGAAGACAGGGCATACATGACCACAAAAAAGGCAAACAGCAAGGTAATGAAGTCCGCATAGGAAACCAGCCAGCGCTCGTGATTCTCACGCTCTTCGACTTTTTTCTTGCGAACCATGGCCGCCCTCAGCGCCGCCCAGCTTTTTGGGCTTGCGCCGGGGAATCCCGATGGAGGTATCCTTGCAGACGACTCTCGATGATCCGGGGATTGTCACCGACCGCAATCCCCATCAGACCATCCAGCAACATCTCTTTTTCCACCACCTGGCCGGCGATACAAGCCTTCAGCTTGGTCGAAATGGGCAGGAACACCAGATTGGCGAGCCCCACACCATAAATGGTCGCCACGAAGGCGACGGCGATACCGGCCCCCAGCTTTGAAGGATCGGAAAGATTCTCCATCACATGAATCAAGCCCATCACCGCCCCGAGAATGCCGATGGTGGGTGAATACCCCCCCGCAGACTCCCATACCTTGGCGCCCTGCCGCATTCCCTCTTCAAAAGTATTGATTTCCACCTCGAGGACTTCACGCAGACGTCCTGGGTCCACGCCATCCACCAGAAGCTGCAGGCCCTTTTTGACAAACGGGTCCTTGATCTGCTGGGTCGCATTTTCCAGGGACAGCAAGCCTTCCCGGCGGGAAAGATGGCTCCATTGCGAAACCTGATCGATCAACTTCCTGTGCTCGACGATGGGGGGCAGAAAAACCCACTTCGTCATTTTCAGGCCGCGCTTGAAAATATCGAAGGGACTTTGCAGCATGACCGCCCCCAGGGTCCCTCCCAGGACGATCATCAGGGCGGTCGGCTGCACCAGGGAGGCGAGGTGCCCGCCTTCGAGCACCTGGCCCGCCAGAATGGCGCCAATGCCGACGATGAGGCCCAACAGACTGATCTTATCCACGCTCCTTCACCTTCCGTCGTGCCTTGGGCTGCTGCGCCGCCGCGCCGAACATCCGGCCGCGGATACGGGAAATGGCCTGGCTGTGGAGTTGGCAAACCCGGGATTCCGTCACCCCCAAGACCTCCCCGATTTCCCTCAGGTTCAGCTCTTGCTCGTAATACAGGGCCATCACCATCTGCTCGCGCTCCGGCAAGGCCGCAATGGCAGCGACCATCTCGCGGCGCAAATCCTTGTCTTCCAGCAGACGGGCGGGATCTTCATCATTGACCCCCATGTGCCGATCAAGAAAGGATTCCCCGTCTTCCGAGCCGAAATCCTCCAGATAAACCACCTGGTGCCCTCGCGCGTCCAGCAGCAATTTCTGATATTCCTGGAGCGACATGCCCAGATTCGCCGCCAGTTCCCCCTCACTGGGCGCGCGGCCATTTTGCTGCTCCAGTTGCTGCAAGGCCACCTCGACCCGGCGCATTTCCCGACGCAAATTTCTGGGCAGCCAGTCGTTGTCCCGCAGTCCATCCAGCATGGCGCCACGAATGCGCTGACTGGCATAGGTCTCGAACTGGGCCCCCATTCCCTCCTCATAACGCCCCATGGCATCCAGCAGGCCGATCATGCCGTTTTGCACCAGATCCTCCAGGAGGACATTGGCGGGCAGGCGCACCATCAGATGATGGGCGATGCGTTTGACGAGCGGAGAATAGTGCTGGACCAGTTGCTCCCTGTCGGGCTGACCGGCGGCTGTATACATTTAGGCAAGCAAGACGCTGGGAGATAGACGATGGCTCAAGTGTAGCAGTTGCTGGATGAAATGTTCGACCCCGCCCTGCTCATATTCGGCATTGGGCCATGCCAGCAATTCAGTCGCGAAATCCCTCAGCGCAATGGCGGCAGGCGAATCCGGCAAGCTGGCCACGATGGGCTGGCACAATTGCCCGACCTGTCGCAGGGCGCCATCCAGCGGTATTGCCCCGCCATACTCCAGCTGTGCAATTCCGCGCTGGGCGGCAACCTTGTGCAGATTGTCATGAATGACCGAACCCTCCGCCATCGACTTCACGCGGTTGACCAAAATCCGGAAATGCCGCCGCGAAAACGCCAGACTGACCTTCTTGATCAGGGCATAGGAATCGGTGATGGAGGCGCCATTGCCTGACACGACCATCACGGTTTCACCGGCGGCCAGACCCCAGGGCGAAAAGCCGTGAGCATGGTCGTTGCAAGTATCGACGAGAATCACATCGGCCGGATGCTCGAGGGAATTCACCCCTTCCACCATGGCATGTTGCTGCGCGGCAGTCAGGCTGCCCAATTGACGCGCGGCACGCCCTGCCGGCAGGACGCTGACGCCCGATACGGGGCTGAAGAGGACATGCCCGAGGCTGCGCTGCCGGTTCAAAACCTGCAGCAAATCCCCCTGGGGATGCAAACCAAAAAATCCGCCCACGTCGTGAGGCCCCTGATTTTCATCCACCACCAGCACTTCCCTGCCCTGGCGCGCCAGGGCGACCGCCACGTTGGCGACGATCGAAGTCTTGCCGGCGCCGGCGGAACCCGAGGCGAAAGCGATGACACGCAACTGATCATGGCCGAACAGCCGACGCAGGCCTGCCGCCTGATCCTGGCAAAAATCAGCCACGCCGTCCTCCGCTCGCAACGATTCCGGCATTGGCCATCATCAGCCCGGGCTCGAGACCGTGGTAGCGATGCGGCGAGACCTCCGGAGTTTCCTTGAAAGCACGGTGCAGCAGATAGGCACGGTTGGGCAAATGCAAATCCTCCGGCACGCGCTGCCCATTGGAAACATAGTGCAGGCGCAAGCCATGCCGCATGATGGCATCCAGTGAGGGGGCCAGGCTGGCCGTTTCATCCACCTTGGTGAGAATGCAGCCGGCCAGGTCATCGCCCCGGTAGGCCTTGACCACATCATCCAGGGTGTCGCCGCGCGAAGTCGCCGACATGACCAGCAGCCGCCGGACGCCACAATCGGTCAGCATGGCATTCAATTCGCCCACCAGGCGGTCTTTCTGGCTCATCCCCATGGTGTCGATGAGTACCATGTGCTTATGCTTGAGCTCCAGCAGGATTTGCTGTAATTCCGCGGCATCCTTGGCCAGATAGACGGTCACCCCAAGAATGCGGCCATAAATACGCAATTGTTCGTGCGCACCGATCCGGTAGCTATCCGTCGTGACCAGTGCCACCTTGCCTGCGCCGTGCCGCAAAACGCAACGGGCCGCAAGCTTGGCGGTCGTGGTGGTCTTGCCCACTCCGGTGGGTCCCATCAAGGCATGAACCCCCCCCTTGTCGATGATGTCTTGCTCGGCATGGAGGGTCAGCAAGCTGCGGTCAGCCACCCCACGCACCCAGGCCACGGCCTGCACGGCATCCATTTCGGGCGGCAGTTCCGCCAGCAGTTCGCGGGCCAGTTGCGGCGAAAACCCCGCATCCAGCATCTGGCGCAACACTTCGGTTTTAACGGGTTCGTTACGGGCGCTCTCTCCCCAGGCAAAGCCCGCCAGATGCTGCTCGACGATTTTACGCAAGGCGCGGATTTCTTCCATCACCGCCGCCGGAACCACTTCCGCCCCGGCATGGTGCGCCGGGGTGGGCCGGGCGTTGACCGTGGGCACAGGCCCGGCGGCCTGGGGGGCTCGAGGTGCATCGAGCCCGGCCTGGCGCAGTGAGCCCGGCCGGGGAATCGAAGCATTGACCGGGGCGCTGGCCGGTGCTGGCCGGGAAACCGGTCTGGCGGGCGCCGGTGCCGGCCGGATGGGCTGCTGCGGTGGTGGCGCCACTTCCGCCTTGCGGTGGGAGGCTGCCGCCGAGGTCGAAAGGCTCACCCGGTAGCCGTCCTCCTCCGGATAAGCAGCCGTCCTGGGGGGATTCTGGCGCACCGGCTCGTCGGCCGCAGGAACGATCATGGCCATGTCGCGGGCCGCTACTGCCATGATTTCGACCCCTCCCGGCACTCCACGATTCGAAAGGATGATGGCATCCGGACCCAGGGTTTCCTTGACCTTGCGCAGGGCTTCGCGCGCATTGACTGCAATGAATTTTCTTACATTCATGACCTGCCTCCAATGATCGAGGTCACTTTGAGTATCTTGGTTTCAGGGACTTCGCCATGGGCGATCACCTTCAGTTGAGGAATGCTGCGCCGCAGGAAACGCGACAACAGGAGCCGGATGGCGCTCGGCACGAGCAGCACTGCGGGCATGCCCAGTTCTTCCTGGCGCCGGGTTGCGGCCGCTGCTTCTTTCAAGAGCCCCTCGGCCAGGCCGGGTTCGAGGGCCGATGTCCCCGCCGTGCCGGCCACCGTCTGGAGCAACAGGCGCTCCAGTTGCGGATCAAGCGTCATGACGGACATCTCGTTACCACTGGGATAAAGTTGCTGAACGATGGCACGCCCCAATGCCACGCGCACCTGGGCGGTGAGTTCATCCGGATTCTGGGTCCGCGCGGCATGCTCTGCCAGGGTTTCGATGATGGTGCGCATGTCGCGGATATGCACCCCTTCGTCGAGCAGGTTCTGGAGCACTTTTTGCAAGGTCCCGAGCGGCAGGATCTTGGGCACCAGGTCCTCCACCAATTTGGGCATTTCCTTGGCCAGGTGGTCGAGGAGTTGCTGCACCTCCTGACGTCCGAGCAGGGCGGATGCATTGGAGAGCATCAGGTGGTTGAGGTGGGTCGCCACGACGGTGGATGAATCCACCACCGTGTAACCATAGGCTTGAGCCTGATCACGCAGACTCATGTCGATCCAGATGGCGGGGAGTCCAAAGGCCGGATCGGTCGTCACCGTGCCCGGCAGGGTGCCCGCCACGCGCCCGGGATTGATGGCCAGCATCTGGCCCGGGAATACCTCGCCTTGTCCCACTTCCACGCCCTTTAGCAAAATACGGTAAGCGTTGGGCCTGAGTTCAAGGTTGTCGCGAATATGAACCGGCGGCACCAGAAAACCCACATCCTGCGCAAACTTCTTGCGGATTCCACGGATGCGCCGTAACAGTTCGCCGTCCTGATTCTTGTCTACCAGCGGAATCAGGCGGTAGCCCACTTCCAGCCCCAGCACATCGAGCGGCACCACATCCGACCAACTGGCTTCCTGGGATTCTTGAGAGGGCGGCGGCACCACCGGCGCCGGAGCCGCCGTCGCCCTTGCCTGCTCCCTGCTGCGCCGTGACATGCGCCAGCCGATATAACCCAGGGCACTGGCCAAGAGCAGAAAGACCAGATTGGGCATCCCGGGAATCAGCCCCATGCCTCCGACGATACCGGCGGTGATGTAAACCACCTGATGATTATGGAAAATCTGGCTGATGAACTGGACGCCGATTTCTTTTTCATCCGAGACACGGGTCACCACCATGCCCGCCGCAATGGAAATGACCAGGGCCGGGATTTGCGCAACCAGGCCGTCCCCAATCGCCAGCGAGGTGTAGATTTTGGCGGCTTCTGCCAGAGACAGGTCATGCTGGACCACGCCAATGATCAAGCCGCCGATGACATTGATCAGGGTGATGATGATGCCGGCAATCGCATCGCCGCGCACGAATTTGGAGGCACCGTCCATGGAACCGAAGAACTCGGCCTCGCGCGCCACATCCTGGCGGCGCTGCCGTGCCTCGTCCTCGCCGATCAAGCCGGCATTGAGGTCAGCATCGATCGCCATCTGCTTGCCCGGCATGGCATCCAGGGTGAAGCGGGCGGCCACTTCGGCGACCCGGCCGGCACCCTTGGTGATGACCATGAAATTGATGATCACGAGAATCAGGAAAACGATGATCCCGACGGCGTAGTTTCCCCCCACCAGAAACTCACCAAAGGCCTCGATGACCTTGCCTGCCGCCGCAGGACCGTTATGCCCCTCCATCATCACCACCCGGGTAGAAGCAACGTTGAGGGAGAGGCGCAACAAGGTGGTGACCAGCAAGACGGTCGGGAATACCGAAAATTCCAGGGTCTTCCTGACCTGCACGGCCACCAGCAGAACCAGAATCGACAAGGCGATATTGAATGTGAAAAACACATCCAGGATGAAAGGTGGCAGCGGCAGCACCATCATGGACAGCACCATGACGATGAGAAGCGGCGCGGCCAGCTGGAATATATTCAGCCGGCCCAATACATTCTGCAGGGTCAGGGTGGCGCCCGCCATCAAGCGGCCTCCGCCGGCACGGCCAGTTCAGGCGGCACCCGCACATCCCGAGGCGGCATCGGATACTCCCCCCCCAGCGAGCGCCAGCGCGAGAGCTGATACACATAGGCCAGCACCTCGGCCACCGCCCCATAAAGGGCACCAGGAATCTCGTCATCGATCTCGGCATGCCGGTACAGGGCACGGGCCAGAGGCGGCGCCTCCAGCAGGGGCACCCCATGCTCCGCACCCAGCGCCTTGATCCGCTGAGCAATCACGCCCATCCCCTTGCCCAGCACCTTGGGGGCCCCCATGCCCTCCTTGTAAGACAAGGCCACCGCATAGTGGGTCGGGTTGGTCACGATCACATCGGCCTCGGGAATCGCCGCCATCATGCGCTTGCGCGCGGCCTCACGCTGCAGGCTGCGGATCCGTCCCTTGACCATGGGATCGCCTTCCATTTCCTTGTTTTCCCGGCGGACCTCGTCCTTGGTCATCTTCAATTTGTCGTAGTACTGCCAGATCTGGAAGGGCACATCCGCCAGCACGATGACGAACATGGCAGAGACGATCAACAGGAAAGCAAAACTGAGCAAATCTCCGGCCGATGCCAGACCCGCCTCCAGCGGCATCGACATCAGCCCGAAAATCTCATCCCAGTGTTTCCAGAGCACCAGTACCGCGGTCCCCCCGATGATGACGGCCTTGAGAATGGACTTCACCAGTTCCATCAGGCTATTCCAGGAAAACATCCGTCCGATCCCGGCGATGGGGTCGAGCTTGTTCAGATCCGGCATGATGGCCTTGGTGGAAAAGACCCAGGAGTTCAGGACGAAAGGCGGCACGAGACAGGCGATGATGAGCGCCAGCACCAGCGGGGAAAAGCTGATCAAGGCATCCAGGGACAGGTCATAAAGCCGCAAGAGAGCCAATTCGGGCTGCTTCAGAAAGGCCGGGTCCATATCGAGCCCCCTGGACATGATCAAGACCGCACGTTGAGCCAGCCAGGCACCCAGCAACCAGAAGGCCGAGGCCGCCACCATGAGCACGAGAAAACTCCCAAGCTCCCGGGAGTGGGGAACCTGACCTTCCTCGCGGGCTTGCGAAAGACGCCGGCCCGTAGGTTCTTCTGTTTTCTCGACGTCGCTATCTTCTGCCATGGGCGCACAACCGTTTTGACATGGCTATTATAGAAAAAAACCAAGAAAATTAAATAGGTACAGCGCTTTTTTAAAAAAATTATCAAGTTCGCCCGGATGGCTGGCGGCGCTGCCGCCGCCCCAAGCAACAAGGGCCCCGCAGGGCCCTTGTTGCAACACATTGAATTTATTGATCAAACAAAGTCGAGTGCAGGAATCCCCCGGCCTATTCCATCCATGTGCTGCCCCACATCCGCGAGCAGTTCCTTCATGTCGAGAATCAGCACGATCTGACCGTTGGAGAGGGTGGTCACCCCCGCCACGCCGCGCGGACGGAAATCTTCAAGAGATTTGATCACTGCATCATCCCGCCCGGCAAAGCTATCCACGCCAAGGATGAAGCTGCGTTCTGCCGTTTGCATGAACACCCCGTATTCGGGATAGCGCACCTGCTGCCAGCCGAGCAGGCGAGCCAGGGAAACCACGGGAAGTATCTCGCCGCGGACCACCAGCGTCGTCTTCCCGCCCACTTCCTGAACCTTGTCCTGCTCGATGGGCAAAATCTCGCGCACCAAAGACAGCGGCAAGGCAAAGGGTTGATCACCCAGCAGCACCAGCAGCACCGGCAGAATGGCCAGGGTGAGCGGCAGGGAAATCAGGAACACCGAGCCCTTGCCGGGCTCCGAGCGGATTTCAATGGAACCGTTGAGCTTCTGGATATTGGTTTTCACCACATCCATGCCCACCCCACGGCCGGAAACATCCGAGATTTCCGTCTTGGTGGAGAAGCCCGGCAGCAAGATGAGGTTGAAACTCTGGCGATCATCCAGAGTATTGGCTTCTTCCTCGGTGATCAGCCCCTTTTCCACCGCCTTGGCGCGAATGCGCTCGGCACTCATGCCACGCCCGTCATCGGCGACGATGAGGACGATGTGATCGCCCTCCTGACGTGCCTCCAGGCGCACCAGGCTCTTGGCGGGCTTGCCGGCCGCCGCCCGTTCGGCGGGACTTTCGACACCATGGTCTACCGCATTGCGGATCAGGTGGATCAAGGGATCGGCGAGATCCTCGATCATGGTCTTGTCGACTTCGGTTTCCTCACCGGCGAGCACCAGTTCCACGTCCTTGCCCAGTTGCCGCGCCAGATCCCGGGCGATACGGGGATACTTCTGGAACAGGCGGCCAATCGGCTGCATGCGGGTCTTCATGACCGAGTTCTGCAGGTCCGAAACCAGCAGGTCGAGCTGGCTTACGGCCTGGTCCAGGGCATGCAGGGTCTCGGGATCATTCTTGCCGGCCAGGATGTCGGCCCGCAGGCTGGTCAGACGGTTCTTGGTCAGGCCGATTTCGCCGGACAGATTGAGCACCTGGTCGAGACGGGCCGTATCGACACGGATGGTGTTCTCGCGGGCCCGCTCCTCGATCCGGCGTCCGCCTCCACTGCCGGAGGCGGGGCGGTCGGCAGTCCGACGGGCAGGCTTTTCCGGTGCCGCCGCAGCAGCGCTGGCAGCCGCCACTTCGGCCCGGGTGATCACCTCGCCGGTGGCGGCCACGGCCTGGCCTGAAACGCTGGCATGCAGCTTCTCCCAGTCGGGCTCGGTGCCCGAGGGCGTCGCGGCAGCGGGGGCTGCGCTTGCCACGGGAGCCGCCACGGGAGCCGGCGATTCCCCCTTCAGGACACCCTCTAGGGCGTGCAGCAAATCTGCGGGCGCCCGCAGCGGCTGCACGCCGGAAGACAGATCCCCGAACATATCCCGCACACATTTGGTGGCGGCCATGATCAAGTCCATCAACTCCGGAGTCAGATGCAGCTCACCGTTACGCAGCTTGTCAAAGAGATTTTCGGTCAGGTGGCACAGGGTCACCAGTTCGGTGGCGTTGAGAAAGCCGGCCCCTCCCTTGACCGTGTGGAACCCCCGGAAAATATCGTTCAACAAGCCCCGGTCATCGGGCATTTTTTCCAGGTCAACCAGCTTGTTGTCGACATCCGACAGCAAATCGTGGGCTTCTTGCAGGAAATCCTGCAGCAGATCTTCCATGCCAGCAAAGTCGCTCATACCTGATCCTCCTCAGAAACCCAGACTATCCAGCAGATCATCGACCTGCTGTTGATTGACGACCACATCGGGGCGACCATCAGCATTGATGACCGGCCCATTCACGAGGCTATTCACTTCTTCAGAGCGTTTTTTCTGCGGCATCACTTCAATCAGGACCGTCATGAGTCCGTTTTCCAGATCCTGGGTCAGCCCGACGATCTTCTTGATGACCTGACCCGTCAGATCCTGAAAATCCTGGGCCATCATGATTTCCATCAACTGCGCATTGATGACCTTGACCCCCTCCGGAACCCCGGCCTTCAGATAGCGGCGCGTTTCCTCCGCCAGTTGCCGGAACTCGGCGGTGCTCATCTGATTACTGAAAACCTTGTCCCAGCGCGCCCCGAGGGCGAGGGCATTTTTTTCCAGCTCATCCACCACAGGCTTGGCAATATCCGTCGCATTGAGCACCCGGCAGGCGGCCTGCTCCGTGAGGTTGGCCACATAAGCCAGCCTGTCCTTGGCATCTGGCAGGGAGCTGACCGTCTGCTCCAGCAGTTTGTCGTAGCCCAGCTGATGCAAGGTGTCGTGCAACTGGCGCGCCATCTGCCCGATGCGGTTGAAAACAGTTTCCTGGGCGGGCCACTCTTCGCCGCCCGCACGGCTTTCAACCGCGGCCGCGCTTGGCGTTTTTGCAGCGCCAGGCTCGGAAGCATGAAAACTGGAAGCCACGCTATCGAACAGGGCCTGCAGATCATCACTGTCGCCCAGATCCGTGATGCCTGACGAAGCAGGGGCGGTGGGGGCGGGGGCGGCCGGTGCTGGCTCAACCCGAACCGTGGCCGCCACGCTATCGAACAGGGCTTCCAGCTCAGCAGAATCGTTATTGGCCGTCATCGTCTACTCCTCAAGCCTGGCCCATTTTTTCAAAAATCTTGTGCAGCTTCTCCGCCAGGGTTGCCGAGGTGAAAGGCTTGACGATGTAGCCACTGGCACCCGCCTGCGCGGCTGCGATGATGTTTTCCTTCTTCGCCTCGGCCGTGATCATCAGGACCGGCAGATGCTTCAATGCCGGAGTGGAGCGGATGGTCTGCAGCAGGGTCAAGCCATCCATGTTCGGCATGTTCCAGTCCGTCGCCACGAAATCGAAGCCGCCTGCATTCAATTTTTGCAGGGCGATGGCGCCGTCCTCGGCCTCATCGACATTGGTGTAGCCCAGTTCCTTGAGCAGATTACGCACAATGCGACGCATGGTGGAAAAGTCATCCACCACCAGAATTTTCATTTTGGGATCAACAGGCATGCTGCACTCCAGAAACTCGTTATCTTTCCAACAGGGGCCGCAAGGTGTCGGCCAGCACTTCTGCATCAAACTTGGCGACGTAGGCATCGACCCCCACGGACTTGCCCATGGCGCGATTGGCCTCGGATGAGAGGGAAGAATGCATGACGACGGGCACCCCCTCGAAGCGGAGGTCGGACTTGATGTTCTTGGTCAGCACATAGCCGTCCATCTCGGGCATTTCCGCATCCACGAGAATCAGGTTGATTTCGTCCCGCATCGGAATATTCATTTGCTGGGCATGAGCGGCAATGGCCTGGAGCCGGGTCCAGGCTTCAGCGCCGTTGGTGGCATGCTTGTGCTTGACCCCCAGCTTGTCCAGGACCTCGGCAATCTTCTTGCGCGCCACGATGGAATCGTCGACAAAGAAAACACTGGCCTCCTCCTCGACCCGGGCCGGCGGGATGTCGACGATGACCGCCTCGCCAAAGGCGTTGGCCAGAATCTGCTCGACATCGAGGATGGATACCAGATGTCCGCCGCTCAACTCGATCACGGCGGAGATCAAGCCTTGATTGGCATTCAAGACACTCTCCGGCGCCTTGACCCTCTCCCAGTCCACGCGAATGATGCGATCCACCTCATGAACCAGAAAACCCAGGGTGCGCTTGGAATACTCCGCCACCATCATGGTCTTGCCCAGCCCTTCGGGAGGCTCTTCCAGGTCCAGGTAGGAAGCCAGCGACAGCACCGGAATGACGTTGCCGCGCAGGGAAATCAGGCCCTCGACCCCCTTGGGCATGTTCGGGGTCTTGGTGATGTGGGGGGTACACCCCACCTCGCGCACCTTGAACACATTGATCCCGAAGGTTTCCCGGGTCCCCAGGGAAAACAGCAGGATTTCCATCTGGTTGGAGCCCGCCAGGCGGGTTCGGGCGTCGACACCGTCGAGCAGCTTCTTGTTTTCCTGCATGTCCATCTGAATCTCCTGGCCTCAAACCTCGGCGGGGAAGCGTTCGGTCAGACGCCGCCGCAATATTTCGGATAAGCGCTGAGCCTCGAACTTGGGAACATATTCATCCACCCCGACAGACAGGCCCAGGCTCTGATTGGACATGCCGGACAAGGAGGAGTGCATGATCACGGGCACCGAGGCAAAGCGGGGATCACTCTTGATCTTCTTGGTCAGGATGTAACCATCCATCTCGGGCATTTCAATATCCGTCAGCACCAGACTGACCACATCGGAAGGCGACTGACCGGTCGCTTTGGCATAGTCCGCCGCTTTCTCCAGCTCTTCCCACATCTGCCGGCCGTTGTTCGCCGACACATACTTCACACCCATGGCATCGAGGGTGCGGGAAATCTGCTTGCGCGCCACGCTCGAATCATCGCAGAAGAATACCGTCACACCGGGCTTCTCCAGAGGTGCAATGCTCTTGAAGTGGATGTCGTCATCATCACTGTGGGAGGTTTCGGCAAGCACCTTTTCCACGTCCATCATCATGATCAGGCGACCGTCTTCCAGCTCGGTCACCGCGGTGACCAGGCCGCCCATCTGGGCCGTCAGCATATCCGGAGGAACCCGCATCATGCTCCAGTCCAGGCGCAGGATGCTATCCACGGCTTCCACCAGAAAGCCCTGGGTATGGCCGTTGTACTCGGTAACGATCATGATGTCCCGGTGGGCATCCGAATCCACCCCGGCATACTTGGCCAGATCCACCACCGGCACCAGGATGCCGCGCAGACTGACCATGCCTTCGACCGCAGGAGGCATGTCCGGTGCCACGGTGATGGGCGGGGTGCGCATCACCTCGCGCACCTTGAACACATTGATGCCATAGGTCTCGCGCCGGCCCGTGCGGCGGTCCTCCCCCAGGGAAAACAGCAGAATTTCGAGCTTGTTGGTACCCGCGAGCTTGGTCCTCGCGTCGATACTTTTGAGCAGTTCAGACATTGTTCATCCCCAAAAAACTTTCCGGATTGCAGGTCATACCCGTTGCCCCATCATAAGCAGGATACACAGAATTCGTGAGCGCTGAAACCGCCGATCACATCATGTATCGGTCTTGTAGCCAATACGCACCCCGCCCCAGTGACGGCCCTGCACATAAACGGGGGCCGAAATGTCATGCATGATTTCCCCGGTATCGCGCCGGTAGGTCTGCAGCAGGAATGCCTTTTCATGATCACCACAACGCCGCCCCACCGGGTCGTCAAATATGCGCTTGGTCCGGTTATTGATGAAATCCACCTGCTCATTGCCCGTCAGGGGCTGAGAGAAGCGCTTGTTATGGGTCGGCACATAGCCGCGCCGGTCACAGGTGATGGCATACACCATTTCCGGATTCTGGTTGACCAAGGGCTCCTGAATCTGGGGCAGCAACTGATCACACAGGGCATCAAAGCGGGTATTGAACTTGGGCGGCTTGGTGCCGGCAATGGGCTGATACTGGTCGTCGAACAGTTCATCGAGGGTGATTTTCCGGCGCGCCACCGCCGCTTCGAGTGCCGCCCCAACCTGTTGCGCCATGTCCTGCACGATCCCGGGCATCTTCGAATGCAGCTTCAGGGCGGCATCCCCGGCACTGCCCAGCTTGAACACATTGCCAATCTCCTTGAGATTCACGGCCAGGTAATCGAGTTGCTCGGCTTCCTTCAAGGTCTGCCCGGCCGCTTCTGAATTGGCCTGGGACTGCTCCATGATGGAATGGATGTGTTCAGCAATATCCGAACCCGTGGCACTTTGCTGTTCGATGGCGCTGGCGATGGCATCCACCTTTTGCATGGTGTCCTGGGCGCCCTGGTTGATGGCCTCCAGGGATCCGGAAGCCTGGCGGGCCAGCAGGGCGCCATTGCGGGCCTGATCCGTGCCGGCCTGAATCGAATGGATGGCCGAAGCCGTCTCGACCTGGATCGCACCGATCATCTGGCTGATTTCGCCCGTGGCCGACGAGGTCCGCTCGGCGAGTTTTTTCACCTCGTCGGCCACCACGGCAAAGCCCCGTCCCTGCTCCCCCGCCCGGGCCGCCTCGATGGCGGCATTGAGGGCCAGCAGATTGGTCTGCTCGGCGATTTCGCGAATGGTCTGGACGATGCCGGAAATGGCCCTGGAGCGTTCCCCCAGCGCCTGAACCACTTCTGCCGACTGGGTCACGGAGTCGGCAATCCTTTCCATTTCCTGGGACGCCTGGGTGACGATCTTGACGCCATCCCGCGACAGAGCACTGGCCTCTTGCGCGATATGGGCCGTTTCATGGGCCCGCTGACTCACCTCGTTCATGTTGCCCATCAATTGCACCATGGCATCCGTGGTCGCCTGGGCGGCGGCAAACTGCTGGGAGGAGCCCGCCGCCACCCGGTGGGATTCGACGACCAACTGCCGGGCGGCTTTCTCGATTTCGACGGAATTGAAAAACACCTTGCCAATGATGGTCTGGTAACTGCCTATCAACTTGTTGAAGGAATCCGCCGTGGCCGCAATTTCCCCCTTGCCGCGGACGCTGACCCGGCGCGTCAGATCGCCATCCTGATACATCTGCTCGATGGCCCCCCTGAGTTCCAGCAAGGGCCGCACCGTCACCGCTTCCAGCAGGACCGCCAGCACGCCGGCGGCCAGCAGGCCGGCAGCCGCTGCCACGGCGAGCGCGCCGGTCTCGCTCATGCCCAGCCTCCGGGCCACCCACCAGGTGGCCACCCCCAGGGCCACTTGCGCAAGCAGGGCGCCTCTTGTCTTGCCCGCCACCGTTCTCATGCCGCTCTCCTGATTCCCCCTCCCGG
>JANLJE010000049.1 GCA_029255645.1 Comamonadaceae bacterium | reverse complement strand
GGCCGATGTTGGCCGATGTTGGCCGATGTTGGCCGATGTTGGCCGATGTTGGCCGGCAGGAAGGGCCTGCGGCTCTCACTGGCGGGCGCTCAAGACAAATTGCCCGTGGTCTTCGATGGCGCCCGGATCGGGCTATCAAGAAATGGAACGCCCAGTTCGCATATCCCCCAGTTCGCATATTCTGAAGCCAGCCATCCGTACCCTGGCGGACACGGTGACCAACGAAGGCTTCTGTCTGGCGCTGGCTGAGGCCATGCGGCCAAGTCGGCCAAGTCGCAGGTGCATTCTGTGCTGGGGCGACAGTTCCTGCTAATCGAGCGCTACGACCGGATGAGCAATGCACAAGGCTTGCGGCAGCGCTTGCATCAGGAAGACTGGAGGACTTTTGCCAGGCTCTGGGCGTGGTTCCGGAAATGAAATACCAGCACGAAGGCGGCCCGGATCTGGCGCAATGTTTCGATCTGGTTCGGCGTGTCACACGCCCCAGCGCACCGCACATCCTGCGTATGCTCGACTATGGGATCTTCAACGCCTTGATCGGCCATCACGACGCGCACGCCAAGAATTTCTCGCTGGTGTACGCGGGCAAGTCCGCCGTCCTGGCGCCTTTATACGACGTGCTTTTCGCGGCGCTCTATCCGACCTTGACGGCCAAGATGGTGATGACGATTGGCAGCCAGTACCCGTTCAGCGGAGTTCAGGCGCGGCACTGGGAGCCGTTCCTGGAAGCCGTTGGCCTCGGCAAAGCTCAGGCCAGAAAGCGGATCCTGGCCTTGGCAAAGTCGATGCCGACTCCCGCGCGAAAACTGCAGTCAGCCCCCAAACGGGGCTTCACCGGCCATGGCGTGGTTAAGCAGATCGTGACCTTGATCGAGCAACGCTCTGCCCTGACAGCACGAAGGCTCAGTACATCTGCCGCTGACATGGAGGAAGAGACTGAACCATCCGCGTGAGCCACGTGGCATGCACGAATACCGCCGAATACCGACGAATACCGGCGATCAGCGTCGCCCGGCGGCCACAGGCGGTTTGGGCTGGGCGAAAACCCGGCTTACTTCGCAGCCATCCAGGCGCGGGCGGCATCCAGCATGCGGCAGGAGTAACCCCACTCGTTGTCATACCAGGCCAGCACCTTCACCAGGGTGGAACCGTCTTCCGCCTCGAGGACCCGGGTTTGCGTCGCATCGAAGGTGGAAGACACGGTGGTGTGGTTGAAGTCGGAAGACACGAGGGGCTCGGTATTGACGGCCAGGATGCCCCGCAGGGAGCCTTGGGCGGCCTGGGTCATCAGTTCGTTGATCTCTTCCTTGGAGGTGGCGCGCCCGGCGGTGAAGGTGAGGTCCACCAGGGAGACGTTGAGGGTCGGCACGCGCAGGGCAAAGCCGTCGAACTTGCCCGCCAGTTGGGGCAGCACCAGCCCCACGGCCTTGGCGGCCCCGGTCTTGGTGGGGATGATGTTGGCGGCGGCGGCGCGGGCACGGCGCAGGTCCTTGTGGCGCACGTCCACGGTCACCTGGTCGTTGGTGTAGGCATGCACGGTGGTCATCAGGCCGGACTTGATGCCGATGGCCTCGGACAGCACCTTGGCCACGGGGGCGAGGCAGTTGGTGGTGCAAGAAGCGTTCGAGACCACGGTCATGGCCTGGCTCAGCACCCCTTCATTGACGCCCACGACGATGGTGGCATCGACATCGTCGCCGCCGGGCGCGGAGATCAGCACCCGCCGGGCGCCCTGGTCGAGCAGGGCCTGGGCCTTGGCCTTGGTGGTGTAGGCGCCGGTGCATTCGAGCAGGACGTCCACGCCGTGCCGGCCCCAGTTCACGCCCTTGGGGTCCTTGGTGGAATAGAAGGGAATCTTCTTGCCGTCAAGGATGAGGCAGTCTTCCCCTTCGGTTTGCACCGGAGTGGCGAAGCGGCCATGGGTGGTGTCGTACTTGAGCAGGTGGGCATTGGTGGCGAGATCGCCGGAAGCGTTGATGGCAACCACGTCAAATTCGTGCTGCAGGCCCTGTTCGTAGAGGGCGCGCAGGGTGCAGCGGCCGATGCGACCGAAACCGTTGATGGCGACCTTGATAGCCATGTCTTTCTCTCCTCGATGAGTTGTTCAGTACAGCAAAAAACCTGGGCCTCGCCCTGGCGTTGCCGGGCAAGACCCTGTTGCCGGGCAACGCCCTGCGGTCCGGCAGGCGCAGGGGCGATTGCGACGGGAGCGCTTCAAGAGCCCGCCTTGTCGGTGAGGCCGGCCTTGACGGTATCGACCACATGGGCGACGGTAAAGCCGTAATGCTCGAAGAGCCGGCCGGCGGGGGCGGAGGCCCCGAATTCCTGAATGCCGATCACCGCCCCGTGCAAGCCCACGTATTTGTGCCAATAATCGCCGTGCGCGGCTTCGATGGCGATGCGGCGCACATGCCGGCCCAGCACCGCAAGCTGATAATCCTTGCCCTGCCGGTCGAAGACGCTGGTGCAGGGCATGGAGACGACGCGCACGGCGATGCCCTCCTGGGCCAGGGCGGCCTGGGCATCGAGGGCGAGCTGCACTTCGGAGCCGGTGGCAATCAGCACGGCCTGGGGACTTTCGACATCGGAGAGGATGTAGCCGCCCTTTCTTATGGTCTCGGCGGCAATCGCGCCGGTGACCGTGGGCAGGTTCTGGCGGGAGAGGGCGAGCACGGTGGGACCGGCCGGGGCGCTGACCCCGCGTTCGATGGCGGCGGCCCAGGCCACGGCAGTCTCGGTGGCATCGCAGGGGCGCCACAGGTCGAGGTTGGGAATGAGGCGCAGGCTGGGGATGTGCTCCACCGGCTGGTGGGTGGGGCCGTCCTCGCCCAGGCCGATGGAATCATGGGTATAGACCATGATCTGACGGACCTTCATCAGCGCCGCCATGCGGATGGCGCTACGGGCGTAATCGGAGAACACCAGGAAGGTGGCGGTGTAGGGCAAGAGGCCGCGATGCAGGGCGATGCCGTTGGCGATTGCGGTCATGCCGAACTCGCGCACGCCGTAAAAACAGTAGTTGCCGCCCTCGTTTCGGGTGACGCCCTTGCTGCCCTTGACGAAGGTCAGGTTGGAGGCGGCCAGGTCGGCGGAGCCGCCAAACAGCTCGGGCAGGCTGGGCAGATAGGCGGCGATGGCGTTCTGGCTGGCCTTGCGGGTGGCGATGTTCTCCGCCTTCTCCTTACAGGCGGCGACAAAGGCGGCCACCTGTTCGTTCCAGTGGGCGGGCAGTTCGTTACGGATCACGCGGCGTTCGAATTCGGCGGCCAGCTCGGGAAAGGCGCTCCGGTAGGCGGCAAAGCGGCCGGCCCATTCGCTTTCGGCCGCAGCCCCCTTGCCTCGGGCATCCCAGGCGGCATAGACCTCGGCGGGGATTTCAAAGGGGGGGTATTCCCAGCCGATCATGGCCCGCGCGGCGGCCACTTCCTCGGCGCCCAGGGGCGCGCCGTGGCAATCGTGGCTGCCGGCCTTGTTGGGGGCCCCCATGCCGATCACGGTCTTGCAGCAGATCAGGGTGGGCCTGTCGGTCTCGGCCTGGGCGGCCTTGAGGGCGGCTTCCACGGCGGCGGCATCATGACCGTTTACGGCGGGGATCACCTGCCAGCCGTAGGATTCGAAACGCTTCGGGGTAGCGTCGGTAAACCAGCCTTGCACCTCCCCATCGATGGAGATGCCGTTATCGTCGTAAAAAGCAATCAGCTTGCCCAGCCCCAGGGTGCCGGCGAGGGAGCAGACCTCGTGGGAGATCCCTTCCATCAGGCAGCCATCGCCCAGGAAGACATAGGTGTAATGGTCGACCACCGTGTGGCCGGGGCGATTGAACTCGGCCGCCAGCACCTTCTCGGCCAGGGCAAAGCCCACGGCGTTGCCGATACCCTGGCCGAGCGGCCCGGTGGTGGTCTCGACCCCTGGGGTATGGCCGACTTCCGGGTGGCCCGGGGTGGGCGAGCCGAACTGGCGGAAATTCTTGAGGTCGTCGATGGAAACGGCGTAGCCCGTGAGGTGCAACAGCGCATAGAGCAACATCGAGCCGTGCCCGTTGGAGAGCACGAAGCGGTCCCGGTCGGCCCACTGGGGGTTGGCCGGATTGTGCTTCAGGTGGCGGCGCCACAGCACCTCGGCGATTTCCGCCATGCCCATGGGGGCGCCCGGGTGGCCGGAATTGGCCTTTTGCACCGCGTCCATGGCCAGGGCGCGGATGGCGCCCGTCAAGGGATTGAAGGAAACCTGCAGGGAACTAGCGCTCATGAAAAACCTGTAGCCGGGCGATGGAAAGGGCTGGATTATCGTCGAAAACCGCCCTTTTTGGGTAGGGAAACGCGGCATTCCCGCCCACATTCCCGCCCATCTTGCGCTGCCCCCGTGAGGCAACCCTTCCCCCACTTTGGTAAGATGGCGGCCAGGGAACCCCACATGACCCATCACACCTCACTGCACCAGCGACTTCAGGCCGAAGACAAGCTTCCCTCCCCTCGGGGACCGGCCCTGGAAGTGCTGCGCCTGACCCAGCAGGAAAACTCCAGTCTCGATGCCCTGGCCCACGCCATTTCAGCCGACCCGGTGCTGACCGGCCGGCTCCTCAAGGCGGCCAATGCGATGCGCCCCGTGGGTCAGCGGCCGGTGGTCGCCCTGCGCGATGCAATACGGCTGCTGGGCTTTTCTGCCGTGCGCGGCCTGGCTCTGGGTTTCTGCCTGCTCAGCGACCATCGCCAGGGGCCCTGCCAGGCCTTCGACTATCCGCGTTACTGGTCCGGCGCCCTGCTCCGGGGGCTGGCCTTGCAAGCCATCTGTCAGGAAATACGGGTCATTCCCGTGGAAGAAGCCTTCAGCCTGGGGCTCCTGGCCAGGATCGGCGACCTGGCCCTGGCCAGCGGCATGCCGGAAAGCTACGGGCTTATCCTGACACTCCCGGCCGACGCCCGCGCCGCCCAGGAAAAATCCCTGTTCGGCCAGACCCGCAGCGAGCTCTCCAGCGCCATGCTGGCGGACTGGGGGCTGCCTCCGGTGCTGACCGACCCGGTGGCCTGGCTGGATCAGCCCGAGGCGGCCCCGTTCCGGGAAGGCTGCCGCGCCTGGAGTCTGCTCCATGCCATCCACCTGGCCTCGGCCATCGTCGAAGTCTGTCAGACGGAAGAATCCGGGCGGCGCGGCCTGGTAGCCGGGCTGTTGATGCAGGGCGCCCGCCTGTCGATGAGTCCCGAAGGCCTGCCGGATCTGGTGGACCGGGTCGTGGCCGACTGGCAGGACTGGGCCGCACTGTTCGCGGTGCCCGCCGGCAACCTCCCGCCCTTCGCGCAGATGGCCCAGCCCCCCGCCCTCAACCCGAGCGGCGGCGACCCCATGCTGGAAACCGGCGGCAAGGAAAAACTGCGAGCCCTGGTGGTCGATGACGAGGGCAGCCTGCGCGACTTCCTGCGTGCGCTGCTAGAACAACTCGGTTTCGAGGTCAGCGCGGCGCCCGATGGGGCCATCGCCCTGGAAATCGCCACTCGCCAGCCCTTCGACATCGTGGTATCCGACTGGCTGATGCCCGGCATCGACGGCCTGGAACTGACCCGCCGCCTGCGCCAGACCGAGACCGGCAAGACCCTGTTCATCCTGCTGCTCACCCAACTCTCCGACGACGACAAGCTGGTCGAGGCCTTCGCCGCCGGGGTGGACGACTTCATCACCAAGCCGCTCAAACCCCGGGTGCTCGCCGCCCGGCTGCGCGCCGCCCGGCGCGTCATCACCCTGCGCAATGAGATCGAGCGGGACCGGATCAACTTCCAGTGCTGCGCCGCCGACTTCGCCGCCACCCACCGCCGCCTGCAGGACATGGCGCACAGCGACCCCCTCACCGGCCTGCCCCACCGCCAGCAAGGCATCGCCCTGCTGCACCAGGCCGTGAGCCAGGCCCGGCAGGCGCAAAAGCCCCTGCACTGCATCCTGATCACCCTGCCCTCCCTGGGGCCGATCAACCACCGGCTGGGGCGGATGGCCGGGGACAAGCTGCTCATCCAGATCGCCCAGATGCTGAGCGCCGGGCTGCGTCCTGCCGACCGCATCTGCCGTTACGGGGATCGCAGCTTCCTCATCACCTGCCCCGCCACCCCGGCCTCCCAGGCCCTGGTCGCCGCCCAGCGCATGGCCGCCCTGGTGAAAAAGCAGTGCGAACCCGTCGGCGCCCAGCCCCAGATACGGCTTTGCGCACTGGAGGACGCCATGGCCAATGAGGATGCCCTGCTCGATGCCCTGGAAAACAGCCCCCCTCTGGGAACCGCCTGAGGCCGGCATGGGACTGCGGCATATCCTCTCCTGCCTGCTGCTGACCCTGGCGACCGCCCTGCCGGCCCTGGCGTCCGATGCAGCGCTGATCGCCGTCCTGGCCTTCCGGGACAAGGCCGAGACCGAGCGGCGCTGGCAGCCGACTGCCGACTATCTGAATCAGGCCATTCCCGGCCAGCGCTTCCGGGTCGTGGCCCTGAGCCTGCCCGAGCTGCAGCAGGATTTCGCCGGCCTGAACCCGGATTTCGTCGTGGTCCAGCCCACCTTCTACATCGAACTGCACCAGCGCGAGCCCATGACCCGCCTGGCCACCCTGGTAGGTCCGGGCGAAGCCGGCGGCCGCTTCGGCGGCGTCATCCTGGTCGACGCCCGCCGTACCGACCTGAACCGTCTGGCCGACCTGAAGGGGAAGCGCCTGGCCGCCGTCGACATCGGCTCGCTGGGCGCCTACCAGGCCCAGGCCCATCTGCTCCTCAAAGCCGGCATCGACATCCACCATGAGGCCCGGCTGTTCTTTACCGGCCCGCCCCAGGACCGCGCCATCGCCGCCCTCCTGGAAGGCCGGGCCGACGCCGCCTTCGTGCGCACCGGGCTGCTCGAAACCATGCTGCAAGAAGGCAAGTTGAAACCCGGACAACTGAAGGTGCTGGCCCCACGTCAGGAACCCGGCTTTCCCCTGGCCCTCTCCACCCGGCTCTACCCGGAATGGCCCTTCGCCGCCCGCGCCCAGGTGCCCGAAGCCCTGCAAAAAGCCGTGGCCCGCGCCCTCTTGGCCCAGCCTGCCGACCATCCCGCGGCGCTGGCCGCCCACTACCGGGGCTGGACCCTGGCCGGCGATTACGAACCCCTGCGGGAATTGCTGGAAGACCTGGGACTGCCGCCCTACGACCAGCACCGCCTGACCCTGGGCGACCTATGGAAACATTACAGTCTCTGGCTGCTCACTACGGTCGGCCTGGCCCTGGCCATTCTCGCCCTGCTGCTCTGGCGCATGAGCCGCCTCAACCTGCAACTAAAGGAACAGATGCGCCACAACCAGGCCTATCTGCGCGAACTCGAAGGCGAACAGCGGCTTTTCTCCAGCGGCCCCGTGGCGGTGATGACCTGGCTGGCAAGCGAAGGCTGGCCGATTCTTCATGCCTCGGATTCGGCCAGCCGGGTGCTGGGGGTGGACACCAGCCGGCTACATCAGCCCGGCTTTCGTTACTGCGACCTGATCCTGGCGGAAGACCTGCCCCGGATCAACGCCGAAGTGCACGACTACCTGCGCCAGGGCCGCAGCCAGTGGCAGCAGACCTACCGCATCCGCGATGACCAGGGACAGATCCGCTGGATCAACGACATCACCATCACCGAGCCGGATGAGCAAGGAGCGATCACCCGGATGCGCGGCTACCTGCTGGACGACAGCAATCGCATGTCCCAGGAAAACCGCCTGCGCCTGCTCGCCAGCGTCTTCGACAATGCCCAGGAAGGCATCGTCCTGACCGACACCCAGGGCGTCATCCTGGAAGTGAACCCCAGCTTCTGCCACATCACCGGCTTCAGCCACGACGAGGCCGTGGGCCAGACGCCCCGCATCCTCAGCTCGGGCCTCCACCCCTCGGTGTTCTACGCCACCATGTGGGAAGCCCTGGCGCGGGAAGGGACCTGGCAGGGCGAAATCTGGAACAAGCGCAAGAACGGCGAAACCTATCCGGAGCTGCTCTCCATCTCCGCCGTGGCCGACGAGCGAGGCACCATCACCCACTACATTGCCGTGTTCACCGACATTTCCGACATCAAGCGGCAGCAGCAGAAAATCGAACGGCTGGCCCACTACGACCCCCTGACCAACCTGCCCAACCGGACCCTGCTGGCGGACCGGCTGCAAATGGCCATGGCGCAGGCGCGCCAGGAACATACCCGGATCGCCGTTGCCTATCTCGACCTGGACGGCTTCAAGCCCATCAATGACACCTATGGCCACAATGTCGGGGACATGCTGCTGACCCGCATCGGCCGCCGCCTGCTCTCGGCGCTGCGGGAGACCGACACCGTGGCCCGCCTGGGCGGCGACGAGTTCGCCATGGTGCTGGGCGGCAGCGCCGAGCGCCAGGACTACCTGGAAACCCTGGCGCAGATACTGCAGCAACTGGCCGAACCCTGCCACCTGGCCGAGGTCAGCATCACCCTTTCCGCCAGCATCGGCGTGACCTTTTTCCCCGACGACGACTCGGAGCCGGACGCGCTGCTGCGTCACGCCGACCAGGCCATGTACCAGGCCAAGCAGGCCGGGCGCAATCGTTTCCACGTGTTTGAAATCCAAGAAGCGCTGGAATCCAGCCGCCGCCAGGAAAACCTGCTGCGCATCCGCCGCGGCCTCGAACAAGATGAGTTCTGCCTCTACTACCAGCCCAAGGTGGACATGCGCCGGGGCCGGGTACTGGGCATGGAAGCCCTGATCCGCTGGAACCATCCGGAACGGGGCCTGCTCTCCCCCGGCGAGTTCCTGCCCCTGGTGGAAAACACCGACCTGGAACTCCAGATCGGCGAATGGGTCATCCTCACCGCCCTGGCCCAGATCAGCGACTGGCGCAAGCTGGAGCTGGAACTGGCGGTCAGCATCAACATCGCCAGCCCGCACCTGCTCTCACCGGGATTCCTGCCCTATCTCAGCACCCAGCTACGGGCCTATCCCGCCCTGCCCAAAGGCGCACTCGAAATCGAACTGCTCGAATCCGCCGCCCTGTCCGACATCAACGAAGTGGCCCAGGTGCTCGGCACCTGCCGCCAACTCGGTCTGGGCATCGCCCTGGACGACTTCGGCACCGGCTACTCTTCGCTCTCCTACCTGCGCCGCCTGCCCGCCGACGTGCTCAAGGTGGACCAAAGCTTCGTGCGCGACATGCTGCACGATCCGGAAGACCTGGCCATCGTCGAAGGGGTGGTGGGCCTCGCCCAGGTGTTTCGCCGCCAGGTCATCGCCGAAGGGGTCGAGAGCACCTCGCACGGCATCATGCTCTTGCACATGGGCTGCGACCTGGCCCAGGGCTACGGCATTGCCCGCCCCATGCCCGCCGCTGCCGTGCCAGACTGGGTGCGCGACTGGCAACCGGACCCGACCTGGACCACAGCTGCCAGCCTGGAACTGGAACGCGCCCACCTGCCCCTGCTGCTCATGGAAGTGGAACACCGGCATTGGGCAGACCAGGTCCTGGCCCTGCTCCAGAGCCCGGCAGGCAGCCAGCCGCACCTTCCGCCGCTCAACGAAAATGACTGTAACTTTGGCCGCTGGTACGAGAACAACCGACACACGCCGCCCTACGCCACCAACCCCAGCTTCATCGCCATCGCAAGCGTCCATCGGCAGGTACACCAGTCCAGCCAGGCCATGATCGCCGCCCTGCAACGCAATGACCGGGCCAGCGCCGAGCAGTACGCCCAACAACTGCGCAGCAACCGCGACCAGTTGGTCAGCCTGCTGCACCAACTGGTCGCCGCCGTGGTGCTGGGGCAGGACGATTGAAGCCCCGGCCGGATCAGCTCACCTGCAGCCGGGCGGCTCCCGCGCTTTGTTCTTTCAACCGCCCCACGACGACCGCCCGGGCAAAACCCTGCTGCTGGAACAGCCTCAGCGCGCCATCGCTGAGCCAATCGTGCTGAGCCAATCGTGCTGAGCCAATCGAGGCCAAGGGCGCCGACTATCTCCTGGCCGTCAAGGGCAATCAACCTGACGCCACGTTAAGCAGTCATCGCCAACCCGCCACTGAAAACCTGCGAAATGGCCGTCACCCGGGCGGGGTGACGGCCACGTTTTGGTGGCGTGGTTTGCGTCGGTCAGACCATCTTGATCACCAGACGCTTGCCACAGGCGTGCGCGTACTTGCGCAGCGTGGCGAACGAGGGGGAATGGCTTTCGCTGCGGATCGAGGCTTCCAGGCGCGACACGGCGCTCTTGGTCGTGCCCATGCGAGCAGCGACTTCCTCCTGGGTCAGACCCGCCTGCTTGCGGGCCTGCAGCAACTCGTTGAGTGCGGCGTACTCCTCTTCCAATCCCTCCCATGCGGCCTTGAATCCCGGCCGCTGCATGGCGCGTGCCAACTCTGCCTTGGTGTCCAGGCGAACCGGCTTGAATTGCTCACTATGCATGTTTGACCTCCTTGAGTCGCTTGCGGGCTGTCTTCAATTCCCGGGCGGGGGTTTCAGTCCAGTTCATGCCTTGAATGTTAGCGAATTTGCTAACTTCGCGCAACCGCACAGCCTTGGCAAGTCCGATGTCCGGCCGCTAACCGGCCGGATTCACCCATCTTGGTGGAGCAATCCGTCGGCGGGGTGGGAAGTGGGTGGGTGACCCAACCGGGCGAATCCTGTTGGCTTTCATGCCCCGATGGCCACTTTCGGGGCTGGTTTTGCCCCACTGACGGTGGGAAAGTGGCGGGGCGGTGCCGAAACTGCCCACCAAACCTCCCGTAACTCGTTGACCGGCTTGGGTTTCCGGTTTGGCTAGCAGCCTGTCGGGCTTGAGGCGACGAAATCGCTGGAATCTGGCTGGAATCTGGCTGGAATCTGGCTGAAACGGCTCGAAAGTGGCGGAATCTGGCGATGGACGCACGAATTCCTGCATTTCCTGCTACTGCGGACGCAATGCGGCCATGCGTTTCAAATTCCACGCCAGGCAGACCAGTGTCCATTCGGTCTGAACATTTTCCAGGCCACGCAGCAGAAACTGGCGAAAGCCCATCACCGACTTGATGATGCCGAACACCGGTTCCACGGTCTGCTTGCGTAGCGCATAGAGCGCACGTCCTGCCTTGGTCTTGAGCGCGTGCCGCATCTGTTCGACGTGACAGGCCGGCTCGGTGAGCGGTGCCGGTTCTTCGAAGCGCTCCCGCCAATCCGGATGATGTACTTCGCGCCCCATCGCGATCAGCGGGGTGATCTTGGCGGCCTCGCAGGTCGCGACGTTCTTCTCGCTGAAGTAGCCGCTGTCGACCCGCAGGATTTCCGGTTGGTTGAGCCCCGCCGGTGATGCCCGCACCTTCTCGACCATCGGCGGCAATGGCGGCAATGGCGGCCAGCCGATCCTCCTGCCGCTTGATCTCGTCGGGCAGGCTGACCCCATCGGAAACAGAAGACTGGTCGGCCGCTTCGGCCAGCCTCAGCATCTCCTGGACTTCCGCCTTGAGCTGGGCTTCGATCTTCTCGAGATATCCAGGGGACAGGGCACGGTGTCGGCTGGCATTGGCGTGAAAACTGCTGGAAATAGGTTCATTCATTGCTTTTACGTACCAACATTGGTACATTTACAGGCATGAACATGCCCATCCTGGATATCCGCTTCTTCGCCACCGACAGCGGCAATGAGCCTGTGCGGGAATGGCTGAAGACGTTACCGGCCAGCGAGCGGCGCGCGATCGGAGCCGACATCAAGACGGTACAGTTCGGCTGGCCGCTGGGCATGCCCTTGGTCCGCAAACTGGCCAAAGACTTGTGGGAGGTCCGCATTCACCTCATGGACCGGATCGCCCGGATTCTGTTCACCGTAGTCGGTCACACGATGGTGTTACTGCACGGCTTCATCAAGAAGTCCCAAGCCACACCCCCCGAAGAACTCGACGTCGCCAAGCGGCGTCTGCAACGACTCAGGAGCGCCTCATGAACAAGCACATCGGCAGCAGCTTCGATGACTTCCTGGATGAAGAAGCGGTACTGGAAGAAACCACCGCCGTAGCGATCAAGCGGGTCGTTGCCTGGCAGATCGCGCAAGAGATGAAAGCCCAGCACCTGACCAAGACCGCACTGGCTGAGAAAATGCAGACCAGCCGGGCGGCGCTGAACCGATTGCTGGATGAGACCGATACCAGCCTGACGCTAACGACCCTCGCCCGTGCCGCAAAAGCGCTGGGCAAGCACCTGCGTATCGAACTGACGACATGAGAAATGACCAAGGTGGCGGGCAGGCTAGCCGCTGACCTTGCTGCTGATGCCGGAGGCGGAGAGGCGCTGGCGGCGGGATGACGGCACGATTCGTCGCCGCCATGATTTGAAGAAACGGGCATGATCGGCCCTGCAAGCAGTGGATGAAAAGAGGGAAAAACGGGTCGCCGCCGTGGTGCCGGGGCAGCACCACTAAGCCGCCCCGGCCGGATCAGCTCACCTGCAGCCGGGCGGCTCCCGCGCTTTGTTCTTTCAAGCGCCCCACGACGGCCGCCCGGGCAAAACCCTGCTGCTGGAACAGCCTTAACACCGCATCTGCCGCCTCGGGCGCGCAGGCTACCAAAAGGCCGCCGGAAGTCTGCGGGTCGGTGAGCAGTTTTTGCTGCCAATCCGCGATCTCCGGCGCCAGCGCCAGTTCATGTCCATAGCCCGTCCAGTTGCGGCTCGAAGCCCCGGTGGCCACGCCCGCCTGCACATGGGCCACGGCTTCTTCGATCAGGGGCAGGTCGGCAAAACGCAGCTCCGCCGCCAACTGCGAGCCGCGGCAGATTTCCAGCAGGTGGCCGGCCAGGCCGAAGCCGGTGACATCGGTCATGGCATGCACGGCCGCCATCTCGCCCAGGATGCTGCCCACCCGGTTGAGCTGGGTGGTGAGCGCCCGCATCTCGGCGTAGCCGGCCGGCGAAAGTTTCCCCTGCTTCAAGGCGGCGGAGAGAATGCCGATGCCCAGGGGTTTGCTCAGGATCAACAGGTCCCCGGCCCGGGCGGCGCTATTCGTCTTGACCCGATCGGGATGCACGAGCCCCAGGGCGACCAGGCCGTAAATGGGCTCCAGCACGTCGATGGAGTGTCCCCCGGCGATGGGAATGCCCGCCGCCTGGCAGACCGAGGCGCCCCCGGCGAGGATCTGCTCGATCACGTCCAGGGGCAGTTTGTCGAGCGGCATACCGACGATGGCGAGGGCCAGGATCGGGGTGCCGCCCATGGCATAGATGTCGGAAAGGGCGTTGGTCGCGGCGATGCGGCCGAAATCGCCGGGGTCATCGACGATGGGGGTGAAGAAGTCGGTGGTGGCCACCAGGGCCTGGCTGTCATTGAGCCGGTACACCGCCGCGTCGTCGGAAGATTCGCTGCCCACCAGCAGCTGCGGTGGAAGCACGGCGGCCGGGGTGGCGGCAAGGATGCGGGACAAGATGGCGGGGGCGATCTTGCAGCCGCAGCCGCCGCCGTGGGCAAAGGAAGTCAGTTTGATCGGGTTCATCTTGCAGGTATCTGAAATGGAAACAGCGGCGGGCCGTAAAATGGCGGCCTCGATCCCAGCTCCGCCACCATGAAATCATCCGGGCTTGCCACCGTAGCACAACTTTCCGACTACCCGGAAATCATCGATGTCCGCACCCCGGCCGAGTTTGCCGACGACCACATCCCCGGCGCCATCAACCTGCCGGTGCTCAGCGACGCGGAGCGGGTGCGGGTGGGCACCCTCTACAAGCAGGTCTCGCCCTTCGCAGCGAAGAAAGTGGGGGCCGCCCTGATCGCCATCAACATCGCCCGGCACCTGCAGGAAACCCTGGCCGACAAACCCCCGCACTGGCGAGCGCTCATCTATTGCTGGCGGGGCGGCCAGCGTAGCGGCGCGATGCAGATCATCCTGCGCCAGATCGGCTGGCAGGCGGACCGGCTCGAAGGCGGCTACAAGGCCTGGCGCCGGCAGGTGCTGGAACAACTGGATGCCTTGCCCCGGGCGCTCCACTTTCATGTCCTGTGCGGTGCCACCGGCAGCGCCAAGACCCGCATCCTCCAGAGCATCGCCCGCCTGGGCGGGCAGGTGCTGGACCTGGAGGAACTGGCCATGCACAAGGGTTCGGTACTGGGCGGTCTGCCCGATGCTCCGCAACCCTCGCCGCGCAGCTTCGAGAGCCGGTTGTGGCAGGTCCTGGCCGCCCTGGACCCGGAGCGCCCGGTGTTCGTGGAGGCGGAAAGCCGCCGCATCGGCCGGCTGCACCTGCCGGACGCCCTGATCCAGCGCATGCGCCAGGGCCGCTGCGTCGAAATCCGCGCCAGCCTGCCCGCCCGGATCGCCTTCCTGCGCCAGGATTACGATTACTTCCTGCAGCATCCGGAATGGCTCCAGGAAAGACTGCAGGGTCTGCAGGGCCATCTGGGCCGGGAGTTGGTGCAACACTGGCAAGCCCTGGCCCAGGCGCGCAACTGGGAGGTCCTGGTGGCCGAACTGCTGGAGCGCCATTACGACCCGCTGTACCGCCGTTCCCGCCAGGCAAGTTTCGAATATCCGCCCAGTCTCGGCTATGTCGATACGGACGATCTCTCGCCCGCCGCCCTGGAGAGGCTGGCGCGGCAGATCATGGCGCGCCGCACGGCGGCCGCTTAAAGCCGGCGGATTTTTTCCAGGAGGGCGGTGGTGGACTTCTGGTGGAGGAAGGGAAGGGAATGCACCGTCCCTCCCCAGCTACGCACCTCGGCGGCCCCGACGATGCGCTCGACCGGCCAGTCGCCGCCCTTGACCAGCACCTCCGGCCGGCAGGCGAGGATGGCGTCGAGGGGGGTGTCCGCCTCGAACCAGGTCACGAGGCTGACGCATTCCAGGGCCGCCATCACCGCCAGCCGGTCTTCCAGGGCGTTGATGGGCCGCGCTTCCCCCTTGCCCTGGCGCCGCACCGAGGCATCGGAATTGAGCGCCACGATCAGGCTCGCCCCCAGGGCGCGGGCCTGGGCCAGATAGGTGGCATGACCGCGGTGCAGGATGTCGAAGCAGCCATTGGTAAATACCCGCGGCCGGGGCAGCAAGGCGGCCCGGGCCGTCAGTTGCTCCGGCGGGCAGATCTTGGCCTCGAAGGAGGGGGCAGGATAGTTCATGGTCACTCCGGATTCAAAAGCGGGGACCCGGCCTCGCCCCTGTGTACAAGGCAAACTCAGGGGCAAACTCAGGGAAAAACTCAGGGAAAAACGTAGCTGGCGCGCAGTTGTAAATAGTTCTGGCCAGGATTGGGGTCCTTGATGCCGGCATTGGAGTAGTGCGTCAGACGCAGCCCGAGCCCCCAAGGCGAACCCTCCAGGCGATGGAACAGGCCAAGCGCACTGCTGAACTGGAATGCCGTCGAGATTTCCTTGTCGCCAAGATGGGTCCCCGAAAACACGTTCGCGCCAATGCCGAATTCGATCCCGGTGTTCGAGGCAAACCGCCACCGGGCGAAAGGCGTCAGGCCGATCCGCCCCAGCGTGCGGGAAGAGTCGCCATCATCCGGGGCCCGCACCGCCCCGATCGAGTATTCCAGGCTGACATCGACGGGATGCCCGGCCAGAGTCCCCTCCCAGAAGGGCGCCTTCTGGTAATTCAGGGACAGGCTGTGATACCCATCCATGCCCCCCGCCGCCACCCCGAACTCATCCGCATGGACAGCATGATTCGCCACCCCCAGTGTGGCCAGCAAGCAGGCAACGGCCGTGCGCCGCAGTGTCGTCTTCATCATTGGATATGCTTTCATCATTGTCGAACAACCGGAATGCGCCAGCCGCGGCCCTTTCTGCAGCTCCCGGGGCAAGCCGCGGAGGCAGGCAGCCCGGTTCTGGCTTTTGCGGATTTTATAACGACTGGATAGCAAGCGCGCGAACGCCGGGCCGCCATGACCTCGAACACCGGCAGCCCGGGACGGCACGGCCCCAGTCACGCCTGGGTGCGCAGGCGGTTCACCAAGAGGTCGTTGCGCAGGATCTCGTCCTTCTGCGCGGTGAGCTCCTGCACATCCCAATTGGCGCTCAGATAACGCCCGGCGGCCCAATCCGCCATGCCGGCGGCGAGCCAGACGATGAAGCCGGCGGCCAGATCCGGGCTATCGGTGAGGTACACATGCCGGTCCTCGGGCATATTCCGCCCGAGTTCGGTGGCCACCCCGCCGGGATGGATGGCAAAGCACTTGATGCCGTCCTGGCCGTGATCGACCTGGACGAATTCGCACAGCCGGTTGATCGCGTGCTTCGAAGTCTGATAGTCCGAGGCGGTCGGGGCCAGGCGCTGGGCGCCGATCGAGGAGAGCAGAATCAAGTGGCCGCCGCTTGAGCCCTGGGCGGCCCATTTCCTGGCCGAGGCGATCAGGTGCGGCAGGCAAAAGCGGATGACGTGGTAGGCACCGCGCACATTCACTTCCCAGGTGTGCCACCAATTCGCCGGATCGGACTCGCCGATCTTCGTCCACTGGGCCAGGTAGCCGGCATTGGCATCGGCCACGTCGATGGCGCCGAATGTCTGCACGCAATCGGCCACCGCCGCTTCGACCTGTTCCGCCCGCGTCACGTCGCAGAGCGAAAACGCGCACTGGGTCTGCGGATTCGCCTGCCGGACGAGGTCGCGCGTCGCTTCGAGTTCGGCAGGTGAGCGGGCGGTCAGATAGACGGCCTTGGCGCCCGCCTCGGCAAAGGCCAAGGCCGTGGCCCGGCCGATGCCGCGTGAGGCGCCGGTGATGAAGAGGACCTTGCCGGCGGCGCTGCCTTTCAAGGTCGAGGCCGGGTCGATGGCCGGGTAGACGCCATGGTGTTCGGTCAGGGCGAGGTTTTGCGGATCGGTCGACATCAGCACCTCCAGTCAGGAATGGGCGATCGAAGGCGGGTGAGCTTCAAGCGCCGGGGTTTCAAAAACAAGGGACTGCGAACAAGGGACTGCGAACAAGGGGCTGCGCCGGGCAGGCCGCAGAGCGGAGCACAAAGCCGAGCAAGGCCCAGGACGGGCATCAAGCCTTCATGTGATCCCGATACTGCGCCATCCTTTTGAGCTGCCAGCCCGGATACTCCTGCGGCAGGCGGCTCGCCTCATCCAGGGCCGCGAGTTCGTCGGCCGACAGGCGCACCTGGGCGGCGCGGATATTGTCCTTGAGCTGCTCGGGGCGCTTGGCGCCGAGGATGATGCTGGTCACGGCTTTTTGGTGCAGCAGCCACGCCAGGGCAATCTGGGCCACGCTGACGGGCTGGCCATCGACTTGCTTGCCGGCAGCAATACCGCGCATGACCTCGATGACCTGGCTGCCCCGTTCCCGGTTGACGGGCGGAAAGTCGAAGCGGGCGCGGCGGTTTTCTTCGGACACGTTCGGCCCTTCGTATTTGCCGGAGAGATAGCCGCCGGCAAGCGGGCTCCACACCATCAGCCCGAGCTTTTCGGATTCGAGCATCGGAACGACATCCCGCTCCAGATCCCGACCGACCAGGGTGTAATAGGCCTGCAGCGAGGTGATCGGGCACAAGTGGCGCGCCTGGGTGATGCCGATCGCCTTCATCACCTGCCAGGCGGCCCAGTTGGAGAGCCCCACATAGCGCACATGGCCCTGTTGCACCAGGGTGTTCAAGGCCTCCAGGGTTTCTTCGATCGGGGTTGCTGGGTCGAAGCCGTGGATCTGGTAGAGGTCGATGTAGTCGGTTTGCAGGCGGGCAAGGCTCGCCTTGCACTGGGCCAGGATATGGCCGCGCGAGGCGCCGCGGTCATTGGGGCCCTCGCCCATCGGCCCCAGCACCTTGGTGGCCAGCACGATGTCCTCGCGGCGCACGCCGAGGTTCTTGAGCGCCTGACCGACGATGCGCTCGCTGGCCCCATAGCCATAGATGTTGGCGGTATCGATGAAGTTGATGCCCGCCTCGAGAGCGATTCGGACCAGCTCGTCGGCCTGTTCCTGCTGCAAATTGCCGATCAGGCCCCAGACGTCCTTGTCGCCGCCAAAGGTCATGGTGCCCAGGCACAGTTCGGAGACGAACAGGCCCGAGTTGCCGAGCTTGCGATAGCGCAGGCCCTGTGCAGCATCGAATCGCGGTAGCTTATCTTGCGTCATGTCTTGCCTCGTTTTGGAGTGAGTGGTGAAAATCTTGCGCCTTGCAAGGCTGGCCCCGGCAAGGGCGCCATGCGGCGCCATGGTCCGCGCCAGTCCGCCGGCCGTTGGCGAAGCATTATGGCCAGCCCCGGCAAGTCACGCAATCGCGCCCTGCCAACCCGCCTGCCCTGGCCCGAGTGCCCACCGCCCTCGGCAAGACCCTGGCTCGCCTGCCCGACGCACCCCTGGCCGGTTTCAGAACCTCGGCGCAGCAGACGCCCTGGCAGGGATGCACCTGATAGTGCCCAACTGAAACCCACATGAAACAAGGCCTTGTGCCAATACGGTTTTCAACGGGTACAGCAGCGGGTACGAGTTTTTTCGGGTACTCAAGCGCGAGCGATTTCCACGTGCAGCGTCAGGCCCAAGGCGCGGATTACCTTCATGATAGTGCCGAACTCCGGGCTGCCCTTGGCCGACAGGGCCTGATACAGCCGTTCGCGGGACAGGCCCGTTTCTCGGGCGAGCTGGCTCATGCCGCGTGCACGGGCAATGTCGCCTAGGTTGCCGTGCTCGGCAAGCCGGATTCGGGCCGCGATCCGGGCGCGGGCGACATTGTCGCGCAGGTCATCGTGCCATGCTTTGAATTCGTCGCTCTGGATGATCATCGAACATGGGATGACGTGAATCATGACTTACCGCCATGCCAATCATGGATGACAGGACAGGCTACTTCGTGACCCTCAGCACGGCCCGGTTGATCCGCTCCGTCGGCACCGTTGAGCCGCAACAGGGGCAGGCTTCCATCGCCCCTTGGCTTCCTCCCGCCGGATGGCCACGTACAGGGTCATCGGCGTGATTCCGGAAAATGTCGGCCCAGGCGAGGAAAGGCTTAATTGCACTGCATCTGGTCGCCGACGTGCAGGCAGAAACGGCCGTCTTGTCGGTGAAACGCCCCCTGGCCGGCTGTTCCGTTGTAGCGATTCCCGTTGGAGTCCGAGCACCCGCCTGGATCGCAGCTTGTAATGACGCTCGGAGGGGGAGGCGGCAGGGCAGCGGAAGGCATGATGGGGACGGGGATGGGGATGGAAGCAGGGGCGGGGGCAGGGACATTCAATCCGGCGCAACTGGCGAGAACTGAGCGCTGGGAAGCGGTCAATCCACCCTGAGAGCCTTTCATCGGGGTGCTGGCCTCATCACAAAGCTGCTGACGGCGCCGGGCCATTTCGGGCGAAATCTCCGGGGCGCGTTGCGCTTCTCGCTCCGCCAGTCGTGCCCGGTGCGCGGACTCCTCGGCCTCCATCTGCCCCAACTGCTGGCGCCGGCGCTGTTGCACCTCGGCGGCCTGCATCTGTTGCTCCAGGGTAACCGGCTCAGACCGGCGAACGTCCACCGTCTTGTTGGCCCCATCACAGGGCCGGTCAGACACCAGCGTTCCGCCGGTTGGCGTCTTGCATTTATAGACCTGGGCTGATGCGGGCAGAGCCAGGACGGCGGCGGCGAATAGGGAGAGGAGGCGTGTATTCATCCGGAAATTATGGCACCGTCGATTCGGATTTCATATACCCTGAATCCGTGTTCTCACACCCGGATGGTAGCGGTCGAGTCGTAATCGACGCTGGTCGCGTAGATGTCGGTGATTTTCTGATAAAAACGACGCTCGCTGGTGCGGATATCCTGAAGGCGGCGGGGTCAGTTCATCGAAGTAGTCTCGTGCCTGGCCGGGGTTTTTTCAGGTGCTCATCGTCGAGCACGAAGCCTTTGACGAGGTATTCTTTCAATTGGGCACTTGCCCACTTCCGGTAGCGAACGCCCGCCTGGCTACGTACCCGGTAGCCCAAGGCCAGCACCATGTCGAGGTTGTAGTGTGCTACCTCGTGGTTTTTGCCATCCGCGGCAGTTGTTCGGAAAAACCGGACAACTGAATCCTCGCGCAACTCCCCGTCCTCGAAGATGTACCGGATGTGTTATATGTCATCAAGGTAGACTCACCGCCAAGCAGGCCCCGCTCACGTTGAAAAATCGCTCCCCGCGGGCGAATGTGCCCGTTCCAGAATTCTGATTTCTGACTTTTGCAAGAGGCTCGCTGGTGTGTATTCCTGCAGAGCAGGCGTGTATTTTCACAGTTGTTCCAGCGCCAGAATGTCTTTTTCAATATATTCCCGAAACGCGGCAGCAGACCTAAAGCAGCGATAGCCCGCGCCACTCGCCAGGGCAAGCGTCTCCGCTGCTTCATCCAGCAGCACGGCAACCGGGGCCGATAGCTCCTCCTGAATACCATTCGGCCAAGCCAGGTCAAACACTGCGCGCTGTTCTCCGGTTGCCGGGTCAGCGAAGTCGAAATTCATCTCCCCACGCGGCAGCCCCAGGCTGGCAACCCAGTCATTCAGCTCTGTCAGTTGAGCCTCTTCTGCTTCACTGGCAATACCCCCGGGGATCGGTATGGCCTGCGGCTTCTTGGCTGCGGCCCCTTCCAACCAATGCGTTTCACCATGCAGCAGTTCTTCCATGCGCTTGTTGGCTTCGGCGGCCAGTAGCTCCTTGCGCGCCTCCAGGAAGTCCCGGTAGTTCTTCATCTTCCAGAGTTCCTTGTCCATCGGTATCCACTGGGTAGCAAGTACCCCCGGATGGCGCTGCTCGAACTCGGCAAAATACTTTTCCGGCAATCGGTCGCTGATCTCCAGATTGGTTTGCTTGGTCTGGAAGCAGAAATTCGCCAACGCATTCACTTCAGCGCGTTTGTGATCGAGCTTGTATAGCTGTGCCTTGGGGAAGATGTGATGCACTTCCAGCTTGCTCATTTTGCCCAGCAGGTTGGCTTTAAGCTCGATTCCCGTACCCCAGTCTCGCGCTCCGCCCATACGTGTCAGCATGTACAGCACGGGGTAGAAGCGAGCCCCCAGGCTCCAGCCAGTGAAATGTTCAGGTTCGATACGCAAACCACCGCGCCAGAAACGTAGCTTGGTCAGCAGTCCGTCAATGCCACCACTTTCCAGCGCAGCCAGATCTTCGTCGATAGTCGATTCGGTGTTGCCAGAATAGCGGCCCCACATCCCGGCCTGAGCAAACCAGAAGAGCAGCTTGTCACGTTGCTTTTCATCCAGTTGCCCTTTGTTTTGGTCGAGGAAGCGCACCATCACCGGAACCGCGAAGCGCCCGAAGAGCACCTGATCATGGTCAAGACCAAGCCGAGCACCAATCAGGTTCAGAGAGGTATCAATTGCCTTGGTCGAACGCTTCAGTCCATCCTGAATGTCCTCTGCCGTCTTGTTGTCGAGGTGGCTGAACTTGGCTTCGCCGGTCAGTACAGTGTTCAGGGAACGCAGCAGCCAGTCGAGATTGAAGTTGAGATCAGCCTGAGCCCAGGCTTTCAGCTTGTTCTTCATGGTTTCCCGGGCTTCCGGCCAGTCGGCACAAATCTTTGCCAAGGCCAGGTCGCCCTTCGATAACTTGGTACCGCCGCTATTTACACGGTTGAAAATATCGACCACCACATCGAGCGATTTATCGGCCCCGGTAACTTCCTCGATATGCAGATCAACATCGGAGATACTGAGAAGCTGACTTAAACGCCCTACGTAGATGCCGATTTTGGGTGCCAGGTCTGGTTGTTGGGTTAGCTTGGCGACGAAACCGCCCAGTCCAGCCGTACCTGCCTGCATAAGGGCGCTAACGTCAATCCATAGCGGATCGCCTGCCATCTTCAGTGGTTGGTAGAACGAGAAGGTCTCGTTTTCAAGATTAAAATGCAGGCCGGTAAATGCTTTGGCATTGCCATCGAAGAATTTGGGCGGTTTGCCGCGAATCACTCCGTACAAGGAAGTCATGCGTTGCTGACCGTCGAGCAACAGTTTGACGATGCCTGACACAACTGGACCGTCACCTCGATGTGCCGTGGTCTTGGCTTCGGTCGCCCAAACCAGGAGACCGCCTACTGGATGACGACGGTAAAGGGAGTCAAACAGCCCTCGTACCTGATCGCCGCTCCAGACGTAACCGCGCTGGAACTCTGGCAATGCCATATGTCCGCTATCAATGTGGTCAAGGATGGTCGAAATTCTCATGCTTTCTCCATTCTGAGCAGCCCGAGGTGCTGGGATTGCTCCCTTTCCAGGCGCTTGATCTCTAAATTCAGTTCAACTTGCCCGGCCATTTGCTTTTCTTATGAGGCGTGGATGACCAGCAAGATCTATCTCAATATGAAAGACTGATCCCATCATCCCGATGACATCGCCTCGAATTATTTACAGAAAAAAGGTTGCACAACCCTATGCAGCAGCCCAGCAGGCCAGTATATCGCCCAGCGTCGTCTATGTGGCGATCAAGCGGCAGCAGGACAAGACGCTATGCCATGCTGCGGCCAGGTGGTCAGGGATGGGTTCCAGATAAACCACGACGCGCTGAAGGATCAGGAGTAGATTGCCCTGTGATTTGATACCGTTTTTTGCTACCATTAAGCCATGAAACGAAAGCACCAGCGCACCTTGGAACTGATCTTCTCCCGGCCTGTCTCGGCAAATGTTCGCTGGGCAGACATCGAGGCGCTATGCGGGGAGTTGGGTGCTGAAATTTCAGTGCGCGAAGGCTCCCGCGTGGAGGTGTATCTATTTGGCCTGGTGCGAGTGTTTCATCGCCCGCACCCATCGCCAGACACCGACAAGGGCGCCGTCGCGGCAATTCGCAAGTGGCTGGAAGAAAACGGAGTGAAACCATGAACACCATGACCATCAACGGCTATCAGGCAGTCATCGCCTTTGACCCGGACATTCAAATGTTTCGGGGTGAGTTCGTGGGCCTGAATGGCGGCGCTGACTTCTACGCGGCCGACGTGGCCGGACTGAAACATGAAGGTGAAGTATCCCTGCGCGTATTTTTGGATGCCTGCGAGCGTCGCGGTATCGAGCCGCGCAAGCACTTTTCGGGCAAGTTCTCCCTTCGGGTTGATCCTGCCACCCATGAGGCGGCAGCCATCGCCGCCGCTGCCCACGGCCAGAGCCTCAACCAGTGGGCTACCGAGGCAATCAGGCAGGCAGCACTGGCAGGCTGACCCGTACCTGAAGTTAGCTACAATAAGATCAAGCTGGTGACGCGGGAAGCGGGAAGGAAGTCGTGGAAAATCACTCCAGGTTCTGCACCTGTTCGCGCATTTGTTCGATCAGCAGCTTGAGTTCCAGGGCGGCCTGGGTGACTTCGGTGACGGCGGCCTTGGAGCCGAGCGTATTGGCTTCCCGGTTCAATTCCTGCATCAGGAAATCGAGGCGCCGGCCGACCGCCCCCCCGGCCAGGAGGATGCGCTCCAGTTCGTCCAGATGGGTCTTGAGGCGGGACAGTTCCTCGTCCACGTCGATGCGGGCGGCGAACAGGGCGACTTCCTGCAGCACCCGGCTATCGTCGGCGGCTCCCAGCGCATCTTCCAGACGCTGTTTCAGCTTGGCGGTAAAGGCCGCCTGGGCGGCGGGAATGAGGGGCGCGACCTGGGCTACCACGGCGCGCATCTGGCGGCCTCGGTCCTGGATCACGGCGGCGAGTTTTTCCCCTTCCCGGGCCCGCGAGGCGGCGAATTCCTCCAGCACCTCGTCGGCCAGGGCCTGGACCACGGGGCCGAGACCGGTGAAATCCACCCCTTCATCGCCGAACATGCCAGGCCAGCGCAGCACGTCGCTGACGGGCAGGGGCTGGGCCTCGGGCAGCACGGCACGGACCTGGGCTTCCAGCGCCTGAAGGGTAAAGAGCAACTCCTGATTGAGGCTCTGCCGCACTCCCTGGGTCAGGGAAAAGTCAAGCCGGCATTCCACCTTGCCCCGGCCGACCCGGGCGCTGATCTTTTCCCGCACCGCCAGTTCATGGGGGCGCAACTCGTCAGCAACACGAAAATGGAGGTCGAGAAAACGGGAGTTAACGCTTTTTAACTCCAGATGCAGGCTGCCACCCGGGAATTCGCGGGTTTTCACTGCATAGCCAGTCATGCTGTGGATCATGGGAGATTCCGGAAAGGGAAGAAGATTTTCATGCCGGGAGAATCGGCTGCTTTACAGCCCGCGCCTCAGGCCGGACAATGCCAAGGCTCAGATCATACCTTCCACGTCGATGGGCCAACAAGCCAACACTGCTCTGCCTTCGGGCTTCCAGCTCGAGGAATACACGATAGACCGCCAGTTATCCTTGGGCGGTTTTTCCATTGTGTACCTGGCCCGGGATGCCGAAGGCAAGGAAGTGGCGATCAAGGAATACCTGCCCAACAGCCTGGCCCTGCGCAGTAACGGCGACATCAGGCCGGTCATCACCCCGGAGCACCAGGGGGCCTTCCGCTATGGCATGAAGTGTTTCTTTGAAGAAGGCCGGGCCCTCGCCAAGCTGGTCCACCCCAATGTGATACGGGTGACCAACTTCTTCCGGGCCAACGACACCGTGTACATGGTCATGGAATACGAGCAGGGCCGTACCCTGCAGGAATTCATCCAGACGCACCTGGGCCATATTTCCGAACGTTTCATCCGCGGGGTATTCATCCGCATCCTGAACGGTCTCAGGGTGGTGCACACCAATAAACTGCTGCACCTGGACCTGAAACCCTCCAACATCTACCTGCGCACCGACAACACCCCGGTGCTGATCGACTTCGGCGCGGCGCGCCAGACCCTGTCTTCGGACACCCCGATGCTGAAGCCCATGTACACTCCCGGCTTTGCCTCCCCGGAACATTACGGGGACCGCAAGAACCTCGGGCCCTGGAGCGACATCTACAGCATCGGCGCCTCCATGTATGCCTGCCTGGCCGGCGTCACCCCCCAACCCGCCGACGAACGGCTGCAGCGCGACCAGTTGATCCCCGCCATGGTGCGTTGGGAGGGCCAAGTATCGGATCAGTTGCTGGAAACCATTGACTGGTGCCTCAATTTGAATCATATGTACCGCCCCCAGAGCGCCTTTGCCCTGCAAAAGGCCCTGATGGAAAACGGAGACCCCCCGCCGGAAAAGCAGGTCAGCGAATCCTGGCTGGGCCAACTGGTGGATAAACTGAAAAACCACGCCAAACCATGAGATTCACCATTTATCAGGAAAGCCGCCAAGGCGGCCGCGAAAACAACGAAGACCGGCTGGCCCACTGCTATTCGCGGGACGCGCTCTTGATGGTGGTGGCCGACGGCATGGGCGGCCACTATTACGGGGAAGTGGCGGCCCAGATCGCCGTCCAGACCCTCACCGACGCCTTCCAGCGGGAAGCCTGCCCGAGTCTGGCCGACCCCTTCTTGTTCCTGCAAAAGAACATCGACAACGCCCACCACGCCATCCTCGACTATTCCCGGCAGAACCGGCTGGAAGATTCGCCGCGCACCACCATCGTCGCCTGCGTGGTCCAGGACAACGTCGCCTACTGGGCCCACGCCGGGGACTCCCGCCTCTACCTGATCCGCAAGGGCCACATCATCAGCCAGACCCGGGATCACTCCCAGGTCCAGACCATGGTCGACGAGGGGCTGATCAGCCCGGCCCAGGCAGAAACCCACCCGGAACGCAACAAGGTCTATAGCTGCCTGGGCGGCAGCCACGCTCCCGAGCTGGAATTCTCGCGCAAGACCCCGCTCGAATCGGGCGACCTGATCGTGCTCTGCACCGACGGCATCTGGGGGGTCGCTCCCGGCAACACCTTGGTGGAAGCCCTGAAACACCCGAACCTGATGCAGGCCGTGCCCCAGTTCATGCAGCAGGCCGAGCGCAGGGGCGGCCCGCACGGCGACAATCTCTCCATGATCGTGGTGCGCTGGGAAGAGAACTACCAGGAAGAGACCCTGAGCGCCATCTCCACCCAGACCATGGGGCTTACCGAAGTCACCACCCAACTCGACGAATTCGGCCGCAACCCCAGTTACAAGTCCGACCTCTCGGACGACGAAATCGAGCGCGCCATCGAAGAGATCCGCGCCGCCATCGACAAATACAGCCTCAAGAAATAAAAGGAAAACCATGCGCCCCAGCCAGCGTGCCGCCGACGAGCTTCGCCCCGTCCGGATCATTCGCCAGTACACCTGTCATGCCGAAGGCTCGGTCTTGATCGAGATGGGCAACACCCGCGTCCTTTGCACCGCCAGTGTCGAAGAAAACGTCCCCCCCTTTTTGCGCGGCAAAGGCCAGGGCTGGGTCACCGCCGAATACGGCATGTTGCCCCGCGCCACCCACAGCCGCAGCCCGCGGGAAGCCGCCAAGGGCAAGCAGAGCGGCCGCACCCAGGAAATCCAGCGCCTGATCGGCCGCAGCCTGCGCGCCGTGACCGACCTGGCCGCCCTGGGCGAACGGCAGATCACCCTCGATTGCGACGTGCTCCAGGCCGACGGCGGCACCCGCTGCGCCGCCATCACCGGAGCCTGGGTCGCCCTGCATGATGCCTGCGAAAAGCTGCTCGTTGCCGGCAAGATCGCCGCCAATCCCCTCGAGGATCATGTCGCCGCCGTTTCCGTCGGCCTCTTTGCGGGCACTCCCGTGCTCGACCTCGACTACCCGGAAGACTCCGGCTGCGATACCGACATGAACGTGGTCATGACCGGCCGGGGCGGCATCGTCGAAATCCAGGGCACCGCCGAAGGCGAGCCCTTCAGCCGCGCACAGCTGAACGTGCTCATCGACCTGGCCGAAGCCGGCATCCGCCAGCTGGTGGCCACCCAGGAAAGCGCCCTGGCAGGATGAGCCCCATGAAGAAGCTGGTCCTTGCCTCCAACAACGCCAAGAAACTGCAGGAACTCACCGCCCTCCTCGCCCCCTTGGGCATCGAAGTCATTCCCCAGGGCGAACTCGGCGTGCCCGAGGCAGACGAACCGCACCCCACCTTCATCGAAAACGCGCTCGCCAAGGCCCGGCACGCCTCGGCCTGCACCGGCCTGCCCGCCCTGGCCGACGATTCCGGCCTCTGCGTCGCCGCCCTGGGCGGCGCCCCGGGCGTGCACTCGGCCCGCTACGCCGGAGAACCCAAAAGCGACGCCCGCAACAACGCAAAACTCTTGGCCACCCTGGCCGGCCAGGCGGACCGGCGCGCCCGCTTCGTCTGCCTCCTCGTGCTCATGCGCCACGCCGAAGACCCCCAGCCCATCCTTGCCGAAGGCGAGTGGCACGGCGAAATCCTGCCCGCCCTGCGCGGTGAAGGCGGCTTCGGCTACGACCCGCTGTTCCTCGACCCGGCGAGCGGCCAGACCGCCGCCGAACTACCCGCCGAGTTGAAGAACCAGCGCTCGCACCGGGGCCAGGCCATGCAGAAACTGCTGGAACGGCTGCGGAACGAATAGCCGCCATTCGAGCTTTCGGACAGCAACACACAAGCCAAACCCGTGACAATGCGCACTGACTTCACGTATCGGCGTCAGGTTTTTAACATGAGGCTCATGTCGTGTTAAAAAAAATCCGCTTATGCAACATGACGATCTCTTCAGGTTAGCCCGCCGCCCGAACTCCAGCGCCTCACCATGAGCCCACAAGCACACTATCAAATTCCAGACCTGCCTCCGGCCGGCGTCGATTTCCAGACACCGGAACTGCTGCGGGCGCTGGTCGCGGCACACCGGTACCTGGCGGAACTGAAAGGCTGCGCAGCCAGCATCCCGAACCAGGCGATCCTGATCAACACCCTGGCGCTGCAGGAAGCCAAGGCGAGCTCGGAAGTCGAAAGCTATGTGACGACGCAGGACGAGCTGTTCCAGGCCGACCTGCACATCGCCGAATGGATATCGCCATCGGCCAAGGAGGTTGCGCGCTACCGCGAGGCGCTGATGCACGGCTACGAGCGCATGCGCCAGCAACAGGGCATCCTTGGCAACGGCACGCTGATTTCGATGTTCCAGTTGCTCAAGAACAGTAGCGAGGGTTTCCGCACCAGCGGCGGCACGGTGTTGAAAAACGAGCGCACGGGGGCAACCGTGTTCGTCCCGCCGCAGGATGGCGGCAGCGTTCAGGCTCACATGCAGGCGCTGGAGCGCTTCATCAACGACGATGCAGGCGACGACATCGACCCCATCATCAGGATGGCGCTGATTCATCACCAGTTCGAGAGCATCCACCCGTTCAGCGACGGCAACGGCCGCATCGGGCGGATCCTCTGCGTGCTGCATCTGGTCCAGGCCGGACTGCTCGACTCGCCGGTGCGAGAGTCGGAGTAAACACCGTGCCTACCCCCCTCCCTTCCCTGTTCTGATCCCATGTCCCGCATCATTCCCATCCTCCCGGCCGGCAAGGGGGCGGGGGCGAGGCTTGAATTCACGCTCTCCCCGCCGCTTTCCCTCTATATCCACCTGCCCTGGTGCGTGCAGAAGTGCCCCTATTGCGACTTCAATTCCCACGAGGCCAGGGGTGAGATTCCGGAATCGGCCTACCTGGACGCCCTGGTGGCGGACCTGGAGAGCGCCCTGCCGCTGAACTGGGGCCGGCCGGTGCTGAGTCTTTTCTTCGGCGGCGGCACCCCCAGCCTGTTCTCCGCCGAAGGAATCGACCGGCTGCTGATGGCGGTGCGAGCCCGGGTGCCATTGCCGCCGGGGGCGGAAATCACCCTGGAGGCCAACCCCGGCACGGTGGAGGCGGAAAAGTTCGCGGGCTTTCGCGCCGCCGGCATCAACCGCGTATCGCTCGGCATCCAGAGCTTCAACCCGGCTCACCTCCAGGCCCTGGGCCGCATCCACGACCGGGACGAGGCGCTCCATGCCGCCGCCCTGGCGGCGCGCCATTTCGAGCGTTTCAACCTGGACCTGATGTATGGCCTGCCCGGCCAGAGCCTGGACGAGGCCCTGGCGGACCTGGATACCGCCCTCTCGCTGGGACCCCGGCACCTGTCTTGCTACCAGCTCACCCTGGAGCCCAACACCCGCTTTGCCGCCTTTCCGCCAGAGTTGCCGGAGCCGGATCTGTGCGCCGACATCGAGGAGGCCTTCGAGGCCCGCCTGGCCGAGGCCGGTTTCGAGCATTACGAGACCTCGGCCTTCGCCCGGCCCGGCCAGCAGTGCCGGCACAACCTCAATTACTGGCATTTTGGCGACTACCTGGGCATCGGCGCCGGGGCGCACAGCAAGCTCACCCTGCCCGACCGGGTGCTGCGCCAGATGCGCTGGAAGCGGCCCGAAGCCTATCTGAAGGAGGTCGCGGCAGGCCGGCCGGTGCAGGAGGAGTTCGCGGTCGAGGCGGCGCAGCTACCCTTTGAATTCCTCTTGAATGCCCTGCGCTTGAATGGCGGCTTTCCCCCGGCCCTGTTCGAGGCCCGCACCGGCCAGCCCCTGATCACGATCCAGGCGCCGTTACAGGCCGCGGTCCGGGACGGGCTGCTGGACATGAAGCCGGACTGGATCGCCCCCACGGCGACGGGCCGGCGCTTTCTCAACCGGCTGCTGCAATACTTCCTGTAAGCCCGCCGGCAGCGCTCAGGCTGACCTCGACCCGGTTCCTGCCCAAGGCCTTGGCCCGGTACAGGGCCTCGTCCACCCGGGTCAGCAGGGCTTCGGAAACAGGGGTTTCCGGATCAAAGGAAGCGACGCCGATGCTCACCGTCACCCGCACCGGCTGTCCCAGGGCATCTTGCACCGGCATCTGGCTGACCGCCCGGCGGAGCCGCTCCGCCAGCTGGCGCGCGCCGTCCAGGGAAGCCCCGGGCAAAATCACGGCGAATTCCTCGCCCCCCAGGCGGCCCGGCACGTCCATGCGCCGCACGCCCTGACGCAGCACCTCGGCAAAGGCCACGAGCACCTGGTCCCCCACGCCGTGGCCATAGTTGTCGTTGACCTGCTTGAAGTGGTCCAGGTCCAGCATCATGATGGCCGCCTGGCCACCGAAACGGTTCAGGCGCGACCACTCCTGCTCCAGCCGCTCCATGAAGTAACGGCGGTTGGGCAGCCCGGTGAGGGGATCGGTGCTGGCCAGGTGGCGCAGCGCCTGTTCCTGGGCCCGGCGCTGGCTCTGGTCCTGGAACAGGACCACGGCCCCGGTTTGCTCACCGTCCTCGATCAGGGGCGCCACCGTCATGGAAACCGGGAAGCCCACCCCGTCCTGGCGCCAGAACCACTCATTTTCGACCCGGCGCAGCTGCCCGTCCTGCAAAGTATGCGTCACGGGGCAGTCAGCGGGCCGGTAGGCCCCGCCGGTTTCGTCGTGGTGATGGAACAAGGTATGGGTGTCCTGGCCCAGCACCCCGGACTCCTGGATGCCCAGCATGTCCAGGGCTGCCTGGTTGATAAAAATGCAACGATCTTCCCGATCCACCCCGTAGATGCCCTCCCCGGCCCCCTCCAGTATGGCGGCATTGCGGGTCGCCAGCTGGCGTAGCGCCTGCTGGGTGCGCACGCTGTCACTGATGTCCCGCACCATGAGCAGATAGCCGGTGGGATAGGGCTCACCATCCGCCAAGGCACTCACCTGGGCATGAAAATGACGGACCTCTCCGGTGGAATCTCCCTCCCGCACGGGCAGCGAGAAGGAAACCGCCTGGGCCTCCAGGGTGCGGATGACCCCGGCAATGGCATCGTCCAGCGCGTGGGCCACGGCTTCGGGCAGATAGGCCCGGTAATCCCGCCCCAGTTGCTCCTGGAGATCGTCGAAACAGGCGAAAAAGCCCCGGGGCTGATGCACCTCGCGCAGGAAGCCGGAGGCATCCATGGCCAGCAGCAGTTCGTTCATGGAGGCAATCAGGGTGCGCTGGCGGGCTTCCGAAGCCTGCAAGGCCAGTTCGGCCTGCTTGCGGACGGAAATGTCGGTGAAGGTACCCATGAGCCGCACGGGCTCGCCCTGGTGCCAGGTCACGGCCTTGCCCCGGCTTTCGACCCAGATCCATCTATCGTCGGCGCGACGGATGCGGAACTCCACGACAAAGCCCTCGGCCCGGCTCAGATGGGTCTGGATCTGGTCCGTGACCCGCTCGCTGTCCCGGGGATGCACCATCTGCTTGAACACATCCGGGTTCACGGGGAAGGCATCGGGGGCATAGCCCAGCATCTCGTAAGCCCGGGCATCCCAGCTGGCCGTGCCACTCGCGACGTCCCACTCCCACATGCCCAGGTCGGCACCGGCCAGGGCCAGTTCCAGCCGCTCTTCTTCTGCCCGCAGGCGGGTCTCCAGTTCCACCTGCCCGGTCTGGTCGATCAGGTAGCCGCGCACCTGGCGCAAGCGCCCTTCGGCATCTTGCTCGGCCACCGTGAAATCAAGGAACCAGCGCACTTCCCCATTCTGGCGCAAGAGCCGGTAGCGCTGCTCCCAACTGTGCTCCCGACGCTCGATGAGCCCCTCCCGTTTCTGGCTGAGGCGGTCACGGTCATCCGGGTGAATGAAATCTTCGAACTTCCGGCCTGCCGCCATCATCTCGGCCGGGCTATAGCCCAGCACCTGGCGGACATTCTCGGACACATAGCGCACCGGCCAGCCGCCTTCCGGCTGCCAGACCAGCGTCAGCACGGGCCCTCCGACAAACAGCCGCCGCTCGTCTTCCAGGGCCTGGGTGGCCGCCTGGATGCGCGCCTCCAGGCGGCGGCGGGTGATGCCCAGGCCCCAGAACAGGAGCAGCGTCACCACCGCAAAAGAGAGCACCGCCCCGAGCACGATGCGGTTTTCGAGCTGCGCCTGTTCCGCCAGCATCTGGGTGCGATCGAGCCAGATCACCACGGCGCCCACATGGGGTCGCCCAGGGTCTACCTTGTGCAGGTAGTCATAGAGGGGATAGCGGACCAACTGGTAATCCCGTCCCTGCCATGTGAGCAAGGAGGAATCCAGGCGGCTTGCCAGGGGACGGAGAATATCCCCTTGACGCATCCATTCCTGAATCTCCAGGCGGGAAGCCGCCTCCAGGTAACACTTGCAACTCCCCTGGCCGGGAACGCCGTTCAGCTTGAGATAGTCCTGCCAGACGTTCTGGTCCACATGCTCCTGCTTCAACAAGATGGCAAAGCCCGCCCCCAGCATGCCATCCAGGCGCGCCAACTGGGTATCGAAGGAGGTGCCCGCCTCCAGGGCGCCGATCACCGGCCGGCCGGGAGCCTGCTCATCCCGCACCGCCACCACGCCCCGCACCCCGGAATAAATACGTCCGGTTTCAAAGCCGGTGCGCGGCTGTCCATCCTTATTGACCGCAGCAATGATGTGGCGCACATCATCCATCCGGTCCCCGAATTTTTCAGGGGTGTGCACCCGCAAAAAGGAGAGGGAACCGGGGCCCAGGTGAAAATGCAGCTGACGCAGGGCAAACTGCGCCTGCATCGACCGCCACTGGGGCGCCACGTGGTCCATCAGCGCCTGCCGGGCCCGCCGGGCCCGCTCACCGCCTGGGCCACCGCCTTCCGCCTGCACCGCCGCCTTGCCGTCCCGGAACAGCCGCTGCACCTCGGGGTCCGCCGCCACCATGGCCGCCAGGATCAGCATGTTCTGCTCGATATCGCTCTGGGCCACGGCAAAGGCCGACTGCAGGCGCAGGGCCTCGCTTTGCAAACGACTGTGCAATTGCTGCCGACTCAGATACAGGCCCAGGCAGGCCACACTGGCAAACACGAAGGCCAGAATCAAGACCGAAATCAGCCGCACCTGCCGCGGCACGCGGCTCCCCGGCTCCCGGCCGGGGGCTGGATCCGTCTGGCCAAATTCTCGAAACATCCCGCACTCCTGCTACAGCACCACCTGGGTGCCCAGTTCCACGACACGATTGGAAGGAATCCTGAAAAAAGAGGTGACGCTGCCGGCGTTGCGGAACATGGCAATGAACAGCTTTTCCCGCCACACGCCCATTCCCGAGCCAAAGCGGGGAATCAGGGTTTCCCGACCGATGAAATAGGAAGTTTCGAGCGGCTCCAGCACCAGTCCTGCGTTGGCACACAAGGACAGCGCCAGAGGCAGATTGGCCTCGTCCTTGAAACCGTAGTGCACGATCACCTGCCAGAAATTTTCATTCAGCGCCCGCACCTCGACCCGGTCGATGTCCGGCACATAGGGCACATCAAAGAACTGCACCGACACCACCACCACCCGCTCATGCAGGATCTTGTTGTGCATCAGGTTATGCAGCAGGGCGTGCGGCACACTGACCGGGTCCGCATTGAGAAAGATCGCCGTGCCAGGTACCCGGGTTGGCATGTCTGCCGCCAGGGATTCGATGAAGGGCAGCAACTCCATGCGCTCACCGGCGAGCCGCCGGTGCAGCAAGGTGCGGCCCTGCTTCCAGGTGGTCATGAGCACGAAGATGGTCACCCCGGCCACCAGCGGGAACCAGCCGCCATCGGGAATCTTGAGGATGTTGGCCGCCAGGAAAGTCAGTTCCACCGCCAGGAAACAGGAAAACAGCAGGACGGCCCTGAGCCAGCCCCAGCCCCAGACCCGGGCCGCCACCACCGTCGCCAGGAGGGAGGTGATCACCATGTCCCCGGTGACGGCAATACCATAGGCCGCCGCCAGATTGTTGGAAGAGCGGAAACCCAGCACCAGCACCATCACGGCCAGCATCAAGCCCCAGTTGATGGCAGGCAGATAAATCTGCCCCTGCTCCCGCTCCGAGGTGTGCATCACCTCCATGCGCGGCAAAAAGCCGAGCTGCATGGCTTGGCGCGTGACGGAAAAAGCACCGGAAATCACCGCCTGACTGGCAATGACGGTGGACAAGGTCGCCAGGGCCAGGAGCGGATACAAGGCCCACAAGGGCGCCATCAGGTAAAAGGGATTGCTGGCGGCGTCCGGGTGACTCAGGAGCAGGGCGCCCTGACCAAAGTAATTGATCAACAGGGCCGGCAGGACGAAGGCGAACCAGGCGCGCTGAATCGGCTTGCGACCAAAATGCCCCATGTCCGCATACAAGGCTTCGGCCCCGGTCACGGCCAGCACCACATTGCCCATCGCCACCAGGGCCATGGCCCGGTTCTGCACCATGAATTCGAGGGCATGGGCGGGATGAATCGCCAGGAGCACATGCGGGTTTTCCAGGATCTGGTCCAGCCCCATCAGGGCCAGCACCGAGAACCAGACCAGCATCACCGGCCCGAAGGCCTGTCCCACCAGGGCCGTGCCGTGATGCTGGACATAGAACAGGATGAGCAGCACCAGAAGCGCCAGCGGCAACACGAAATAATGTAGCGAGGGTGCCGCCACTGCCAGACCTTCCACTGCGGAAAGCACGGAAATGGCCGGCGTCACCATGCCATCCCCATAAAACATGGCCGCCCCCAGCACCCCCAGCACCAGAATGGCCTTGTGGGACCGCTGCTCGGGCCGGGTGTCATGCAGCGCCAGGGCAATCATCGCCATGATGCCGCCCTCACCCCGGTTATCGGCCCGCATGATGAAGATCACATACTTGATCGAGACGATGATCAGCAGTGCCCAGAAGAACAGCGAGAGACTGCCCAGCACATTGAACTCGTTCAGGGCAATGGGATGGTTGCCCGCAAAAACCTCTTTCATCGCATACAGTGGGCTGGTGCCGATATCCCCATACACCACCCCCAGCGCCCCCAGGCACAACACCGCCCATTGCTTGTCGCGCTGGCCGGATGAATTGACGTTATCCATGAACACCCCCTGAAATTGCTTACCCAAAAGGCCGGCACGCAGCCAGCCCTGCCGCATTCGTTCCGCCCCGGCTCAATTCACGAGGGCCTTCTTGAGGGAAATCACCTCTTCTTCGGACTCGTCAATGATGGACTGCAGGGTTTCCGCATCAAAAATATCCGCCAGCATCGAGGTATCGACCGCCCCATCCAGGTCCTTGTCACGCCAGCTGGCCACCGTATTGGCGATCTTGTTGGCGACATAAAGCACATCGGAAAGGCTCTTCAGCGTCTTGATTTCGCGGTCTTGCTCATGCTCCTGCACGGCCTGCAACACCGATTCCGGCTGTCCCAGGGCCGACAGCAGGGCGTGCCCGATGCTGTCGTGCCACCCTACCAGAAGGGCATGCAACTCTTCCTTGTCGGCCACCAGTTCGGGGAAATGCGCGGCCCGGGACATCAGGTAAAAAACGCCAATATCGTGCACCAGGCCGGCAAACATGGCCTCGTCGCCATTGATCCTGGCGACTTTGCGGGCCAGCACCCGGCACAACACCGCCACATGGGCGGTATGCTCCCAGAGCCGTTGGGAAATCCCCTGAAAGACCTGCATCTGCCTGGACTGAAGCAACTGCTCCATGGCCACGGCAAAGGAAACGGTACGCACCGACTCGATCCCCACCCGGACAATGGCCGTCTTCACGTCGGCCACGGCCCGGCCGGAAGGGTTCATGGCCACGGAATTAGCCATGCGGATGATCTTGGCGCTCATCAACGGCTCGGCCCCCACCAGCTTGGCCAGCTGCTCCACATTCAGATTGGGGTTTTTGAGGGCGCCGCGCACCTGGAAGGTGATGTCCAGGAAAGTGGGAAAGGTCACTTCATCCCCGGACAAGTCCCGGGCAATATCTTCGAGAATCTTGAAGGTTACTGGGCTGGTCATGACCACACTCGAAAAATTCCAAGCCGCCATTATCCCTGTTAGCTGACGAGCATCAACCTTTTCCTGCCAGGAAGGCGGCGAACGCGCCCGGCTCGCCCTGCTCGATCCCGCACACGGCCAGTTCCCGGCCTTCTGCCGCGACAACCCTGAAGCCGCCGGCATTCATTTCCCGCCGGAAAACATAGTGGTCCCTGTTTTCAAGACAGCGGTTTAAGCTGTTAGCTGTCATAGGGGAA